>CAZMZF010000004.1:0-145519 GCA_964570765.1 uncultured Ignavibacteria bacterium
AACAGGACATTTTAACTTTGCAGAAATTAGGATATTTTAATCTTGCTATAACATTAAACTATTTTTTAATTGACAACCATCATTAAGAATATTAACTTTTAAAAAATTTTATCGGGTTTTAGCACCATAAATATCCAAATCTGGATACGGAGGAAAGGAGGTAATCTATGTGGGCTTTGAAGATACTTTTAATCCTGGTGATAATTATGATTTTAATTGGCTTCTCTATATATAACTCCGGTGAATATGTCTCGGTCAATCTCTTTGGCTATCAATATTCTGGAGTGCCAATGATTATCGTAGCATACTGGTCTTTAGTAATCGGGATGTTCATCTCTTTCCTGTTAGGGGTATCTTATTACCTGCGAATTCAAGCAGAGCTAAGAGAACAAAGAAAAGAAAATGCAAGGCTGACCGAGGAAATAACCACTCTCAGAAATCTACCATTAGAAGAAGAAAAGATGGAATAAAATTTTAATAACGAATAGCTAATAGCGAATGACGAATATCTGACATCGAACAGCTAAGTGGAGGTAACGTGAGCTCTTCTCATATCATTTCGATTTTTGCAGTTAGTTTGCTTATCTTGATTCTTATTGCTTACTTCCTGTCAAAATCCAAAAGAAAAGGCGACAAGCCAGCTCAGAGGTTATATCTTGAAGCTTTAAAAGCTTTAGTCTCGGGTGAGGATAAAGTAGCCTTTCAGAGATTTAAACAGGTGGTGACTGAGGATACGGACAATGTGGATGCTTATTTAAAATTAGGAGACCTTTTCCGTAAAAGAGGGCAGATCGAAAAAGCTCTCCAGGTTCATAATGAGCTTACTTTAAGGTATGGACTTTCGGATGAAACCCGGATTGAGATCCTCAAGAGCTTAGCAGAAGATTATTTAGAGGCAAAGGATTGGGAGAAGGGCGTTTCGATTTTGAATGATATTCTTAAATTAGATCATCCTAATTTATGGGCGAAGAGAAAGCTTTTAACCTGTTATGAAGAACTTTCTTCCTGGGAGGAGGCATCCAGGTTCAGAGAGGAGTTAGCTAAAGATAAATCTGAAAAAGAGAGAAGTTACCCTGTTTTAGCTTTATACCAAGTATTTCAAGGAAATGAGCTTGCCGGAAAGGGGGAATATCATAAAGCCAGACTTTGTTATAAAGAGGCATTAAACTACGATGATAAATGTGTGCCAGCCTATCTTTATTTAGGGGAAGCTTATATTGCAGACCGGAGACCAGAGGATGCTATAACCTACTGGAGAAAGCTCTTAGAAACAGTACCCCAGAGTGGATATTTAATATTCGATCGGTTAGAAGAAACCTTATTTGAGATTGGAAGTTACAGCGAGATGGCTGAAATCTATAACCGGCTCTTAAAGGATAATCCTAAGGATATAAAAGCATTACAGGCTCTGGCAATTATCTACGAGAAAAAGGGTAGATTTGAAGTAGCACAGCAAAATTATAAAACTATCTTAGAGATAGACCCTAATTACCTGCCGGCACATCTTAATCTTATAAAAATCTACCAGGAAACCGGTCAACTTG
Organism: uncultured Ignavibacteria bacterium; assembly: GCA_964570765.1. GTDB lineage: Bacteria > Zixibacteria > MSB-5A5 > MSB-5A5 > RBG-16-43-9 > CAZMZF01. The sequence continues at coordinate 1,545 of CAZMZF010000004.1, forward strand.
ACAAAGCTCAGATTGTAATAGATGAGCTTTCTACAAAATTAGGGAAAAGAGGGGAATTTTTCATCTGTTCTAAATGCGGGCATAAGTCTGAAGAGCCTTTATGGAAATGCCCGAATTGTCAGGAATGGAATAGCTTTAATATCTAATCATCTTAAATGGACTTCAGGAGCATACTTACTATAATCAGAATATTATTATCAGGACTGATTTTATTCTGTTCCTCCGCAGTCGGTCAAGCATTAAATACGGCCATAAGCTACTATAATCAGGGAGATTTCAAATCCGCTCAGGAAGAGTTGCGGAGTTATTTAGAATCAAATCCTTCTGATTACGAAGCTTTATATTATGCAGGTAAATTAGAAGGGGATGCGGAAAAATCGGTTGGATATTTCAAGAAGGTCTGGAAAAGCTCCTCCAAAGTTAAGAGAGAGGAGTCAGCTTTAGAACTCTGCTGGTATTATCAAACCGAGGGGTTAAACGATTCTCTACTTTCGCTTTGCTTTGAGTTTAAAAAAAGTTTTCCCCGGAGCGCTTTTTTACCACAGATATTGTGGTTAGAGAGCAAGACTTATTTCTCTACCGGCAGAACGGACCAAGCCTTGAAAGGGTTTAAAAATATAGTTGATCTTTATCCTCTTTCTTTCTGGTCAGCTCTGGCCCAGCTGGGGAGAGGGGAAATTTATTTTTCTCTGGGGGAATTTGATAAGAGCATAAAAGAATATAATAAGGTAATGGATGAATATGCAGAGACGGAAGCTTTTCCTTTGACTCTTGCAGAAATCTATCGTTTGTTTGAGAGTTCTGGAGACAAAAATAAGGCAATTCTTTATTTGAACCTTTATAAAGAGAAATTCCCGGAAGGGATAGATTCAGAAAGTCAGATTTTAACTGAAGATATTGTTCCAGAAAAAAAATCAGGTGACGCAGAGAAATTGACCGGGACAAAATATACCGTGCAAATAGGTGTGTTCTCCAATAAGGTAAACGCAGCTAAGATCATGAAAGAATTGAAATCCAGAGGATACAAGCCAGAGCAAAATTATAAGACCATTCAAACTAAGAAGTATATGGTGATTCAGGTTGGCGCTTTTGATTCCCTATCAGAGGCTCAAAAACTAAGGGAGAAACTGGAGCAGGAGATGGGGGAAGTTTATAATATCGTGATCAAGTAACATTTTTTGAAATATAACCTGCCCCAAAATCTTTTCAAGCTATAAAAGATGGAAAAATTCTCAACCCCTTTGATGGAACAATATAACAAGATCAAAAGCCAGCATCCGGATGAGATCATTTTTTTCCGAATGGGAGATTTCTATGAGATGTTCGGTGAAGATGCCAAAATTGCTTCCAGGATCCTGGGAATAGCCTTAACTTCCAGAGCACATGGTAAGATGGAAAGAGTTCCCTTAGCTGGTGTTCCCTATCATTCAGCAGAAAAATATCTGACTAAATTATTAAAAGCCGGGAAGAAGGTGGTGGTATGCGAACAGACTGAAGACCCCAAAAAAGCCAAAGGATTAGTGAAGAGGGAAATCGTAGAGATAATCACTCCAGGGACGATAACTTTGGATCAAGCTCTGGATAGTCAGGAGAATAATTACCTGGTTAGTCTTTTCGAGAGTAAGGAAAAATATGGGTTGGGCTTAGTTGACCTTTCTACGGGCGAGTTTAAAATAGATGAAGTTTTCCCGGAGAAACTTTCGGAGATGCTGAACACTCTTGCTCCTTCAGAGATATTAATTCCAGAGGAATGGGAGCAGAATAAAAAAGAGAGTTTGAAAAATGGCATAAATTTTAATTTCACTTTAACTCCCCTGGAAAGCTGGAAATTCTCCTATGATTTTGCTTTTAGGCTTTTAACCGAACATTTTAAGACCTCCTCCTTAGAAGGATTCGGTGTCCAGGACTTGAAATTGGGTATCTGCTCAGCCGGAGCAATTTTATCTTATCTGAATCAAACCAAAAAGACTTTTATCTTGCATATAAATAATATCTCGAAAATTTTTAACTCTGAGGAGATGTTCTTAGATACAAATACTATTCGCAATCTGGAATTGCTTTCTTCTTTTTCGACCAGGGATAAAGAAAACACCCTTTTTTCTCTTATAAACAAGACAAGAACACCTATGGGCGCCAGGCTTTTGAAAAACTGGATCATAAAGCCTCTTTTGAATTTACAAAAGATAAAAGAACGCCAGGAGGGGATTAAAGAGTTTTTTGATAATAAAAACTTATTCGATGAAATAGAAAAGAAACTGGAATCTATTTCTGACTTAGAAAGGTTAAGTGGCAAGTTAGGTTATGGAAAAGCTAATCCAAAAGACCTCATAGGGATAAAAGAATCACTTAAAGTTATGCCTGAAATCAAGAACATTCTTAAAGATGCAAACTCTTTCATCCTTAAAGAGATCATTAATACTATTCCAGAAATCTCAGACATATTAAATCTAATTGAGAATTCCATGGTTGAAGATCCTCCTCTGGTTTTGACTGAAGGCGGGATTATCAAGAAAGGTTATGACCAGGAACTGGATGCTCTTAAGAAAGAGGTCTCTGATAATAAAAACTGGATTGCTCATTTAGAGAAAAATGATAAGGAGAGAACTGGTATTCCATCTTTAAAGGTCGGGTTCAATCAGATATTTGGATATTATATTGAGGTTACCCGGCATCATCTATCAAAGGTGCCTTTAGATTATATAAGAAAACAGACGATGGTCAATGCAGAAAGGTTTGTAACGCCTGAGCTAAAGGAGAGGGAAGCAAAGATAGTTGGCGCTGAAGAGAAAATCTTTCAAATGGAATATGAGCTTTTTCTCAAGGTGAGGGACCAGGTTGCCAGAAGAACTAAGGACATTCAACTCTGCGCAGAGATAATTGCCCGGCTGGATTTACTCTTATCATTTTCCAGGGTGGCAAAAGAAAATGATTATATCCTTCCTGAGGTAAAGGATGGAGATGAGATTATTATTGAAGAGGGGAGACATCCAGTTATCGAACAGGTTCTGGATTACGGGGCATTTATTCCCAATGATACTAAAATAGGTGAGGATGAAAGGATTCATATAATCACCGGACCAAATATGGCTGGGAAATCTACTTATCTACGTCAGGTTGGTCTTTTAGTCCTTTTAGCTCAGATCGGCTCCTTTATTCCAGCGAAAAAAGCCAGAATCGGAATCGTTGACCGCATCTTTACACGGGTAGGAGCTATGGATAATATCGCTTTAGGACAGAGCACTTTCTTAGTTGAAATGAACGAGACCGCTAATATCTTGAATAACGCTACCTCAAAAAGTCTTATCCTCTTAGATGAGATCGGCAGAGGAACTTCTACTTTTGATGGGCTTTCTATAGCCTGGGCTGTAACTGAATATCTGCATAATAGTGAGAAGGTTTGTGCCAAGACATTATTTGCCACCCATTATCATGAGTTGACCGAGCTGGCAAAATTTTTGCCTAAGGTCAGAAACTATAATGTAGCAGTCAAGGAATGGGAAGATGAGGTGATTTTCTTGAGGAAGATTGTTCCGGGAGGTTGTGATGATAGTTACGGCATTCAGGTGGCACGTTTAGCCGGGATACCAAAAACCGTTTTGGAGAGAGCTAAGGAGATTTTAGCTGAGCTGGAATCAGGCGAGCTTTCTTATGAAAAATTACCCAAGCCTAAGACAGAGCAACTCATTAAAGATTTTCAGTTGAGCTTTTTCTCACCTAAACAGAGCTTGATTTGTGATGAGCTTAAGAAAATTGAGATTGAGAAATTAACTCCCTTAGAAGCGTTGAATAAGTTGGAAGAGCTGAAGAATAAATTAAAGGAATGAATAATAGTGGACAGTAAACAGGGAAGAAAGAAACGTGTGCTCGTCGGGTCCCCTGACCCGACGAGGAAAATCGAAGTAGAAACAGCCTTGACATCAGAGACTAAACCCTTTAGAGATAGAGTCTCAAAAGAAGATGAAGAGTTTTTTGCAGAATATTTTAAAACAAGAGGATACCTATGCACAAAGTTAGATAAGGATAATCAACAGAAACCTTCAGATAGTCCTAAAACACCAGATTATCTATTAGAAAAAGAAGGGTTAAAAATTTATTGTGAAATAAAGAGTATGTTTGAACAAAAGGAGTTTGCGAAAGCGGATGAAGTTGCAGATAGACTGTTCAGCAGACTAGAAGAACTACCATATCCGTATTATTTCAAATTGCGAATAAAAAATGAAGCCCAATTATCTTCAAAAGAAGAAAAGTCAATAGCAGATTTAGTAGCAAATAAACTTCAAAAATTGGGAAATAAATGTTCCTTTCCACTGAAATTAGACATCGGAGTTAGAGAAGTAGAGATTGAATTGGTAGATTTAAACACAGAAGGTCAACTAAGGAGGTACTTCTTTCAGGCGCCACTTAATCGAGGGGTAGAGTTAAGAAATACACAAAGGTTACTAAACTATATCAAGAATTCATCGAAGAAGTTTAAAAATTGCGCTACGAAAGGCAACTCTTATGTTTTAATTGTATTTTATCATCACGTAAATTTAAATAGAAAACCGAAAGCTTTCTATGCGTATTTAAAAGGAATAATAGCACCAGACAAGAATACCACAATTAGTGCAATAGCTTTATGTGAGAGAAGGGAGAGATTCATTGTTTTTCATAATCCTTACACTAAATACCCTTTAGACCTGAAAGTCTTTGCCAATAAAGATAATAAACAGTATATATCTAAAGAGATTAAACCTGATAAGATAGAATTTGATTTTGTGGGGAGCGAGGTTTAAAAAGTTTTCTTAGTTCGTGTGGGAATTATCCGCCACAGGTGGACCGCGCAGAATTGGTTCGGGAAATCCAATTCCCGAACCAACCCAAAAATCCCCTCTCCTTTGTAAGAGAAGGGCAAGGGAGAGGTTATTCCAGAAAGTAGAGACGCATTCAATGCGTCTCTACAAAAAAATCTAAATTTTTAAACTTTTTTTACCGAACTATTGACAAGATGGAATGTATATATTATAATCAGACAACTTTGGTTGACCTTTAACCTTTTTTGAAGGAGATTAAGATGAGAAAGTTCAAAATCGTTATACTGATAGTCTTGGGTTTGTCATTCTCAATTACATCAGCTCAGGCTCAATTCCTGGGTCAGCTTTCTACTGCTCGCACTCTGCCAGTTGGGAGTTATGATTTAGGAGGGTATTTTGGAGTATATGAAGATGCCTTTGCTTTCTTTGGACAGTTTAGAGGAGGAGTAGCAGATTATTTTGATTTAGGGATGAAATTAGGAGTGATCAGTTTTGATCCAGAGTTTGGAGAGAGCAGTCAAGGAATTATTTTAGGAGGAGATTTTAAATACCAGATTTTAGATGCAAAGCTCAAAGACCCTTTTGACCTGTCGATTGGAGCTGGATTGGAGTTTTTCAGTTTAAGTGATTTTAATACTTTCTCTTTTGGTGCAAATTTCTGCGGGTCCAAAGACTTCCCCTTGGCAAAAGGAAGGATTATCTCCCCCTATGGTCGGCTGAATTTAAGAGGACAAAGGGAACACTTTGATGCCGGGTCTCGGTGGAATGATCATGCCGACACAGATTTTAAAGTGGGTCTAAATCCGGGAGTAAGCTTAAAGGTTTCTAATAATTTTCAAATATTAGGTGAGCTACAGTTTGACGAGAATTTTGGCTTCATTGGAGGAGTAACTTATTCTTTTTATTAATCTCAAGCAATTCTATTTTAGCAAAGCTCTGGTTTTTACAAGTTATTCTTGACCACCAGAGCTTTTTCGTTTTACTTATTAACGAGTATTAAAATGAAAAGGAGAATGTTAAATTGGATTGGATTAATGTAATTATCTTAGGAATTGTTCAAGGACTAACAGAGTTTTTACCTATTTCCAGCTCCGGGCATCTGGTCTTAACTGAGAAAATATTTAATATTCATACAGAGAATATTTATTTAGAGGTATTTTTACATTTTGGCACTTTTATGGCAGTGGTTATTGTATTCTGGAAAGATATATTAGGGATAATAAAAGCACTCTGGAAGAAAATATTTGCTAAGGAAGAAGTAATTGGTTCAGTTAATTACGTTAACCTTTTTCTCTGCCTTTTAATCGGCTCTGTGCCAGCCGGGATTTTGGGGATGTTATTTAAGAACTTTGTAGAAAGTTCTTTTAAAAGCACTCAATTTGTGTCCATAATGCTCATTATCACCGGAATTTTTCTTTTCCTAACCAGGTTCTCCAAAACAAAGAAAAACTCAGTTGGTTTTTTAGATTCTCTGATAATTGGATTAGCACAAGGACTGGCTTTGCTCCCTGGCATTTCCAGGTCTGGCTGGACCATCGGCGCAGGGCTTTTCAGAGGGGTAAAAGGAACAAAGGTGGCTGAGTTTTCTTTTCTTTTATCTCTACCTGCAATTTTAGGAGCATCAGTTTTGAAGTTAAAGGAAAGTATAGGTCAAAATTTACCTTCTAAGACAATGGCACTTTATCTTTCAGGAGCTTTGTTTGCTTTTCTCTTAGGGTATCTTACAATTAAATTTATGCTGCGGATTCTAAAAAAAGGCAAATTGGAATACTTTGGTTATTATTGTATTATAATAGGGATTCTCAGTTTGATTTTCCTGAGATAAGTAAGAGCTGAAAGATGCAGCAAGATAAATACAGGATACTGGTCATAAGGTTAAGCTCTCTGGGAGATATCATATTAACCACACCAGTGCTTGATACCTTAAAAGAAAATTACAAAAACTCTGAGATTTATTTTCTAACCAAACGAAAATACCAGGGGCTTTTTGAGTCTGATCCAAGGATTTCTTCAGTAATCTATTTTGAGTCAGAAGGTAAAGACAAAGGGCTTTCTGGCTTATTGAGATTGATAAGAAGATTAAATCAGGAAAATTTTTATCTGGTGGTTGATTTACATTCTAACCTCAGAAGTTTTTTTATTCGCCATTTAGTTAAAGCCAGAAAGAAGATTTGGTATCATAAAAGGTTAATCCCTCGTTTTTTAATGGTCTATTTTAAAAAATGGAAAGTTAAACCTGTCTCCACAATTGACTGCTACCTTGAGGGATTGAAAAAAATAGGTTTGAAAAATTATAATAGAATTCCAAAGCTCTACTCAAAAAACGAAGAAGGACTCTGGGCTGATAATTATTTATTGGAATCAGGAGTTAAAAAAGATGAGGTTTTGATGGGGATAGCTCCGGGGGCTAAGTGGGAAACCAAAAGATGGGATAAAGATAAATTCTCTTTTTTAGCTAAAAGTTTAAGCCAAGAATTGTCTTCAAAATTTTTACTGGTTGGGGACAAAAACGATCAAATGCTAATTGAGGACATAAAAGCGTATGTGGGTGAAGGCAATGTAATTCAGGCAATAGATTTACCTCTCAATAGATTAATAGCTCTGGTAGAAAGGTGTGAGCTTTTCATCTCAAACGATTCTGGACCTATGCATCTTGCATCTGCACTGGGAATTCCAACCATTGGTATTTTTGGGCCAACCCATCCCGGGTTGGGTTTTTCACCCTCGGGATTAGAAGATAAAATATTCTGGGCAGGAGTTGAATGTTCTCCCTGCAGTCTGCATGGCGAAAGAGGATGTGTTAAGGAATCGAGATTCTGTATGGATAATATCAATCCCGAGGAAATTATTAAAGTAGCAAGGGAAATGATTAATGCACCTAAAGCTGTTTTTCTTGACCGAGATGGGACTATTACCGTGGAGAAGGATTATGTGTCCAAAATTGAAGAGATAGAATTTATCCCGGGAGCTAAAGAAGCATTGAAGATACTTCAAGAATTGGGGTATAAATTAGTGATAACTTCTAATCAATCGGGAGTTAGCAGGGGGATAATGACTGAAAAACAGGTGGAGGAGGTAAATAACTTTATTTTGGAAGAGCTGGGAAAAGAAGGGATAAAAATTTCTGGAATTTATTATTGCCCTCATCTGAAAGAGGCGAATTGCAATTGCCGTAAACCTAAAACCGGCTTAATTGAAAAAGCTCTGAAAAATAAATATTTAAAGTTGAAAGGATCCTGGGTTATTGGTGATAAATTGAGTGATGTCTTATTAGGCAAGAACATAAATGGACAATCAATCCTGGTTTTGACTGGTTATGGTCAGGGCGAGAAACAAAAAATTGAATCGAATCTTGAAATATATGATTGGCAAAAGCACGTATTCTGTGTCTTGAGACCGGATTATGTTGCCAGAAACCTTTTGGATGCGGTTTTATGGATAAAATCACAGGTTTCAACAAAATCTACTGATACTATATTAAATAAAAATTGATAAATATAAAAAAGTAGCTTTTGGAGGAATTTTGGAGTGCAAACCTTTCCTGCGGTGGCTACGCCAGACGTAGTCTCCGTTTCTCGGATAGGTTTGCTGAAATGAATTTGCTCACTTACCAATGAGTTAGAAGTAAAGCTAAAGCTTTACAATCCATTAAAACTATGATTTTAAAAACCTTAACCGTGGGAGAGTTAGAGACTAATTGTTATATCTTGGGGGATGAGAATACCAATGAGGGCATAATCATTGATCCAGGTGGAGATTTGAAAGAGATTGAGAAGGTTCTTGAAGAGTTGCGCCTGAAAATTAAATATATAATTCTTACCCACGGACACAGCGACCATATTGGTGTTTTAACAGAGTTGAAAAAGAAAACCTGCGCTCAAATACTAATTCATAAAGAAGATGCGGAGATGCTTTCTGATCCGGTGAAGAATCTATCAATTCTTTCGTATACTCCCATCTCAGTTCCTGAGGCAGATAGACTTTTGAAGGATGAAGATAAAATCAAGATAGGCAAAATAGAGTTAGAGGTACTACATACTCCAGGACATACTCAAGGAAGTATCTCCCTCTGGACGGATAAAATCATTTTTACCGGAGATCTGATTTTTTATGGCTCAGTTGGTAGGACCGATCTTCCTGGTGGTTCTTATCAGAAGCTCTTAAGATCAATTCAGGATAAGATTCTGGATAAAGAGGATGATACTATAATCTACCCAGGACACGGTCCTTCAACAACTGTAGGGGAAGAGAGAAGGAATAATCCTTTTCTTAATCTATAAATCTAAAAAAACACAGATGATATTAAACACAGATCAAAAAATTGAACTTTTTGATTGCCATGTTCATCCAGATTATTCTTTGGATGCTTCAGGCACGATTGATGAATTTTGTCAGAAAGCCCTGAGGATTGGGTTGAAGGGAATCTGTTTTACATCGCATTACGATATCGATCCGGAAAGAAAGGATATTGATGCTTATATGAGGATCAAGGGGAAGGTTACCCCTCTTTCTGAAGAGACAGTTAATATCTATCTTGAAGAAATCGAAGAGGCTAAACTCAAATATGAACCTTCAGGGCTAAAGGTTAGATCCGGGCTGGAAATAGATTATGCTCATCATATCGAAGAGCAATTGAGAGAAGATCTTTCAAAATTTAAGTTGGATTATATCTTAGGAGCGATTCACTGTCTGGAACATATCGCTATTACCTCTTCAGAAGAGGTTTTTCTATATTTGGAAAAGAGGACTTCTCAGAGTTTATGCGATGACTATTATGATAATCTTCTTTCCGGGATTAAGTCAGGTTTATTTCACTCCATCGCTCATCTGGATGGGTTCAAGAAATATGCTCTGAGTTTTTATGGAGATGAACTTCTGGATGCAGAATCAAAATGGATAGGTCCGGTTTTACGAGAGTTAAAAGATAGGAAAATCGGAATTGAGCTTAATACTGGCTGGTTCAAGAAGGGGATAAAGAAGTTCTTCCCGGATGAAGATATCTTAAAATCGGCAGTTGATTCAGGAATAAATATTATTGCATTAGGCTCAGATGCTCACCGCATAGAAGAATTGGGTCTGGGCTTACCAGAGGCGGTATCTTATATTGAAAATAATAAACTCAGCTTCGCACCTTTTCTAACATAACGAGTAATAGATTATCTGCAAATAGTTTTGCTCTAAAATAATCTGGAACCGTGTAAGTTGAAATCCCGCCTTAAGGGCATGGCGGGATTAACTATTTTATGAGGAAGAAAACTGGAGAGTCTTCAGTTGGGGATTTCCCCCGGTTCAGAATATGCTTTCTCGAAACGATTAAATTCGGGACGAACTCAAGGGTATATTATGATCTACCTCATCTGATCTTTATGGGTGAATATTACTCTTGATTTGCCGATAGAAATAATAAAATCGGAATTTGGATTCATAAGACAGGAGAGTAAATGAGAAAGGAAGGTGTAATCATAAAAAGCGATTCAATCACAGTATTGCCTATTCTTCCCCAAACCCTCTGGGAACTGGTAAAGTTGTCTCAGCAAAAGGAACCTGATTTAAAAAGGCTGAAAGCATTACTTTTTGAGGATGTTGGCCTGTGCGCCAAAGCATTAAATGAGATTAATTCAATCGAAGATCTAAAAGAGCCGGTTAAATCTTTTAACCAGGCATTAGAGACCATAGACCTTGAACATTTTTTGATCAAAGCCTTAAGCTTGACTCTTTATGATCTTAAGAATTTAGAAGAGGTAGCCTGGCATACTAAATTTAACCATCGTTCAGTTATATCTGCTTTAGCCTGTAAATTTATCGGGGAGGAGATTGCTTATCCGGATCTGGAGGAGCTCTATCTCTGTGGTCTATTGCATGACGTCGGGATTCTTTTTTTAAAAGATGAATTTCCAGAAGAATACTCACTGGTGCTTGAAAGAAATAATAAGGGGGCGAAGCTTTCCCAGATCGAAAGGGAGATTTTAGCCACTGATCATCTGGAGGCTGGAGAAAGAGTGGTTAATGAATGGGATTTTCCTGCGAATTTAAAAAAAGCAATTGTTGGACACGAGTGGGAAGCAGAAAAAGATTATGAGCCTACTGATTTTGTACCCAGAATAGTGAATGTGGCTGAACAGATAGCAGAGATTCTTTTTGTAGAGACAGAAGCTCAGGTATTGGAAAAGTTATCAAGATCCTGGGAAAAAAGTATTAATCTGCCATCTGGATTCTTCAATAGAATCTATCCTAAGCTCTCAGAGGAAATTTGCAAAAGGGCTGTTTATTATCAGGATGTGCCCGAGGACCTGAATGATGTGATTCTGCAAGCTCACCGGTTGATTAGCAGATTGGTTCAAAACTACGAGGAGAAAACTAAGGAGAAAATCAGAGAGCTCTGTAGAAAAAATGAGGAAGAGAAAAAGGAGGCGGAGCTGGAATCTCTGAAGATTATTTTAGCCACCTTTTCACATTATATCAATAACGCTACCACCTCGATAATGGGTAGGTCTCAGCTTATCGATATAGCTATAAAAAGAGGAGATATCAAAGATGAGAATGGTAAGATCTCCTCTTCTATGAAAATAATTCAGCAAGGGGTGGAGAATATAACCGCAGTTTTAAACGGGCTTAAAAGGCTTGATTCTTTTCGTACCGTAAGATACCACGAACATTCCAATATCATCGACATCCGGGATAAAATCGAGATTAAAGGGTTATAATTTTAAAGCTGTTTAAAAGCCCTCCCCCATGGAGGGCTTTTTTATTTTATGAAAGACCTTTGAAATATATTTTTTGTTAACAAAATCGTTACGGTAACAGAAATTTTATGACCTAATTCCATATTTTTTAATTCCGATAAATATAAATAACATCCTGATCTGATCATCCAAAAAGGGGGGTATTTAGATCCACTTTTTTCAATCTTAAAAAACTTAGTTCAAAAAATTATAGTTCAGTTGGAGTGTAAACCTTTAGGTTTACAAGTAGAATAAAGCTTTATACTCCAATTAAGATAAAGAAAATTTATTTTGATTGACATTGTAAATCTGATAATTTATTTTATTGAAAAATTTGGCGGATAGGAGAAAAATAGAAGAATGCTGTAGGGGGTTTTATTATTAGATATAAAAATTTGGAGTAAAGTAAGATGGAAGAGAAAAAGAGAAAAACGGGAATCGATATTATAGGGGATGTTCCCTGGGGCACACACTTCTGTCAATTTTACCAGACCAAAGAAGATTTGATTGATCTTTTAGTGCCCTACTTCAAAGCAGGATTAGAAAATAACGAGTTCTGTATGTGGGTTACTTCAGAGCCACTCGGTGAAAAAGAAGCCAGGGAAGCAATGCAAAAGGCGGTGTCTGATTTAGATCAATATCTAAAAAAGGGACAGATAGAGATCGTTCCCTATACCGAATGGTATCTCAAAGATGGTGTTTTCAACCTGCAAAGAGTTCTTAATGCCTGGATTGATAAGCTCAATCAAGCCTTAGCCAAAGGTTATGATGGGCTAAGGCTAACTGGTAATACCGCCTGGCTTGAAAAAAGAGAATGGGAAAATTTCACTCAGTATGAGGAAGAGTTGAACAATGCCATCGGCAAATATCAGATGATAGCTATCTGCACCTATTCCCTGGATAAATGTGGAGCGTCCGAGGTCATAGATGTGGTAAAAAATCATCAATTCGCTCTTATCAAGCGGGAAGGTAAGTGGGAGTCTATCGAAAACTCCGAGCGAAAGAAAGCTGAGGAGATGATATTAAGCCTTTCCAAATTTCCTTTAGAAAACCCCAATCCGATACTGAGAATAGATGCAAAAGGAGAGATTCTTTATAGGAATCCACCGGTTGGCGATTTACTTGAAGCAACCGGGTTATCAGAGAAAGAGATTTTTAAGTTACTTCCGGAGAATTTGAAAAAGTTGATAGCTGAGGGATTGAAAACTGGAAAACCACTTTCTGAGTTAGAAGTCAATGTCAAGGATAGAATCTACTCATACACCGTAGTGCCAATAGTTGAGAATAAATATGTTAACTTATATGGACAGGATATCACCGAGCGCAAGCGGGCGGAGGAGCAGATCGCGTACCAAGCCCAACTGTTAGCAATCGTCAATGATGCCGTCGTTGCTTCTGACGCGCAATATAGACTAACCGCTTGGAATGCTGCAGCGGAATCTATGTACGGCTGGAAGGCAGAGGAAGTTCTCGGACGGTTTGGTCTGGACATAACTCGCACTGAATTCCCTGGCGTGGATAAAGCCGAGATGCTGCGCGCTATCGCGGAGCGTGGTAGCTGGCGCGGTGAAGCGACTCAGGCGCGCAAGGATGGAACGCGCTTCCCGGTCGAGGTATCTTCCGTCGTCCTGCGCGATACGACTGGCAAGGTGACTGGTTTCGTGAGCGTGAATCGTGACATCACCGAGCGCAAGCGTTCAGAAGAGGAGATGAGGAAGAAAAACAAGGACCTGGAAAGCTTTGTTTATATGGTCTCTCATGACCTCAAAAATCCTGTGATCTCTATTCAGGGTTTTTGTTCTTTGCTTTTGAAAGACCATAAAAAGGATTTGAATGAAAAAGCTCTCTTTTATCTACAGAGGGTTCAAGCCAACGCCAGCTTAATGGCGAGCTTGTGTGAGGACCTGCTTGAGCTCTCCAGAATCGGCAGGATAGAGAATGCCAAAAGGGAGATTTCAGTTCAGGAGGTGATAAAATCTGTCTGGGCTGGGGTGATCAGGTCTTTCCCCGCAGAAGATGTGGAACTCATTATGCCTGAAAAATTTCCCCAGATATTCTATTCAGACAAAAGGTTATATCAGATATTTTATAACCTTTTGTCCAATGCGGTGAAATTTAAATGCAAAGATAAACCACCAAGAGTGGAGATCGGATATCAGGAGAATGATGAGAATTATACATTCTTTGTTAAAGACAACGGCATTGGCATAGAACAAAAATATCAAGATAAAATCTTTGAGCTTTTCTCCCAGCTTAAAGAGACCAAGTCTGAAGGAACCGGGGTAGGTTTGGCTATTGTCAAAAAAATCGTGGAGACAAATCAGAGCAAAGTGTGGGTGCAAAGCCAGAAAGGAGCTGGGAGCACATTTTATTTTACCATCCCTAAGAACATATAGTCCTGAAACAAGGAGGAAAAATGGCAAAGAACAATACAATTATTTTATTGATCGAGGACAATCCGGATCATGTTCTTCTAATAAAAGAGGCTCTAGCAGCAAATAACATAGTTAATGAAGTCCGGGTAGTAGAAGATGGAGAAAAAGCCTTGAACTATCTTTACAGAAGGGGTGAATACGCAGATCCTCTGAAAAGTCCACGTCCATCATTAATCATTTTAGACATCAAGCTCCCTAAGATAGACGGACAGGAGGTTTTGAAAACTATCAAGTCAGACCAAAATCTTAAAGATATACCCGTAGTGGTATTAACCACCTCTACACAGGAAGAGGAGATTGTCAAAAGCTACAAAAACGGCGCTAATAGTTATATTACCAAACTAATAGACTCTCAAGAATTTTTCGATAAGATCAAGAAATTAAAGGTCTACTGGTTTATTACCAACTCATACCCAAGAAGTGTTTGAATTGAAGCTAATAAAACCAGGGGAGGGAATATGAGTTCAAATTTAAAGGTATTAGTAGCAGATGATAATCGTGATCATATCCAACTTATTACCAAGATTTTAAATCAGGAATTAAAAGCAGAGGTAGAGGGTGTTACCACTGGTGAGGAATGCCTGAAAAAGGTCAAAAAAACCAGATATGATCTTTTGCTTTTAGATTATCTCTTTCCTAAAATCAACGGGCTGGACATCTTAAAGGAGATAGTCGAAGAGGGCTATGATCTCCCGGTTATAATGATAACTGGTCATGGAAGCGAAAAAGTAGCCGTGGAGGCAATGAAGGCAGGCGCCGTTGACTACATTGTCAAATCAGAGGATGGATTTCAAGCTCTGCCTTCTGTAGCAAAAAAAGCAATTGAAAAAAACCAATTAAGAAAGAGGCTGAGACAATCAGAAGAAAAATTCAAAAACCTCTTTGAGAGCGCCAATGACGCTATCATATATCTGGATAGAACCGGGAGAATTCTCGAAGTTAATAAACAGGCTGTAGATGTGTTCGGTGGGTCAAAAGAAGAAGTGTTAGGTGAACATTTCACGAATTTAAGCATTTCCAATCTCAAGGACATACCAACACTTAAGAGCAATTTCTCAAACATTCTTTCAGATAAAGAAAAAAGGCTTTACTTATGCATCAAGAATAAAAAGGGGAAAGAGATAACTTTAGAATGTTCAGCTTCCCTTATGAAAACAGATGATAAAGTCTCTGGTGTTATGGTTATCGCACGAGACATCACCGAGCGCAAGCGGGCGGAGGAAGCGCTGAAGAAAAGTGCTCAGCTTTTAAGGGATACCGGAGAAATGGCCAAAGTCGGAGGTTGGGAGCTTGACCTCTCGACCAAGGAGGTCTCATGGACGGAAGAGGTCGGTCGGATCCACGGAGTCGAGCCGGGATATAAGCCGAAGCTGGAAGAAGCCCTGAATTTTTATGCGCCCGAATCCAGGCCAGCTTTAGAGGAAGTATTGAAGAAAGCTACGGAAACGGGCGAGCCTTATGATCTTGAATCCCTTTTCATTCCTTCAGGCAGCAAAGATAAGATTTGGGTGCGGTCGCTTGGAAGAGCCGTTTACAGTGGCGGTAAAATAGTAAAACTTACAGGGACATTTCAGAATATTGATAAATATAAAAGGGCAGAGGAGGCATTAAGAGAGAGTGAAGAACGCTACCGCCTGCTTGCTGATAACGTTTCAGATGTTATTTGGACTATGGATTTAAACTTCAAATTCACCTATTTTAGTCCGTCTATTAAACAAACGCTGGGCTATACACCAGAAGAAATAATCTCCAAAAGACCAGATGAGGTTTTAACTCCGGTTTCTTACGAATTAGTCAAGAAACTTATTGCAGAAGAGATGGAAATAGAAATGAAAGGACAGGGGGATTTGCTTCGTTCGAGAACAGTAGAGCTGGAGGAGGTTCGTAAAGATGGAACTACGCTTTGGGTTGAGATAAAAACAAGTTTCCTGCGAGACGCAAATAATAAAGCTATCGGGATTCTCGGTATCACCCGCGATATAGATGAGCGTAAAAAATCAGAGCAACAAATTCGATACCAAGCCAATCTTCTTGATAATGTTTTAGATGCAATTATTTCTACGGATATTAACTTCAATATCAAAAGCTGGAACAAGGGTGCAGAAGCTATGTATGGTTGGCGAGAAGATGAGGTGATTGATAAATCGACAATAGATGTTCTCAAGACGGAATATCCCTTTAACCAGAGGGAGCAAGTTATAAAGCATCTCTTTGAGAAGGAATATTGGAAAGGAGAAATCACACGGAAACGGAAGGACGGCACAGTTATTTATCTACTTGTATCAACTTCCTTAATAAAGGATAATACAGGAAATCCAGTAGGATTTGTAGCTATAAACAGGGACATCACCGAGCGCAAACAGGCGGAGCAAGCGTTAAAAGAGAGGGAGGAGAAATATAAGTTCCTCTATGAAGAAAATCAGGCTATAAATATCATAATTGGAATGGGCGGTAAGATCCTTGACATAAACAAGTCTGCCGTGAAACTATTTGGTTACGATAAGAAAGATCTGCTGGGAAAAGATGCTATAGAATTTGTGGTTCCGGAACAGAGAGAAGCAATTGCAGAACAGTTAGCCCAAGATCTCAAAGGTATCCAAACTCCACAAGTGCAGGTGGATATTAAGGGCAAAGAGATGATCCACACGCTTTTGTTCACCGAAGGACATGGGACTATTTTTGAAAAAGGGAATCCAGTAGGAATATTAATAAGCGCCATAGACATCACCGATAAGAAAAAGATGGAAGCACAACTGATCCAGACCGAGAAATTAGCTGCAGTAGGAACCTTAGCTTATGGCATAGCTCATGAGTTCAACAATATTTTAGCCGGGATGTTAGCTAATGCGGAGTTAGGGCTGGTCACTCGCGATTCCCGGCAGATCAAGGAGTGTTTTGAGATCATAGCGGATAATTCTCATCGAGCCGCAAGCATTACCAACAACCTCTTGGCCTTTGCCCGGCAGAAAGAGGCGAGAAAAAAGTTAATCGATATAACCGAGCCCTTGAGAAGCGTTTTAGCAGTGACCCAGAGGGAATTAGAAAAGTTAAACATAGAGATCGTGGAGAAATTCAAATCCATCCCTAAGATTTACGGTGATGCCGGGCAACTATCTGAGGTTTTCTTGAATATGGTCACCAATGCCCGGGACGCTATGCGAGAAAAAGGAGGGGTATTAACTATACAGTTAGAACCTTATGAGGATAATATCCGTATAGTTTTCAAAGATACTGGTTGTGGGATACCGGAGGAGATAAAGGGCAATATCTTTGAGCCTTTTGTCACCTCCAAGGGGGCTTTAGGTGGCAGTGAGATACCCGGGACCGGTTTAGGACTTTTCCTTTCTTACGGGATAATAGACGGCTATCAGGGAAAGATTGAGGTAGAATCAAAAGTGGGTAAAGGAACACAGTTTATTATATCAATCCCTGTTTCCAAAAACCTGCCTCCCCTACCTGTTCAGGAAATTAAGAATGAACCTTCCGGGGAGATTGAGAGGAAATTGAAAATCCTGTTAGTGGATGATGAGGAAACGATTGTTTCCGGTTTAAAGAAGTTTTTAGAATCCAAGGGTCATCAGGTAACCACCTCCTTAAGGGGAAAAGAAGGGTTAAGGCTTTTCAAAAAGGATAAGTTCGAATTAGTTTTATCTGACATCACTATGCCGGATATGGATGGGATAGAGCTGATTAAAAAGATTAAAGAGCAGGATCAAAAGACCAAAGTCATAGTGATAACCGGACATATAATGAGAGAGATGGAGGAAAAGGCAAAGGAAGCCGGGGCAGATGAGTTTTTAATAAAACCGTTTAAGAACGAAGTGCTATGTTTGGCTATATCAAAATTGATGACGGAAATTTGAGGTTTTGATAAATAAAATTTGTAGAGACGCATTGCTATGCGTCTCTACTTTCTGGAGTGTAAAGCCTCAAGGTCTTGTCCACAGGATCCTGGTGAAGACTTTAGCTTTACCTATTTGTGACCGTCGGGTTCCCTGACCCGATTCGCCATAGGCGAACCAGATCGGTCCACCTCAGGCGAATGGCAAGCACAGGGAATAGAATTAATAAATAAAATAAAAAATCTAATCTATATTAACACTGACAGATTTTGTCAAGGTTACGAAATTTTGACAAATTAGGGTTAATCCCCTATTGTTACAAACTGAAATTTGAATACAATGCAGAATTGTTTTTACATGGAGTAAAAAAAGACTGGATGTCTAAAATTTTCTCCTGATGTTTTTCAATTAAATAGTTTCTTGGAACGTAAAAATCTAAATAAGTTATAAGCCCAAACTGCTCGGGAGCTTTACTTAGTGTATTTTTCTCTAAAAGGCTGAAAAGTTATGGTTTCCATTTTAATAGTTGAGGACGAGGATTCTCTAAGAAGAGCTTTGACCATTCTACTGCGTAATTATGGTTTTGATGTAACCGAAGTTAGTGATGGTGAAGAAGCTTTTTCCATCTTAGAGAAGAAGAAATTTGACCTGGTATTGACAGACCTTAAGATGAAAAAAGTTGCTGGAGAAGAAGTTTTAAAAAAGGTAAAAGAAATCTCACCTGCAACTGAGGTAATTATCATAACAGCTTACGGGACGATTCAATCTGCAGTTGAAGCAATGAAAGCTGGCGCTTTTGATTATATCACCAAGCCCTTTAAAGTTGAAGAGATGCTGGTTATCCTGAATAAGGCTATCGAAAAAAGAGAAATTCTTAAAGGTGTGAGGTTCGGGACTGAAGAAAGAAAGTATTCTATGGAGGAGATCGTTTTTGTTTCTAAGGTAATGGATAATATAAACCAGTTGATTAAAAAAGTAGCTCCAACCGATATAACGATTCTGATTGAAGGTGAATCCGGAACTGGTAAAGAGCTTTTAGGCCGGGTGATTCATAAAAATAGCTTACGTGATAACAGACCTTTTGTAACAGTGAATAACAGTCTTCCAGAAACTCTTTTAGAAAGCGGGCTTTTCGGATATGTCAAAGGAGCGTTTACTGGAGCTTTAACTGATAAGAAAGGGCTTTTTGAGATAGCAAATTCCGGGACTATCTTTTTAGATGAGATCTCCGATACCAGTCCGGCTTTACAGATAAGGTTATTAAGAGCTATTCAGGAAAAAGAGATAAGAAGAGTGGGAGGGGAAGAATTCATCAAGGTAGATGTCAGGCTGGTAATTGCTTCTAATAAGAGTCTAGTGACATTGGTTAAGGAAGGAAAGTTTAGAGATGATCTCTATTATCGGATAAATGTTATGCCTATTTCTATCCCTCCTTTAAGGGAGCGTAAAGAGGATATAATTCCCTTAGCTAAATATTTTCTTAGAAAATATGCTGAGTCATATCAGAAAGAGGTTGAGGAAATAGATGAGGAGTTGAAGGATGAGTTTCAGAATTACCACTGGCCTGGAAACGTTAGGGAATTAGAACATACCATTGAACGGGGAGTTGCCCTGGCTACTTCTTCTATTCTGGATAAAACTTCCATACTCTTTCTTCCAGAAGACGAAAAACACTGGTTACCTGAGATTGAAAGCGAGACTCTCAATTCCCTCAAAAATAACGAGAAAGCTCAGATTATTAAAACTTTAGAAAAGAATAAGTGGAACTATACAAGATCTGCAGAAGAGTTAGGAATTAGCCGAACAACGCTCTGGAGAAGGATGAAGGAATATAGATTAAGACAAGAGATGTAGTTTCACTGCATTGTTTCAAATTGTAAATCTGGTTTCATATAGATTTCAAAATGAAACAATGTATGGTTTCTCGCCACATT
This sequence comes from uncultured Ignavibacteria bacterium, assembly GCA_964570765.1. Taxonomy (GTDB): domain Bacteria; phylum Zixibacteria; class MSB-5A5; order MSB-5A5; family RBG-16-43-9; genus CAZMZF01. The sequence goes on from CAZMZF010000004.1 coordinate 21,271, forward strand.
TTAGTCCAATCGTAAGTTATTACCAATTAACAGATTATTTTTTAATCTTTAAAACTATTCAGTCTGGCATTTTATTTGCTTTAATAATTTTTAATATATTTTTTCCAATACTGACTGGTTCTGACACAGGGCGTCTTAGATTTGAATTTGAGAGGAGTATTATATATAAGAGAAAGGACATCGGATGTCCAAATATGCTCGACTCCTACAGGTTTTAAATCTGTTGAGAAGCAGACCCGGGATTTCAGCTAAGGATTTGGCTTTAGATTGTCAGGTATCCAGAAGAACTATTTTCCGCGATATTCTCTCCCTCTGCTCTGCAGAAATACCAGTCTTTTACGACAAAGGTTATCGGCTCCTTCCGGGAACATTTCTACCTGCTTTAAACTTCGATTTAGATGAATATCTGACTCTGAAAGGTATCTTATCAGCGGATCTGTTCAATAATAGATACTTTTTTGGTAATACCATAATGAGTGTCCTCTCAAAGATTGAAGTTAGTTTAAATTCAGATTTAAAAGAGAAATTGAAGGAGCTCTGTTCTCCTTTATACTTTTCATTCCAGATAAGCAACGGGGATAAGGGCCAAGCTCTCATATTTAAGCTTTTGAAAGAAGCCATCCTGGAGAAAAGAAGTATTGTTTTGAATTACGGTATTCAGGATTTATGCAAATCTGACTTCAAAGTAGAGCCGATCAGTTTGGTTCTCAGACAGGGAAGGTGGTATCTTGTAGGGAATTGCAAAAATTCGGAGGGGTATTTTCCTTTTGGTCTGGATTATATAAAAAAAGTTACTTTGACAGATTACAATTTTATTCTCCCTAAAGATTTTTCTCTGGATGACTTTTTTGAGAATAGCCTGGGTGTATGCCAGGCAAAGTTAATCAATGTAGAGCTGCAACTTCTCAAAGAGGATAAATATTTTTTAGATAATATTTCAAATCTAATTATAGATCTCTCAAAACATAAGGATGGCTCAATTTCGTGCAGATTGAAAGTGAAAGGAGTAAATGAACTTGCCAGATGGCTTTTAGGATTTTCAGGTGAAGTGGAAGTGATAAGCCCATCTGAGCTGAAATCAAGATTGTTCAAAATATTGGATAATCATCAGAGAATCTATCGGAAAGGAAGCAAAGTGAGAAAATGGGTTCCGGTTTGTCCATTGTATGAGAAGCACAAGTTGTTATGTAATGATTTCTGTTTGGACCCGGCTTTTTAAAAATACTAAAAAATATTTTAAACTTATGATAGGTTCTGACATATCAAGTTTCGATAAGCTCAACAGGGAAATTAATAGGGGGTACTGCATGAAGCAAAACCGCGATTTACTTCTACGGGTATTATTAGGAAAATACTTCGAAGAAGAGAAAAAAGAAATCTCCATAGAAGTCATCGAGAAATTGATGACCACCATCTCTTATTATTTAGGAGATCCATTAACGGTAGTGTCAGGAAAAGCTGAACTTTTAGAAGAATCTCTAAAATATAAAGATTTAGAGAAAGAGGAGATAAGGAGTTTTCTCTTATTATGCAAAGAACAGCTTTCCAAGATAGATCTGGTTTTGAATGCCTTAAGGTCTCTTTCCGAGCTTAGATACAGAAGTTATCCCTTAGGGATAGAGATGATTGATATAGAAGATAAAATTCAGCTTGGTCTGGAGAAAAATCAGAATCTCTCTGAAGTGAACCAGGATATTTTCGTTCGCAGTTCCGTTGGAGTTCCACGGAACAGGTTGAGGAAGACGGAACTCTACAGGAAGGAAAGAGGATAAAAAGGAGTTGTCCCGAAGCCGGTCTTGTCCGGGGGGCTGGGACTGGTTTCATCCTTCCCCCAGGCTGGGCTCTTAGGGGGGAGCCCAGCCTTCCTCTTTAACAGCTCCTCAAGAAAATAAAAAGTAAAAAAATATGAACTGCTGGGATTTTATTAAATGTCCTCCAAAATTCAGGGAGTTTTGACTGGCTTATCCGAACTATGGTAAAATCTGCTGGAGAGTAACTCTGGTCAGCTGTAAAACCGGTGAGGTCCTTGACTCCAAGATGAAACTGGAAGAGTGTTTGAGGTGTGAATTTTATAAATCCAGAAAACCAAAGATAAAAATAAAGCAAAGGGTTGAAACAAAATAAATGAAGAAATGAAGCTATAACTATCAAGTAACAATGAGAGGCACTATAAAATAAAAGCTTTTCTCTATATTGAGGAAGAGGTTCTTCTTCGGGAGAGGTGGATTCCTTAAAATGAGCTACAGGATAATAAAATACCATAAAGGTAGTTTAGAAAATAGGGCTACATTTAAATTTTATTGCTAATGGCTGACAGGTATAAAAAGTTGGGTTCCTACCATCTAAAGGGGGCTATTATGAGATCAAAACATTTTTTAGGTATAGCTCTGTTGTCACTGTTAGTTTCAGGAGTAAATATTTTGTCAGCTCAAACCTCAGATGAACTTGACGATCTGATGAAGATGAGTTTGGAAGATCTCTTAAATGTTACCACCGTTTCTGGCGTTCGTCATGAACAGAGGATTATAGACTCCCCCAGATCGATCTCCGTTATTACCGCAGAAGAGATTGGAAAGAAAAATTTTCGCAGCACCCCGGAAGCATTGAATGAGCTTCTTGGTATTTTGGTACAGGAAACAAATTACGGAGGAGGATCACCTATCATCCGGGGATTGATTGGAAATCAAATTTTAATCTTGATTGATGGAATCAGATTAAATAATGCCATTTTCCGTCTTGGCCCAAATCAATACCTCAATACCATTGACCTTAATCAAATTGAGAGGATTGAGGTAGTTCGAGGACCCGGCTCAGTGCTTTATGGTAGCGATGCCTTAGGAGGTTTGATTAATATCATCACCAAGTCCAGAAAAGAGTATCGTAAAGATCTTGATATCGACACAAGATTATTTTGTCGGTATGCCAGTGCAGATAATGGGAAAACAGGGCGGATTGACCTTAACGGGAATATAAAGAACACGGGTATTACGGGAGGATTTAGTTATAAGATATTTGGTGATCTGCGAGTAGGGGATGGAGTAGGGCTTCAACCCTTTACCAGCTATGATGAGTGGGATCTTGATCTCAAAATGAATCTTGAATTATCAAAGCGACAGAATGTTTCAATCGGTTTGCAAAAGGTTGAGCAATTAAATTTACCTCGAACAGATAAGCTGATATCGGGTTCAGACTTAAAACATGAATGGGATCCAGAAGGGAGGGATCTGCTTTATGCACAATATGAATTTGGAAAAATCAACTCTTTGGTTAACGAGCTTTGTGCCGGGATCTCTTATCAAAATCAATTAGAGGATTTATATATAATTACCAGCTCTAAACCAAAGATCCAGCAAGAGCTTCACAATGAGGTCAAATCAGTTGGATTCACATTTCAACTTAATTCTACGTTGGGTGAACATCAGCTTTTAACTTACGGAGCTGAATATTACGCGGATAATATTGAAAGTCATAGAGTAGATATCGATATCACCACAGGTACACGCACCAACAAAAATGGCACATTTGCTGATGGTTCAACTTACCGGTCCACCGCAGGATTTTTGCAGAATGAGATCCGGATGATGAAAACTCTGTCCCTGACTCTTGGTTTTCGATACAGTTCGTTTGATGCCCAGGCTACAGTTGATGACTCACTCACAGGGACTATCAAGGTCCATTCCACACCTACTGCCTTGACTACCAGTGCCAGAGCTTTGTATAAACTGACAGAGAATTTCGTTGTTACTTTTGGTGTTGGTCAGGGGTTCAGGGCTCCTAATATTGACGACTTGACGATTTTGGAGAGTTTCGGCAGTGGGTTCGAGGTCCCCAATCCAAACCTCAAGCCGGAGCAAAGCATAAATTATGAGATCGGCCTTAAGGCACAGCATAGAAAATTTACCGGTTCCTTATATTATTTCCTCAGTAATTATAAAGACATAATCGAGCGAGGTCCCGGCACATTTAATAACCTTCCATTCCTGGATAATAATGGCAATGGTATCCAGGATCCAGGAGAACAGAGTGTTTTTCAAAGAAAGAACATAGGTAAAGCACGTATCCAGGGGGTTGAGGCAGAGGGACAGATACAGATTTTATCTACATGGACTGTACTGGGCAATCTTGCCTGGATTAGGGGTGACAATTTAGTCAATAATACACCGTTAAGACGCATACCGCCAATCAAGGGGAAATTTGGTATAGAGTGGAGGTTGAAAAAGAATTTATGGGTGGAATGCTATAATTTGTTTGCTACAAAACAGGACAGGCTGGCACCTGGAGACCAAACAGATCCTCGTATCCCAATTGGTGGCACACCTGGATTTTTAACCTACAATATCCGAGGAGGGCTGGACTTGAACAGATTTGGAAATGTCACCGTCTCCTGGGAAAATATAACGGACAAAGCCTACAGACTTCATGGCTCCGGTATTGATGGCCCCGGCATTAATCTTGTGGTTGGTTATGAATTAACCTTTTAAAAAATTTTGCAGGGTAGTGTTTATCTGGAATGGTTGAATAGAGATATAAATTAATATCGCTGAATCCATGAAGAAATTCGAAATTCCAATTCTTAGATTGGTTTTGACTATCATCTTGACATTCTCAGGGATAGCGAGGTTTCATGCTCAGGAAATGGTGGTCCCGATCAAATTACAGTTAGCCCTTTTTTTTAAAATATTACCCTTTGATCGGAACCTGAAAGATAGAGTAGGTGATGAGATCGTTATCGCGGTATTCTATCAAAATAAAATCGGAATGTCATATGATGCAAAAGAGGAACTCTTAAAAATGGTTAAGGAATCTTCCGTAAAAAAAATCGAAGGTATTCCGCTTCGCTTTGTATCGATCGATATCGAGGAGACAGATCTTAAAGAAGCGATTACCAGAGATAATGTGGATATTCTTTATATAACCCCGCTTCGCGCAGTGGAGATTGAAAAGATCGCTAACCTAAGTCGAGCCAAAAAGATAACGACCTTAACTGGTGTGCCTGATTATGTTGAGTCAGGGCTTGCCGTTGGAGTCGGGATTAAAGGCGAAAAACCGCAGATCATCATTAATTTGAAAGCAGCTAAGGCAGAAGGGGCTGATTTCAGCGCCAATCTTCTTAAATTGTGCAGGGTGATTAAGGAGGATTTAAAAAAAATATGAGAAAATTATTTAAAATACACTCGATAAAGACTAAAATAAGCAGCATAATCGTTCTAACTTTTCTGGTTACCTCTTTCTTATCAATTTCCTTTGTAATTATCAAATATAAAAAGGTAGTTATCCAAGGTCTGGAATTAAAAGGGAACTCTTTAGCAGAGATGTTAGCTTACAATATTAGTCCGGGATTGGAATTTGCTGATACACAATCTGTGGAGGATGGCATTCAAGGAGTCAAGCCTGACAAGGATTTTACCTATGTAAGAGTATATGATTCTTCAGGTAAGGAATTTTATTCCTTCATCTCTGGTGAAGCTGAAGAGGTTAATCACCGGGGAAACAAAGATAAAATTTCACACGGCGAAGAAATTGTGACAATAAACAAACCCATTTATTCTCACCAGAAGCGAATCGGCCATCTGGTCCTGGCCCTCTCGCTTACCGATTTAAATCAAGAGATCTCCCGTGGTCGGAAATGGATAATTTTGATAAATCTGGGCATAATTTTCTTCGGCGTTTTGGTGGTTAACTATTTAGGAAATCGTTTCATCCGACCTATCCTCCAGTTGAAAGACGCTGTTCAGCAACTTTCATCAGGGGAAACAGAAGTTACAGTTAAAGTCGAAACCGAAGACGAGATAGGGAGTTTGGCTAAGGCTTTTAATCAGATGACGATTGACTTGAAGAAATCACGGGAACAATTAATCCAGCAGGAGAAGATGGCATCAGTGGGGCAGCTTGCAGCTGGAGCGGCCCATGAATTGAATAACCCCCTGGCAGGGATTTTGGGTTATTCACAGTTCGCTTTGGAGAAGATCACAAAAAAAACTTTAAAAGATTTGAGTGAGGATGATATCTGTGCCTATACCCAATACCTTAAAGATATCGAGCATCAATCTCAAAGGTGCAAGACCATAGTTCAAAATCTGCTTAAGTTTGCCCGATCTTCTACCAAGGTTCCATTTGAGCCTCTGGATTTAAACTCGGTTTTGAAGGACACCTTAGTTTTTCTCAGCCATCAGATGGATATGAACAAGATAGAGCTAATTGTAAATTTAGCTGATTCACCTCTTGAGGTTATGGGGCATTTCAATCAGCTCCAGCAGGTTTTTACAAACATCATTTTAAATGCAATCCAGACCATGACTGAGGGGGGGAAGTTAATCATCTCAACCCAAAAGATGGAGCAAAAAGATAGCCTACCGGAGAGGGTGGAGATTAGTATTCAGGATACTGGTTGCGGAATACCAGAAGATAATCTAAACAAGATCTTTGAGCCTTTCTTCACCACCAAGAAAGTGGGCGAAGGGACCGGCTTAGGTTTGCCGGTGAGCTACGGTATAATCAAAGAACATAAAGGTGAAATCTCAGTGGAAAGCCAGGTAGGGAAAGGAACTACGTTCATCCTCTGGATTCCAGTTTTCTATATAGAGAAAAGATGCGAAGATAAACAGGAAAAGAAAGTTTTAAAAAAGGTATAAAAAACTGCTTGAGGTGAAAAATGAACCAGGAAAATGGAAATAGAAATCTTTTGATCGTTGACGATGAGGAGATTATAAGGGATTTCTTAGGAGATGTTTTCTCTGAGGAGGGTTACCAATTAGATTTTGCCTGTGATGGGGATGAAGCCATCGAGAAGATAAGAAAGATAAATTATAAGGTAATTATAACTGACATCCGGATGCCTAAGGTCGAAGGAACTGAGGTATTAAGGGTAGCAAAAGAGGTTTTGCCTCAGGCTGAGGTGATTATTATAACTGGTTATGCGTCAGATGGAGTTGCCAGGGAATGTGAAAAACTTGGGGCATTTGCCTATTTAACCAAGCCTTTTTCGATGGACCGGATAAGAGAGTTAGTTAATAAGATCGTTATGAGATAGGTTGGATTAAAATGAGAATCTTAGTGGTGGACGACGAACAGATTATACGAAAGCTTTTATCTGAAGTTTTATTAGAGGATGGGCACCAGGTGAGCTGCGCCTGCAACGGGGTAAAAGCTATAGAGAAAGTAAGAGAGGAAAAATTCGATCTTATTTTCTCGGACGTTCATATGCCGGAGATGAATGGATTGGAAGCAGTGAAAATAATTAAAAGAATGGATGAAAAAGTGGTTATAGTGATGATGGATAGCTTCCCGGACCTGATGAGCAAATTAGCTCAAGAAGAAGGTGCCATAACCTGTATCCATAAACCTTTTGAACTCCAGGAGATCAGAGATATAATCAAAAAAGTTGGAAGCAGAGAAGAAAAGGATGAGAAAATTGAAATCAGGAAAGATTAATCCAGACAAAAAGATAAGAATTGCGGTGATCGACGATGAGGAGATCATACGCAAACTGGCCTCAGATATTCTCAAAACGGAGGGATATGAGGTAGAATCTTTTAACGATCCCAAAGTAGCTTTAGAGAAGTTAAAAACTGAAAAATTCGATTTTCTGCTTACCGATATCAAGATGCCTGAGCTGGATGGGATTGAGCTGGTCAAAAAGGTTCACCAGATAAATCCAGAGATAGGTGCCATATTTATGACTGGATATGCTGACTTAGCTTCAACTAAAGAGGCACTTAAAGAAGGTGCCTATGATTACATTTTGAAACCATTCGACTTAAACGTGGTTAGAAACTCTGTGGCAAAAGCTATTGAGAAAAGGAATATATCTGAGGAGAAAGCCAGAGCCAGGGGGATAACACCTCTTCTGGACTTAAACCAGGAAATCTACAAAAGCGGGGATAAAGATAGCCTTTTAAAGCTCACTCTAAACTTCGCCTTGATGCAGACCGAAACCCAAAAGGGTTCTATCCTTTTATGGGATGAGGATAGCCAGAAAGTTAAAATATTTCTGACCACAGATTTCAATAAAGACCTCTCAGAAAAAATTGAGCTCGAAGTAGATCCGAATTTGGTCGAAAGGTGGTTTGAGTTAAAGGATATAATAAAAATCTCCGAACTTGAAAAACATCCTATATTTTCTTCACTTTTTTCTTTTTATCCCGAGCTTTCGATCTGGAAAAAAATAATCGAAAAGGATGAAACCATCTTTTCCATCGCCGTTATCCGGGATAAAAAAGTATTTGAGCTTTTAAGCCTTAATTGCACAAAACGCACGGAGGAAATCCCTGAAAGTTCTCTAAAACTCTTGTCTTTTGTAGCCAGTCAAAATGCTTTATCGATTGAAAACCTGCTTTTGCTGGAGGAATCCAAAAAATCTTTCAGCGAATTAGAGAGATTACAAGACCAGATCATTCAGCTCGACAGAATGGCAACCAAGGCTTTGCAATCCGCAGAGTTAGGGCATGAACTAAATAACTATTTATCTGTAGTAATGGGGAACCTCCAGAGGTTAACCCTTTCTCTGGATAAGGATGAACCAGAAAAGAGAAGAAAGATTCTGGATACGATAGACGAGTATCTCCAGAGGATGGTTAAATTTGCTTCCGGGTTAATGGATTTTGGATCTTTGAAGTCAGAAAAGAAGGAAGGTAACCTGAACCAATTGATACAGAAGACCTTAAGCTTCATCCAATCTCAAAACAGATTTAAAAATATATCAATTGAGACCGGATTAGACCAAAAGGTTCCTTGTCTATCTTTAGATGCTGACCAGATCCAGCAACTCTTATACAATTTATTGAACAATGCGGCTGATGCTATGGGAAAAAGAAAGGGGGAGGGAGGGGTCATCGCTATTGAGACATTTCTGAACAGAGATGAAAGCTTGGCAGAGTTAGCAGTGTCGGATACCGGAAAAGGAATAAGCGCGGAAGAACTGGGAAAAGTTTTTAAGACCCGTTTTACTACCAAAGAGTTCGGACATGGCTTTGGGCTCATCATCTGCAAAAAAATTGTCGAAAATCACCAGGGGGAAATCTCGGTAGAAAGCCGGCTCAATCAAGGAACAACCTTTAGGATTAAACTACCTCTAAAAAACAAATAACATTGAATCCGGATTGGGGAAGTCCCCTCTCACATTAGCTGAACTGCTTAAGCTTTACCCGGAAAGATAAAACCAAAGCAATACCGCGTAAATGGAGCTTAACCCTTGTCCTCCTCTTTAAAAGAAAAGGAAGGGAAGTAGAGAGGCATTGCAATATCTCTCTATGTTTTTCTGTAATATCAGATTCGATTAATTTACCCCTTAGGCCCTTAGATTCCTGTTGCATAGTTTAAAATATTAATTATATTAAAACTCGAAAAATGATTTTACGGAGGTTTAGATGTTGTCCACCACTGATTTTCGTAAAGGACTGCGGATCAAATTTGAAGGTGAGCCTTATTATATAGTCGATTTCCAGCATGCGCGCACAGCCCAGAGAAGAGCCTTCGTAAGAACTAAGCTGAAAAACATCAAGACTGGCGCAGTCCTGGAGAGGACCTTTTCAGCCGGAGAGACTTTTGAAGAGCCGGATTTTCAGGAAAAATGGATGCAGTATCTTTATTTCTCTGGAGCTGAATTTAATTTTATGGATTCAAAGAGCTACGAGCAGATCGTTTTGAATGAAGAGCAGTTAGGTGATTACAGATGGTATTTGAAAGAGAACGAGGTATATCAGATCCTGTTCTTCGAAGGAAAACCGGTGAGCCTGGATATTCCCACCTCAGTTATTTTACAGGTTACCACGACTGAGCCAGCCATTAAAGGAGATTCAGTTACTAATATCACCAAAAATGCTACCCTGGAAACCGGGCTTGTAGTTAAAGTTCCAATGTTCATCAAGGAAGGTGATAAAGTAAAGGTAGATACTCGCACCGGAGAATATATAGAAAGGGCTTAAATTCTAATTTAACCAGAAAATAAACTTAAATCGAAACATAGTCATGGATAAAAAAATATCTGGTTCTGGAGGAAAGGAATTTCATAAAGGTAATCTACCTCTAACTGATAAAAAAGGGAAGTATCCTCTTAAACCTGCCCCGCGTTCTTTCTCTCAAAGGGAACTTTTCAGAGAAGGGGAAAAGGGCATTTCTACAGAACGGAAAATTGGAAAACATAGAGCAGAACCTAAAAAGAGTTCCGGTTGGATCGGCACAGATGAATCAGGTAAGGGCGATTATTTTGGACCTTTGGTAGTTGCCGGAGTTTATTTAGAAGATAACCTTGTATCTAAATTAAAGGAGCTGAATGTTCGGGATAGTAAAAAAATATCGGATGGGGTTATAATGGAGCTGGATTTTAAATTGCGCAGTATCTGCCATTATTCGGTTGTGGTTATAGGACCGGAGAAATACAATCTATTATATGCTAAGATGAAAAATCTGAATCGTATCCTTGCCTGGGGACATGCACGGGTGATTGAAAATATATTGTTGCAGATTGATGCTCCCAGGGCAATTTCTGATCAGTTCGGGGACGAGCTTTATATAAAAAATGCGCTGATGAAACTGGGGAAAAAGATTAGATTAGAGCAAAGACCTGGAGCAGAATCAGATTTAGCCGTGGCCTCTGCTTCGATTTTAGCCCGGGCTGAGTTTTTGAAAAGGCTGGAAGGACTTTCGCGAGACTGCGGTATAGTTTTGCCTAAAGGGGCCTCCCCTCAGACCGAAGAGGCGGCAAAACAATTGGTGGAAAAACTGGGCAAGGAAAATTTAGAGAAATATGTGAAAATGCATTTTAAGAATACTAACAAAGTGTTGCTCCCAGAAAAAAATCTACCTACGACAAGCCAGAGTTAAAAAAAATCAATTACCAAAAAGTAATTTAAAAATCTTTTTTATTTTCCACCTTCAGTTTATGTGGTTTCTGAAAAACTTAAAATACTTGATATAAATATTGGAAAGTAAAGCTTAAGCTTTACTTTTTCATCTTAAGAAGATTGAAAAACAAAAGAAGTGATCTAAGTAAACCTAAAGGTTTACACTCCAAAATACCTACAGAAACTACTTTCTGAGAGTTTTTAAAGTCATTTTTTACTTTTCAGTTGACTAAAATCTTCAAATTGACTATATATTTTTAATTCCTATTTTTGGATTATGACTTTAAAAGTGATGAATATATGAGAATATCAGGTTTTAGAAAGGGATACAAAAACGTAAAAAGATACCGGCAGATTATTGCGGTTCTCTTTCGATACGGGTTTCAGGATATTCTGGACCGGATGAAGATCTCCACTTATCTGAGGCTGGGGAAAAGGCTTATTGTCAGAAAGAAAGTTGAGGTGGAAAAGCTTACTTATGCCCAGAGGATAAGGATGGCTCTGGAGGAGCTGGGTCCTACTTTTGTGAAATTAGGTCAACAATTATCAATGCGACCATTTTTATTCCCACTCGAGTTAATTGAGGAACTTACCAAGTTGCAAGATGAAGTCGCTCCTTTTCTTTTTGAAAAGGTAAAAGAGATTGTGGAAAGGGAACTAAAGGCTCCTCTAGAGAAAAACTTCTTCTACTTTGATCCAGATCCGATCGCCTCTGCCTCTTTAGCCCAGGTGCACAAAGCGGTTACTCAAGCTGGAGAAAAGGTAGTGGTGAAGGTACAGCGTCCGGAGATAAAAAAGATTATCGATTCGGATATGAGTATCTTAAAAGATTTAGCTAATTTATTAGATAGATATATCCCGGAAAGCAGACAGTATGACCCTAAGGGGATGGTAGAAGAGCTTTCCAAAACCTTCCGCCGGGAGATAGATTTCAAGAACGAAGGTAGAAATATCGATATCTTCGCAGAAAATTTCAAAGAGGATAAGACTGTTTTTGTGCCTAAGGTTTACTGGGAGCTTTCTACCAATTTAGTTCTGACTATGGAATATATTGAAGGGGTAAAAGTTTCCAATCTTCAGGAGATCGAGAGGAGGGGTTTAGATCGGAAGGTCATAGCTCAAAATTCCGGAAAGGCAGTATTTAAACAGATTTTCATAGATGGCTTTTTTCATGCTGACCCTCACCCCGGGAATATCTTCGTTTTAGAAAATAACGTGATTGCTCCGGTCGATTTCGGGATGATGGGTAAGCTTTCCGAATCGGCAATGGATGAGATGTCTGACCTTTTGATTGCTGTGGTGACCTGGGATGCTAAAGCCGTGGTTAAGGTTTATGAAAAAGCAGGGATACTTGAAGAAGGGATTAATCTAAAAGCTTTAGAAGCTGATTTCAATGATTTTCTATACCGGTATCATAAAATTCCTTTATCCCGTTTGGATATGAAATCTATAGTCAACGAGTTATTCTATATAATTCATAGATATAATATCCAGGTACAATCGGAATTGATGCTTTTAGGGAGAGCACTGGTGACTTATGAAGAGGTTGCCCGGATGTTAGACCCGGATTATAATTTCATAAACGAGGCCATCCCTTATGTTAAAAAATTAGCTAAAAGAAAATATAAACCAAAAGTTATCATGAGGGATCTTTTAAGAGGCTTCCATGATCTGCGAGATTTCTTAGTTGGATTCCCCTTTGAATTAAGGAAGATTACCCAGAAGATAGGGAAGGGGGAGCTCTCTTTTACCCTACAGCATAAAGGTTTGGAAAGACTTATCTTGGAGATAGATCGGGCTTCCAATCGAATATCCTTTGCCTTGGTTGTGGCAGCAATTATTGTTGGTTCTTCTCTGATTATGAGAATGGAAGTAGGTCCCTATTTATTTGGATACCCACTTTTAGGTATAATGGGATATATCATGGCCGGACTTTTAGGTATCTGGCTGGTGATTGCAATCTTGAGGTCGGGAAGGATGTAAATACATGTTAAATGACTAATGATTGATGACGAATGACGGATAAAATATAAACTACAAAACTCTACACATCCCACCCAACGTTATTCCTTGACAAAAATAATTAATAAGTTATATATAAAAAAAGTAGGTGTTTTTGTATTCAAAATAATGAGTGGAGATAACATATTTAATAATAACAGCATAGGACGATATGCTAAACTATAACTTTAAAAGGAGCAGTAGATGAAAAAAGTGGTTTTGTGGTTATTTTTGTTCTTTCTTCTGGGTTTTTTATTTATAAGTGAAAATTCTTTTTGCAAAGAGGAACATTATCTGGTTAAAGTTGAACTCAAAGCTAAAAGTGATCTAGATATTATTAGAATTTCTGCCTTTGACACCACCTATTTCAGAAAATACTGTCAAGCCGGTTTAGCGGCTTTAGCCAACCTGGCAATGCCTTATTTTGACCTCCGGGGTGATGTTAATTTAGATATGAAGGTGAGTGTTTCAGATGTAGTTTTTCTGATTAATTATCTTCTTAAAGGTGGTTCAGCCCCATCATTTCCTTCACTGGCTGATGTAGATTGTTCCGGAGAAATCGAAATTTCTGATGTGGTTTATCTGATTAATTATCTTTTCAAAGGTGGTCCTCCACCGGCGTGCTAGGTCGGCTCTTTGTGCATGAAAAGCCCTCAACTGTCCTTGAGGGCTTTCTTCTTTTCTGGTAAGCATAATTTTAGCAGAAAGTAAACCTAATATTTAAAGTTTACTATTTTCGAGTCGTCAATACATTTTCTGCGTTACGAATTCTGAAATAAACTGATAGGGATTTCAACTGTTTTGCGTTCCACTTTTTTCAAAAAAAGTCTTGCAATTTTCATGGGTTATATTATACTTACAATATAACGAAAAAGCAGGGATGTTTTCTTATGAGGTTAACTAAATTCTGTGTGGAGGTATCTTAAAACTTAGGATAACATTAGACTAATTTTAGCATCGAGAGGCACAGAAACCGTGCAATTCTGATTAGAGCTAATCCGATAAGGAGGAGGAGTATTATGAGAGCCATTCTAAAGATTCTCTTAGTAATAGGCTTGCTAGGTGGACTTTTTTGCTCACATGCGAGTTCAGAGGGCATCTATACGACCAGCTATTCGCCTACTATTGAAAACGAACCAAGTGACATTGCCAATGCTAGTGATATTTTGCCTGACGGAAACACGCCTGTGGAGATTGCTGTAACAAATGATAGTTATGATCATGGAAACGTACAGTGGTCACCAGATGGAGAATGGCTTGTTTATTGTAATGGGACAAAAATATATAAGGTTAGCGCAAATGGCTCAACTACAACTGAATTGATAAATGAATCAGGATGGAGAATAGAAAATATAAGGTGGTCACCAGATGGTAATTGGATAGCTTATTCAATGGATCTGGGCACTACACAACAAGGAACACACATTTATAAAATAAGATCTGATGGCAGCGAAAGAGTAAGATTAACAACAGGGAATTATATCGCTTATCGTGGTATTGAGTGGTCACCAGACGGAAATTGGCTGGCTTCAATAAGAAGTTATTGGGAGGAATCTAAGGACTATGTTGTGAAAATAAATCCAAATACAGGAGCACAAAGTATTCTCGCTAGTTGCATTTACCCATCATGTGGTTTCACGGGTGGAACTTTAGATTGGTCGCACGACGGTTCATGGATAATTTATGGAAAAGCAATTCATCAGTATATAGGATATCTTTTATTTATCTATAAGGTCAGATCTACTGGAGGGAGCGAATCATTTGTAACACCTCCTGAAGATGATTATGAACAAAACGATCACTTCAACGGGAAATTTTCTCCTGATGATTCATGGGTTGCATTTATATCAGATGGTGTATCTTCGATGCATAACCTTCCTAAAAAAATAAGACCTGATGGCACAGAGGAGTCTTTTGTCAATCAAAGCTTTCCAGGTTCCTATGGCCTACATTGGTCGCCAGATGGGAATTGGTTATTATATATGACTGGAGACGAAAGCGGCATTAGTCAAATATTCAAAATTAAACCGGATGGTACCTTAGCAACTTTTTTAACATCAGGTGATTACAGTCGCGAATCACCAAACTGGTCTCCTGATGGACAATGGGTTGCATATTCAAAAAAGGATCATACTGGTTATTGGCAAATTTATAAAATAACAGTCAGCACTGGACAGACTGACCTCGAACTTGTCGATATGTATCTGACAAATATCTCGCAAGCGTGGGGACCCAACTACACAGTAGAATACCCTAAAACGAACGATGAGTATTTGGGAGCTATAGTGAAAAACAATGGTCCCTCGAATATTTCGGGAACAAATGTTGGCTTTTATGTTAACGACCAGCTTATTGGCTATGGAACTTTGGGATCTCTAACCGTTGGGGAAACGAAATTGATTGACATCAAATGGGTCCTTCAGAATAATGTAACCGAGGGCGCGAGAGTTCGTGTGACAGTTGACCCAGAGCAAAAAATTGACACAGATATGAGTAACAATACTAAAGAAAAAACCGTGTCCATCTACTACGCCCTAACTCCTCCTGAAAATCCACCTGAAGGCCAACCTTTTGACCTGCGTGAGGATGTGTATGGGCAATTTAGTAATACAGAGGCGGATCTGAAATGGGAAGGACACGAGGAGTACGAACATTACCAAAAAATACTCGAAAACGAAACTTGTTTTAATTTCGGTCAGAAGCGGAAACTTGACCCAATAACCAAATTTTATTGGTGGTGGACAGACAAAGACGGTCTTTGCTTTGGGTTCGCAGGCACCACCGCACTTTACTTCAAAAACCCTCTAAGCAAGCCGGACCCGAATGAACAGGTTTTCAACCTTACGAAAGACGAAGCGGCTCCAAAGATCAAACAATACCAGCACTATCAGCAACTTATGTTGCCTTTCAGTAGCTGGTTCGAAGGCCCCAAAAAAGACTATTCTATCTTGGTAAAAGACATTAAGGAAGGACGACCTGCATTTATTTATCTTACCAAATTTTCCTTGATTGATTTTACTTTGAAGTCAAACTTGCACGCAGTCTTGGCATACAAAGTATTAGATATGGGAGACCGAGCAGTTATCTATGTCTATGAAAACAGGTTCAAGTACGGACCTGGGTACACGACCAAGATAAGACCTTTTTGTGCTCTCTTTGACTTCCGTGACGGTCGAAATGACTTTTATTATGAAGAACAATTTCCCGGTATTGTGACTGAAAACTTAGACTACAATTATTTTGCTAATCACCAGGACGAGTTCAACCTTTGGGGTTTTCCTTATCAGACCAAAGAACCGTACTTTCGTCACTGTAATATCGTCCCGCTATTCCCTCTGGCATGCGATGACCTGGGGATCCAAATAAATACCACTTATGAGCATTTGCTTTCAATACTTCGAAGTATAGGAGATAAGCTGGGTATTTTTTGGGGGAGAATTAAAGGTTGGGCACAAGATCGTCTGGGTAGGAGAGCAGGTTTTGTGCCTTCTGGTAATAGTGGAGTACTTGGAAAACCCAGAGATACATTTGAGTTTGTGAATGAAATTGACGGTGCAACTGTAGACACGGTCGATGGTGCTATGATCTTTGTTCTACCTGATAGTTTAGACTATGAGTTTAATCTATTTGCCACTTCAGCTGATACTGTTAGCTTGAATTTTCTTGACCCCCTTGTTGCCGACTCAAGCACGTTCGTGCATGTGCAATTTGATAGTGTTATTCTCTCTGATTCGAGCACGGCATCATTCAATTTCTCAGCAGACGTAACCTCCTTAAGCCTGCTTGCTGACATTGATGGTGACGGGGACCTGGATACTGCAATCGTCCCTACTTTTGAAGCTGGATTCAGAAGAGGAGATGCAAATAATGATAGTCGGGTGAGTGTTTCAGATGTGGTTTATTTAGTTAATTATTTGTTCAAAGGTGGTCCCCCTCCCACACCATTAATAGCAGCCAATGTAAACTGCGATACGTCCGTTAGCGTCTCGGATGTGGTTTATCTGATTAATTATCTATTTAAGGGAGGCACACCACCTCGTTCCTGTTGAACAGACCCATAAATAAGGGAAAAAGGCTCTCAACTTTCCGTGAGGGCTTTTTGCTATTCTGGAAAGCATAATTTTGACAGAAAGTAGAACTAATATTTAAAGTTTACTATTTTGGAGTGGTTAGGGTTGTCTTGCGTGCTATGCCTTGAAAGTAAGTGGGAGGACTACACTTTACATTTAATCCATTCAATAAATTTTTTACTGGTAAACCTATCCGAGAAGTGGATCCGTAGGAAAGGTTTACACTCCAGAATCTTGATATTGAAAAATTTGATTTGCACCTTTTTTCTTGACATTATGTTCGTATAGGATTATTATAAATATGCTGGCACTTTAATACCGAGAGTGCTAACAGTTAATTTATTAAATAATAAAGACTTAACATAGTAAAATCATGACCAGAGATTTAAGTTTAAGGGAAAAGAAAATTCTGAAAGCTCTGATTAATGAGTATATCTTAAATGCTCAGCCCGTAAGCTCAAAAGCGGTAGCGGAAAGGTATGGTCTGGGAGTTAGTTCTGCAACGGTAAGAAACTCAATGCACGATTTAGAAGATAAAGGGCTTTTGAGACAACCTCATCCTTCTGCTGGAAGGGTTCCAACCGATAAGGGTTACAGAGTTTATGTAGATAGCCTGGTTAAACCTGAAAAGCTGACTCCACAGGAAAGAGAAAAGATCAGAAAGAACTTAGTGGAGGAATATACGGCAGTGGAGGATATTTTAGAGCAAGCCTCCAGGGTTTTAGGCAGAGTCTCGAATTTACTCGGAGTTACGATTGCCCCTCATTTGGACACAGAGATTTTGACTCATATCGATTTATTATCCGTTGGAGAGAAAAAGCTTTTAATGGTTATAGCAGTTAAATCAGGGATTGTGAAAAGTGTCCTCTTGGAGATTGATTCCGAGATAAAATCTAAGGCTTTACAGGAGACCGAAAGATTGCTAAATCAAAGGCTTTCTGGTTTGAGCTTAGGGGAGATTATGAATTCTGCAGAGAAGAAACTTCAAGATAGCTACACCGCCAATCCTCATTTAATCCAGCTTTTCTTAGATTCAACTGATAACCTTTTAACTTTTCAGGAAGAGGAAAAGGTTTATCTGAGCGAATCGAATAATCTTTTAAACCAGCCAGAATTCAGGGATAGGGAGAACCTTTCTCGTTTTATACGACTGATTGAGGATAAAAAATTCTGGCTGAAGATAATCAGCACTAAAGGAACAAAGGAAGGGATTAGCATCAGCATAGGCAGGGAGCTGGGCAAGGAAGAGATAGAAACCTGCAGTTTGATCTGTGCCGCTTATGGAAAAGGGAGTTTGAAAGGTAAATTAGGATTGATAGGTCCTACCAGGATGAGATATGCAAAGTTAGTTTCCCTGGTGGATTATACTTCCAATATTTTAGGGGAGGTGTTCTCCTCATAGAGTTTTTCAGGCTCATATCTATCAAGGAGTCTTTAGAAGTTCTTTAATTAAGTGGCTAAGAATAGTCGGGCAAGGGTGCCCGGCCTACGAGAAAACAATACCTTTTACTCCAGTAGGCAGGGCTCCCAGCCCTGCAGACTTGAGTTTTAAAAGAAGATTTGCTGAATGTCAGGGAGGTGGAATTTTTTGACAGAAAAGAGTAAAAAAGAAAATAAGGAAGAGGTTTCTTTGAGTTCCTCAAGGTTAGAAGAATCAGAAGAAGAAGAGAAGGAATTAGAAGAGAAAAAGGAGATGGAGCTGGAGAAGGCTGAAGCAGGAATAGAGAAAAGGGAAGAGGTGCAGATTGATATTCTCAAAGAGCGATTGGAGAAATCTGAAAAAGAGTATAAGGAATTAGAGGACCGGCTTTTGAGACTAGCGGCGGAGTTTGATAATTACAAGAAAAGAACTGCAAGGGAATTTCAATCGATAATTAAAAACGCCAATGAGGAGCTGATCTCCCAATTAGTAGAGACCTTAGATAATTTTCAAAGAGCTTTAGATTCAGCCTCAAGGTCAAATTCGACTAAGAACTCTAATGACTTCGATAGTTTTCATAAAGGGGTGGAGTTAATTTATCAGCATTTCAGAGATATATTAGGAAAAGAAGGATTGAAGGAGATAAAAGCTATAGGCGAACCTTTTGATCCACATTTGCATGAAGCAGTGATGCAACAGGAAAGCGGTGAATTCCCCGAAGGGGTAGTAATAGACGAAATAAGCAAAGGGTATATTTTAAATGATAAGGTGATAAGACACTCCAAGGTAATTGTGTCGAAAGGTAAAAACAGTAGTCAGTGAAGAGTGGTGAGTGGTAAGTTACAAGTGTTTGGTTACTGAACACTGGCCACTGATCACTGACCACTTTTAACGTAGTTCAGAGGTAAGGAATCTAAGGAAAAATATAAAGGAGGTTTAGAAAAAATGTCTAAAGTTATCGGAATAGATTTGGGAACGACTAATTCCTGTGTGGCGGTGATGGAGGGGGGTGAGCCCAAGGTTATAGCCAATGCTGAGGGGATGAGGACTACCCCTTCGGTGGTGGCTTTTACCAAGACCGGGGAAAGGTTAGTGGGGCAGATTGCTAAAAGGCAGGCAATAACTAATCCAGAGAATACCGTTTTCTCAATAAAAAGATTTATGGGCAGAAGACATAATGAGGTTCTGGAAGAGGAGAAGATCGTTCCATATAAAATAGTGGAGGAGCCGAATGGTGACGTGCGGGTTTTGATCCAGGGGAAAGAATATTCACCTCCAGAGATATCAGCTTATATTTTGCAGTCAATGAAAAAGACAGCTGAGGATTTTTTAGGAGAAAGAATCACCCAGGCAGTCATTACTGTGCCTGCTTATTTTAACGATTCTCAACGTCAGGCAACTAAAGATGCTGGAAGGATTGCTGGCTTAGAAGTCTTAAGGATTATAAACGAGCCTACAGCTGCATCCTTAGCTTATGGTTTAGAAAAGAAAAAGGATGAAAAGATAGCTGTGTTTGACTTAGGGGGTGGAACTTTCGATATTTCTATCTTAGAAATCGGTGAGGGTGTTTTCGAGGTCAGGTCAACCAATGGTGATACTCATTTAGGCGGAGATGATTTTGACCAGAGAGTCATCGACTGGATGGCAGATGAGTTTCAAAAAAACTATGGGATAGATTTAAGAAAAGATAGAATGGCTTTACAGAGACTTAAAGAGGCAGCAGAGAAGGCAAAATGCGAGCTTTCAACCACTTTGCAGACTAATATTAATCTCCCCTTTATTACCGCAGATTCGTCCGGTCCCAGGCACTTAGATTTAAACTTAACCAGGGCTAAACTTGAGCAGTTAGTAGATGAGTTGCTTCAAAGGACGGTTGGTCCTTGTAAAAGAGCTTTAGAGGATGCCAAATTATCACCTGAGGATATTGACGAAGTGATTTTAGTGGGCGGGCAGACCCGAATGCCTAAGGTTCAGGAAATAGTTAAAGAGCTTTTCAGAAAAGAGCCACATAAGGGAGTTAATCCAGATGAAGTGGTAGCAGTTGGAGCCGCAATTCAAGCCGCGGTTTTAACCGGTGAAGTAAAGGACATTCTCCTTTTAGATATTACCCCTTTGTCCTTAGGTATTGAGACCCTGGGTGGTGTAATGACTCGTTTGATAGAAAGGAACACCACTATCCCGACCAAAAAGAGTCAGATCTTCTCAACTGCGGCTGATAACCAGACCGCAGTCTCAATTCACGTTCTCCAGGGGGAAAGGGAGATGGCTATTGATAATCGAACCTTAGGAAGATTTGATTTAATCGGGTTACCACCTGCACCCAGAGGCATTCCTCAAATTGAAGTAGCTTTCGATATAGATGCGAATGGAATAGTTCACGTTTCAGCTAAAGATTTAGGAACCGGGAAGGAACAATCTATCAAAATTCAAGCCTCTTCTGGAATTTCAGAGCAGGAGATAAAGAAGATGGTAAAAGATGCTGAGGCTCACTCTGATGAGGACAAAAGGAAAAAAGGATTAGTTGAATCCCGGAATAAAGCTGACCAAATTGTTTATACTACTGAAAAAACCTTAAGGGAATATGGAGATAAAGTTTCAGCGGAGGAGAAAAAGAGGATTGAACAAGCAATAGAAAGAGTGATGTCGGTAATCCATAGCGATAATAAAGATGAAATCGATCGAGCAACTGAAGAGCTACTAACTGCTTCGCATAAGATAGCGGAAGAAATGTATAAAAAAACTACCAGTCAGCAGTATGCAGGCAAGCCTCCTGAGGAACAAGCTGAGGAGAAAAAGGAAGAGAAAAAAGAGGGGAAAGATGGTGCTGTGGATGCGGATTATGAGGTGATGGATGATAAATAAAAAGTTCAAGGGTTCAATAGTTCAAAGGTTCAAGGGAGAAAAAAATGTAGGTCAAGCATGTCCGTAAGACTGCTTGACTTTAATTAATGGTTTCTGAAAGAAATTAATTCGTAACGCCCGATCCGCCTTTGGTGGATGTCGGGTGTGATTTTCCCGCACATAATAGCAGTTACAAAAAAAATTGTAGGGGCACGGCATGCCGTGCCCCTACAGATTCTTTGAAACTTAGAAAAAATTATCTCAATCCGAATTCTTTTTGCAGAGCCTGCGTTGCCTGATCAAGCTGGTTTTTGGCTATCAAGCAGTGCAGGCAGGTCATTGAGGTGCAAACCGCCTGAATGTTAATCTTTTGGGTAGCTAAAACCTCAAAAGCTCTGCCAGCTATTCCGGGAGTTTGTGAAAGCTGAGGGTGGGTAACCGTAACCAGAGCTACCTCAGGGTCTATGGCTAACTCCTGAGCTTTGATGTCTTCACTGATCTTTTTTAATTCGAACATAGCTGACTGTAAATCTTTTTTAGCTAGAACGAAAGTGATATTGACTTTACCCATAGTGCCGCAAGAGGCAGAAGTTATCAACTGCACATTCATTCCATGCGACCACAAACTGCCGAAGATCCTGGCAGCAATGCCCGGCAGGTCTGGAACTGAAACCAGAGTTACTTTAGAAATATCCATCTGATTTAAAATTTGAAATTCAGACATAAGATAGTCTCCTGATATTTAATACTGTAAGATCAATTTGTGTTCAAAAATATTTATTATCCCACCTTGAGGGCAAGGTGGGACTACCAAATCTTGTATAGTTGAATTTTCAAAGAAAACTTCAGTTTGTTTTAAGATAATATAAAACCTATTAAAGTCAAAGAATTTGTGAAGGTTTTCACTAAAAACTCGGAAAATATAAGTTGAATAAGGTAGTTTTAATCAGATTTATCATTCGGAGCGCATCAGCTTGTCAATGTTGACCTTGAGGTTGAATTTGACATTGAGGCTGATGTTTCATAAAAAAACGCAAGAACAAGCAATTTCACTCCACATTTATTAATCATTTATGCATAATAATTTTGAAAGGTTAAAGGTTGACAGTTGAAATATTAAATATATATTAGAGTCTTCAAAGGATATTAGCGTAAACTGATATAAGAATATGGCTAAAAGAGATTATTACGAAGTTTTAGGGGTGGATAAAAATGCCACCGAAGAAGACATAAAAAAGGCTTATAGAAAGCTTGCCCTACAGTATCATCCAGATAGAAACCCGGGTAATAAAGAGGCTGAGGAGAAATTCAAAGAGGCTACTGAGGCTTACGAGGTATTGAAAGACCCGGACAAAAGGAGCAAATACGACCAGTTTGGACATATAGGAATTGGTGCAGGAGCAGGAACAGGTTTTCAAGGGTTTGATTTTGGAACTTTTGATTTAGGAGATGCTTTAAGGACTTTTATGCGAGACTTTGGGGGGGGCGGTTTTGAGGATTTTGATATTTTTGGGGAAAGAAGAACTTCCAGAGCAAGGCGTGGACCGATTAAGGGTGAAGATTTACAGATAAAACTTAGATTAAGTTTGGAGGAGATTGCTACAGGTGTGGAGAAAACAATTAAACTAAAAAGACAGGTCAGATGTTCAACCTGTGATGGAACAGGAGCAGACAGGGGGACATCTAAAAGAATCTGTCCTACTTGTAATGGCACAGGGGAGGTAAGAAAAGTTTCTCGATCCTTCTTCGGTCAATCGATTGTAATTACGCCCTGTAATTTATGTGGAGGCTCAGGTGAGGTTATCGAAAAGACCTGCTCAGCCTGTGGTGGAGAAGGGAGAGTAAAAGGGGAAAGCACTATAAATGTTAAAGTGCCCGCCGGTGTGGTTACCGGAAATTACATACCCCTGCGGGGCGCTGGAAATTATGGTAAAAGAGGAGGTCCAGCCGGTGATGTCTTGGTTTTCATTGAGGAACAGGAACATTCTCAATTTATCCGGCACGAGGATGATTTAATTTATGAAGTGGCGATCAGCTTTCCCCAGGCTACTTTAGGGACTGAGGTGGAGGTTCCTACTCTGGACGGCAGGGTTAATCTGAAAATACCATCGGGCACACAGTCAGGTAAGCTTTTCCGCTTAAGAGGTAAAGGGATTCCCCATCTACATTCTTATGGCAGAGGTGATCAGATAGTCAGGGTTTTAGTCTGGGTACCAAATTCTCTTTCTTCAGAAGAAAAGAGATTATTAAAAGAGCTGGCTGAGAAATCCGGGGTCAAACCGCCAAAAGGGGATAAGGATTTTTTTGAGAGGCTGAGGAATACGCTGGGGTTTTAAAACCGAAGGAATTTGTGAGAGCGATTACCCTCGATAAAAACTGCAAAAAGACGAAATCACATCAGAGGCCGGAGCCATTCCTAAAATGGGCTGGGGGAAAAGGCCAGCTTTTAAAACAATATGAATCGTTCTTTCCTCTTCACTTCAGTAATTATATTGAGGCCTTTGTTGGTGGCGGGGCCGTGTTTTTCCATTTATATAACACAGGAAGGCTCACGGGTGATAAGAAGATAACGTTGATTGACTCGAATGAAGAGCTCATAAACTGTTATTTAGTTATTAAGAATGATGTCAACAAATTAATAAGAATATTAAGAAGCTCTAAATATAAAAATGATAGGGATGCATACTATAAGATAAGAGACGATAGCCCAACAGACAGATTTCAGAGGGCTGCAAGAACTATTTATTTAAATAAGACTTGCTTCAACGGACTATATAGGGTAAATAGTCAAGGGAAATTTAATGTTCCTTTCGGTAGACATCTAAAACCATTAATATGTGACTCTGAGAATTTACTTGCAGTAAGTGGGGCTTTAAACAATGCTGAAATTATACAAGGTGATTTTGAAAGATGTTTAGAGTTTGCAGGGGAAAAAGATTTTATCTATTTTGATCCGCCTTATGAACCTTTAAGTAAAACTTCCAATTTTACTGGCTACACTAGGTCTTCTTCTAATAAGGATGACCAAGAAAGACTATATGAGGTTTTTTGCACCTTACATAGACGCGGGTGCAAAGTGATGGTAAGTAATTCATACACTCCTCTTATACAAAGGCTCTATAAAACTTTTAGAAAGGAAGTTGCATTGGCAAAAAGAGCAATCAATTGTAAACCTTCACTTAGAGGTGCGATAAGTGAATTAGTGATATTAAATTATCAATGAAACAGGTCTACTAAAATGTGAAACCGTAGAGGTCAGATCTCGCGAGGTCAATTAAGCAATAGAGGTAGAAATGGAGAAGTCAGAAGCTATAGCCAGAATTAATGCAATTGATGAATCCAGTAATCCATTACTTAAGGATGTCGCCACTTTAATACTTAATTTGGACTTGGAATTAATCGCTTGCCGTGAAGAAATCAGAAGGGATGGGGAGTTGATAGGTGAAATAGATGCACTTTTTGCGGTTCCTGAGGCAGAAAAAGTGTTACTAATTGAGGTATCTACTCGGACTTCAAATATATCAGAAAAAATAAGCAATTTTTTCTCCAAATGGGCATGTCAAGACAATGAAATCTTGGTGAGAAATAAGTTTACTATCGGACAGACAGTCGAAATTATTAGAATATTTTTCGAATTGTCAGGCACTAAAAATGTTCCTGCTTCGGTGTCACACTTCACTAGCGAGCAAGGTAACCATATTTTTCTTGAGTACGATATGAAGTATTTCACGGATGCCTTTGCTAAAATTGGGAAGTGGTCCAAAAATGATCTACTCAGTTTTCTAAAAATCAGACCGCGCCAGGAAAGAACTATTGCAAGAGAGGGTTTTCAATTTTATCTCGGTAGTATTCGTGCTTATGCATATATTGACCGCGTGGATCAATTATTAAGATACTGCTATATTTTCAGAAGAATTAAAGATGACAAAGGCTATCAAAGAGTACTGGAGAAGGGAAGGATAGGTAATATTGCTCTAAAAATCCAATCTAGCAATTTTTTGGCTTTTCCTAATGCAATTCTTATTAGTTGTCCCGACGGTATCGATCTTTGTGACAGTCCTAAGGAACGTGCTGATTGTCCTGCACTTGTGAGATTAAGAATTCCCGATTATTATTGCGCCTGTAGAGTAATAGATGGTCAACATAGGCTTCTAGGTTTCTCCAATTTAGTCAAAAGCATTCAGGAAAACCATTTCCTTCCAGTTATAGCACTTGAAAACATTGGGTAATTAGATGAGATGAAAACCTTCATAGACATAAATTCTACTCAGAAAAAGATAGATAGAAATCTCATCTTGGTATTAGAAGCTGATTTTGGCTGGGACAAAGCAATTAATAAAAAGGAATATTTTGAAAAAGTTGCCGTAAGTGTTATCAAAAAGTTAAATGAAAATTCTTCGTTGAGAAACAAAATCTATATTCCCGAAGCCTTGGCCAAGAGAAAAGGTAAAATAACATTGGCCACTCTCGTTTCTGCTATTCTAGGAAATAACTTTATTGGTGGGAGAAAGCACATATTTCAAGAAAATGATGAGGACGAGAAAACCCCATTTGAGGAAATCAAGAATATTTTTTCGTTGCTGCGAAAGCATATTCCAAATTACTCGACCGATGTTGGGTCTTTCTTCCTAAGCAACAAAGGGCTAAGAATACTGTTTAGAATAATTCAAATATATGAAAGAAATAAACTTAAACTGAATATTGATTTTAATCGAGAATCACTTATTGATGATTTGAGAGGGATTTTCAATGATGAACTTGTCAAGAAATTGGAGGACTACTACGGTGAGGGTGGTGCCGCTAAAGCAGTAATTGAGATATTCAGTTTACTTAAGAAAGAAAAGAGAAGGAAATATAGGAATTTTAAGACTAATTTAAAAAATATATAAAAATTCCCACGATGAATTACCTGTCTCAGGATAGTGTGTATAATAACATAAATTGTTTGTAAACGACATCTTACCCATCTTACAATATGACGAACGAGTTTTCCAGATCTTATTAAGATACCAATCTTAGAATAGTCGTCATGGACAAAAAATTTCACATAATCACCTTCGGCTGTCAGATGAATGTTTATGATTCTGAGGTGCTGAAGGGTATCCTCTCAAAAAATGGTTATTCTATCACGGATAGACCTGAAGAAGCAGAATTGATTATTGTCAATACCTGCTCGGTCAGGGAGCATGCTGAGGTTCGAGCAATTGGCAGGTTAAATGAGCTTTCCAGATATAAACTGGAAAATCCGGATGTGAAATTGGCAGTGATCGGGTGTATGGCTCAAAGGTTAGGGGAAAGATTTTTAAAGGAAGTCCCGGCATTAGATTTTGTATTAGGAACTGAGGAGCTATTCAAGCTCCCGGATTATTTGGAGAAGAAAGATGAGAAACCTTTGATAGCTTTGTCCTTTTCTGAATTGAAGGAGATTGACTCCTCCCCCTTGAGAAAAAACAAATTCTCCGCCTTTGTGGCAATTTCCAGAGGCTGTGAGAACTTCTGTTCTTATTGCATTGTGCCCTATGTACGGGGACCCGAGAAAAATAGAAAAGTCTCCGAGATTATAAAAGAGGTTCAATATTTGGCTGAGTCAGGGTGTAAAGAGGTCAGTCTGATCGGGCAAAATGTAAATTCCTACAGAGATGATAGTAATGATTTTGCTGACCTTCTAAGAGAAGTAAGCAAGAATGATATTCAGAGGATTAGATTTATGACCTCTCACCCTAAGGATTTATCGCAAAAATTAATTGAAACAATGTCAAATTTAGAAAAGGTGTGTGAACATCTTCATCTACCTTTGCAGTCTGGCTCAGATAGAATCTTGAATAAAATGAATCGAGAATATAGCTCAGAGGAATATCTGCGTCTGGTGGATTTAGTGAAAAGTAAAGTAGAAAACTTAAGCCTGACCACTGATTTGATCGTTGGTTTTCCGGGTGAAAGAGAGGATGATTTTCAAAAGACAAAAGAGATGGTAGAAAGGATTGAATTCGATTCTGCCTTTATGTTCAAGTATTCTTCCCGCGAAGGGACTAAAGCTTTCTTTTTAGAGGATGATGTTCCAGAAGAAGAGAAGTCAAAAAGGCTCCAGACTTTGATAGAGTTACAGAAGAAAATTTCGCAGAAGAAAAATCAAAGATTGATTGGCACAACTGAAGAAGTTTTGATTGATGGTAAGAGTAAAAGGGATAAAACAAGCTGGAAAGGGAAAGGGAGGAGTAATAAAACAGTGATAATTCCAAAAGAAAAAAATGATAATGACCTTTTAGGGGAAATCGTAACAGTTAAAATTACAGAGGCGGATAGTTTTACTCTTTTTGGGAAAATAGAAGAAATGTAGCGGAGGTCTTCAGACCTCCAAAAAAGATGGAAGGCTAATCCGCCTCAGTGTAGTTTTTCAGTATTTCGGTAACGGTTTTTATAGTAAAATTTTGTATAAAAGAAGCAGCTAAGGAGAAGATAACTTGTAAAATTGGGAGTCATATAAATGAAGTTGTTGATTGTTAAAGGGATATCGCGTAGGGGTGGAGCTTGTCTCCACCCAAACCCACCAGGGCGGTCGATAAAGCATTACGACTCGTAGAGAGTTAAACTCCGCCCCTACGCGGTCTTAAATGTGTTAACAATATTGTGAAGTAGTACACTCAGGCGGACAAGACCTTGATGGCCTTCCTCTACAGAAATAAAGTAGAACAGACATTCTTGTCTGTTCTGTCAGACAGGAATGTCTGACTTACTTGGAAACTGTAACGCCCAACCTTTGTGTTGGAGTTACGAAAAAATGGAAGGCTGAAGTCTTCTGTTATATGGTTTTTTCGTAGTGCAACCCTTTCAGGTCGCATATAAAAAGGACAGAACAATGTTCTGTCCCTACAGCTAATATTCCTCGCATTTTACCTGATAATAACTTCTGTCATGATCGCAAGAAGGGCATTTTAATGGTGGTTCTGTGTCATAATGAACATATCCACATTCACGACATACCCAGTAAACTTTCTCCGGTTTTTTGAAAACCGTTCCACCTTCTACTTCCTTCAAAAGTTTTCTATATCTTTCCTCATGATGTTCTTCTGCTTTAGAAATTGCTTTCAGTCTTCTGGCAATCTCGGAAAAGCCCTCTTTTTTAGCAGTCTCTGCAAATTCAGGATACATCACAGTGTTTTCATAGTGTTCTCCAGCAATGGCGGTTTTGAGGTTTTCTGCGGTTGTGCCTAAAATGGTGGGGGTAGAAGCTTCTACTTTTATCTCATCTGATTTTTCACTGCTTTTGCTTTTTAATTCCTGGATTAGATTAAAAAGCCACTTGGCGTGCTCTTTTTCATTATCTGCAGTGGTAAGGAATATCTCAGCTATCTGCTCATACCCTTCCTGACGGGCGATCTTAGCATAAAAGGAGTATCTGTTCCTTGCCTGGCTCTCACCAATGAATGCTTTGGCTAAATTTTCAATTGTTTTTATCACAAGCTATTACCTCCTGTTTTTAAGTTTACCAATCAGACCTTTTTAGGTCTTACGATTAGACAATCAAAAAATTTGCTAAACGAAGATCATATTAACAATATATATAAAAGAAAATATTTCAAACTGAAGGTAAATATCAACTTTTGATGCTCTTATTTAGGAGAACATTTAAGTTTCGGGAAAGAACTTCAAGGTATTCAGTTACATTGAACTCTTCAATTTTCTTGGCCGTTTTAGTGGGAATTTGATCAAGAGGAGCACCTTTCAATAGAAGAGCAGTCTCCTCTTCTGTGAATTCTGCTCCCGGTTCGATCCATTGCATTAAATCTTTATTCTCTGGACAAACGCTTTGGCAATGCATGCAACCGACTGGACAATGATGCCAGGATGGGTTAATCCAGTCAGGGAATGGTATGTTTACTGGCTTCTCGTTATGGAATGTTATGCATCGTTCTGCGAGGAGAAGGAAACGCTCGGATGAAATCGCACCAGTAGGACAGTTATTCAGGCAAGCAGAACAACTCTCACAGGTTTCTATAATTTTTGATTCCTGCCACCTATCTTCCTGACAGGGAAGGTTAGAATAGAAAGCCATCAGCCGATGAAAACTTCCCATTCCAGATACATAACAGATATTGTTTTTGCCATAATAACCAAGTCCACTGCGGATAGCTAAAAGCTTTAAAGGGAGTTTAGAACAAGCAACAGAGTAACCTTGCGGTTCAAGAATTTTTGTGAGTAGAACCTCAACCTCTCTATTCGGCTGGTGTGAATAGGTTGGAGGAACGATGAAATCTTTCAGTTTTCCTTTCCAGTTGAAAACAAGTCGAATCTGAGGTTGTGGAATGGAGACTACAATTATTGATTTGGCCTCTATTAATTTCCCAACAGGATTGAATTCGAAATGGTTGAGACATTCCTGATAAAATCCATTATCAAATTGACCCTGGCTGTATCTATTTTCGATCTCATCCTGCAAATCGCGTAGATGCCGAGTAGATACGATTCGACCCTTATAGCCCTTTTCTTCTAACCTCAATAATAGTTCTGCAGTTATTTTTTCTACAATCATATCTTAAAATGCTTTTCGATTTCTCTTTTCTTTGATTATACGGTTTGAGTTTATTTAGGTTTCTTAATTTTAGTAAATTTCCTTAAAATATCAAGCTTTTTTTAGATTTTTGCAGATTTGTCTCGTTTTCAGAATGACAAGTATAACCCAATAGATTTCGGGCTTTTCTGAATACTCGAACTGATTTAATTGTGGGATATCAACAAATTCCTTGATTTAAAAATATCAATATATATATTCTAAACTTGAAGAAAATTTTGAAAGGGAACATGAAAAAAGATAAAGAAAAGAAAAAGGTTGTTATCCTGGGTTCTACCGGGTCTATTGGGAAAAGCGCCCTGCAAGTTATTAAGGATTGCAAGGATAGATTCGAGGTTTTCGGACTGTCGGCACACAAGAATTTCGAGCTGATTAGATGTCAGATAAAGGAATATAAGCCTAAAGTAGTGGTATTGACTGAAGAAGATACCTACGAAAAAGCTAAAAAGGAGTTTCCCGATAATAAGATTAAAATATACTTTGGTGCTGATGGTATTAATAAAATGGTATCTTTCCCAGAGGTGGATATGGTTATAAATGCCATAGTGGGTTCAGCCGGGCTTCTACCCAGCTTTGCTACTCTGCAAGCGGGAAAGACCTTAACTTTAGCGAATAAGGAATCTTTAGTTATGGCGGGTGAACTTCTTACCGGTCTGGCAAAAAAGAAAAGACTTGAAATTCTTCCAGTGGATAGTGAGCATTCTGCCATAAAACAATGTCTTCTTTCCGGGAAGAAAAGCGAGGTTAAAAAATTGATTTTAACTGCCTCCGGTGGCCCATTCTATTTAAGCAAAAGGAAAAATTTCTCTAAAGTTACCATAAAACAAGCCCTTTCCCATCCCACCTGGGAGATGGGTAAAAAGATAACTATAGATTCAGCTACCTTGATGAATAAGGGGTTAGAGGTAATCGAAGCTCACTGGCTCTTTGAAATACCAGCATCTCAGATAAAAGTAATCATCCATCCTCAATCAGTGATTCATTCTATGGTCGAGTTTGTAGATGGCACAATCGTAGCCCAGATGAGTAACCCGGATATGAAAATGCCATTACAATATGCTTTGCTATATCCTGAAAGGATAAAAACAAATAACAGTTTTTTAGATTTTACCAGAGTAAAAAATCTTACCCTTTTAGAGCCAGATTTAAGAAGGTTTCCCGGGCTCAAGCTCTGTTATTTTGCTTTGGAATTAGGGGGGACTGCTCCTTGTGTTCTTAATGCAGCCAATGAAGTGGCAGTTGAATCTTTTCTAAATAGAAAGCTTTCCTTTGATAAAATCCCTCTTTTAGTCAGGAAAGTTCTATCCTGGCATAAGGTAAAGCAGAATCCGAGCTTAAAAGAGATCCTGGAGGCTGACAGATGGGCAAGAAAGGAAAGCATGAATTTCATTCAGAGGAAAATTAGATGATAAATATCATATCCTTCATAGTAGTATTAGGGGTTTTAGTTTTCGTGCATGAGTTAGGACATTTCTTAGTAGCTAAAAAGATGGGGATTAAAGTAGAAAGGTTTTCTTTAGGCTTTCCACCTAAGATGATAGGCAAAAAGATAGGTGATACAGAATATTGTATCTCCTGGATACCCTTAGGTGGATATGTGAAGATGGCTGGAGAAAATCCAGAGGAGGAAAAGGATAGATGGGAGTCCTATGAATTTATGGGCAGACCACCCTGGCAAAGAGGTTTAATAATCTTTGCTGGTCCGATTATGAATTTCCTCCTGGCTATTTTTGTATTCTGGGGTGTGGTCTTTTTTAGTGGAAAAGAGATAGTGCATTATGATAAAACCACCATAGGATTAGTGGGTAAAGATTCACCAGCAGAAAAGGCTGGTCTTAAAAGTGGAGACCAGATCCTTTCAGTTAATGGGATAGAGGTTAAAAATTTCATGGATATGGCGGAGATTATCTACAAAGAGGTTGAAAAGCCGGTGATTTTGAAATGGAGAAGAGGAGATCAGATTTATGAGACTCAAGCAACTACTTTTAAAGAAAAGGTTGAAGATCAGGATGGTAAACCTAAGGAGGTAGGGAAGATAGGGGTAAGCCCTGCGTATACCATTATTCGCCTGAATATTTTTCAGGCATTTTTGGAAGGGGTCGGGTTGACTATTTTTATTACTGTCGAGTCGGTTAAATTCGTAGTCGGACTTTTCACCGGTGCGGCTTCTTTGAAGAATGTTGGAGGTCCAATTTTTATTGCCCGCACAGCTGGAGAAACTGCTAAATTAGGGCTGGCAAGTTTTTTTTCATTCATAGCTTTGCTCTCAGTTAACCTCTCGATTATTAATATTCTTCCGATTCCAGTATTAGATGGAGGGCACATACTTTTCCTGGGTTTGGAAAAAATAAGAAGGAAACCTCTATCTCTTAAACAGAGAGCTATTATCCAACAGATTGGACTGGCTTTTCTCTTGGCTCTAATCGTCTATGTGAGCTATAATGATATTTTGAGATAGAAAAAGTCTTATTTTTTTTCAATAAATCTTGACATAAAAGGTAGAAATAAATATCATTCTTCACTGATTTGGTGAAATTATTCACATAACTTGGTTCTGGTAAAGGAGTATGGATTGAAAAAATACAAGACAGTTTTTCTTTTAACACTAATTTCTCTATTTATAGCAATCTCTGCCCAGGCTAAAGAGATTAGGTGTCTTTCCTGCCACGGGGCTAAAGACTTAGAGAAAAAAGATGAATATGGTAGAAAAATCTCCTTATATGTTGACCCTTCGATAATCCAGGGCTCAATTCATAAAAGTTTAACCTGTATCGATTGTCATTCAGAAGTAAAGGATGAAGCTCATATGGTTAAGCCAGGAATGGTTCAATGCGGCAGGTGTCATAAAGTGACTCTTTTAAAATATAGAGAAAGTTTTCATGGCAGAAAATATCTTGAAGGGATAAAAGATGCGCCCTGGTGTCAGGATTGTCATGGCTCTCATAATATCAAGGGGCAGGATGATCCTAAGTCTCTTACTTACCGACTAAATATTCCTAAGATGTGCGATGATTGTCATAAAAGCGCCGGTATGGCAAAAAAATATCATATACCGGTGGCAGAGCCTTACAAGCTTTACCATGAAAGTATACACGGAAAAGCGATTGAGGAAAAAGGATTGATGAGTGCCGCAGTATGCAATGACTGTCATGAGAGCCATTCGCTGAAAGAAGCTACAGATACTACGTCTTTAATCTATCACTATAATGTTCCATCCACCTGCGGAAAGTGTCATTATGGTGATTATAAAGTTTTTAATGAGTCGGTTCATGGTCAGGCCGTTCTTTCAAGAAATCCTGAAGCCCCGGTATGTACTGATTGCCACAGCGAACATTCAATTCAGCCTTCCTGGGTAAAAACCTCTACAGTATATCCTGCAAATATCTCCAGGACTACCTGCCCCTGGTGCCATTCAGCAGAAGTGATCACGGATAAATACGGGTTAGTTACAAAAAGGGTGACTAAATATTTAGACAGCTACCATGGAGTAGATAGCCGGGCAGGGAGAAATGAGGTGGCTAACTGTGCCAGCTGTCATGGCTATCATGATATAAGACCTTCGACTGATGCTAAATCCTCTATTAATCCAGCGAACCTACCAAATACCTGCGGTAATTGTCATCCTAATGCCGGAGAAAATTTCGCCAAAGGGAAGATACATATTAATATTTCTCCTAAAAGGGAGATAGGAGTATATATAGTCAGAAGAATCTATACGGTTTTGATTCTACTGATTATCGGTGGGATGGTTTTACATAATGCGCTGATAATCTTCAAAAGGGTCAGGGAAAGATATAAGGAGGCAAAAGAGGGAATGGTGATTCGCTTTAATCGGGGTGAGATAATTCAGCATTTACTACTTCTTATAACCTTCACCACTCTGGTTATAAGCGGGTTCGCCTTAAGATTCCCGGATGCCTGGTGGGCTAAATGGATGCTTAGATCTGAGGCTGGAGCACATTTCAGAAGCGATGTCCACAGAGTAGCTGCAGTAATATTTATTTTAGTTTCCCTGTATCATATTTATTATCTTGTTTTCACCAAAAGGGGGAAAGCCCAACTCAGAGCGTTATTTCCCACTCCTAATGACCTATCCCTATTAATTCAGAACATTAATTATCAGCTGGGCCTGGTCAAGGAAAGACCTAAATTCGACCGATATGCTTATATGGAAAAAGCTGAGTACTGGGCATTGATCTGGGGAACTATAGTTATGGTTATAACCGGGTTCCCGATGTGGTTTGAGAATTTCTTTTTGAAGTATATGCCCACCTGGCTTTTGAATGTTTTTAAAGCGATTCATTTCTATGAAGCGATTCTGGCCACTACTGCTATATTAATCTGGCATATGTTCTTTATGATCTTTGAGCCAGAGAGCTATCCGGTTAACTTTGGTATGATGTTTGGCAGGATAACTGAAAAGGAATTGGAGGAAAAACACCCGGCTGAATATGAAAGGTTAAAAGCTAAGGATGAATCTCATTTTCATAAAGAAGAATGATGTTAAAAATTGAAAGAACTTCAAAAGTAGTTTTATTTTCTGTAGTTTTGTTGCTACTATTCTCTTTAGATGGCTGGGGGCAATTCTCAAATGAAGATTGCCTGAATTGCCATTCGGATAAAACCTTAAGCAAGACCGAAAAGGGGAAAACGGTTTCTCTGTTTACAGATGAATCCGTTTTCAAGAAGTCAGTTCACGCTGAATTGGAGTGTGTCACCTGTCACCAGGGTATAGAGGAATTACCTCATGCAGAGAAAGTGGCTTCTCCGGATTGTGGAAGCTGTCATTCAGATATAAAGGAAATAGTCTCCAAAGGTTTGCATAATCTTATCAAAGAAGGTTGCTGGTCCTGTCACGGCAAACATGATATAAAATCATCCGAGGAACCGTCATCTATTACTAATAAAGAGAGGAAAGGGGAGCTATGTCTAAAATGTCATAAGGATAGGGAAGACGTTTACTTTACCACCTCTCAGCATAGCTCGGTGGAATTTCCGGGTGGGGCTAAAGGAAAAATTCAATGTTATCAATGTCATGATTCGCATCGAGCCAGTCTGCCTGAGCCGGTAAAAGTGTGTGGGACCTGTCATAATAAGATCTTTACGGAACTTAATAAAAGCGTTCATGCTAAAACAAAATTAGGAGCATTACCCAATTGTCAAAATTGTCATTCTGAACATAAAGTAAAAGCAGGAGAACTGGTGGATAAATTTGCCCGCCTTACTCAGGAGATCTCCGGTTGTCGAGAATGTCATTCCAAAGAGACTGAGGATTACTTTTTTGGGATGCATGGGAAAGAATTCCAGAAGAAAAATCCAGATGTACCCTCCTGTGTGAGCTGTCATGGTGCGCATAGGATTTTGTCTGGAAAAGATCCTGAGTCACCGATTTTTCATAATAATATAATTAAACTCTGCGTCAAATGTCACGAGGATGAGAAACTGATGGCTAAATATGAAAAACTGCCACAGCCGGTTATCTTTAAAGCCTTTGAGAAAGGGGTTCACGGGATGGCAGTTGAAAAGCACGGGCTGTTGGTTGCTCCTACCTGTATTGAATGTCATGGAGCTCACCAGATGAGACCGGCGGATGATCCAAAATCACCGGTAAATAAAGTTAATATAGCTCATACCTGTGCTAAATGTCATCCGGGAATAGATGAAGTTTATCAGAGGAGCATACATGGTGTCACTTTATCTCAGGGGATTCTGGATTCTCCAACCTGCACCGATTGTCATGGCGAACATGATATAACCGAGATAAGAGACCCTTCCGGGAAAGTCAGTTCCAAAAATATTCCCAGGACCTGTAGCACCTGTCACTCTGAGGAGAAGATTGTAACAAAATACGGGCTTTTACCAGTAGCTTATGATACTTATATGAATAGCTTTCACGGTATTGCTCATAAATATGGAGAGATGGTGGTAGCGGATTGCGCTAGTTGTCATGGTTATCATGATATATTACCCTCTTCAGATCCCAGGTCATCTATAAATCCAAAGAATATACCTAAAACCTGCGGGAAGTGTCATAAAGGTGCTTCTGAGAATTTTGCCAAGGGAAGAGTCCATATTCAGGCTACTAAAGAATCCTCCTTAGGGGTCTATATCGTGAGAAAATTTTATACCTGGTTCATAGGGATTTTTGCAGTTCTTTTTGCAGTTTATATCGTTTTAGATGTTTTAGGAAGAAGAAGACGAAGGATAAAAAGGATAAAAAGGATTTAAAAATAAAGGGCAAAATATGGAAGAAAAAATAATGGTGCAAAGGTTTACCCGCAGTCAGAGGGTTCAACATTTTCTACTACTGGTTAGCTTCATAATCCTGATAATCACTGGGCTGGCATTAAAATTTCATAATTCCTGGTTTGGCAAACTGATAATTACTTTAGAAGGAGGGGTGATTGCCAGGGGTATTTTTCATAGATTCGCCGCCATCCTTTTAATCTTTGTGGCTTTTTATCATTTTTTCTATATCATTTTTACTCGGTATGGGCATGAGGAACTTCTGCTGACGTTTCCAAAATTCAAGGATTTTAAAGACGCCTTTCAAAGCGTTAAATTTACCTTAGGGTTATCAACCGAGCATCCCCGGCTCGATAAATATGCGCCACAGCATAAATTTCAATACTGGGCAGTAGTAGCCGGTTCTTTCCTGATGATTATAACCGGCCTTATCCTCTGGTATCAAACCCAGGCGATGCTGGTTTTACCCAAGTGGGTGATCGATATAACCAGGGTAGTGCATAGCTATCAAGGAGTGATAATCGCGGTGGTAATACTTTTGTGGCACCTGTATATCGTTCATTTAAATCCAAAAAGATTTCCGATGTCCCGTATATGGATTGATGGCAAGATCTCTTTAGAAGAGCTCAAAGTTGAGCACCCATTAGAATATGAGCGTAAATATCAAGGGTTAGATAATGAGAAAAAATAAAATAGTTATAATTATTTGTTTTTTTTTATCTCTTTCTTAGCTCAAGGACTGGCTCAAGAATTTTCTTCTAACCAGGAATGCAAGCGCTGTCATTCCAATCCAAATTTTAAAAAAATCCTGCCAGATGGGAAGGTTACCTCTCAGTATGTAGATTTCGATCTTTTTTATAGGTCGGTACATAAGAAGCAAGCCTGTGTTTATTGCCATATAGATGGCACTTTATCCCCACATAAAAATCTTCAGAAAGTTAATTGTCAGAGATGCCATTTTAAAGGGAACTTAGCTGGTGCTCCGAGTTTAGATAGATATAAAGAATATAGTGAAAGCGTTCATGGAAGAGCTATCGCCTTGGGAAATATTAAAGCTCCAAGCTGCCAGGACTGTCATGGCTCTCATTACATCTTTGATAAATCAGATACACTGTCTCGAACCAACCAGGAACATATTCCTCAAACCTGTGGAACCTGTCATATCAATATCTATAATGTATACAAAGTAAGTGTGCATGGAGAGGCACTTATGAAAAAACATATTCTGATAGCTCCATCCTGCGTAGATTGTCATGGAGAGCATGATATAAGAGAACATACAGATCCTAAATCAACAGTTTTTTTGACAAAAGTTTCAGCTACCTGTTCCAGGTGCCATGCTAATAAGGAATTGATCAAAGAATTCAACATTCCAGCTGAACCGGTTGAGACCTATAAAGAAAGCTTTCACGGAGTAGCGATAAAATTCGGAGCTAAGACGGTAGCAAATTGTGCCAGCTGTCATGAGTCACATGCGATTTTTAAATCGACTGACCCTCGATCTTCGGTTTATGTTGATAATATCCCTAGGACCTGTGGCAAATGTCATCCGGGAGCAAGCCAGAATTTTGCGAAAGGGAAGATCCATATCAATCCTGCAAAAAAAGAGGCTGGAATAGTCTATTACATCAGTCGATTCTTTAAATACCTGACCCTATCGGTAATGTTAGCTCTAGTTTTATATATCATACTGGATTTAAGGAAAAAATTAAAAGTTAGAAGAACAGGCGAAGAATAAAAAAGGTTATAATAAATTGGGAATATTTTTTGGGAAAAAGAAAAAGGAAGACAATTCAAAGTTGAATCCAGAAAAACTCCAACAGGAAATAGAACAGGAGCTCTGGGAGGATTTAACTAAGGATTTGTCTCTTACTCCACATCTACAGGATGAAATCAAGAATTTAGTCAAGGAGAGAGCCAGGGAAGAGCTTCACAAAGAGCTTAAGGATAGATATGCTGAGCTAAAGGAAGAAAAGGTCGAGATTCTACCTCCTGAAGAGAAGAAAGAGGAGGTAATCTATCCGCGACTGAGTTTGAATATCCGCATTCAGCATATCATCCTGATGGCCTCTACTTTAATCTTAATCATTACTGGATTGCCGATTAAATTTCATGAATCAGCTTGGGCTGTCAATTTTTTCTCTATAATTGGTGGACTGCAGGTAGGCAGGATTTTACATCGGGTTGGAGCAGTGGGATTGATAGGTATAGCCTTATACCATCTTCTCTTCTTAGCCTTCAGTCGTGAAGGCAGGGAAATCTTTAAAGAGTTACTTCCCAGAGTTCAAGATTTCAAAAACCTCTGGATAATGTTGAACTATTTTTTAGGAAGGAAAAGAGAAAAAGCCAAATTCGGCAAGTTCACCTATGTTGAGAAGTTCGATTACTGGGCAGTTTACTGGGGAATGGTAGTTATGGTATTATCCGGACTGATACTCTGGTTTTTGGAACCGACCTTAAGGATTTTTCCTAAGTTTATTGCGGATATCGCCAAAGAAGTGCATTCGGATGAAGCCCTCTTAGCCACTCTGGCTATTCTTATCTGGCATTTTTATAATGCCCATCTGAACCCGGAGAAATTTCCAATGAATAAAAGCTGGCTTACTGGCAATATCTCTGAAGGGGAGATAAAAAGGGAACATTTTTTAGACTGGGTTAAAATCCAGAAAGAAGAAGAAACTGAGATAGAGGATAAAAGGGGAGAAGAAGGTGAATTTAAAGAATGAAAATAAATCTTGAAACAGAGGCTCCAGATAAGCGTATAATCTAAAAAGGCCAATATTTGCAGGAGGAAAGGATGAAACTATTATCAACAAAAGAAAAGCCCAAAAAGAAGAAGTCGATCCTTAGGGAATATATCGAGTCGTTTGGCATAGCTTTGATCTTGGCTTTAATGATCAAGACCTCAGTGGTGGAGGCTTATAAAATCCCTTCTGGCTCAATGGAAGATACCCTTTTAATCGGGGATTTTTTATTGGCCAACAAGTTCATCTATGGCTCCAGGCTTCCTATACCCTTTACTAACATTCATCTACCAGCTCTACGAGAACCTAAAGCCGGGGATATCGTTATCTTTAAATATCCTCAGGACCAGAGGGTAAATTATATTAAGAGATGTGTAGCGGTAGCAAGGGATGAAATATTGATCAAGGACAAGATATTATATGTAAATGGGAAAGCGTTTCATAATCCACCTTCGTCAAAATATACAGATAGGGGTATTCTACCTACAGGAATAGGTAATCGAGATAACTTTGGTCCCTATGTGGTTCCCAAAGGGTATATTTTTATGATGGGAGACAATCGGGATAATAGTTACGATAGCAGGTTCTGGGGTCCGCTGGATCGGAAGCTGGTATTGGGCAAAGCTATGATTATTCACTACTCCTGGGAACCAGACCAGAATGCTCCTATAGTTAGAAGAGATGATATCCTTTCTATCCCCAAGAATATAGTCTATAATATTATCCATTTTCCTCAACGGGTAAGATGGAACCGGATCGGACATATCATTAAATAAATAATATGAATTCAACAGTAGGGGATTTTACTTAATACCGTAAAATCCCCTTTTGTTTTATGGAGTATTTTTGGGAGTGCATTGACCGTGTCAATGCTACATCGTCACGGACGACGTGCTTTAAAATTGTAATTGTATCGTTATGAATGATGCACTTCTAATAATATAGATACATCGTCGCGGATGATGAACACCAAAAATATAAGGCATCATCATGGATGATGCACTCCATATTTCAACCCATATTTATATTGACAAAGAATAAAGGTTTAGCTATTATTTCACAACTTTATGATTTCCTTAGAGGTAAAAGGCTTAGCCAAAAGCTTCGGCTATAGAAAAA
Organism: uncultured Ignavibacteria bacterium; assembly: GCA_964570765.1. Lineage (GTDB taxonomy): Bacteria > Zixibacteria > MSB-5A5 > MSB-5A5 > RBG-16-43-9 > CAZMZF01. The sequence goes on from CAZMZF010000004.1 coordinate 61,122, forward strand.
TATTTGAGGGGGTTTATTTTTCAATTAAAAGTGGGAAATCCCTGGTGATTGTGGGGAAGAATGGTTCTGGTAAAACCACTCTTTTGAAGATCTTAGCCGGGTTTTTAAAGCCCTCTGAGGGTGAAGTAATTATTAGTCTGGATGGTCAAATTAAAAAGAGAGAAGAGAGAAAAAAACTCTTAGGTTTCGTAGCTCCGGACTTAACGTTATATGATGAGCTTACCGCTTTAGAAAACTTAGAATTTTTAGCTAAGGTTCAGGGCTTGGGCTTTAATAAATCAGAGTTAAACAAAAAATTAGAAGAGATGGGTTTAAGAGGGAGAGGGGGTGATCTGGTATCATCTTATTCTTCCGGGATGAAACAGAGGTTAAAATATGTTTTTGCGTTGTTAAATAATCCCCAGATTTTGCTTTTAGATGAGCCAGGGAGTAATTTGGATGAGCCAGGTCTATTTTTATTAGATAAAATTATTGAAGATCAGAGGAAAAGAGGAATTTTAGTTTTAGCCACTAATGACCAGAGGGAAACAAAATATGGGGATGAAATCCTCAACCTGGATGAAAAGAGTTTTAGCGTTATTCCTTAAGGATTTCAAATCTGAACTGCGAACGCGCTATAGCCTGAACGCTTTGATAATGTTTGCAGTGGTTACTCTTACTGCGGTCAGCTTCTCTATCGGTATGTTCTCTTTAAGCTCTAAAGTAAAAGCTTCTCTTTTCTGGATCGTTATTTTTTTCTCGGCCATGTCTGGCTTAGCCCAGGTTTTTATAAAAGAAGAGGAATCAAAGACCTCAACGCTTTTGAAATTGGTGGCTTCAGCGGAGACAGTTTTTGCTGGAAAGTTTCTCTACAATTTAATCCTTTTATTCATTTTAGAGTTAATCGTAGTTCCATTATTTGTAATTATGTTAGGGCTTACGGTTTTAAATTTCTGGTTGTTTTTCAGCGTATTAATCTTAGGCAGTTTGGGTTTAGTTTGTGCCACAACCATCATCGCTGCCATTGTGGCTAAGGCCAGTGTAAAAGGAGCATTATTTGCAGTTCTTTCTTTTCCAATTCTTTTACCACTGCTGGTTACTCTGATCAACGTTACGAGTTTAGCTTCTGAGGGAGCTTCGTTTTCACAAGGGTTAAATGATTTGCAAATACTTTTCTCTTATGCTGGAGTGATGTTTGTTGCTTCATTTCTACTTTTTGACTTCGTATGGGAAGAATAGTATAGTAGGTAGTAGATAGTAGGTTGTAGGAAAAACGAGACAAAAAAGAATGAAAATGAAGAAGATTATTTTACTATTTACACTTATTCTTTTAAGCTGTGCTAAAGCTCCGGACAAGGCTGTGGTATGGTCTCCTTTAGAGCCTAAGGAAAACGAAGAGATAACGATTAGATATTATCCTCAAGCAAAGGATGCTTTAATTAAGGACCTTGAGGATTTGGTTTTAATCTATCAGATAACCTATCCTGACACTGAGATATTAAAGACTACACATATGGAGAAAAAAGGATCAAGCTGGCAGGGAAAGATAAAGCTTGAGGAAAAGGGTTATCTGGCAAGTTTTAAATTTGAGGATAAAAAAGGGAGAACGGATGATAATGATGGCTTGGGCTGGAATTTGATCGTTAAAGATAGTGAAGGAAAAGTTCCAAGAGATGCCCATTTTGCCTTAGGTCGTGTTTATCTGGGTAGAGCTGAACCGGCGGAGGCTCGTCAAAAAGTCTTAGATGAATATCTAAAGGAGTTAGAGCTTTATCCGGATAACTATAAAGCCCTGCATTACAAATGGGTAATTGAGCTTTCCTTAAGTAAAGAGCCTGAGGAGTTAAAAAAGAAAATTAAAGGTTATGTAGATAGTCTTCTACAGGTATATCCTGATAACCCTGAAATTTTAAGTTTAGCTCAACTGGTATATACCTATACTTTAGCAGATAAAGATAAAGAGATGACTTATGGTGAAGAATTTTTGAAGAGGTTTCCTGATAAAAAAGAGGCTTCCAGTATCGCTTATCAACTGATCAGACAAAAATATGAGAATGACTTGAAATCCCAGATTAAGCCTTTGGAGGATTTTGTAAAAAGATTTCCAAATTCAGAGGAAGCTATATATGCTTATTATGATTTAGAGAGATATTATGAGGGGAAGGGACAAAAGGAAAAATCCCGAGAGATGTATGAAAAAATTTTTGAATTAGACCCCAAAAACGTTTCAATCATTCTCTCTTTGGCTGGGATGGAGATGGAGAAAAAAAATTACTCTGAGGCAGAAAAGCTTATAAGAAAGGCTCGTTCTTTCTGCACAGAAAAAGATTTTTTGTATTCTTCGCCCTGGTATGACTATGAACAACGTTTGGTTTTTCAAAAGGATGCGCTTTCTGAGATCTATTCTTCTTTTGCACTGCTTGACTTTGAAAAATGGGAATACAAAAAATCGCTGGAATACTGGGATAGTGCCTTAGCTCAAAATCCCCGACAAACTTCATATATGTTTGCTGGTAAGGGGAAGACTCTGCAAAAGCTGGATAAAATAAAGGAGGCTAAAGAGGCTTATATTCAAGCTTTGCTTTCCAATCCGGAGGAAGAGGAGGCAAGGGATAGTTTGTTCTCCTTTTATAAAAAAGAGACCGGGACCGAAAAAGGATTTAAGGAATACCTCCAGAAGGAGATTCTCAGTCTGAGCAAATCCTCAGCAAACCCTGCGCCTGACTTCGAGGCAACAGATTTAGAGGGGAATAAACTCAAGTTATCCCGGATGAGGGGGAAGGTGGTGGTGCTTTATTTCTGGGCTACCTGGTGCTCTGGTTGCAACTATTTACGTCCTCAGAACAATGAGCTTTTTGAAGAGTTTAAGGATAACCCAGATGTAGCCTTCTGGGCAATTACCACTGAAGGTAAAAAGAGCCTGGAGAGCTTTTTGCAAAAAAATGAGTTCAAATATCATCAATTTTATGAGGGGGGAAAGATCAGGCAAGCGTATGATTATGTTTTCTTTCCCACCCACTTTATTATCGATAAAAAAGGGTTGATAAGATTTAAGTATGTCGGCCCTTTGCCTGACTTGAAGGAGAAAATGGCTGAGGATATAGCTAATTTGCTGAAAGAGACAACTTAATATATAAAAGAAATTATCTGGAGAGGTTATGTTAGGTAAAATATTACTGGCTATATTGATCAGTGTGGTGGTGGTTCTGGTATTTTTGCTGCCAGCTCCACAGGAGGAGTTAGGTGAGGTCTCCAGGATATTTTTCTTTCACGTGCCGGTTGCCTGGGTAACGGTCTTGGCTTTTTTATTCGCGATGATTAATAGCATCCTTTATCTTTCAAAAAAAGACCCGATTTATGATATTCAAGCTGCAGTATCTTCACAGCTTGGGTTTCTATTCGCTATCCTGTCAACTGTTTCTGGTGCCATTTTCGCTAAATATGCCTGGGGCTCATACTGGAACTGGGACCCAAGAGAGACTTCTGTTTTCATTTTGCTTTTAATTTACGGGGCATACTTGGCTCTACGCTCTGCCATAGAAGCAGAGGATAGAAAAGCAAATCTTTCTGCGGTCTATTCTATTTTAGCTTTTGTTACGGTTCCTTTTCTGGTCTTTGTGGTTCCGAGGGTATTTCAATCTCTACATCCTGTAGATTCGGTGATTAGCTCTCAGATAAAAATCCAGATGCCATTCCTAATATTTTTGATATTTTTAAGTTCCCTTTTGGGATTTAGCTTCCTTTTTATCTGGATATATAAATTGGAAGTAAGGGTAATTCTATTAGATAAAAAGAAACATTCGTAGGTTGAAAAGAAGGAGGTTTAAGGATGTCTGCAAATTTTGGTGTTACGCTTGTAGTTCTGGTAATCTGGATTGGAATATTTGTATATCTTTTAAGGCTGGATAAAAAGGTAAAGGAGTTAGAGAGGAAATGAAGCTGAAATATGTAATAGGCATAGGTATAATTTTAATATTTATAGTTTTCGGAGCATTGTCTTTCAGAAAAAATCTTACTCCCTATGTGGGATTCAAAGAGGCTAAAAGCTCAAATAACTCAGTTCAGATTATCGGTGAATTGATTCTGGAGGAGACCAGGTATGACCTTGAAAACCAGAAATTTTACTTCACCTTAAAGGATCCAAAAGGGGAGAAGATGAATATAGTTTTCAATGGAGTTAAGCCAGCCAATTTTGAACAGGCTACAAATATCGTGGTTATAGGTAAATATCAAGATGGTGTTTTTTTAGCTGATCAGGTACTGGTTAAATGTCCGTCCAAATACCAGGGGGCAAATTAGATGGCTTCAGGTGATCTTTTTTTGTTACTCTGTCTTTTAGGGGCTATCTTCTCAGCCATTCTATTTTTGTGGAGCGCAAAAGGGGATAAGAAGATATTAGGGTGGGCTAAAATAGTTTATTATCTCACATTTCTTTTTTCCTTTTTGGCTACACTAGACCTTTTCTATCTTTTTTTGACTCATAATTTTCAGACTGCTTACGTGTTTGGATACAGCTCAACCGATTTACCTTTCTTCTATCTTATATCTTCTTTCTGGGCAGGTCAGGAGGGGACCTTTCTTTTGTGGCTTTTCATCGGGCTTTTATTAGGTCTTTTCCTGGTTAAGAAAAAGGGAGATGAACTGCAAGGTTATGTTTTATTTTTCTATCTTTTAGTTCAGATATTTTTATTGGTGCTGCTTCTGAAGAAAAGTCCGTTTGAGCTTTTGCCGGATAAACCGTTAGAAGGTAGAGGGCTTAATCCTCTTTTGAAAGACCCCTGGATGGTATCTCATCCCCCTCTGGTTTTCATTGGTTATGCTGGCTTAGCTATTCCATTTGCTTATGCTTTAGCGGCTTTGATAAAGAATAAGTATGATACTTGGAAAAAGTCTTCTTTACCCTGGGTAGGGTTTTCCGCTCTAACTTTAGGTGCAGGAATTTTCGTTGGCGGGTTCTGGGCTTATAAAGTCCTGGGCTGGGGAGGTTACTGGGGTTGGGACCCGGTAGAGAATACCTCCTTGATTCCCTGGATAACAACTGTGGCATTGATACATGGTTTCAATTTAGAGAGGAATAAAAATAGTTTGAAGAGGACCAATCTTTTTTTGGCTATAGTTTCTTTTCTTTTAGTTCTGTATGGAACATTTCTTACCCGGAGTGGAATCTTGGCTGATTTCTCGGTTCATTCTTTTGCTGATTTAGGGCTTAATCAATACCTTGTTTTCTTTATGCTTTTATTTACAGCTTTTTCCCTGGGTCTTCTGGTCTTTCGTTTTTCAAAGTTACAAAGTGCAGAGTCCGGTAAATCGATTTTATCTCAGGAGTTCGTAGTTCTTTTAGGGATTATCTTTTTGTCCGTATCTGCGGTTTTAATCTTAATAGGGACTTCTGCTCCAATCATAACTGGCATCTTAGGTAAACCCTCTAATGTTTCCATACCTTATTATATCCGAACAAATCTGCCAGTTGCCATTATCTTAGGATTACTTTTAAGCCTATCTCCTCTTTTGCCCTGGAAAGAGGTTTCTATAAAAGAATTGGGTAAAAGGATTGTCCTGCCCTTAATTATAGTCATGATTCTCTCGATAACTGCCTGGGTTTTTGGGGTCAGGAGTTTATCTTATTTTCTTTTCATTTTCTTCTCTATCTTTGTTTTGATTTCAAATTTAATGATTTTTATAAAAAGGTTAAAAGGGAAATTACTCAATACCGCAGGATATTTAACCCATATCGGAATCGGGCTGATGTTTATAGGAATCCTTACTTCTTCCGGATATTCGAAGTCTGTAAAACTAAATCTGCTCAAAGGAGAAACTAAAGAAGCCTTCGGTTATCAGCTTACCTTTCAGGGTGAGGAAAATTCTTCGAGGAAGAATGAAAACTTACTTTTGGTACAGGTGAAAAAGGGTAATGATAATTTTATAGCTAAACCCGGACTTTACTGGAGCGAGTATAATCAGGGGATGATGAGAAAACCTCATATAAAAAGAGGATGGATTGATGATATTTATTTTGCTCCAATGGAATACAAAAAAGAAGAATTAAATTTCTCTGAGCCTTTTAATCTTTCTAAAGGGGAGGAAAAAGAGGTTGAGGGTTATAAAATCAAGTTCCTAAATTTCGATATGACCCCGCATGGACAAGGGGGAGAGGTAAAAGTAGGTGCTATTCTGGAGATTAGTTATCAGAATCAGAAGGGAACTGTTACTCCGGCGATTGTATTCGAAGAACAGAATAAAATGACCCAGATTGAAGCTAATTTGCCAGATAGTAACCTGATTTATTTAGAAAGAGTGATGGCTGACCAAAAAATGGTTACTTTAAGTATAGGTAAGAAGGAAGAAGAGAATAGGGGAGAAGTCCTCCTGTTGGAAGTAAGTAAGAAGCCCTTGATTAATCTTCTGTGGCTGGGTTTAATTGTGGTTATGGCAGGTCTTTTTATGATGACCTGGAGAAGAAGTAAAGAGCTGTAATTGTAGCGGTCCGCCTGAGGCGGATCAGCCTTCTAGTAGTTTTTCGTAGTGCGACCCTTTTCCTATTGGCGGAGACTACGTCTGGCGTAGCCACCGTAGGACAGGGTCACAAGAATGGTTGGACAGGACAGTGTCCTGTCCCTACACTAAAGGCTCGGCTACGCGTTATTTATTTGATATTCATCATCTGTCATTCTTCATATTATTATCGTATATTTTATTTGACATCCAAGCTGGTTGATTTTATATTGGCTTTAAATTTGCGCCTATAGCTCAACTGGATAGAGCATCGGACTTCGGATCCGAGGGTTGAGGGTTCAACTCCCCCTAGGCGCGATCCCGCCACAGGCGGTAAGCTATTAGTAGATAGTGGATGGTAGATAGTAGGAAATAGCTGATAGGTAATAGGTTGTAGGTGGCAGGGCAGGGCACTAACTACCATGAACTATGAACCATTAACCAATCAGTGAAAGAGTGATTAGCTTTTTCTTTTGACTTTAGCCTATAGCCTTTAGACTCAAGACTGTGTTTCCGTCCCCATCGTCTAGCCCGGTCCAGGACACCGCCCTTTCACGGCGGCGACACGAGTTCAAATCTCGTTGGGGACGCTTTTTTACTAGGCGATAGTAGTAGGTCAGGACCCCTGTGCTCCTGACCTATTCTTTTGTCAGGTGAACGGAGCACTTGACCTATAACACTAAACCTGGCTGTAATATTCGTTATCGTACCCACGGTACGTGAAATGTGGAAAACACTTTAAGACTGAAAAAAGGGTGAAGCAGTATTTGACAATAAAGTGATTGATTTTCGCGAAATGATTTATTATTTTCAAAAAAGAGGTGAAAAAGGATATCTAAAACTATCAAATGTTCGAGATGTGGATTCGATTGGGGGCTTGGTAAGATTGATCCAAGGGTGCAGCATAAAATTAAATCCGGAGAATATCTTTGCCACCGCTGTCATTCTTTGTATCTACAGAACCTGACCAAAACAACCAGATATAAACGTTGGCGGATAGCTGTATTTGAGCGAGATAATTATACTTGTCAAAAATGTAAAACCAAAGAAACAGTCTTAAACTTGAATGCTCATCATCTAAAAATGTTTGGCTGGTATCCAAAACTTAGATTTGAGGTTGATAATGGTATAACTTTATGTAAAACCTGTCATTCAATTTTACATGGTACTTTGAAGAAGAAGAGATGAACTTTATGAGAAATAAGTTTAAAGTAGTAGGTCAGGAGCCCCGTGCACTTGGTTCTATTCTGAACAAATAGAAAATGGAAATGATATATGCATAAAACTTGGGCGTCAGGTTCAATTGAACTCTTGGAACATGCACTTGGGCATATGCGAGGTCATCGTGCTTTCGACAAAAGAATTGCTTTCATCAGTATAGATAATTGTGTTGAAGTTTCTATCAGAACTTACTTGACACTTCCTAAACGATTTTATGGCGACGAAAAACCTAGTAAAAAGGAAATAGCTGATAATGAGAATAGTTTTCCAGGAATGCTTGCGCTTTTCTTCAAGTACTCAGACTCAAAACTAGTTGGACTGGAGCCAGGAGATATAGAATTCTATCATAGGATTCGCAATGAATTATATCACAAAGCTACTGGGTTAAGTGTGGATGATGAGCATTTATTCGCATATTTCTCTATTGCCGAGATCCTCATGAAAAGGTTGTTTAATTATAACATATTCCGGGAAAGGGAGAAGAAATCATTCTTGGAGGGTATAATCTTGAATTGGAACAGAATCGAAGAACTTCTAGCTGAAATTCTTCCGAGGATAGAGATTAGTACGTCTGATCCTCTCAAGTGGGAAAAAGCAATGCAAGTCGGAGTTTTGACGCCTGAAGTCATAACTGAAATAGAAAATTTGCGTCATGAAAGAAACAGGTTAGCACATTCCAACCAGATTGAAAACAAACCTCTTGCAGACGTCTTGGCAAAGTCTGAACAAGTGTTGAACCAGCTGACGGAATTGATAGAAATTAACAGGTCAAAAATTTATAGAAATGAGGATTTTTATTATGGACCTAAAGAATCGACTCTTTATGGTGAATTAAAAAGCGAAATAGGGTATGGCCCACCAGATTTTGGAGAACCACCAGACAAAGATGCACAATATACTTATTATGTTTTAAATTTAAACGATGCAATCAATGTTTTATCAGAAAGTACTGATTGGGAAGTAGCTGAGATTGAGAGAAACCGTCTTAATATCAGAAAGATTCAATTAATGGGTTCGGAAGGCAATAATCTAGAACACTTCGTCAATAAGAAAGTTGTAGTGAGAGGAACTTTGTTCGGCGCTCACACGTTATACCATCATACGCCTGTATTAATGCACGTAAAAGGGATAGAGATAGAAAAATGAAGTAGTAGAAGGTCAGGAACACCGTGCACCTGGCACTATTTAAGGTTTTGAACTCACCCCTGTATCCCCTCTCTTAAAAAGAGAGGGGGATTAAGGGGGTGAGTGTAACAGTCCCGTAGGTCAAGCATGTCGATAAGACTGTCCGATTCTGGATCCGTAGGACTTGACAAAGAAGATTGTCAACCACCCCACCTCTGGCGGGGATGATTGACCTACAAACTGGTCAGTAAAAAGCAGAGGTTAGCAAAGATGGAAAATGTGCTTGTTTCATGGAGCGGTGGAAAAGACGGTGCTTTTGCACTCTATGAAATTCTTGAGAGTCAAAAGTATCGAATTGCTGCTCTGCTTACAACGGTGACCGAAGACTATGACCGCATCAGCATGCATGGTGTCCAGCGCATTTTGCTCGAACGACAAGTTGACTCTTTGGGCTTTCCCCTTGAAGAAGTGTACATTTCAAAGAATGTGTCTAATGAAGAGTATGAATCGAACATGGTGCGGGTGCTTACGCGCTACAAAGAAGCAGGTGTTACCTCAGTTGTTTTTGGAGACATCTTTCTGGAAGACTTAAGAGAATATCGAGAAAGTAACCTTGCAAAGATAGGGATGAAGGGTATCTTTCCCTTATGGAAAAAAGACACTCAAGAGCTAGCCCATTCTCTTATGCTACTGGGCTTCAAAGCAGTTACCACTTGCGTTGACACCAATGCTCTGGACCGGAGATTTGTTGGTAAAGTGATTGATGAGCAATTTTTGTCTGAGCTGCCTAAGATGGTTGACCCGTGCGGCGAAAATGGCGAGTATCACTCTTTTGTCTACGATGGACCGATTTTCAAAAAGAGAATATCCTATACGCTCGGAGAAATTGTCTTAAGGGAAAACCGCTTTTGCTATTGTGATTTGATCCCAGAATAGGGAGCAGCAGCAGGTCAGGAGCTCTGTGCTTCCGAGACTATTTATTTAACGGGTGAGGAGGGCATCTGACCTACAAGGCTTTGAGGTCGTCATGGAGGGTCTTATACGGCAATCGATACCGTGCCTATGGTGTTATAGGGATAGATATAAACAATGTTAGCCCCTGAAAAAGAACTCATCTAAGTTGATGCAAGAGGATTTGTGATCAAACATTATCCCCTGTTGACGGAGAAAACAGATGTTATCATCATTGGAGCTGGCGCGTCAGGGCTGATGTGCTCGATTGAAGCTGGCAAGCGTCACCGTAAGGTGCTGGTTATCGATCATGCAAAAAAGCCGGGGCGGAAAATTTTGATGTCCGGTGGCGGGCGTTGCAATTTTACGAATTACTATATAAATGCCGACAGCTATATTTCCCATAATCCACATTTCTGCAAGTCGGCACTCAGTCGTTACACTCAATGGGATTTTTTGACACTGGTGCAGAAGCATCATATCGCCTTTAGTGAGAGAGCCCATGGACAACTCTTCTGTGATGGCAGCTCCCGTGACATTCTGAACTTGTTGTTATCCGAGTGCGAACAGGCGGGGATCTCTTTTCAAGTAAATTCGAAAATTGAAAAGATTGAACAGCTGGGTGAGCATCATTTCAAAGTATACAGCAGTCGGGGCAATTATATCTGCCAGTCGTTAGTCGTTGCTACGGGTGGATTATCCATGCCAGCGATAGGCGCAAGTCCTTTGGGGTATGAAATTGCCGAGCAGTTTCATATCAAGGTGTGGCCGCGATGTGCCGGCTTAGTTCCCTTCACTCTTCAACCGAAGGATAAAGAAAAACTATCAACCTTATCTGGTATTGCGGTTGATGCCGTGGTCAGTAACAAACGGCAAAGTTTTTGTGAAAACATCTTATTTACGCACCGGGGTTTGAGCGGCTCTGCCATCTTGCAAATGTCATCATATTGGCAACCCGGCGAGGAGCTTACCATAAATCTGTTACCAGAGATTGATCTGGTCAAAGTACTGAAAGAACAGCAACAACAACGCCCGCAGCGGAAGGTGAAATCAGTGTTGGCGGAATATTTACCTAAACGTCTTGTGGCGATAATGGTAATGAGTGATCTTGCAGAGAGCCCATTAAAGACAATCTCTCACAACCAATTTAAGGAAATTTCAGCGCAGCTCCAGCAATGGACCATCAAACCAAGCGGCACCGAGGGATACCGAACCGCGGAGGTGACTTTGGGGGGAGTAGATTGTAATGCGATTTCATCCAAGACCATGGAAACTCATCCGGTGGCGGGGCTATTTTTTACTGGTGAAGTACTGGATGTGAGTGGTTGGCTGGGTGGTTATAATCTCCAATGGGCATGGTCATCGGGCTGGTGTGCCGGACAGTATGTTTAGCGCGTCTGGGGAAATACGTTGTTTCTTATCCTCCTCAGAACATCAACCAAGAAATTGGCTAACAAGTCGGCTGCAGGCCGACGGCAAACAGCCGCGCCTGAGCCGTAACGTTAATTAGTTACGACTATTCTTCATGGAGAATTAAAAGATGGTAAAGAACAATCTAAATATCGCACGTATTTTCTGTATCGGCCGGAATTATGTTGAACACATTCAGGAGCTGAAAAACATTATACCGACCAAACCGGTTGTTTTTATCAAACCAGCATCCTGTCTGGTCGAACCAGGAGAAAAGATTCATTTTCCCAAACATGGAAGCGAGCTTCATTATGAGGTTGAGATAGTGGTGCAAGTCGGTAGCGAGGGAAGGGTAGTGAGGGAAGAAGAGGCGCTTTCCTTTATCTCTTCTATTACCGTTGGTCTGGATTTGACTCTTCGGGATGTTCAAGAAGACCTGAAGAAAAAGGGATTACCCTGGGAAATTGCCAAAGCTTTTGAACAAAGCGCACCCATAGGTAATTTCGTCCCGTATGATCAGTCAGTTGACTTAAACAATATCTCATTTGGATGCAAGGTCAACGGGTTAGAAAGGCAGAGAGGCAACACCGGTAAGATGATATTCAGCATTGGAAAACTGTTGGTAGAATTGAGCAAGATCTGGGTGCTTCGCCCTGGAGATTTAATATATACGGGCACTCCCTCAGGAGTCGGTCCGCTTAAAATCGGAGATTCGATTGAAATTGAAAGTGACCTAACTGGATCATTCTCGTGGAGCATTGTCGAGTAATCTTGTAGGTCAAGCATATCCACAGGATTGCTTGACGAAGGGGATTGTTAACCAACTCACCCCTAATCCCCCTCTCTTTTTAAGAGAGGGGGATTAAGGGGGTGAGTTTATTAATGAAGTAGTAGGTCAGGAGCCCTGTGCTCTTGATACCATTCTAAAAGATAAGGAAAAAGAATGATAAAGGACATTACAGTTGAACTAGCAACAGAAGCTGACTTACCATCAATCAAACCATTACTCCTGGAATTGATGGATGTAATGGACAACACCGAAGGTTTTGATGTAGAACAATCTTTTGAGAACTGCATTATCCTGATCAAAGATCCTGCTCATCACATACTCGTGGCAAAAGATAAAGATACGGTGGTAGGTTTCGTAAACTTCACAACCAGAAAAACGATAATGCATCCACGTCCATCTGGACTTATTGATGAGTTGATTGTTTCCAGAAGTTATCGAGGTCTGGGAATTGGAAAACAACTGATCTTAGCTGCTATCCAAAAATGTCGAGAGCTTGACTGTTGTGAAGTCGAAATCAGCACTGAGAAAAGGAATAGCAAATCCAGGGAGTTTTACCAAAGATGTGGTTTTGAAGAGGATGCGGTCTTGCTGGAAATGGGTTTAGAGTAGTAGGTCAGGAGACCCGTGCTACTGACACTATTCTATTCATCTTTTAGGTGCTCAGGGTATCTGACCTACAAAGCTATGAAAAACCTGAGAATATACGGAAACGCGCCCTTTAACGTAGTGGTCATTCACGGTGGCCCGGGTGTGGCTGGAGAGATGGCTCCAGTAGCGCTAAAACTCGTATCCGGGTGTGGTGTTTTGGAACCGCTTCAAACCGCAGCATCGCTCGAAGGACAGGTCGAAGAGTTAAAAACTGTTTTGGAAAAGAAGGGGGACCTTCCCATTACCTTGATCGGCTTTTCCTGGGGAGCTTGGCTCAGTTTTATATTTGCTGCTAATTATCCTGCATTCGTAAAAAAACTGATACTCATCGGAAGCGGTCCCTATGAAGAGAAATATGCTGCAAGAATTTTAGAGACCAGGTTAAACCGTCTCAGTGAGGAGGAGAGAACTGAGGTCAAATATCTTATTGAGATTCTATATAACCCCTCGGCTAAAGAAAACAATACGGCATTTGCGCGGTTCGGAGCATTATTCTCAAAAGCCGATGCGTATGATCCAATAATGTACAAATCCGAAGTAATTGATTTTCAGGTTGATATTTTTCAAAGCGTGTGGAAAGATGCCGAGGAACTGAGAAGGAGCGGGAAGCTTCTGGAACTCGGAAAACAGATAAAATGTCCGGTGGTTGCAATCCACGGCGACTACGATCCCCATCCGGCTGAAGGGGTCCAGAAGCCTCTGTCTGCTATTCTAAAGAACTTTCGATTTATCCTGCTGGCGAACTGTGGGCACATACCCTGGATTGAACGAGAAGCTAAGGAAGAGTTTTTTCGAATCCTCAAAGGGGAATTGAGTTAATGGAAATAAATGTAAAAACAAGAAGTATTGTCTTGTTCTGCGGAGTATTAGTAGGTGAGGAACCCTGTGCTCCCAACACTATTTATCTGTCAGGTGTGCAGGGCACCTGACCTACAATGCTTTTCCTCCGTTTATGGTCAGTATGGTGGCTTTAGGGGAGGAAAATGGGATGGTAGATAAACAGCTTCTCAAGGTGAATGAATATTTTGAAAAGGATATCGAAAGGCTTACCAAAAGGATCCTGACTTTGCTTGAGCCACTCATCTTAATCGGGTTTGGTGGTTTTGCGGCTTTGATTCTACTTTCTACCTTTATACCACCGTATCAATCTTTCGGAACGATAAAGTAAATATTCCTTTAAATTATTTTTTAAATAGTGGGTTAGGAGCCTTGAGCTCCTGACTAATAATCTATTATATATTCTCCGGCGATTCTTTTTTCCATAATAAAAATTTTGTCATTGCTTGTTTGCCATAAATAGGCTGAACTATTTGATTATTTTTAGGGAAAGGCTTGCTCAACTTAAAACCTGCCCTTCTAAGTAAGTGACGAATTACTTTAAGTTCACTTTGCGTCTCAGCAACCAGGCGAACTTCATACCCCTTCTTATATCTCTGGCCAAGCTGCTTTGCATGTTCAGGGTTACGCTGGCGAATGTAGCCGTTACGTATAAAAAACTGTATCAAAAGGTTTTCAGTTTTTTTATTCATATACTGAGTAAGTGGGTCAGGAGTCCTGCGTTCCTGACCAATTATCTAAGTTAACCTTTGACCCTTCGACCTTTCGACAAGCTCAGGGTGGTGAGCAAAGTCGAACCATGAACTCAGGGCCATTACCTTCGGTAATAACGGAGAGGGGGGGATTCGAACCCCCGTTCCCCCGTAGGGAAAAACGGTTTTCGAGACCGTCCCGTTCAACCACTCCGGCACCTCTCCGGAATACAGTTTGGCGTTTGTTTGGAGTTTGGGAAAGAACAAAAAATAAAAATTTAATTTAAAAGATTCTCCTCAATTTTCAAATCTCTGGTTAGCTTTTCAAGTTCTTCCGGTTTCGGTTTAAATAATTGAAAAGAGAGAAAAGTTATGGCAACAAATATGGCAAAATGCTCCCAGGTTCCGCCTAAAATATAATAGACTAATCCATAAAGTACAGGAGAAAAGCAAAGGGCATAAATAACCATTCCGAAGCTAATGAGATTCTGATCAATAGAACATTGAGGATTTAAACCTGATTTATTCTGAGCAAGGGTTAAGCCTTGCCCTGCTTTACTCTGAATGAAAGGCTCCCAGAATCTTTTTCTGAAGATAAAAATTGCCGCAATCTCCAACAAGCTTATTATTAATAAAACATAAAATAAGAAGTTTAGCTCTTTTATACTCTGGATATGGATAAATCTATCTCTGAGAAAAACAGCTAAAAAGAACAGGATTAAAGGTAAAAAGATATCTATTAAGATTCCCAAGTATAATATCTTATTGTATGTTTTTACTATAGATTCTCTTTTATGCTGATTCATTTTCCCCCCCCCCCTCTCAGCTCTTTAAAAAAGGTTTGAAGTAACTCTGAACATTCATCCTTTAATATCTCAGATACCAACTCTACTTGATGGTTAAACCTTTTATCCTGAACTAAATTATATAATGAACCGCAAGCTCCGTTTTTGGGATCATAAGCTCCGAATATCAATTTCTTAATTCTTGACAAGACTATAGCTCCAGCACACATTGAGCAGGGTTCTAAGGTTACATATAAATCAGCTTCAGGAAGTCTCCAGGAATTAAGATAATTTGCAGCGGCTCCGATTGCCAGGATTTCAGCATGGGCAGTGGGATCGTTTAGACTTTCGGTCTGGTTATGTCCCCTGCCAATGATTTTATCCTGATAGACTACTACCGCACCCACTGGCACCTCTTTTTTCTTAAGAGCTATCCTTGCTTCCCGTAGGGCTACCTGCATCCATTTTTCATCTCTACGAGCCGTAAGGCTTTTATCGGCTATGTTTTCGACCATATTTTACTCTCCAACAGTTAAAATATAAATCCAGTAAAGAGTGTCAACTTATTTTAATAAAAAAAGAGAAAAGAGGAAACGTAAGTAGTCGCAACCTTTAGCTTGTGTAACATAAGAACAAAGATATAAAGTTCCCTCTCCCCTCTGGGGGAGAGGGTTAGGGAGAGGGGGAAGATGTAAAAGATTTCACCCTCCCTTTATCCCTCCTCTACGAGCCGTAAAGCTTTTATCGGCCATCAAGGGAGGGACAACTGAGTGTAATGACGCAGACTAAAGTCTGCGGCTACCAGATAAAGGTAAGAAGGAAAAAGGAAGATGGTAAATAAAAAATAACCTGTAGGAATTCAAAATTTTTAACCCAAACTTTCTGTGTTTATACTTGACAAAATTTAGCCAGTTTTTAAATTTAAGGTAGAGATCGGACAGCATCGTAAAACAGAGATTAATTACGCAGGCTAAAGCCTGCGGCTACCAGGTCAACCCTTCTCCCCTTTGTGGGAGAAGGAGAGGGAGAAGATGTAAAAGATTTAACCCTCCCCTTACCCCTCCTCTACGAGCCGTAAAGCTTTTATCGGCCATCAAGGGAGGGGGAGAAGAAAGGGTTTTTTCTGAGATCTCACAAAAATAAATTTAAAGAAAAGAGGTAAAAAATGAAGATTAAGAAGGGCTGGAGAATTGTTCTCTGGATTATAGGTATTTTGATTGCTCTTTTAATAATCACCTCTTTAGCCATAAGACTTATCTTCACTAAAGAGAAGCTTATATCGATGATCCAGCCACAGGTGGAAAAAGCCTTGAGTCGGAAGGTGGTTATTGAAGATATTTCTCCATCCATCTTCAGAGGTCTGGGCATGGATATAAAAGGGCTCAGGATCTCCAATCTGCCTGGGTTTGAACAGGAAAATCTATTCAAAATTAAAAACTTTTCTGTCAGGGTCAAATTCTTGCCCTTATTGAAAAAAAGAGTCGAAATACGGAAGATAATTCTGGATAAGCCGGAGATTTTCATTGAGAAAAATAAAGAGCAAATTTTAAATATCGCTGATCTTATGAAAGGCGGAGGAGGTCCTTTGCCTTTAATCCTCTTTGAGAATGTGCAGATAAAAGAGGGTGAGTTTACCTATAATGATCTTTCTAATGGAAGTAAATTATTTTTGGGAGGAATTGAACAGAAAGGCAAATTCGTAATGGATAAAAAATTTGAGAACGGAAGGTCTGAAGGTAAACTTACTATCCGGATGGTCGATTTAAACTTGCCAGGATTAAAAAGTCAACTGCCCGAACTTTCATTTACCCTGCAGCACAACCTCAAAGTTAATCTTCCAGGAGATTCTTTAAATATTGAGCAGATTAAAATAGATCTGGCAAAAGTTTCTCTGGAGATAAAAGGAAAAATAGAGAACTTAAGGACGAACCCACTTGCTGATCTAACACTGTCTTCAAAAGATGTATCGATTCAAGACTTATTAGAGTCCTTTCCCAAAAGTAAAGATTCGCCTTTATCCCAGTTAAAAGCTTCAGGAAAGATGAGAGTGAGAGCTTCGCTCAAAGGAGAAATTAAAGGTAAGGCCCTACCTCCTTATGAGGGAATGGTAACTTTACAGGATGTGAAGATCGATTTTGCTAAATTTCCAAAACCTTTTATTCTTCCTGGAGCAGAGATTGATGTTGATAATCAGAGATTGAGTATAGTTACCTCAGATGCTAAATTGGGTGATGCTCCTTTAGAGTTCAAAGCGGTAATTGATAATTTCTCGGATCCCAATCTTACTGCTGAGCTTAGAAGCAAAGTTGATCTGGCAATAATAAAAGAGTTAAAAAAACTTCCTGAAGGGACTGACCTGTCAGGCATGGTTGAAGCGGACATAAAAGCATTTGGCAAGCTCAAAAAGGTGGAGCAACTGGACTTATCTGGGGAATTCTATTTAAGAAATATAGAGGTCAGCTCACCTTCTCTTACTGTTCCGGTAAAAAATCTGAATGGAGACTTATCGCTTTCAAAAGGGGTTTTGAATATTGTTGACCTCAGCTTGAATTTAGGGAAATCTTCTTTAAACCTTAAGGGGAAAGTGGAAAATCTATTGCAGTCGTTTATGGCAAAAAAAGGAGAGACTCGTAAACCTTTCTCGAGTTTTACCTTAAGCTCGCCTTTATTAAATTTAGACGAGATTATGCCCGCAGGACAAAAAGCTAAAACAGGAGAGAAAAAAGAGGTAAAGACTGCACCTCCTTTTCCGGATATCGATGCCTCTGGTCAAATAGAGGTAAAAAAAGCTATCTTCAGGGAGGTAGAATTAGAGAACTTAGTGGCGAAGTTAGAGATTAAAGATAGAGTAGTTAAAATTGAGAATGCAGTTGCCAATGTCTATGAAGGCTCAGTAGGTGGTAACGCCACTTATGATTTAAGGGATATAGATAATCCTCAATTCGTTATTAAAGTTAGTGCCAGCAAAATCGAAGCCAATAATTTCTTATCCAGATTTGCTCTTTTCAAAGACCATCTTTTTGGAAATCTTAATCTAACAGCCAATTTTTCAGGAAAAGGGGGAACTACCGAAGAGATGACTAAGTCCTTGATTGCTTCGGGTAAGGGCACGATTACGGATGGCAAGCTGGTGAACTGGGAGCTTTTAAATCAACTCTCCTCCTATCTTAAGACAAAAGAATTTAAGGAAGAAAAGATAAGGACTTTGAATAATTCTTTCCTGATTAATAATGGAAGAGTATTTTTTGAGGAGTTTGAAGCTTTATCTGAAAGTGGTGACTGGAAGGCTACAGGCTCTGTAGGTTTAGATGGAAGTTTAGATTATCTGGTAAGTGTGGTTCTTTCGACTGAGCTTTCTGATAAGCTGGATCTGGGCGATCTAAATAAGTTCTTTCAGGATGAGAAAGGAAGGAAGGTTTTAGATTTTAAGATAGAGGGTAATGTCAAAAATCCTAAATTTACTCTCAGCACCTCCAGGGCTGAAAAAAGGTTTCAGGAAGAATTAAAAAGTCAGAAAGAAAAATTGAAAGAGGATTTGAAAAAGAAAGGTGAGGATTTGCTGAAAAAACTTATCAATAAATAAATGAGAAAAAGGTTGAAGTTGAGTATAGGATGGCTTTGGATTTTAATTCTTCCCTGGATAAGTCTTATTCCCGAAGATGGTCTGTCAATTCCACAGTTTGATATCAATGCAAGAAATCCAAAACTTAAACAGGAAATTGAGGTTTTAACCAAAAAAGCCTATTTCGATATCTCTGCTTTTATCCAAGATTCACTTACTCAACCTTTAACAATTTATATAGCAGAAAGTGAAGAAGATTTTAAATCCAGGTTAGGTTCTGATTTTCCGGATTGGGGTATAGGAGTAGCTATCTCCAGTCATAATCTCATAATTTTGAAATCTCCAGCTAAATTCAGGTATGGTCGCCCTTTCTCGGAAGTATTAGAGCATGAGTTAGCCCATATATTCTTAGATAAAAAATCATGTGGTGCAATGCTTCCTCGCTGGATAGAGGAGGGATTTGCCATGCTACAATCTAAAGAATGGCAGATAGGTCAGGATATTTTGGTGGTAAGGGCGGTCATTACTAACTCAATTGTCTCCTTATCCCAGATAGAGAATTTAAACCAGTTCGGCGATAGCAAAGCTCAACTGTCTTATACAGAGAGCTATCTGGCTTTATCCTATTTCTTAGATGAATACGGAAAAGAAAGTTTTTTTAAACTTTTAGATGATTTAGCTTCAGGAGAAAGTTTAGATTTAGCTTTTATTAAGACCACCGGCTCAAGTTATCTGGGTTTTCAAAATGAATTTTCAAGTTTTATTAAAAAAAGATATAACTGGTTAGCTTTTTTAGGAGATACCGGTTTGCTCTGGCTGGGGCTTGCCATTTTGCTGGTATTATTTTATCTTATTAAAAGGTATTACAACCGTAAGACCTTGAAAAGATGGGAGTATGAGGACAGAATAGGAAAGTATGGCTATGATGAGGAGGATGAGACACAGGGTTGAATATCTTTTAACCAGAGGGCTGGGGACTCTGGTTCAAATTCTTCCTTATCAAGCTTCCATCTGCATAGGTTCTTTCTTGGGAGATTTAGCTTTCAGTTTGATCGGGGTAAGGAGAAAAGTTACTTTAGAAAATTTGAAAAAGGCTTTTGGCAAAGAATATAATGAAAAAGAGATAAAAAAAATCGCTCGAGAATCTTATCGAAATATTGGCAGAGGATTTGTGGAATATGCGATGTTTCCAGTTTTGAAGAAAAGATTGGATAAGTTGGTTGAATTTGAAGGCCTGGAAAATTTCGAACAGGCTTTGAAAAAAAGGAGGGGAGCAGTTGTAGTGGCGGGACATTTCGGGAGCTGGGAATTGATGGGTGCGGCCACAAGTCAAAAAGGTTATCCCATCGATTTTCTGGTGGGTGAACAGCACAATATTTTAGTAGATAATCTGATGAATAGATACCGTCAACTAATGGGTATAGGAATTATCAAGATGGGGGTGGCAACGCGTGGGGTGATTAAAGCTTTAAGGAATAACCGGTTTGTAGCTATGCTTTCAGACCAGGATGCAGGAAAAGACGGAACCATTGTAAACTTTTTCGGCTATCCAGCTTCTACTCCTAAGGGTCCAGCCGCCTTTGCTTTGAAAACAAGCGCTCCAATTATTATGGCGTTTATTATCCGTCAGAATAATAAAAGGCAGAGGATAATTTTGACGGAACCTATTTATATCCAGAAGAGTAAAAATAAAGATGAAGATATAAAAAATTTGACTCAAGCTTATACCTCTATTTTAGAAGATTTTATCAGAAAGTATCCGGATCACTGGTTCTGGCCTCATCGTCGCTGGAAAAGTACGACAAAACAATGATAGATTTAAAATGAAAGATTAAAAATTGTTTTTGTAGTGCGACCCTTTCAGGGTCGCAGGAGGCTTATGTCAAAGAAACTTATTATCAGATGGGGGATAATTTTAGTAATTTTCATTGTAGGGTTAATCCTTATAAAGAATATATTTTTTAGTTACAGAAACATTCCTACTATTCAGGTTCAGAAAGGGGAGTTCGTTATTAAATTGACCGAGAATGGCAAGATCGAGGCGAAAAAGTCTCAGAAGGTTGTTGCACCCAGAGCCAGCAAAAGGCTTTTGATCACCTGGATGGCAGATGAAGGAAGTATGGTTAATGAGGGGGATCCTTTAATGATTTTCGACCAAACCGAGCAGAAAGATTGGCTCTCCAAGGCTTTATTGAGCCTGCAGGAGGCAAATGCCAACTATCTTAAAGCTCAAGCCAATTACGAGTTGGAACTAAAACAGTTAGAATTAGAGGCGGAGAAAGCCAAGAGGAATGCTAAGGAAAAAGAATTCGAAGCTGAAGCTATTAAACAGGAAGCTTTAGAAGAATTAGAATTAGCCAGGCTTAAATGGGAAGTGAAGAAAAAAGAAGTAGATGCTGACCTTAAGACTTTGAAGTTAAAGTTGGAGGATGCCAGAGGGGAGAAGGAGAGTGCAGAAAAGGAATTAGCTTCTACAGTGGTTAAAGCAATAAATCCTGGACTTTTGGTATATTTAGATATCTGGAAAGGTGGAGGGTCGATGGGGAAACCCCAGATTGGTGATACTCCCTGGCCCGGACAGGAGTTGATGGAATTGCCTGACCTTTCAGCTATGCTTTTAAAAACCCAGGTAAGCGAAGTGGATGGTGATAAAGTCAAAAATGATCAGAATGTTTATGTAACTTTAGATGCCTTTCCAGATACAGTTTTTAAAGGAAAAGTGACCCGGGTTGGAACTATTGCCAAAAGGAAGGATTTTGAATCAGATATAAATGTCTTTGAAGTAGAGATTACTCTGGAGGGTTCAGACCCCAAGTTGAAACCGGGGATGTCAGCCAAGGGAGAGATAATTGTGGATAAAATTCCTAACTCGATGTGGGTGCCAATTGAATCTGTTTTTGAAAAAGTGGGTAAGACGGTTGTATATGTAATGGGCGGAGGAAGACCTAAGAAAAAAGAAGTCAAAGTTGGAAAAAGGAATGATACCAGCATAATTATTAAAGAAGGTTTAAAAGGGGAAGAGCTGATCTGTTTACAGGATCCAACTCAGAAGACAGAAGAGGAAAAGATAAAGATTAAGGAGATAAAGGTGGAAAAGGGTAGTCCTGCAGGTTTTGAGGGTTCTGAGAACAAAGAAGATCTCCACATCCAGACTGGTGTTAAAAGAGAAACGATGCCCGAGAAAGGTAAAATAATCAGAATGGAAAGACCTAAAAAAGGAACAGTTAAACCGGATTCAACTCAAAAAATCAAGATTGAATTCAAAACAGAAGATGTGAAAAAAGGTTCACCTAAGTAAGATGGAAAGTAAAGAAGAGCTAAAATTAAAAGTAGATTATAAAGAGATATTTAAAGTCTCTTTTGATTCTCTTTTAAGGCATAAATTAAGATTCTTTTTGACCACTTTAGGGATTATCTTTGGTGTGGCGGCAGTAATTGCCATGCTTTCTATAGGGGAAGGAGCAAAAAGGGATGCTTTAGAGCAAATTCGTTTAATGGGCACAAATAATATCATAATCAAAGCTAAAACTCCTCCAGAGAGTAAAACCGGGGAACAGAGATCAGGAGCTTCAGAGGGTTTAACTTTAGGCGATTCCTATAACCTCCAGAACCTTACTTCTCTGGTGAAAGTTGTGGTTCCTCGCCGGGAAGAGTTTATAAGTCATATCCGGTACAAAGATATGGAAAGTAAGGGAAAAGTGGTTTCACTAACACCGGAGTATCTCAAGCTCTTGGATTATAAAGTCGAAAAAGGAAGGTTCTTTTCTGAAGAAGACAATCAGGACTGCAGACAGGTATCTATTTTAGGCTCGAAGATAAAAAAAGATCTTTTCGCTTTCTCCAATCCTTTAGGAGAACAGATAAAATTGGATGAGTTGTGGTTTACGGTTATCGGAGTGATGGAGGAAAAACCTTTTGGCAAATCCAAGGTAGAGGGTCTGGAGACCAGGAATTTGAATGAGGAGATTTATATTCCCCTTCAAACTGCAATTAAAAAATTCGATCGTGGTCCCTCGAGTAATTATATGTCTTATGGAGGTTTTGCCTTTATGATATCCAGAACTGCTGGAGTTGTTAGCCCTTTGGATGAAATTACGGTTCAGGTTAAGGATTCAAAACAGGTAGATGAGACTGCCAGTTTGATTAAAGAGATTTTGAAGCGCAGGCATAATCAAGTAGAGGACTTTGAGGTTGTCGTTCCAGAGGCACTCTTAAGACAGAGTCAGAAGACCCAGAGGATTTTCAATATTGTTATGGGATGTATAGCTGGAATATCTCTATTAGTTGGTGGTATAGGGATTATGAATATTATGTTAGCTACGGTAATGGAAAGAACCAGAGAGATAGGGATAAGAAGGACCGTAGGAGCAAAAAAGGTTTATATCTTAAGGCAGTTTTTAGTTGAAGCCTGTTTTATAAGTTTAATCGGTTGTGTGATTGGGTTAATTTTAGGGACTCTTTTAGCGAAAGGGATAAACTATTATGCTCACTGGAGAACTATAATCTCTTTTGGCTCTATAATTTTAGCGGTTGGTGTAGCTTTAGGAGTTGGCCTGGGCTTTGGTATATACCCGGCTAAAAGAGCCTCGGAGCTTGACCCGATTGAGGCTTTGAGATATGAATAAAAAAGCTGGTAGCAGGGAGCTATAAGCTTGTAGCTTAAAAGCTTAGTAAGATATTAAGTATAACTTTAACTAATGGTTATAACCAATGAACATTAAAGGTCTTATGAGATTATTAAAATTTAATTTTCTGGTATTTGGATGGATGATTTTACTTCTGTATGCATCATTTGCATTCTCTCAGGAAAGCACCATTGTCTTATCTCTCCATGATTGTATAGAATCAGCTTTAAAACAGGGGAAGGAGTTTGATATAGCTAAGAAAAGGTTAGAGGCGTCAAGGACCAATTATTCTGCTAAGAGACTCTCATTTTATTTGCCAAAATTAAGCTTGAATTCCAGTCTGCCAAATTATGATGTCAATGAGAATCTTTTTTACACTGGAGGTTTTGGAAATAGAATTTTTACCAAGGATAAAACCCTGAGCTATTATAATGCGATTACCTTGTCGCAGAATTTTTTCACCGGCGGAAATTTACAGGTTGACGGGTATGTTAACTCTTACGATCAGCGTCACCAGACTTTTTTTGAAAACGGGGATACAATTCCGGAAAAGAAAACCAAGGAGGTTCTAACTAACGTAGGTTTAAAATTCACCCAGCCCCTTCTGTTCTGGTCTTCTCCTAACCGTCTGGAATTGGATAAGGCTAAAATCGAATATCAGGTTGCTGAAAAAGATTATGCTCAAAATGTGAACAGTTTGACCTCTGAACTGATCACAACCTATTTTGACTTGTTGATTACTCAAAAGGAGCTTCTTATAGCAGAGAAGAAGGTGAAATCATCTGAGATTGCCTTAGAAAATACCAGAAAGATGAAGGAAGAAGGGATTAAAAGTGAAGAGGAGTACTATAAGGTAGAAAAAGAGAATTTAAATAATAAGATTGAGCTTATAGATAAGAAAGGGAAAATTAAGGAGCTGGAAAACAATTTTCTTCAGAAAACAAATCTAAAAACAAAAAGCAAAGTCGAACTTAAGGAAAACTTCGAAGAGATTAGTCTATCTTCTGAAGATAAAAAATTACTTCAGATGAATATAGATAATTCTGCACAGGTGCTTAAGGCAGGATTAGAAGTAAAATCAAAAGAGATTGCTCTAAATCAGGAGGCTTCTACTGGTGGGATCAGCGGTAACTTTGAAGCAACCTATGGATTATGGGGCAGAGGTGATCAATTAAGGTCAAGCTGGAATGATTTGAGAAGAAATCGCTGGGGAATAAACGTCTCGGTATCAATACCGCTCTGGGATGGTGGAGCAAGAGATGCCTCCTTGAAGAGCTTAGAGCTTTCCTTAGATGAAGCCCGGAATCAGTTAGAGCTGACTAAAAATACTAATAGGTTGAATTTAGAAACTATAGCCAATAAGTTAGATAATTCAAATCAGAAAAATAACCTGCTTTTGAAAGAAAATGAGATTTACTCTAAGAAACTCGAAAATAATCAAGAGAAGATGAAATCAGGTTTGATCTCAGAAAAGGAGTTGCTGGATATAGAGATAAGTTATTTAGAAACGCAAAAAAGTTATTTCGAAAATCTAAAAGAGTTTTACTTGCAAAAAATGGAACTTAAGAAACTCTGGGGGGTTTTACCAGAGATAGATTAAAGTATAGCTTCCCCTTAATATGAATCCTGAAAAGATACTGATCATCCAGACTGCTTTTTTGGGGGATGTAATACTGACTACTCCTCTCATAAAAGCGGTAAGAAAAAAATACCCTCAATCCCAAATATTTTTTTTGGCTATTCCGCAGACTAAAGAGCTTTTAGAAAATAATCCCTATTTAGATGAGATAATCGTTTATGATAAGAAGGGTAAAGAAAAGGGTTTTTTAAGCTTCCTTAAATTGATAAAAACGATTAATAGTATAAGATTTGATTTGACTTTTGTTCCTCATCGCTCTTTACGCAGTGCCCTTTTAACTTATTTTACCCGGATACCCCAGAGGATTGGTTTTAATAAAAGTTCCGGTTCTTTTCTTCTTACCAAAAAAATCAGATATATTCAAAACCACTCCGAAATAAAAAGGAACCTTTCCCTATTATTAGAAGAAGAGCTATTCTCAGAAAAAGAGTTTCTGCCAGAGCTTTTCCCTTCAGAAGAAGATTTCAAATATGTTGAGAGCTTATTTGAAAACTGGGGTATTCAGAAAAATGATAAGATGGTGGGGATTGCTCCTGGCTCCATCTGGGAAACTAAAAGATGGCTACCTGAAAGGTTTGGAGAAGTGGCAAAAGCTTTGATTGAAAAGCTTGGATTAAAAGTGGTCTTCATAGGCGGGAAAGAGGATGAATTATTATGTATGGAAATCTCCAGAGATATGAAAAGTAAACCTTTTATAGCAGCTGGTAAACTTACACCTTTACAATCTGCGGCTTTGATCTCCAGGTGTAAAGTCGTTTTATCCAATGATACTGCACCGATGCATATTGCAGTAGCGATGAGGATACTTGTAATAGCAATATTTGGCTCAACTGTGCCGGAGTTTGGGTTTGCCCCAACTGGTGAAAAGGATATTATAATTCAGAAAGAGGTTTATTGCCGACCTTGTGGTATTCACGGAAGAAGAAGGTGCCCGGAAAAGCATTTCAAGTGTATGAATGAAATAACATCTGAAGAGGTTTTTGATGTAGTTGCAAAAAGGCTTTGGTGAGTTATGAAACAGGTCAAGCTAACAATTATCGGCACGATTACTCGAGATACTATAACTTTTCCAGACAGGAAAAGTATTAGAAGTTTTGGGGGTATTCTTTATAATATTCTTCCTCTATCTTTACTTGCTCCTGAAGATTTTACAATCTCTCCCGTGTGTAATTTAGGCTCAGATATTTATGATAAGATGATCAATTATCTAAAAAGATTAAAAAACGTCGATTTGAGAGGGA
Source organism: uncultured Ignavibacteria bacterium (assembly GCA_964570765.1). GTDB lineage: Bacteria > Zixibacteria > MSB-5A5 > MSB-5A5 > RBG-16-43-9 > CAZMZF01. Next base: position 87,119 of record CAZMZF010000004.1, read on the forward strand.
TATCCAGGGTAGGAGAAAAGAATAATCATGTTCATCTTTACTACAATAAGAAATGGAATAAAAAAGAGATTTTAGAAAATTTAGTACCCAAAATTGAATTTCACCAGGTGGAACCCTATCTTGATAGTGATTATATCCAGATTAATTTCATCTCCGGTTTCGATATAGAACTGGAGAGTTTAAATAAGATAAGACAAAAAAGTAAAGCTCGAATTTTCATAGACCTTCACTCCTTGATCTTAGGGATTAAAAAGAATGGAGAAAGATTTTTTAAGGTGCCGGTTTTATGGGAGGAATATTTCAAAATCGCTGACATCGTTCAGATGAACTTTAAAGAAATGCAAGTTATTTCCAAAAGAAAAATGAATTCAAAAAGAGAATTGGAAAAATTTGCGGAGAAGATTTTAGAATTAGGTCCTGAAATCTTATTAGTTACCTGTGGAAGAGAAGGGGCGTTACTTTATTATAGAGAAAAAAGAAAAATCGTCTTTTATCATACTTCATCACTAAAATTTAAAGATATGATTGATCCTACTGGCTGTGGGGATGTTTTTTCAGCCGGGTTTCTTTTAGCTTATCTAAAAATCAATAATGCTGAACTATCATCCGAATTTGCCAATTTTCTGGCCGGAATGAAAAGTAGATTTTCAGGGATAGAAAGTTTTTTATAATTTTATTCCAAAATAAATATGATTCCTAGAATATAAGTTTTCTATTTATTATTTGTAGGGGCGTATGGCAATACGCCCCTGCGGATTAAAAAAGAGATTGATTTGACTTGACAAGACAGTTTTGAATTTTTAGATTAAAACTGTTTTTAAAGGATTATTTGGATTCTGAGAAAGGAGGAAGATTTGAAAGAAGCAATTAAGGAAACTTTAGATTATCTGAAAAGAAAAAAAGTGGAATATGCGGATATCAGGCAGGTACGTCGCCAGACGGAGAGCATTCAGGTAAAAAATGCAAATGTGGAAAGCATCTCCTGTGATGAGGACCAGGGTTTTGGTATCCGCATAATCGCTAATGGGGCCTGGGGGTTTGCCTCCAGTTCTATCCTTTCTGAGGCAGAGATGAAAAGAGTGGCTAACCAGGCTTTAGAAATTGCTAAAGCCAGTTCCATAACTAAGAAAGAGCCAGTCAGGTTAAGCCATACAGAGGTTTTTGAGGATAGATATACTTCTAAATATCAGATTGACCCGTTTAATGTCCCTTTGGAGAAAAAAATTGAGATTCTGCTAAGATCGACGGAGATATTGCGAAAAAATAATAAGATCAAAGTAGCAGAAGGGAGTATGGACTTCAATAAAACTGAAAAACTATTCGCCTCAACCGAAGGAGCTTTTATCCAGCAGTTCATTCTGGAAAGCGGTTCCGGAATTATGGCTACTGCAGTAGATGGCAATGAAGTCCAGAGAAGGTCTTATCCTAATTCTCATCGGGGTGATTTTGCTACCCGAGGGTATGAGCTTATCGAAGAATTAAAACTGGTAGAGAATGCAGACCGGGTAAGGGAAGAAGCCTTAGAGCTTCTTTCTGCCCCGGCTTGTCCGGATACAGTTACTACCGTGATAATCAACGGCTCTCAAATGGTCTTGCAGGTGCATGAATCCTGCGGACATCCATCGGAACTGGACCGGGTTTTGGGAACCGAGATAAGTTTAGCTGGAGGTAGTTTTCTGACCCTGGATAAATTAAATAAGTTAAAATATGGCTCGGATAAAGTAAATATCACTGCTGATGCAACTCTGGAAGGAGGTTTGGGTAGTTTCGGTTATGATGATGAAGGGGTAAAAGCCCAGAGAGTAGAATTAGTGAAAAATGGTGTTTTCGTTGGTTATCTTACTTCCAGAGAAACGGCTGGGGTGCTCAAGCAGAAAAGTAACGGAACCATGCGGGCTGAAGGCTGGAATAGGATACCTTTAATCCGGATGACCAATATCAACTTGGAGCCGGGTGAGTGGAATTATGATGAACTGATCGCAGATACAAAAGACGGGCTTCTTTTAGATATGAATAAAAGCTGGTCCATCGATGATAAGAGGCTGAATTTCCAGTTCGGGGTAGAAGCGGCCTGGGAGATAAAAGATGGGGGAAAAGGAAAAATGTATAAAAACGCAGTATATACCGGGATTACCCATGAATTCTGGAACAGCTGCGATGCAGTTTGTAACCGGAACCACTGGCATATCTGGGGCCTGCCCAACTGCGGAAAAGGCGAGCCGATGCAGACTATGCATGTGGCGCATGGAGTAGCTCCAGCCAGATTTAGAAATGTCAAAGTAGGAGTAAGCAGATGATCGGAAAAGAAAAAATCTTGGAGACTTTAAATTTGGTTTTGAAAAAATCCGAAGCAGACCAGGCTGAGGCATTATTCATCAGCGGGGAGAGTGGACTGACCAGATATGCTAACTCTTACATCCATCAGAATGTCTCAGAGCGCAATAGCAGAGTCATCTTCAGAGTAGCCTTAGGTAAAAAGACAGGAATTTGTTCAACCAATTCATTTAAAAAAGAAGCCTTACTCAAGACTTTAACTTCTGCTTATAAGATCGCCTTGCATCAGAAGGAGAATCCTGATTTCCCCGGCTTCCCTATCCGGCAAAAATACAAAAAACTTAAAACCTTTTTCAAAAAGACTACGGATTACTCTCCGAAACAAAGAGCAGAAGAAGTTAAAAAAATATGTGATAGAGCTTCGGAGCATAAGCTAACGGTAGCGGGTTCGTTTGTCACCGGTCAATCGGAGATAGCGGTTTTGAATACTAATGGCCTTACTGCCTATCAGCCATTTACCTCAGCCAGCATAAACCTGGTAGTTATGTCAGATGATAGCTCCGGCTATGCCGAAAGTATAAGCCGGGACGTTACCCAGATCGATTTCGAAACAGTGGCTGAGACGGCCATTAAGAAATGTCTGGATTCAAAAAAGCCGAAAGGGGTAGAGCCAGGTGAATATGATGTTGTTCTGGAACCAGCTGCAGTCGGAAACCTGTTTGAATGGCTGAGCATAATCGGATTGGGAGCCAAACAATATCAGGAGGGAACAAGCTTCTTAAATGGTAAAATGGGGAAGAAGGTGATGGGAGATAATTTTACTCTGATAGATGATGGAACGGAGGAGAATGGGATTCCTTTTCCCTTTGATTTCGAAGGTATGCCCAAGAAGAGAGTGGTACTGATTGATAAAGGCACAGCCAAAGGCTTGGTGTATGATTCCCAGACGGCTTATAAAGATAAAGTCAAATCGACCGGACATTCCCTGCCTCCTCCAGCCACGGATGGGCCTGTTCCTCTGAATCTTTTTGTAAAAGCCGGTGATTCCTCTTTGAAAAAAATGATTGAATCTCTGGAAAGAGGGCTTCTGGTTACACGTTTTCATTATATCAATGGATATCTGGACACTAAAAATGCCCTTATGACCGGAATGACCAGGGACGGAACTTTCTGGATCGAGAATGGAAAAGTAAAGCAGGGGGTAAAGAATTTACGTTTTACAGAAAGCATGCTCAAGGCTTTCTCCAATATCTCTCAGATATCCAGGCAAAGAAAAATCGCCATTCCCTGGTGGGGAGATGTTGGAGTAATCGTTACTCCAGCTCTGCTGATTAGAAACTTTAAATTCACCGGGAAAACTGAATTCTAAATGAACTTCGCAGGGAAGTATGTAACCTAAATAAAAACATAGAGGATTTTCTAAAAAAATAAATCAAACTTTGAGATTGTTTTTACGAAAAGAAAAAATAACGTGATTATATTTTTTGGAGTTAACAAATATTTTACTTGACAAAAGAAAATGGTTAAGTTAATTTAACGCAATTTAAAATTTCTGACCTTTTTGCTTGAAGGTGGTGATGGAGGAAAGCAAAAGTTAGAATAGTTGATTTGAAAAAAAACGAAAGAATTTTTTTGAAATGTCGATATTTCCCTTGACAAGCTTGGATGAGGATATTTTCTTAAAACAATTTGTGAGTTAATGCCTTTTAACCTGAGGGAGGTGATGCCAAAGAGGTTAAAAAGGAGGTTCTTTTAAAAAATGAAACGTAAACCTTAGAATGGAGGAAAAGAAATGAAGAAGACATTGTTTATTTTGGCTTTCGCATTAATCTTTTTTGTGGCAACCACTGCCATGGCAAAGGTCAATTTTGGGGTGAAGTATCTGTCCTTAACCCATGCTTATGACATAATTGAGATCGAACACGTTTACACTGTTGCTGGTAATCAAACCTTGAACTTCTATATGGGTTTCGACGCGACACCACAAGTGGCGATTGTGAGTGGACTGGAGGTAGATAGAGCATCTTATGAATATAAAGATGATCAAACCGATGTAACAACTGCGTTCAGTGCCACTTCTTTTACTCCTAATGTGGGTGTCAAGTTCTATTTCAAGGAGAGAACAGATAACAGCGTGTGTCCTTATATCTATGGTGGCTTCTTCAAGACCTTCACCTCTGTGAACATAGAAGATGAGGAGGAAGAAGCAAAGTTTCTTGGGAAATTGCATAGCCCGTTCGGTTTCATACCTGCATTCGGAGCAGAATACTGCTTTACTGAAAACTTCAGCCTTGGTGGAGAAATGGGCTTCAGATTCTCCTTTGCCAAAGGCGAGTGGGAACAGGGAGACGACCCCAAGTATAAAGATGAAGCAACCTTCAATACAATTTTCCATTACATTGCTCTTACCTTGAACTTTCGCTTCTAACCCGGTAAATGGATCTGGTAAAAAAGGGCGAAGGTATTCGCCCTTTTTTGTTTTAATAGTACCCGTAGGTCAAGCATGGCGTAGCCTGCTTGACAACTCAAAATAAAATTGTCAACCAGTCTCGCCTCTGGCAGAACAGGGTTGACCTATATTTTTCTGTAGGACAGGTTATGATAGAGGTCATGGTAACTACAAAGGTCGTTTCTCCAATTATCCTGAGGATTTCATCGGCCTGGATGTTGGGTTCAAGTTCTCCAAGTTCAAAGTGGATGCCACTTTTGGTGAGAGTACACTCTTCGAAGGTGGCTATATCCTGAGCGGTAAGCAGAATAATATGTTCGGGACGCTGTCTGCGACATTTGAATTCTAGCTCTTGTTTATAAGGTATCTGCACTAAAATCAGGGTGGAGACAAAATCTCCACCCTGATTTTTTCTTGTAGGGGATGGGCTGTTTTTTGCTCCCTCCTTTGTGTTTTTTAAGATGTAGAGACGCATTGCAATGCGTCTCTTTCGTTTTTTTAGGCGACCCTGAAAGGGCGTGTTGAAAAACCTTCTTTAAAATTTTTTAGATTTGTAGGTCAAGCATGGCGTAGCCTGCTTGACAGATCAAAAATAATTGTCAACCCGTCCCCGTAGGGGACATGGTTGACCTACTGACTAAGAAATTTAGGGACAGAACACTGTTCTGTCCCTACAAATGCAAAGCTACCCTCTCCTACGGATCCGTTATTAGGAAAAGGATCTCACTACGATTATTCTGCCGGGTATTCTACCTCTGCGAACCATTCAAGTTTTATATCATCAAATATTTTATCACGGGCTTCACAGTCACCTAAGAAGGTCCATTCTCCCGGGTCAACGTGTTCTCTTTTACCATATTTTTCTGCCATCTCACAAAGCCGGATAAAATTCTGATGATGCTCGGTAAGCCTTAACTCCGCATAATCTCTGGCACTCCAGGTGGAAATCAAAAACTGCCAGTCAGAAGCCTGTAGCAACAAAAGCTCTCTGGCGGCTTGTTTTAATATTTTTAGAAGATTTCCATCCTGAGTATTTTTGAATTTTCGGGCTAAACTTTGCATCCTTTTTTCGTCCTCATAGATATGTTTCCAGGTCCATTCGGTCCACTGGTTTAGCCAGATATAATGATAACCTCCTTCTCCCCAGGAACCCTCAGGTATAGAAATCACCTGAGTGGGTTTGGTTTCGTTCAAGTATTTTGAACAGGTGGTTAATTCAATTTCCGGGTCTTCAGCAATATATTTCAAGACAAATTTCAGAAATTGGGTTCCTTCAAACCACCAGTGTCCGAAAAGCTCAGCATCATAAGGAGCGCAGACTATTCCCTTCTTCCCGGTTTGCTTTTGATATTCGGTTAACAATCTTTTGACTAATCCCTTATAATGGTTCGCATTTTCCGGCACCCGGGCCTGGGCATCTTTGGGATAATACTCCCATTTGTCAGCTAAATCGCTTTTGGCTGAGGTGACTTTCCAGTAGCGATGTCCGCCCGGGAAATGCTTCTTGTGGAAATCCAGATAATTGCCATCACCGGGATAACCCCACTCACCGCTCCAGACCTGTAAACCTGTTTCCGGATCACGGGTAAAGATCGCCACTGGTTTTTTCCCTTCGACCGAGGAGGAGACCAAATAGATTTCACGAGGGGTTTTATCTAATTCTTCTTCTCTGGGCTTATATTCTTTTTCAAATTGACCCCATAACTGCTGCAGGGCTTCAAACCGGTCAATATAGACTCCGATGGCTTTTCCTCCTTTTAATAGAGCAGTATCCACGAAAAAATATTCGATCTCGTTTTCGGTTAGAAATTCGTCGATTCCTTTTCGAAGATAGGGTTCTATTTTTTCTCCCGTATTTACGGGTGGCATCCATTTATAACGGGGACGATAGGCGAATTCTGGAAGCCAGATCCCTCTGGGTTTTCTTCCATAATGTTTTTTGTAAGTTTTTACCCCTTGTTTTATTTGTGCCTGAACCGATGTATCCCGGGACAATAAAGGTAAATACCCGTGAGTAGCCGCACAGGTGATTATCTCTATATATTCATTATCCTGCAGATTTTTGAAAGCTCCAATAATGTTTCTGTTATATTTAATTTCGAAATCGTTTTTTATCTTAATGTAATAATCTTTCCACATCCAGGCTAAGGAGAGAAGGTTAGTGCGGTTATAACGGGTGAATTCCTGAATATCTAATTCTGCGGCTGTTATTTTCTGCTCAAGGTAAGAAGAAAGCTCAGATTTGAACGATTCATCTGCTAATTGTTCAGTTAAGACCGGGGTAATACCCAGGGTTAATTTCGGAGAATAACCTTCTTCTATCAGCTCATTCAAGATATTCAAAATAGGTATATAACATTCTGCGGCAGCTTCGTTTAACCAGTCCATACCGTGAGGCCATTTTCCATGAGCGATAACATAAGGGAGATGAAAATGTAAGACGAAAGTGAAACTACCGATTTTATTTACTGGCATTTGATTTCCTTTCTTTTTAAGTTCTTCACTGTAGTTGCCCAATTTACTGGATATGTTCTTGCTCGACGAATCGAGCGACTACAGAAACCTACAGGGGAAAATCCTAACAATCAGTTCTCTTTTTTAGGCGGTTCAGATGTATCAGTCATCCCTCTGGTAAAACCTATTTCTTTCCCCTCTTTGCCAAAAAGCTTTATTGCTCCAAACTGGGATTCGAATTTCTTGATATTATCTTCTAAGGCGTTCAAGAGCATCCTGGCATGCGCCGGAGTCATTACAATCCGGGCATAGACCTTAGCTTTAGGAACTCCGGGCATCATTCGGGCGAAGTCTATTATAATCTCTGAGGGGGAATGAGTTATAAAAGCTAAATTGGAATAAATCCCCTCGGATTCTTTTTCACCCAGTTCCACGTTAAGCTGTTGTGGTTTTATCTCCATATTCTACTCCTCTGTTAAGTTCTGCTTGCATTTATAACCTATTTTAATATATTAAGTCTCGATGTCAAGAGTAAAGATGATACTTATTTCGGTTCTAACAGTTATTTCTTCAATCCTGGCAGCAAAAGAAGCTCAGGCTCAAGGGTGTAAGGGAGAGAATATTCTAGACTGTACGATCAGGCAGTTTTACTCTGATGGCAAAGCTCTATTTCTTTCTCCATTTCACTGGGACAAAAAAGAAAAGGTAGAATTTCTTCTAGGGGCTACCACAACGGCTGGCTTGTTCTTTGCAGACGAGGAGCTTCAGAAAATAGTTCAAAGGAATCGTAGCCATTTCTCAGATGATCTTTCAAATTTAGTTACCCCTTCTGAACACGTCTATCCTAAGGTTATCATCGGAAGCTTTTATTTAGGGGGATTAGTCTTTAATCGTAAAAAAGAAAAGGAGACCGCTTTTTATCTTTTGGAAGCGTTGATTTTCACTCAGGGTATTACTCAGGGGATAAAGCATCTAACTGGAAGGGCCAGGCCTTTTGCAGAGAAAGGTGCATTCTCTTTCGAGGGTTTGAGAGTACATCCTTCATCTTATTCTTTATCTTTTCCTTCAGGTCATTCAGCTACAGCTTTCACCTTAGCTTCGGTGATTGCTGAACAGTATAATAATAAAGTCATCGATATACTTTCTTACAGTTTAGCTTTCTTGGCTGCCTGGGCTCGAGTTAACGATAATGTTCATTTCACCTCAGATGTTTTCTTCGGGGGTGTGCTGGGTCATTGGATAGGTAAAAGTATTGTTCGGTTTCAGAAAGAGAGAATATCTAAAAAGGTATCTCTTCAGACAAAAATAGAATTGAATTCTGTTAAGGTTTCGCTAAACTTTTAGGATTAAAAATGAAAAATATATCAGCACAGAAATTAGAACAGATCTTCTCCAGCTTGGGAAGTCATAGGATTTTAATCCTGGGTGATCTTATGCTGGATGAATATATCTGGGGAAATGTCAGTCGAATCTCGCCTGAAGCTCCGGTTCCAGTAGTTGAAATTATGGAAGAGTCATTGAAATTAGGCGGGGCGGCTAACGTTGCTCTTAATGTTAAAGCCTTAAGTGAGGTTCCGCTTTTGATTGGGGTTGTTGGAAAAGACAGAAACGGAGAAAGGCTCAAAGAAGTCCTTAACCATTCGGGGATTTCGAGTCAAGGAGTTTTCATGGATGAAAATCGGCAGACCACGGTCAAGACCAGGATCATTGCTCATAGTCAGCAGGTAGTGAGGGCTGACCGGGAAAATACGGAGGAACTCTCTACGGATATGACTTTTAAATTGATAGACTTCATAAAGAAGAAGATAAAGGAAGAGAAGATATCAGCCCTGTTGATTTCTGATTACGGCAAAGGGGTAATCAGCTTAAATCTTTTAAATGAGGTTATAAACTTTGCCAAGGAAAATAAGATTTTTATCTCGGTTGATCCCAAAGAGACTCATTTTATGAATTACCAAAAGGTTTCACTCGTAACCCCAAATCATAATGAAGCTGGTTTTGCTTATGGCAAAAGGATAAAAGATGAAAAGAGTTTAGAAGAAGTTGGCTGGGGGCTATTAGAGAGATTAAAGGCTGAGGCTTTATTGATAACCCGCGGAGAGAAGGGAATGTCACTTTTCGAGAGAAATCGGATGCTTACCCATTTCCCCGCAGTTGCCAGGGAGGTTTATGATGTCACCGGTGCTGGAGATACAGTTATCTCTGCTTTCACCTGTGCTTTTGCCTCTGGAGCCTCTTTAAAAGAATCAGCTCTAATCTCAAATCATGCAGCAGGTATAGTTGTAGGTGAATTAGGCACCGCTCAGGTGACTAAAGAAGAATTGTATCAGGATTTGAAAAATTATACAGAGTGAAAACATAAGTGAATCACCTATATGTTACTATTAGGCAAGGATAAAGTAATATTCTACCAAATTCGGGAGATCACTTCTTTATGGGAAAGACAGTTAAATTACCAGAATTGATCCGCATCAGGAAAAAGGCAAGAAAAGAGAACAAAAAAGTGGTTTTAACCAATGGCTGTTTTGACCTTTTACATCGCGGTCATATCGAATATTTGAAAAAAGCAAAAAATTTAGGCGATGTTTTGGTAATTGGATTAAATAGCGATTACTCAGTCAGAAGAATTAAAGGGAAAGGCAGGCCCATACAGGATCAAAAAGATCGCGCAGAGATTTTAACTTCACTTCATTTCGTCGATTATGTCTGCATTTTTAAGGAGTTGACCCCGTTGAAGCTTATCTCCAAATTGGTTCCGGATGTTTTAGTCAAAGGAGGTGACTGGGAAATAAATGATATAGTGGGAAAAGAGATAGTGGATTCACGTGGTGGAAAAGTTCTGAATATTAAAATAGTTAAAGGGAAATCAACCCAACAGATTATCCAAACCATCATAAGCAGATTTCGTAATATTAAATAGATATCCTTTAAGGAGAAAAGAAGATTTTCTTTTCTCTTTTTTTCTTGACAGCTTTATTCTCAGATATTATTCTACAAATCATAAAGAGACCATTCTCTGGTTATTTTTTAGATGGAGAGGGATGAAAAAAGTCTGGAAAGGAAAGAATTTATAGAAACGCCGACTATGGCGGAGATCTATATCCAGGCTAAAAGATATAAAGAAGGACTGGAGATCTACCAGAGGATTCTTGCCAGAGATCCGGCTAATCCTGAGATAGCCAGAAAGGTAGAGGAATTAGAGAAAAAGCTTAAAATAGAAAAAACGAAAAGTGACAGATAGAATAAAAAAATTAAGGGAAAAAATTAAAAGGGAGAGTTTAGATTTACTCCTGGTAACTACCCTCACAAATCTCAGATATCTGTGTGGATATACCGGCTCTAATGGAATTCTTCTGGTCTCAGAGGATAAATCCATTTTTCTGACTGATTTTCGATATAAAGAACAGGTAAAGAAAGAAGTCTATGATGCGGAGATAAAAATTGCCCAGCGTGAATTATTTTCCACTCTTACGGAAATAGACTGGCTGAAAGAGAAAAGGATCAAGGTTGGCTTTGAATCTAAGATTCTGTCCTTTAAGTTATATGAAAAGCTTAAAGCACTTTTCCCCCAGATTCTCTGGATACCTACAGAGGATTTAGTTGAATCTCTTTTAGTAACCAAAGATGAAGGGGAGATAAGAAAGATTAAAAAGGCGGCGGATATAAGTGCAAAAGTTTATCAGGAAATCTTGCCATTACTAAAACCCGGAACAAAAGAGCAAGAGATCTCAGCAGAGTTGGAATATAGAATTAGACGGAATGGAGGTACAGGCTCTGCTTTTGAGCCGATTGTAGCTTCAGGCGTAAGATCGGCTATGCCCCATGCGAGGGCTTCTTCTAAAAGGTTTCAGAAAGGGGATTTCGTAACTCTGGATTTTGGCGCCTTATACGAAGGGTATGTCTGTGATATTACCCGGACAGTAGTTTTAGGCAAAGCTACTCCCCGACAGAAAAAGATTTATGATCTGGTTTTAAAAGCTCAAACTAAAGCCATAAAAAATGCCTGTTCTGGTATGAAAGGATTTGAGTTAGATAAAGTAGCCCGCGATGTTATCAATAATGCAGGATTCAAAGATTATTTTGGACATGGATTAGGACACGGGATAGGACTTTTGGTGCATGATTCACCAGGCATAAATACCAGAAGTCAGGAGGTACTCAAACCAGGGATGGTTATAACCATAGAGCCAGGGGTATATCTTCCAGGTTGGGGTGGGGTGAGGATTGAGGATGACATTCTTATTACCAGGAATGGGTGTAAAGTCTTAACTAACATAGATAGAGAGCTGTTGGAACTATAAATTAATTAATATTTGGAGGAGGGATTTCCGAAAATATTTAAAAGGGGGTAATTTTCGCACAATAAAACTAGACTTAGCAAAACATTCAGTTTAACCCTTGGAGAAAGGGGTAAAGATGTTAGAATCAAAAATTAGAAAATTGATAAAGATCGTAGAGGAAAGCAACATAGATGAGTTAGAAGTAACTAGCTGGGGTAGGAGAATCAAAATCACTCGAAGGCTAAACCATCAGAATCCACATAACTCTTCCCATCTGATAGTCAATCCAGCCCTGGACAAGGTTACTGTAACACCTCCTAAAGAAGAGCCAGTAGCTTTATCAGTAGAAGTCTCTAAGCCTGGAGAAGTAGAAGGTAACTTAACACCGATCAAATCCCCGATGGTGGGGACTTTTTATCGAGCGCCAGCACCCGAGGCAAAGCCCTATGTGGATGTGGGTCAGATAATAAGCGCCGGACAGGTGGTCTGTATTGTAGAGGCGATGAAGCTGATGAATGAGATAGAATCAGAAGTTGCCGGGAGGTTAGTTAAGATTTTAGTGGAAAATGCGAAACCGGTTGAGTTCGGACAGACTCTTTTCTTAATCGAGCCTTTATAAAAAAAATGAAATAACCACTGGAGTGTAAGTCTTTAGGCTTACCAAAAAAATCTCTGGTCTCAAGGAGTTAGAGTAAAGCTAAAGCTTTACACTCCAATGTTACCTAAAAACTATTCTTGTGGTGTCAGGAGTTACCTCCTGACACCTTTTCATTTCAAGTTATTTTATCAGAGATCTCTGAGGAAGTCGTTTTGCAGGGTTGGTCCACCTCTGGCGGATGCCTAGGAGAGAAAAGTTGTTATTCATCGTAGGTCGGGCACCCTTGCCCGACCACACTCTTTCCAGTTAGGTTTTTTCTCAAAAGAACCAATTAAAAGGTATTAAGGTGTCTATTATTTCAGCCGAAAATAGAAAGAGAAGAAGTCTTATGATCAGGGAGGTTAAGATAAAGATGAACTTAAAACAGATGCTCGCAGAGGTCCTGGCAAGGAAAGCCTCGGACCTACATCTCAGGGTAGGGGTGAAACCTACTATAAGGGCGGATGGGGCTCTTTTGTCTTTAGAATGTGAGAATCTGACCCAGGCAGATATGGATGAGATAATGAGTCAGATACTGACCGAAGAACAGAAGGAAAGGTTCCTTAAAAAGAATGAGCTGGACTTGGCTCTGAGTATCTCTAAAATGGGAAGGTTCAGGATTAACTTCTACCGGCAAAGGGGCACTGTAGGTGTAGCTATCCGAACTGTTCATACTCTGATCCCTTCGTTTGAGGAGTTAAACCTACCTAAGATTTTAAAGGATTTAGCTAATAATCGCAGAGGAATGATAATTCTGACCGGAACTACCGGAAGCGGTAAGTCAACTACCTTAGCCGCTATAATTGAGCACATAAATGCTACCCGGGCTGAAAATGTCCTGACGATTGAAGACCCGATTGAATATATTCATAAAGATCGCAAGAGTATAATTTGTCAGAGAGAAGTAGGGGGAGATACAGAGAGTTTTGTAACCGCCTTAAGACATGCTTTTCGTCAGGATCCGGATGTGATCCTGATTGGAGAGATCAGGGATTATGAAACCATGTCGATCGCGGTGACAGCCGCAGATACCGGGCATCTGGTTTTAACTACCCTGCATACCTTAAATGCCATTGAGACTATAAATAGGATAATCTCTTTTTACCCTCCTCATCAACACCAGCAGATCAGATTGCTTTTAGCCGCCACTCTTAAAGCGATCGTCTGCCAGAGACTGCTTCCTCGTTCAGATGGGCCAGGAAGAATACCAGCAGTTGAGGTGTTAGTCTCAACCGCCTTGATCAGAGAATATATTATCGATCCCATGAAAACACCTCTGATAATCGAGCTGATCGAAAGTGGAAATATTCAGTATGGGATGCAATCTTTTGATCAGTCGATAATGCAGCTTTATAAAGATGGATATATCTCCTATGCTGAAGCACTCCAGCAATGTACCAATCCAGACGATTTCGAGTTGAGGGTTAAGGGGATAACCGGAGCGGCAGATAGGGGCTGGACTGAGTTCGAACAGTCCAGAAATAAAAAATAATGGTGAAACCTAAATTGATATTAACTTTTTTAGCTCTGAGAAGATTCTCAGAGCTTTTTTTTAAATCTATAAATAAGTTAGATTTTTTAAATGGCATCTGGAGTGTAAAGCCTCAAGGTCTTGTCCACAGGATCCTGGTGAAGACTTCAGCTTTACGTTTAAACTAATGATAGCAAGATAAGGTATTCTGGCAAACCTTAAGGTTTGCACTCCAAAGTTACTCCGAAAACTACTTTTCAAAAGGTCTCACAAATGTTGTTGATAAAGCTTGCCATGGCGTGTTTAATCCAAAAATAAAAGTAAATATTTTTCTTGCTATTCTTCGTAAAAAAAGATAAATTTCAGCCAAGCGATTTAGTAATGTGGAAGTTTAACCAAGAAGGGTTTTGTTTAAAAAAATATTGATAGCAAATCGTGGTGAGATCGCCTTAAGGATTATCCGAGCATGTAAAGAGTTAGGGATTGCCACGGTAGCGGTTCATTCTGAGGCAGATAGTAACTCTCTGCATGTTAGATTTGCGGATGAAGATGTCTGCATCGGTCCGGCTAAAGCAACAGAAACCTATCTAGATCCTAAAAGGATTATCAGTGCGGCTGAGGTCACCAATACAGATGCTATTCATCCGGGATATGGTTTCTTAGCTGAAAATGCGGATTTTGCTGAAATCTGTGAGTCCTGCAAAATAAAATTCATTGGGCCTACTTCTAAAATGATCAGACTGATGGGTGATAAGGCGGTAGCAAAGCAGAAAATGAAGGAAGCTGGAGTGCCGGTCATTCCGGGAAGCGAGGGAGTTATTAAAGATCTAGAGGAAGCTCAGAGAATATCAATCGAAATAGGATTCCCAGTCTTGATCAAAGCTTCTGGAGGGGGAGGGGGTAAAGGGATGAGGGTAGCTAAAAACAAAGAGGAACTTAAGAAAAATTTGGAGATGGCTCAGATGGAAGCTGAAGCGGCTTTTGGCAATCCTGAGGTTTATATTGAAAAACTGGTTTTAAACCCACGTCATATTGAGTTTCAGGTCTTGGGTGATAGCTATGGGAATTTAATCCACTTAGGGGAGAGAGATTGCACTATCCAGAGAAGGCATCAGAAATTAATAGAAGAATCACCCTCTACAGCTCTAACCCCATCGCTCCGAGAAAAGATGGGGAGTTCAGCAGTGTTAGGTGCATCCCGGATAGGATATGAGAGCGTGGGTACGATAGAGTTTCTTTTAGATAAAAATGGTAATTTCTATTTTATGGAGATGAATACCCGAATTCAGGTTGAGCACCCGGTCACAGAGGAGGTTACAGGGATAGACCTTTTAAAAGAACAAATAAAAATTGCAGCTGGAGAAAAACTTCCTCGCACTCAAGAAGAGATTGTCCTGAGAGGACATGCGATCGAATGCCGGATTAATGCCGAAGATCCGGAGAAGGATTTCAGGCCCAATCCAGGTTTGATTAAAAGCTTTCATGTCCCGGGTGGACACGGGATCAGGGTAGATACTCATGCTTATGCTGGGTATGAGATTCCTTCTTACTACGACTCTTTAGTGGCAAAATTGATCTCCTGTGGCGATACCCGGGAGGAGTCTATTCTCAAAATGAGAAGAGCCTTAGATGAGTTTATCATCGAGGGGATACAAACGACAATACCATTTTACAAAACCGTTTTTTCTAATCCCAATTTCATAAGCGGTGAATATGATACTTCATTCGTAGAAAACTTGTTTAAAGAAACTTCAAAAGAAAAAATATCAATTTAAACAATTCAAAGGAGGTAAAATGGTTATAAAAAATGATTTGAAATATACTAAGGAGCATGAGTGGATCAAATTGGAGAATAATATTGCAACTGTGGGTATTGATGATTATGCTCAAGGGGAGCTGGGAGACATAGTCTTTGTAGAGTTACCCAAGGTAGGGATTAAGGTGGAGCAGATGAAGCCTTTTGGGGTGATAGAGGCAGTCAAAGCTGTGTCTGAGCTTTTTTCCCCGGTAACGGGTGAAGTAATCGAAGTCAACTCTAAACTTGAAGCAGAAGCTGGACTGATCAATAAAGACCCGTATGGTGAAGGCTGGATTATAAAGGTAAAGATTAAAGATCCTAAAGAGCTGGATAATCTTCTTTCTGCAGAAGATTATAAAAAGCTACTTGAACAAAAATAGAGAATATTTTTAAAGATGAATCAGGATATTGATTTTAAAAAGAGAGAGTTTATGAGCTATATTCCCAATACAGAGGATGATCAGAAAAAGATGCTTGAGAGGATAGGGGTTAGTGGATTTAAAGATTTAATTAATCCTATTCCTGAATCTCTAAGGTTAAAAGATGAGCTCAAGCTTCCAACAGGACTCCCGGAGCTGGAGCTTAAAAATCTTCTAACCAGGATATCAGAGGGAAATAGAAACACGGATAATCTAATCAGTTTTTTGGGTGGAGGAGCTTATGACCATTTCATTCCCAGCGTGGTAAATCATATTCTTTTACGTTCAGAATTTTATACCGCCTATACCCCCTATCAGCCAGAAGTGAGTCAGGGAACTTTACAGAGCATCTATGAATATCAATCTATGATCTGTCAGCTTACTGAGATGGAGGTTTCAAACGCTTCAATGTATGACGGGGCCTCAGCCGTGGCTGAGGCAGGTCTTTTATCCTTAGCCGAAACTAGCAGAAAAGAGATTCTGGTCTCAGGCTCTCTGAATCCAACTTACTATAGGGTCCTCTGCACCTATTGTGAAAGAGGAGGGATGAAAATCAGGAAACTTGAGCCAAAAGATGGAGTTACGGATCTGGAGCTTTTAGATAAAAAACTTTCTTCAAAGACTGCCAGCTTGATCCTGCAATCTCCTAATTTTTTCGGACTCTTAGAAAAGGTAGAGGAGATAGAGAAAAAAGTGCATTCAGCTGGAGCTTTGTTGATTATGGTTTGTGATCCCATTTCTTTAGCTATTCTAAAAACGCCTGGAGAGTATGGGGCAGACATTGCAGTTGGTGAAGGTCAACCTTTAGGAAATAGTCTAAATTTCGGGGGACCGTTCTTAGGGTTTTTCGCTTGTAAACAAAACCTTATCCGTCGAATGCCCGGAAGGCTTGTAGGAGCTACGGTTGATTCTAAGGGGAGAAGAGGATTTGTTTTAGTTTTGCAGACCAGAGAACAGCATATTCGCCGGGAAAAGGCTACCTCTAATATCTGTACGAATGAAGCTCTGTGTGCTTTAGCCGCTACAGTTCATCTTTCCCTTTTAGGAAAAAATGGGTTAAGAAAAGTAGCGGAGTTGTGTGTGCAGAAAAGCCATTATGCGGCTGAAAAGATAACCCGGATAGATGGTTTCAGACTTAAATATTCAGCACCATTCTTCAAGGAGTTTGTGGTTGAAACCCCTGTTCCGGCTAGTAGAATTATAAAACTTCTTTTGAAGAAAAATATTTTAGCAGGGATTGATCTATCTTTGTTCGATAGGAAAATGAAAAATAATCTTCTGGTATCAGTTACTGAGAAGAGAACTAAAGATGAGATAGATTATCTGGTAGAAAATCTCAGAGGCTTGATTAAAAAAGGATAGAATGTCTTATTGTCCTAAATGTGGATTTGAATATAAACCCGGGATTAACACTTGTCCAGACTGCGGAGAGAAGTTGGTTGTAGAACTGAAATTAGTCAGGAAAAAAGAGGTTGGAAGAGAAAAGGTTATAACTGAACCAAAACTTAAACTACTGTATATTACTAAGAATATGGTTTATGCTAATTTCTTGTCAGAGACTTTGGAAAAAAGTGAGATTCCCTGTTTGGTTCGCAGTGAATCTGGTTTGAATCTTAGAGCTGGAGCTTTAACCCGACATCCTGTTACAGATATTAAAATTTATGTAAGAGAAGAAGACTTTGAAAAAAGCTTGAAGATAAAAGAGCTATTAGTGTATGATTTATAATAGAAAAGTAATAAAAACTTCCAACTAAAAAAAAGTCTATGCCGTTCTGTCCGTTATGTAATTCCGAATATCCGGCTGGCACGAAAAGATGCCCGGAGTGTGAAGCCGATTTAATTGAGGAGTTGCCCGAAGAGCAAGAGGAAGAAGAGAAGAACTTAGTCTTGCTCTATGCTACTCCAAATCGGGTTTTAGCTGAGTTTTTAAAGGAAACCTTAGCGGATAGCAATATTCCCTGTTTTCTTCGCTATACCGGTAGTTTTTTAGAAGGTGGATTGGGATATGTGGTAAAAGATCAGCCTGGATATAAATTGTATGTGCCAGAAGATAAATATGAGGAGAGCTTAGCTATTAAAGAACAAACTGTAGGAAACCTATAACTTTACTAAAGGAGAGGTGGTATGGAAAAAAGAAAAGGTTCTCACTGGATTATTCTATTTTTTGTTTTTTTCATATCTTTTTATTTTTTCGTCTGCGGGAAGGTGATCCCTAAATCGATTAACTGGGCGGCTAATTTTGAAGAGGTATCTCAGATTGCTAAGTCTGAGAACAAAAACATGATCCTGGATTTTTATACCGATTGGTGCAAGTGGTGTAGAAAGCTGGCTGATTCTACCTTCACTGATACCAGTTTAATACGCTTCTCAGTAGATTTTGTTTTCTTTAAAACCAATGCGGAAAAAGACACAGCTTTAGCTGAAAAATATAAAATAAATGGATATCCCTCCGTAATCCTGACCAATCCTTCAGGTGAGGAGATCGACCGAGTTGTAGGATATGCCAATGCTCCTGATTTTATGCAAAAAATTAAAGATTACCTTAAGGGTGAAGGAACCCTGTCGGATTTAGAAAACAAGCTTACAAAAGATACTACCGATATAGAGCTCTGGTTTAAGGTAGGAGATAAGTATCAAGAACGTAGAAGATTTGAGGAAGCTTTGATTAATTATAATAAAGTAATTTCATTAGACCCACAGGATAGCACCCAGAAAGCTTCAGAAGCTCTTTTCAATATGGGGCTAATATATAGAAAACAAAAAGATTATCCTAAAGCCATTGATAAGTTCCAGGAAATATCGAAAAGATACCCTAAGAGTGAGCTGAGTTTGGATGCAGAGGAATTGATTTCTGATGCTTATGTAAAGATGGGAGATACAACCAGAGCTATTTCTTTATATAGAAATATATTAAAGGAACATCCAGATTTAGAACAGAGTGAAAAAGACTATTTGGAAAAAGCAATAAAAAAGTTAGAGGGAAAAAAAGAATAGGTAGAGGGCAAAAAATATTTAAAAACTAAAAGCAGGGAAGATAGTATTACTTATTTTTAAAATAAAAGTTTTTTAATATTAAAAGGTAAAAATTTATTCAGGAGTTTTGGATGGGTCAAAAACTGATTTTTGAGTTGAGCTCAAAAGGGAGAAGCGGGTGTGATCTACCAGAATTAGACATACCACCAAAAATAATTGAGGAGCTTATTTCAGAGGGTAGCTTAAGAAAGAAGGAGTTAAAACTGCCAGAGGTAAGTCAGGTGGATGTGGTTCGTCATTTCATCGCTCTTTCTATTTTAAATCATCATGTGGATAAAAGCTTTTACCCCTTAGGCTCCTGCACCATGAAATATAGTCCCAAGATCAATGAGGATCTATCACGCCTGCCAGGTTTTTCCTCAATCCATCCCTATCAGCCGGAGGAGACAGTTCAGGGTGCTTTAAAGTTAATGTTTGAATTAGGGGAATATCTAAAAGAGATCGGTGGAGTTGATGCGGTTACCCTTCAGCCTGCGGCTGGAGCTCAGGGAGAGCTGACCGGGCTCTTGATAACCCGAGCCTATCATACTAAAAACGGTAACCACAGGTCAAAGATAATCATTCCAGATTCTGCTCACGGCACAAACCCGGCTTCTGTGACTATAACTGGGTATCAGGTTGTTCAGGTTAAATCTAACCAAAAGGGGTTAGTGGATTTAGAGGAATTGAAAAAAGTTCTAGATGAAGAGGTAGCCTGTTTTATGCTTACCACTCCTAATACCTTAGGGCTTTTTGAATCTCAGATAGAAGAGATCTCCAAAGCAGTCCATAATGCAGGGGCACTTCTTTATATGGATGGTGCCAATCTTAATGCTCTTTTAGGAATAGTTCGTCCTGGTGATATGGGGTTTGATATAGTCCACTTCAACCTGCATAAAACTTTTTCTACTCCCCATGGTGGAGGGGGACCTGGAGCAGGACCTTTGGGAGTTAAAAGATTATTAGAGCCTTTTCTGCCATTTCCAGTTATAGAGAAAAAAGTTGATGAAAAGGGGAAGGATAATTATTCGTTCAATTATAAAAGACCAGATTCAATCGGGAAGATGCAAGGATTTTATGGGAATTTCGGGATTATGGTCAGAGCCTATGCTTTTATCCGAGCCTGTGGTCCAGAAGGGTTGAAAAAAATCTCAGAGAATGCAGTTATAAATGCCAATTATATAATGGAGTCCTTAAAAGACCTTTATCACCTTCCTTATCCCGGACCCTGTATGCATGAGTTTGTTTTGTCAGGCGGTAAGCAAAAAAGCAAAGGGGTAAGAACAGCCGATATAGCCAAGAGAATTTTAGATTATGGTTTACATGCACCTACGGTTTATTTTCCATTAATCGTGTCTGAGGCTTTGATGATTGAGCCAACTGAGTCTGAGAGCCGGGAAAGTTGTGATGAGTTTATACAGGTAATGAAAAAAATTGCTCAAGAGGTGGAGGAAAATCCTGAGTTGGTCAAAGGAGCACCATATAATACACCGGTTTTACGTTTAGATGAAGTTAAGGCTACTAAAGACTTAGACATAAGGTGGAAAGGTTAAAATAATAGTTTAATCCGCCAGAAGCGGACAAAAAATAAAATGTCAAAAACCCGCTTGCTCTCTTAAGCGGGTTTTATTTGAAATATATGAAAATTTTCAGTATTTTAAAAATATGATTGAATTAAATCAAGTTACCTTTGATTACTCCCTACCTGAAGGAGAGATTATCAATGTTCTGGAGAGGTTAACTCTTAAATTTAAAGAAGGTGAGTTTGTCTCTATAATCGGGCCTAATGGCTCAGGTAAAACAACTTTGGCTCGGCTACTGAACGGTCTTCTAATCCCATGTTCGGGTGAGGTGCAGATAGATGGTCTTAATCCAGAAGATAAAAAGGATTTAAGATTAATTCGTCAAAAAGTGGGAATGGTTTTTCAGAATCCGGACAATCAGATTATAACTACTTCTGTAGAAAGAGAGATTGCTTTCGGGCTGGAAAATTTGAACCTGCCATATAATGAGATTAGAGAAAGGGTGGAGTGGGCACTTTCAGCTTTTCATCTCTGGGAGTATAAAAATTCTCCTCCCCACAAGCTTTCAGGTGGAGAGAAGCAAAGAGTGGCAATCGCTGCAGTCTTGGCGATGAGACCAAAATATCTGATCTTGGATGAGCCGAGCTCACTCCTCGATCCTGAAGGTAGGGAAATGTTAAATCTACTGATTAGTAAACTGGCAGGTGAAGGAAAAATTACTATCCTTAACATCACTCAATTTCCAGAAGAAGCTCTTTTGGCTCAGCGTCTTTTGGTGTTAGATAAGGGAAAAGTTGTTCTGGATGGCACACCTGAAGAAGTATTCAAGGAGACTGAAAAGCTTAAAAATATAGGATTATCTGTGCCTAAAAGTTTAGAGATAACTAATGGTCTTAAAGGCAAAGGTTTCAAATTCAAGAGGGAAATCTCAAAGATGGAAGATTTGATTAATGAACTCCTATCTTTAGAAGGGATAAACTATTCACTGCCTATAATTCAGAAGAAAACGGAGATAACTGAAAAGTTTAAACCTGAAGTTTCAGGTTATCTTCAGATAGAGGTTGAAAAATTAGACTATGTTTATAATTACAAAAGTGCAAATCCAAAGACTGCTTTAAAAGGGATTAATATAAAAATTGAGAAAGGTGAACTTATCGGGTTGATAGGACCTACTGGCTCCGGTAAAACCACTTTAGCTCAACACTTCAACGGTTTATTGTTTGCCACTTCAGGTAAAGTCATAGTGGAGGGCTTAGAGATAAAAAAGAAAGAAACTTACTTAAAAAGAATCCGTGAAAAAGTTGGATTGGTATTTCAATTTCCGGAGAGGCAACTTTTTGAAGAAACGGTTTATGAAGATATTACTTTTGGACCGAGGAATTCAGGGTTGGATAAAGTTGAAATCGACAAGAGAGTAAAAATTTCCCTGAACTCTGTGGGATTGGATTTTGATAGTTTTGCTCAGCGCTCACCTTTTAGCTTGAGTACCGGGGAACAGAGAAGGGTGGCTATGGCTGGAGTCTTGGCTTTAGAACCAGAGATTTTGATTTTAGATGAACCCACGGCCGGATTAGATTTTAATGGGATATACAGAGTTAAAAATATTCTGCTTGAGCTTAATGATAAAGGTGTAACTGTGATCTTAATCTCTCATAATTTAGATCTGATAGCAGCGTTAGCTAAAAGGGTTATCTTTTTAAAGCAAGGTAAAGTTTTATACGATGGTCCCAAGACCAATTTCTTTAAACAGATTGAAAAGCTCAAAGAAGAAGGGATACGAGCTCCAGAGACTGTGGAATTATTTCATAGTCTAATTTCTGCCGGGTTTCAAGTAAGAGATTATATTTATGAAACAGAGGAGATTATTGAAGAACTCCTCTCTATATTCGGGGAAAGAGACAAGTAGATATTTAGTAAAAAAAGTTAGTTTTTTATAACTTTGCAAATTTTACTTACTCAGAAATACAATCTAAAATATTCTTCAAAATCTTAAAAAAAACTTGACATTTATCTCACCTCAGTTTAAACTAAACTATAGAGACTCAATTTAACTTGAAACCAAGGAGGGGATAGATGAGAAGGGAAGCCATGGTTTGGTAGAGAATTTTTGGTTATCAATTTATTATTTTGTTTTCCGCATTAAAGGGTTAAAAACTTACTCATCATAATAAAACAGTTTAAAATATTAGGATAATAATTAATAAAGCAGTAGCTTGAGCTTTAGATTTTTCGCAAAAATACTTGACAAAGATGATATAATATATTATAATAGTCCTGTATTGTTGAGTGGTTTTCAATGAGTCAGGTAAGTTTAATAATAACAAGGGATTATAAAAATGGTTTACATAACACACAAACATTAATTTCCCAAACATTTTTACGCAAAGGAGGTGACTCAAAGAAAATTAATTGTATTTTTTTAAGTGAATTGTTTAACAATTATCAAGGAGGGAGTACTATGAATGTTGGAAAAGTTGTTTTATTAACTTGTTTTTTACTGCTCCTTTGTTTTCAACTCTCTTTAGCTGCAGTTCCAGTGGCTAAAATAAGGCTTTTAGCTTATTCGCCCAGAGATCTTACTATCGACACTACCCTGTACAGGACTTCAACTGGATTGCCGAATGTGGGTGTAGGTAGTAAAATTTGTTTTACATCTAATCCTGGTGATACTAACACTTATACTTATACCTGGGCTCTTGCCAAACCTATTGGTTCGTCAACTACTTTAAGTAACACTACTATTCAGAATTCAACTATGGTTCCTGATATTGAGGGAACTTATATCGTTACTCTCGTTATAACCGGGACTGGAGGGACAAGTAAACCGGATACAATGTATGTTAGTGCCGGGACCTGGGTAGGAACAGGACAGATAGGTGGAATGACTCCTCACTGGCCCCAGTGCGGTTTTTTCTGTCATAACGATAAGATCGTAGAATGGAAGGAAACCGGTCATGCTTCTATGTATCAAAGAGGTATAGATGGAATCGCCAGCAGCCATTATGGTCCAAACTGCATTAGCTGTCACACAGTTGGATATGACACAGATCCAGCTGCCAATAACTACGGTTTTGATGATGTGGCAACGTTATTAGGCTGGACTTTCCCTTCCACTTTACAACCGGGTAATTTCGACTTTATGGTAGTTCATTATCCGGATTTAGCCAATCTGGCTAATATCCAGTGTGAGAACTGCCATGGACCAGGTAGCAGGCATGGTGGAGAGAACAGGTGGAACAGAATCGAAGTCAGCTATGGAGCTGGTGTCTGCGCTGTATGTCATGATGCAGGGTCGAACCATATTTTTCCTTATCAATGGGATCATTCAAGACATCCTTATGCAGTAGGGGAACCGGGGGACCCTGAGCATATGAACAGCCGTTCCTGCTCCAGATGTCATACTGCACAGGGTTATGTGCATGAAACCATAGAAGGACAATCTTCTGCAGCTCCTTACAAATATGTAGAAGGGATAACCTGTTCTGCCTGTCATGATCCTCATTCTGCCGAGAACGAATTTCAGCTAAGAAGAGCCTCAGGTGCAGATGTATGTGATGATTGTCATACCGAGAGAATCAGCAGTCGAGGATTACACCATTCTCATCAATCCAATATGCTTTATGGAATTAGCGGCTATGAATATCCGAACGAGATATACCCGGATGGGACACATTCCTTGATTCCGGGGAAATGTATCCAGTGTCATATGGCACCCTCTCCATCAGATACCCTAATAACCAAAGTAGGCGGTCATACCTTTGCAGTTTCCTCTGACAACGGCACGCCGGATGACTCAACCGATGATATCTTAAATGACGAGGGTTGCAGAGGATGTCACGGAAGTGTAAGTATAACTTTCCTCAGGTATAGTCAGGCAAAATTTGTAAATCTCTTGGATTCTTTAGCAAGTCTACTTCCCAAAGACCAAAGTGGAAATGTTAGAAATCATCTGGACACTCTTTTAACCCTGACTGAGAAGGGTGGAGCTTTCAACTATTATTTCGTGCTAAACGATGGAAGTTATGGTATGCATAACCACAGCTATGCAGCAAAGCTTTTGTGGGATTCGATTAAAAGATTAGCTGATCAAACCCATGCTGGAGACATTGTGGAGATCTCAGATGTACCTAATGATCAGGGTAAACAGGTAAGTATTCTCTGGAATATGTTTGCCGGTGAGGATGATGTCAACCACCCGGTTACCAATTACGGCATCTGGAGAAGGGATGATTCTTCTAACTCAAAGGTTTTAGCCAGGGAGGTGGATTCATTTAAGAAAATGCTTGCCTCTTATTCAGAGTTAAATCCCGGTGCAAAGATTTCAGTTGCAGGAACAGTTTGGACCTTCCTGGGTTCTATCCCAACTACACATCATGATCGTTATGGCTATGTGGCTGCAACCTTTTTTGATTCCACTCTCGTTTCCGGGATGCACTGGACAGTCTTCTATGTTTCCGGCCATACTGCAGACCCAGGGATTTTCTATGAGTCTTTGCCGGATAGTGGGTATTCAGTGGATAATTTAGTTCCGAATTCTCCTTCGGGTCTTGCTGCTTTAATTCAAGGACGTAACGTTCAGTTAAGCTGGGATGAATCTTCAGATCCTGATTTCAACTATTTTACTGTCTATCGTAGCACCACACCTGGCTTCATACCATCCCCTTCCAACCGGATCGGATACTCTTCCAATACTGAGTATGTGGACTCCAACCTGGTGAATGGAAATTATTATTACAAACTAACCGCTATCGATTTCTCAGGGAACATAAGCGGACCTTCAGTTGAGCTTTCAGTAATTGTTACTTCAGTTCGAGAGGAAGAGGGAACCGTACCTAAGGTTTTTGCTCTGTTCCAGAACTATCCTAACCCATTCAACCCGATTACTCAGATCAAATTCTCTATACCGAAGAGAACCAGAGTTAAGCTTTCAGTCTATAATATCCTCGGGCAGAAGGTTAAAAATCTTGTAAATGAAGAGATGGAGGCAGGAAGTTATTTGGCTACCTGGAATGGAAAAGACGAAAAGGGATTTGATGTATCCAGCGGGATCTATTTCTACAAGCTGAACTCAAAAGATTACTCCGAGACCAAGAAAATGCTTCTGGTAAGATAAAAAGAGAAAGTGGAATTAATAAAAAAACCGACCACAAAAGTCGGTTTTTTTGTTTTCTTTTATTTTGAATTTGGGTGTAGGGGAGACCCGTCCTTCAGCTTCGCTCAGGACAGTGAGCTTGTCGAACTGTCGGCTCGCCCCTACAGATCCAGGGGAGTTCAAGTGGTTGCACCTGCCATCTTCAAATTCATATTCCTTGACACTTAATTTTTTTAAAGTTAAATTAGGCTCGTCAAAAGGAGAAAAATAATTGGCTGAGCTGAAAAGTCTCAAATTCTTAGTGGGTTTAAGGCTGAGATATGTCATCTTGCTAACTCTTCTTTTCGCTTTGATCCTTTTTTTGATAGCTTTTTTCAGCATTGAGAAGAGCAAATCGAATATGTTAAAAGTAATGGAGAAGGAGGGGAAAGCCCTATTGGAGAGTCTGGTTTTAGCCAGTCAGAATACGGTCAAAGCCAATAGTTTATTAGAAGAGTTAGTTACAGAGAGGCTTTTAGATATTGCAAAATTAGTAGATGAGATGGATAAAGGCGGGATTTTAACCAATGCTAAGTTAGAGGAACTGGTCAGAAGAAATTCTTTGTTGAGAATTGATCTTTTAGATATAACAAGAAAGATTTTGAAAAGCAGTCATCCTGAAGAGATGGAAAGCTATGCCGATACTGCTCATTTTTCTTCTGCTGAATTACAAAAAGTTTTGCAAGGGGAAACCCAGGAGGCCGCTTTTGAAATAAAAGGGGGTGGAGTACTTTCTGAGGGGAAATATGTGGTGGTGCTAAGAAGGTCTAAAGGTCAAGGTGGAATTGCAGTCATATCACCATCTGCTTATATGGAGGATTTCCAAAAGGAAATAGGAATAGGTTATCTAATACAGAATATCAGCCAGCAGAGCGGGATAGAATATATAGTCCTTCAGTCCAGAGAAGGGATTGTATTTGCCTCTAAAAAGGTGGAAAAGATGCTGAAGCTCGAAAACGACCCTTTCCTTTTAGAAGCTCTCTTGAAAAATGAAACTAAAAGCAGAGTGACACCTTTTGAGGAAAGAAAGGTTTTAGAAGTGGTGAAGCCTTTTATTTCCAGTCAATTTCCTTCAGGGATATTCCGCCTAGGGCTATCCTTAGAAGGTTATAAACAGATAACCAAAAGTTATCAGGGTCAGATGATCCTTTTCAGTTTGATCCTTTTTTTCTTAGGATTACTTTTCATTGGAATAGCACTGGTCAATCAGAGCTATTTTGTCCTGAATAAATCTTATAAGGAGATCAGAACTCTAACCGGAAATGTCTTAGAAGGTATGAATA
The DNA here is from genome assembly GCA_964570765.1 of uncultured Ignavibacteria bacterium. GTDB lineage: Bacteria > Zixibacteria > MSB-5A5 > MSB-5A5 > RBG-16-43-9 > CAZMZF01. The sequence continues at coordinate 113,850 of CAZMZF010000004.1, forward strand.
ATGCGGTTGTGGCTGTGGATAGAGATAAAAGTATAATTGTTTTCAATCCAGTGGCTGAAGAGATTTTTTCGCTGAAAAGAGATGAGGTGATCAGCAAAAACTATTCTCAGATTTTTCCTGAGGACGAGCCCTTAATTAATCAAGTCTTAAGCTCAGGGAAAAGCATATGGGATATGGAAAGAAGATTAAAGATGCGTTCAAAAGAAAACAAGGACCTGGTTGTCGGCACTTCAATTCTCTTAGATGAAAAAGGAAAAATTCAGGGAGCAGTGGCTGTGATTCATGATATGACTGAGTTGAAAAAATATGAAGAGGAGGCTAAAAGGGCAGATAGGCTTTCTACTTTAGGCAATCTGGCAGCGGGAGTGGCTCATGAGATAAGGAATCCTCTGAATGCCATTTCTATTGCGGCACAGAGATTGAAAAGTGAGTTTGTCCCCATTAAAGATAAGGAGGAGTACCTTAATTTCACACAGACCATCCTGAATGAGATCAAAAGGCTGGATCAGACTATAAATCAATTCCTGAGCCTAGCTAAGGTTCAGAAGTTGAATCTCGTTTCTACTGATATGAATTCCTTCCTTTCTGAAGTTATCTCTTTAATGGAGATTGAAGCTAAAGAAAAGGGGATATTAATAGAGAAAGAGATTGAGAATATACCAGAGATAAGGATAGATAGAGAGGAGATGAAAAAAGCTTTAGTTAATATAATCCTTAACGGGATTCAGGCAATGCCTGCAAGTGGGAAGATGAATGTCTCTGGAAGATTGAATAGTACCGGGAAAGAAGTTATTATAAAAATAAAAGATTCAGGTCCTGGGATTCCAGAGGAAAATCTCTCTAAGATATTTCAACCCTACTTTACCACTAAAGATAAAGGGACTGGCTTGGGTCTGGCAATTGCCTACAGGATTATCAACGATCATCAGGGTAGAATTGAGGTGGAAAGTAAGATTGGAGAAGGGACTACTTTCGTTATCAGGTTGCCGGTATAAAAATAAATTCAAGGCAGATTAAGCAGATAAAAAGTATGATAAATGTCTATTTATACTGTCATTCTGAGCCCGGAGGGCGAAGAATCTATATCAAGATCAAATTGAACAGATTCTTCGGTCGTTTCGCCGGAGGCGGACTCCCTCAGAATGACAATTTGGGTCGCCTAAACGGTTGGTAAAGGATTATTAATTAAGGAGATTATATGGCTCTATATAGAATCTTAGTAGTGGATGATGAGGAAACTCAAAGGGAAATGTTAGGTGGTTTTCTAAAGAAAGAAGGATATTCTTTATCTTTAGCTGATTCGGGCGAAAAAGCTCTAAAATTTTGTCAGGATAAATTCTTTGAAGTGGCGCTAATAGATTTGAAGATGCCGGGGATGGATGGGATTGAATTACTATCAAAATTAAAAGAGATTAACCCGGAAATTCAGGTTATTGTTATGACGGCTTATGCATCAATTGAGACGGCAGTTGTGGCGATGAAGAAAGGGGCATTTAATTATGTTAATAAGCCAGTCGATTTAGAGGAGTTAAGAATAAATATAAAAAAAGCCCTGGAAAATCAGAAGATTTTAACTGAAAACAAATACCTGAAAGAACAGTTGAATGAGAAATATAAAGATTTGAAGATAATTGGTGAGAGCAAAGCCATAAAAGAGGTGTTGAGCACTGTTGCACGCGTAGCAAAATCCGATTCAACTGTATTGATCCGTGGAGAGAGCGGAACCGGAAAGGAATTGGTGGCCAGGGCAATCCATGCTTTAAGTGATAGAGCCAATCAAAGATTTATCTCTTTATCCTGTGCGGCTATCCCTGAAACCTTGCTTGAATCTGAGCTATTCGGATATGAGAAAGGTGCTTTCACCGGTGCAACTCGTAGGAAAGAGGGGAGGTTTGAACTGGCGGATTCAGGAACTCTATTTTTAGATGAGATCGGCGATCTCTTTTTAGAGACTCAGATTAAATTACTGAGGGTGATTGAGACTCAGGAATTTGAGAGGTTAGGTGGTAAGGAGACTATAAAGGTTGATCTCAGGATTATCTCTGCCACTCATCAGGACCTGGAAAAGAAAATCAAAGAAAAATCTTTCCGTGAGGATCTATATTATAGATTGAATGTGATCTCAATTTTCATACCTCCTTTAAGAGAAAGGAGAGAAGATATAATTCCCTTAGTCAATTATTTCATTCAGAAGTCAAATCAGAAAGGTGGAAAAAATATCCAGGGATTAACTCAGGAAGCAAAAGACATTTTATTCTCATATCCCTGGCCTGGAAATATCCGGGAATTAGAGAATGTAATCGAAAGGGCAACTGTTTTAAGCCGGGGAGAGGCAATTGATAAATTAGATTTAGCTCACTTGAGTTTCCAGAGAATAGATGAGATCCCCACAACTCTTTTACTAAAAGATTTAGAGAAAAGCCATATCCTTAAAGTCCTGAAAAAAACCGGTGGGAATCTAAGCCAAGCTGCGGAGCTTTTGGGTATTCATCGGAATACTTTGAGGCTGAAGATGAAAGAGTATCAAATAAAGTAACTGTCATTCTGATCCCGCCAAAGGCGGGAGAAGAATCTGTCGAATTTGACCTTGAGGGGAATTCGTCAGCCGCTTCGCTTCTTCAGAATGACATTGACCGTGTCAATGCATGCATCCATTGGATGCACTCCTTAATCAGATGTTTACCCCGATAAATCGGGGTCAACATGACACAACAAATGTACCGTGTCATTCTGAGTCCCCGTAGGGGACGAAGAATCTTTAAACAATTGAGAGAGATGTTTCGCTCCGCTCAACATGACAGTTAAGAATAAAAAATTAGAAGCACCTAACAGAATTAAGTTCTTAGGCACGGCTGGCGCAAGGATAGTGGTATCCAAACAGCTCAGGGCTTCAGGTGGGATCTGGCTTACCTTAGAGAATAAAAATATTTTGATAGATCCTGGTCCAGGAACTTTGGTCAAATGTTTTTCCAGCAAGCCAAAATTAGACCCGTCTAAATTAGATGCGATCATTTTAACTCACCGTCATATTGACCACTCCAATGATGTTAATATTATGATAGAGGCGATGACTGAGGGTGGATTTAAAAGAAGGGGGATGCTTTTCTGTCCCGCAGATGCCTTAAATGAGGATCCGGTAATTCTTAAATATGTGAGAAGTTTTGTAGAGCAAATTCATATACTCAAGGCTGGTGGTGAGCATAATATAGATTCTATTACTTTGTCTACACCCTTAAAGCATATTCACGGGGTTGAGGTATATGGGTTGATCTTCAAAACTCCAACATATAGAATCTCATTTATAGTTGATACTAAGTTTTTTCCGGAGCTGATAAAATATCATTCTGGAAGTGAAATGATTGTAATAAATACTGTGAGATATGAGCCTGAAGGGGCTAAAAAACTTAATTTAGACCATCTGAATTTAGAGGACGCGAAAAATATAATAAGAAACTGTAAGCCTCAAATTGCCATTCTAACTCATTTCGGGATGACGATGCTTAAAGCCAAACCCTGGGAACTAGCTCTACAACTTAAAAAAGAGTTGAAAGTTGAGGTTATAGCTACTTCAGATGGGATGGGGCTGAATTTAGATGAGGTAATTTTTTAATTGTAGAGGAGGTCTTTAGACCTCCATTGATTTAGCAGTAGTAGAGACGCATAGCGATGCGTCTCTACGTTTTTAAGCGACCCTGAAAGGACCGCACTACGAAAGACTAATCCACGTAGGGCGGGTTTCGAACCCGCCCTTACCATTGCACAAAAAATTTTTGAAACGAACAATTTTTGTGCAAGTATAAAATATCTATTAAAATAGTCCTTAATAAGATACTTTATGTAATTGCTATAAGTCATTATTTTATAATATCATATTTCCTATCACCTATTTCCTATTACCTAATCTAAATCAGGCATAAGGTTTGCATAATAGAAATATGGAACTTTTAAAATAAGGAGTCGTTATGAGAAAGGTAATTTTGATTTCGTTAGTCTTAACAGGTTTGTTTTTTATCTTCAGTGGCTGCGAGAAGAAGGTTTATGTAGTTGAGCCAGTCTATATATATGTAACTGAGCCTGATATCACCCCACCTTCTTCTCCAAAAGGTGTTTATAGCGTAACCGGTGATGAAGCAGTATATATCTACTGGGAAAGAAATGATGAGTCGGATTTTTACAGGTATAAGATTTACTGGGCTCCGGAAACAAATGGTATAATTCCAGAACCAGATGATGATTTTGAACTCATAACTTCAATACCTAACCCACCTCAATATACTGATACCGATGTGGAAAACGGAACAACTTATTATTATGTTATAACCGCAGTGGATAATTCTGGAAATGAAAGCGAACCCTCTAAGATATTATATGATACTCCCAGACCTGATGGTTTCAATATTTTATTTAATGTAGCAATTGACAATAGTCACGCTGGGATTTACTTCGATAATCAACTGGGAGTACAAATTGTCTCCAGAACCAGCCCACTTTGTGATGTTTATTTAGATAGTTACGTTAGAGTTTTTTATCTTAATACTACTATGAAGAATAGTATTCCTAATGATATACAAGACTTTGGATTTACGAATAGTCTGGATGAGATTAATGTTGCACCGGATACAAATATAGGCTGGTCTGAGTTGGACTACATTCCAGTATGGTTAGGTCATACTTATGTTATCTGGACCTGGGATAATCGTTATGCCAAATTGAGAGTTACCGATATTGATACTATCTATTATAATTATATAAGATTCGAATGGGCTTATCAGACTACAGAAGGTAATCCTGAGCTTAAAGTTTTGCCTAAAAGGATTGCTAATAAAAAGGAGTGTGATCCCGCCGAAGGCGGGATTGCTGAAAGGAGGATGAAATGAAAAACAGAAAGTTGGTCTTGGGGATTCTCTTGATAGTCTTGGGAGTTTTTGTAAGTGGATGTGCTCTTTATGTGGGAGGTGTCTTTGGTGGTCCAAGATACAGGTATCACCACCCGCGCTACTGTTATGACTGCCATCATCATCCCACCTGGACCAGGATTTATGTAGAATGTGATTTCTATGATTTCTATTTCTTGGATAACGGCTATTACTATCTTCCCAGACATGGAGTTGATCGGGTTTATGTCTACAAGAAATATAATTATCATAAAGACAAAGAATTTGTGGAGCATTACAAGAAATACAGGGTAAGTGATAAGGAAAGAGATAGGATTGAGAGAGAATATCGCGGAGTGAGTGGAGAGGAAAGGAAGAAGATTGAGAAGGAGTACAGGAAACCCGGGAAACCTAAGAAGTAAGAAGTAAAACAATCCCGCATAAATACGGGATGAAAGGAGTGATCGAGATGTTGAAAATATTAAAGCTAATACTGGCGCTTCTGGTTTTGACTTTGACTTTTAAACCAGCATTCGCACAGTTGCCAGAGGAAGAGGATTATGAGGGGATGAATGAACACCGGATTATACATACGCCCAATCAGGGTTTAGATATCGATGTCTGGATCGATAAGGGGGAGGGTTCAACCTATCATCCGGGTGATGATATCCGGGTCTATTTCAGAGCTTCCAGGGATTGTTACGTCGTAGTTTATAACCTGGATACCCGTGGATATGTAAACGTTCTTTATCCTTATAGCTCAGAGGATGATCGTTACGTCGAAGGCGGCAGAGTTTACGGGATTCCGGGCAGATATGATGATTATTCTCTGACAGTGGATGGTCCATTAGGCGTCGAGTACATTCAGGCAGTGGCTTCTTATGAGCCTCTTTCCCTTCCGCACTGGTCGGATTATTATAGAGAAGGAACAGAGCCAGCAGATATCCGCACCTTGAGGATGGATGAGGATGAAGACCCCTACGTTTTTATGGAATGGGTGAACCATCAAATCAGCCCATCTCCGGATTATGTCACGGATGTGACTAATCTCTATGTGAGGTATCCTCATCCACAGTGGTATTACTGGCCTCATCAGTACTGGCATTACTCTGATCCTTTCCCTTACCATTTAGGGAGCGTCTATTTCTGGGCTCCATTTGGAGTAGAGGTTTATATCGATGGTGTTTTCTATGGGATAGCTCCGATAACCATTCCCTATATCATAGTGGGCAGGCACTATGTAACTTACTATTATAATGGCTGCAGAGTATGGAATAACTATGTTTATGTTGAGAAAAGTAAAACCGTAAGAGTAGATGCCAAGATAAATCAACGAATGAAATATGTCTCTGAAGATCCAGTTAAAAAAGAATATCGAAGCTGGAAGGAGAAGGAATATCAGCAGATCAAAGAGAGAAGGACATTGCCTGCCGATAATCCGCCTCAGGCGGATAAGGCTCGTAGAGCAGAGAAACAAACTCGCTCCCGAACTGATTATTATGAAGAAAAATCTCCGCGGCAGGACAGGGTAATAGAGCAGACTAAAGAAAGAATAAATGACAGGGAAAAGGATTTTGTACCGGATAAGGGAAGAGTTGAAGAAAAGAAAGTAAGGGAGAGGGATATTACCTCTGAGAGGGTAAGAACGAAGGAAAAAGAAATCAAAGCGGAAAGTGTTCCCCAGAAGAAAAGCTATCCTGAGGCGAGAAGCCCTGAATCCCCAAAGTATGAGCAGAAAAGCATAGAGATTCGCAAAGAGAGAAGCAGTCAGACTAACAAGGAAAGAGTTGAGGTCAAAAGAAATAAAACTGAGAGGAAAAGGTGAGGTGAATAAAAATGAAAAAAGTCCATATAATACTTACACTGCTTTTGCTCTCAGTTTTCCTTTTCTCTTCGGTTTTAGCCATAGAGAGAACTCCCAAGAAAGATAGCGTAGCGGATAAAGAGCAGAAAGGAGAAATAAAACCGGTACCCTCTACGGTAGAAAGAAAGGAAGAAAGTTCATCTGCGAAAGAGATGAAAAAAGAGGAAGCTAAGGAAGCTGAAGTAAAGAAACCTGAGACGGAAAAGAAAACAGGAATATCCAAGATACTTAAAGGGCTAAAAGGGAGTCTGAAAGAAGAAGGGAAAGACAGCTACGATTATTTTATAGATAAAAACGGGAATGGAATAGATGACCGGCTGGAAAAAGAGAAAACCGAGAAAAAGACCGAGGAGAAAAAAACTGCCGTTGAAAGAAAGGGTCGTCGAGGGAGATAGCATTAATTGAATACCGGAATTCCATACAGGGAATAGCGTCCGGGTTTATTCCGGACGCTATTTTTTATTCGAAAGCTAAAAGGGTAGTAGTTTTGATTACCCCTTCAACTGATTGTATCTCCTTGGTGATGATCCGTGGAATATCCTCATAGGATTTTGATTCAATGACTGCCACAATATCATAAGGCCCTGCAACCGGAGTGGCAGATTTCACCTGGGGAATTCCTTTAAGGGCTTGGATGGCTCCATTAATACTTTTAGGCTCCATCTCGATTAAGATAAAAGCTTTAACTGACATTTGACCCTCCTTTCCATTTCTTGAGCCATGGATTTAAGTTCATTAAAATATAAGCCTCAATTTAAAGCTGTCAATAAAAATCTGTGAGAGCTTTAAAAAACTTGTTTTGTGGTTCGACTTTGCTCACCACCCTGAGGTTATTGAAGGGCTGGGCTGGTCCGCCTAAGGCGGAAGCCTACGGGAAGAAAGAGTGTCGATTTTTCGTCCGAGAAACGGAGACTACGTCTGGCGCCCATACGGGCGGGCTCGTAGCCACCGTAGGAGAGGTCGGACACCTTTGTCCGACCGCTCTCTTATCCACTTTTTCAGAGACCTCTCTGAGTAAAGATCTATCAAATAGTATGGATTCAAAAATTTAGACTTTAATACAATCACAAGACTTCGGTCTGGTTATCTAATGTTTTTTGCATTAAAGTCGTATTTTAGATAGAAATTATAGATTTTGAGGTCGATTTGACTAAGTCTAATGTAGTAATCATTCGCTCCAGAAGAGTGTTGAGTAACTCTAGGAGGATAGATTCAACTATCCTTTCAGATATGATCAAAAAAGGACTTTCTACATATACTGGTGACCTCGATTTCAGGGATTCTATTCGAAGATTCTATTCTCCAGAGGATATATTGGGCTTGAAGGTAAATTGTCTGGCAGGGAAGGGAGCTTCCACTCATCCGGAAGTAGCTCTATGTTTTGCCAATTTACTCAAAGAGAGTGGGATAAAGGAGAAGAATATCATCGTCTGGGATCGCTCGAATGGTGAATTGGAGGAAGTTGGTTTTCCGCTGAATTTCAACCATGATGGTTTGCGCTGTTTCGGGACAGATACGGATGGAGTGGGATATTCCAATGACCTGTATGAGCATCTGAATATCGGGAGTCTGGTGAGTAAAATTCTATTATATTATACCAGTGTTCAGGTGAACCTTCCGGTCCTAAAAGATCATAGTCTGGCTGGAATAAGTTGTGCCTTGAAAAATTATTATGGAGCAATTAATAATCCCAATAAATATCATGAAGAAGGCGGTAACCCTTTTATAGCAGATTTGAATGCTCTTCCGCAGATAAAAAATCAACACAGGTTGATCATCTGCGATGTTTTAACTGTTCAATATAAAGGAGGTCCCTCTTATCATCCTGTGTGGAATGAGGAATACCGGGGCATAATGATTAGCTCAGACCCGGTAGCTTTAGATTTTATCGGGTCTCAGATAATTGACCAGCTTCGTCAAAAAAAGGGAATCCCCACTTTGGAAAAATATGGGCTTTCTCCTAAGTATATCTTTACAGCCGCAGATAAAAATCATAAATTGGGTAGAGCTACCTTAAGCGAGATTGAAAAGATCGAGATAAATCTTTGATTATAAAAATAAAATGAAGAAATTTAAAAGAAGAGAATTTTTCAAATATTCTATATCCGGAGCAGGAGGTGCTATTTGCTCAAATTTAATCTCTAAAGTTCCTCTCTTAACTTTTCCGGATACAGCTTATGCTCTAAGTTCAACTGGCAGGCTTTCTCACATAGAGGCGAAATATTATAAGAAGCTTGAGCATAAAGAGATAGAATGCCAGCTCTGCCCCAGGAAATGCCGGGTCGGTGATAGGGAGAGGGGTTATTGTGGAGTAAGGGAGAATCAAAAAGGGGTGTACTATACTTTAGTATATGGTTTAACTCCTTCCTTCCATAAAGACCCGATTGAGAAGAAACCTTTTTTTCATTTCCTCCCGGGAACGGATGCTTTCTCTATAGCCACAACAGGATGTAATTTAAACTGTAAATTCTGCCAGAACTGGGAGCTCTCTCAAGCCAGACCTGAGCAGACTTATAATTACGAGCTTTCACCTCAAACAGTGGTGGAATATGCTTTAAAAGGAAACTGTCCTTCAATCGCTTATACCTATTCCGAGCCAACCGTTTTTTATGAATATATGCTGGACTGTGCCAAGTTAGGAAAAGAGAAAGGGGTAAAAAGCGTGATGGTCTCTGCTGGTTATATTCAGCCAGAGCCACTGATTGAACTATGCAAGGAATTAACTGCAGTTAAGATCGATTTAAAAGCTTTCACGGAAAAATACTATCAGGAGATCTGCCGGGGAAAGCTTGAGCCAGTGCTGGATTGTCTTAAGGAATTGAAGAGAATCGGAATATGGCATGAGATCGTCTATTTAATGGTTCCGACTTTGAATGATGATATGAGTAATATCAAGAAAATGTGTCTGTGGATTTTAAACAACTTAGGTCCGGATGTGCCTGTTCATTTCACCCGGTTCACTCCACTATATCTATTAAAGAATTTGCCACTTACCCCAGTTTCTTCCTTAGAGCAGGCAAGAAAAATTGCCTTAGAATGTGGGCTGAAGTTTGTCTATATAGGGAATGTGCCAGGTCACGAAGGAGAGAATACTTATTGTCCTAAATGTAAGAAAATCATAATAGGCAGATATGGATTTACCATTACCCAGATGAATTTGCAAAAGGGAAGATGCAAATTCTGTGGAGAGAAAATACCGGGGATTTGGTCTTAGTATTCTTTCGTCGGGCATAAAGCCCGACGCTACATATTCTCGCTGGAGCAGGAGCTCAACTTTTCAGTGCTTGCCAGGTCCCCTGACCTGGCAAGTTTTTTATCGTCGGGTCAGGGGACCCGACGACCACCTGGGAGATTTATTTTGTAGGGGTTCAATCCCGCCTTTGGCGGGATGACCCCCTACCTCTTTTACTTGACTTCTTTTTAAAATAGATTAGATTTTTATCAATGATTCGAAATAAGAGCCTTTTTATATTAGCCTGTATCTTTTTAGGATTTGCATCAATCCTCTCGCAGATAGTTCTTTTCCGCGAGCTTTTAGCTGTTTTTTATGGTAATGAGCTGTGTTTAGGCATTCTGCTCTGCGTCTGGTTTTTATGGGTGGGGCTGGGCAGCAAACTGGGGGATATTATCTCCAATTCTAAAAACTCTCTTTTAAAAAACCTGTCTTTCTGGTATTTCCTCTTAGCCATTTTCTCAATTATGACAATCATAGGAATAAGATATTCCAGGATAATTCTGAATACTTTGCCGGGTGAGATTATTGGATTTTTACCTATGTTCCTGTTCACTTTCTTTATTTTGTGCCCACTTTGTTTGGTTTTAGGGATACTTTTTGTCTTAAACTCTACTCTCTGGCTTTTTGAATCCAAACAAAATATTCTGGTAACCAGGGTTTATCTCTGGGAATCTTTTGGAGCGGGTCTAGGTGGTCTTTTAGGTAGTTTAGTCTTGATTCCTAATTTATCAAATTTCTCCGTGCAGAGCTGGTTAGTTATAGCTTTGCTTTTGTACTCAATTTTACTCATAAAAGATTCCATCAAAAGAAAGGTAATATTCTTCTTGATACTTTTAGGAATTTTAGGCTTCAAAATTGGCAAACTGGATGGTTATCTGAATGATAAAGCCCTTAACAGATTATGGATAGATTTTCCGCTGGTAAAATCTGTTGATTCCATTTATGGCAATCTGGCTATCTTAAGAGCCGGAGAACAGATCAGCTTTTATGAGAATGGACTACTTTTATTCTCCTATCCAGATGAGTATTCCTCTGAAGAAGCTGTCTTATATGCAATAGCAGAACATCCTGAGCCAAAAAGATTGCTTTTAATCGGAGGGGGTATGGGTGGTGCTCTTACTCAGGCATTGAAATATAAAAGCCTGAAAATAGATTATGTAGAACTTGATCCAAAGATGGTAGAGTTAGGTAAAAGTTTTCTTCCGGTATCTGAAGTTAACTCGATTGTGGATGAAAGAGTAAAGATCATTCACAAAGATGGTAGGCTTTTCGTCAGAGAAAAAAGCAGGGAAGTAGAGAAAAAATATGATCTGGTTATTCTGAACCTGCCTGATCCATATAATGCTCAGCTTAATCGTTTCTATACTGAAGAATTTTTCAATCTTGTGAAGAAAATTATGGCTCCGGATGGAATCTTTAGTTTCCGCATAACTTCTGCAGAAAACTATCTTAATCCAGAACAAGCCCTTTATATCTCCAGCCTCTATCGCACGTTATTATCTGAGTTTAAATCGGTAATGGTCCTGCCCGGATCGAATAATATCTTCTTAGCCAGTGATGGACAAATTTTAACTGATGACTGGATGAAAATAGAAGGGAATCTAAAAAAGAAAAACGTTGAGACCACTTATATAAATGAGCATTTTTTAAAGAATCGCCTTTCAAAAGAAAGGATAGAATACCTGTTCAAAACCATTGGCTCTTATGAAGGGGAGAAAAATTATGACCTGAAGCCAATCTCTTATTTTTATAATACAGTCTTATGGAGTACTCAGCTTAAATCTTTTGAGAAGCCGGTATTTATCTATTTATCTAAAGTTAGTCCAGCCTGGTATTATTTTTTAGGATTTCTTATATCTTTTTCGCTTTTGTTTTTATTTTTCAATACAAAATATATTTTCACCAATCTCTCCTTATACACCATATTTTTAGCGGGGTTTTCCAGCATAACCTTGGAGGTCTCTATCCTTTTAATCTATCAGGTATTATATGGTTATATCTATTCAAAGGTCGGAATTTTCTTAACTCTTTTTATGTTGGGTCTTTTTTCTGGAGCAATCTTTATAGCCAGAAAAAAAGAAGAGGTAAGTTTTAGAAATTTAAGATGGCTGCAGATTCTACAGGTTATTTTGGTCCTTTTTCTATTGAGCTTAACATCCAGTTTTTTCAGATCCTGGCTGAGACCTGAATTATTAGAGTTGATTTTGGGTGGGGTGATCGTTTTCTCGGGTTTTATTGGAGGAGCGGAGTTTACCTGCGCAAATCAACTCTATATTGAGAATAAAGGGAAGAAAAAAGTAGGAACTGGATATGCAATAGACCTTTTTGGATCAGCCTTGAGCGCTATCTTAACATCTGCAATTTTAATCCCCCTTTTAGGTATACCTTTAAGCCTCTGGCTCCTTTTCCTTTTAAATTTTGTCCTCTTAATCTATCTTTACCTTTTTTCTCTTAAAAAAGTATCTATTTAACTGTAGTATTTTTGCACAGGGTTAAGTTTTAAATTGACTGAAGATTAGCCCATTTAGAAAGCAAATTGTTCAAATATTGATATTGACAAATGGCAAGAATTTGTTACATTAAAAACGGAGATAGTATGTCAATTTAGTTCTCAACTTTTGACTGCTGGAGGCATTATGTTAAGCGAGAAAAAATATGGGATTATAGCTTTAGTCTTGGCTTTAGCTGCTGTAGCCATTATCTGGATAGTAGGGTTAGGGCAGACCGGAGAACAGACTCTTCAGGCACAACCCCAGACCCGAGATACCATAATGAGATACAGCAAACTTCTGGCTCAGGCAGCTTACAATATTAATGACCGTTATGTGGAAGAAGTCGATCCGAAGGAATTGGGGTATGCTGGAATAAGAGGAATGTTAGAGCTTTTAGACCCTTTTTCAGCTCTGTTAGAGAAGAAGACCTATAACCAATTGATAGAGTTTACCCATGGAAAGTATGAAGGTTTGGGAATGACCATAGAGAGAAAAGATAAACTCATCATTATCGTTTCTCCTATCGAAGGAACTCCTGCTTTCCGCATGGGTTTAAGAGCAGGTGATAGGATAATCGAGATAGAGGGTAAGGAAACCTACGGGATGAGCACTGAAGAGGCTTCCAATCTGATGAGGGGACCAGCCGGCACTAAAGTAACTCTGAAAATAAAAAGGGAAGGCACAGAGGAGCCTTTAGATTATGTAATTGAAAGGGCGGTGATTGAGTTAAAGAACGTTCCCTATTATGGAGTGTTTGGAGATGGGATCGGGTATGTCAGGCTTTCCAGATTTTCTGAAGAGACTGGAACAGAGTTAAAGGAAGCCATTCGTAACCTGAATGAGCGGAATGTCAAAGGGCTGATCTTTGACCTGCGATTTAATGGGGGAGGACTTCTGAACGAAGGAGTGGAGACCTCAAATCTATTCCTGGATGAAGGGAAACTAATAGTCTATACGCAAGGTAAAAAGCAAGAAGATCTGGTTAAGTATTTATCCCAGGAAAAAGCCCTTTATCCGGATAAGCCTTTAGTAGTATTGGTGGATGAACAGACGGCCTCAGCTTCAGAGATCGTTGCCGGTGCGATTCAGGACTGGGATAGAGGAGTGATAATCGGTGATACCACTTATGGGAAAGGTCTGGTGCAAACGGTTTTGAATATGCCAGATGAGGTCTTTCTCAAATTAACCATCGCAAAATATTATATTCCCAGCGGCAGATGTATCCAGAAGCCAGAAAAATCTAAAAGAAATCCTGATTTATTTTCCGAAGAAGGGGAATCAGATAGTTTAAAGAATGAACCCAAGCAAAAAGAGATCTTTCATACCAATGGGGGTCGGTCAGTGTATGGTGGCGGCGGAATTGTTCCGGATATCGTTATTCCGGAAGAGAAATTTCAGCCCATCGAGATCGATTTAGAAAGACAGCAGATGTTCTTTGATTTTGCAGTAAGATATATCTCTCGACATAAAGACTTACCTAAGGATTTCGAGGTGGATGATAACGTGTTATCTGAATTTAAGAAATTTCTTGAAGAGAAAAACTTTACCTACCTTAACTCTGTGGAGCTATCCTTGCAAGGATTAGAGAAGAATATAAATTCTCAGAAGGATAAGGATATTTTTGATCCTGCACTTCAGGAGTTGAAAAAGGTGATTCAAAAATCAAAGGAAAACGATTTCACTAATAGCTTAGACTATATTAAAAAGGCTATCAAGAGAGACATCCTGATCAGTTTATATGGAGAAAAAGGTTATTACGAAGAGGTGTTATTGAAAACCGATCCGGTAGTGAAGAAAGCAGCAGAGATATTGTCTGATAAAGCCGGATACCGTAAACTACTGAAGGGGTAAGATAGATAAGCTTGGCGTTGTTATGGAGATACAAAGATTCCCGGAAAAAATACTTCCGGGAATCTTTGCTTTTTGGAGAAATCCAGGTTGATCTGTCAACTATTTCCTTCCCGAATAATAAGAAAAGGCAAAATGCCGATAAGATTAACGAGTTATATCCGAAAAAATCCCTTGTTTTTAAGGTGAAGAAATTTTAAATTGTTTATCAAAAGAGATCAGGAGAATTGATGGTTCAGGAAAAGATCTTAGTGGTGGATGATGAGCTTTTTGTAAGAGAGCTTCTGTCAGAATTCCTGGGCAAACAAGGGTTCGAAGTTTTATTAGCTGAATCAGGTGAAAAAGCCCTGGAGATAGCTAAAACTACACCAGTGCAGATAGCGCTGATAGATTTGAAGATGCCGGGTCTGGATGGAATTCAAACTTTAAAAGAGCTGAAAAAAATAATCCCAGAAATATTACCTATAATTATGACCGGTTATCCAACCATAGAGAGTGCAGTTGAAGCTTTGAGGAGCGGTGCCTGTGATTACGTGATCAAGCCGTTCAAACTGAATGAGCTCCGTTCTTCAATCGACAGAGTTTTAAAGGAGCACCAGTTGAAATATGAAATCGATGAGTTGAAAGGCAAGATCAAGGGTTTGGAGGAAGAATTAAAAAATTACCAGAAAGGAAATTTGAAATCTGGATCCTTTTAAATTCAATCCTGGGTCAGGGGTTACCCCGATTAACGGTGGGTTAGGGATTCCTGAGAACAGAAACCAGTAGACTCGGTAATCATCGAGCAGATTAGAAAATCGGGTGAATTAAAAGAGAAGGGACTGATCAGCGATAAAGAATATGAGCTTAAAAAGGGGGAGCTTTTAGAAAGACTTTAAAGATTTTCTTCAATTCTTTATAATAATTCCAAATCATTACTATGAGCTCTAACCTCCTTTATTCTTACCATAAATTACTTAAAGAATATAATAAAGTATTAACTCTCACGGATAGACTCCTTTCTGCTCTTCAATCCGGAGAAACAGATGATGATTTTATTAACTTACTTATTGAGAAAAGACTCAAAAGTGTAAAGTTGATTCAGAAGATAACGGGCAGTATTTCTAATTACAATCCTTCTAATTCTCAAAAACCTGCCCCTCAGATAATCGAACAACTAAAAATCTTACATCTGAAAATTGAGCAGAAAGCCAATCTTTTGCAAGAGAAAGAAAAAGAGCTGGAAAAGATAGTAGAAGATTTGAGCTGAAATTTGTTTTAGTGAAAACATTAATAACAGTATAAAGATTAAAGATTTCTGTTGCAATCCTCTATAATTTATTTATATTTTAAAAAAACTAAGTGCTTAAGAAATTCAAATGGCAGAAGAAGAAAAAGGAAAAATCACCCCGGAAGAGTTAGGAGCTTTTGCTGACTCCTATGCCTCTTTTAACAAGATCATCCAGAAACTTCACCAGGCTTACAAGGATTTAGAAGAGAAATTTGAAAATTTAAACCTGGAATTAGAGCAGACCAATCTCAAGCTCAGGGAAAGTTTAGTTGAAAAAGAAAAAGTCACCAATTACCTGAATAATATTTTGGAAAGCCTGACCTCCGGAGTATTAGTGATAAATTTAGAGGGGAAGATAACCCTTTTCAATCGAGCGGCAGAGGAGATCACCGGATATAAAGCAGAAGAGATTTTGGATCGACCTTATTTAGAGGTTATGGGTAAAGGGATTAATCTTCAAGCTACACCGATTTATACTATGCGGTCAGGTAACTCTCATTTGAATGAAGAAAAAGAGATCTTTACAAAATTTGAGACCAAAATTCCCCTGGGTTATTCAACTTCTCTTTTGAAGGATAGTGAGGATAACCTCTTGGGGGTGGTGGAAGTATTCTTTGATCTTTCCAAGATTAAAAAACTGGAAGATGAAATAGCCCGGGTAAAGACTTTAGCCGCCTTAGGTGAGATGGCGGCTACAGTTGCCCATGAGGTCAAGAATCCTTTAAATGGGATTTTGGGCTTTGCGGATTTGCTCTATCGCGATATCGAGGAGCATGACCCTAGAAAGAACTATGTAAAGAAAATTATCGAGGGAGTGGAGATTTTAAATCGAATTGTGATGAATCTTTTAGATTATACCCGGAGCATAAAATTAGATTTGAGGTCCATAGATTTCGCGAGATTTTTAGATGAGGTGGTGAGTTTTTTTGAAATGGATCGTAGCCGGGGGAAAAAGAACATTAAAATTGAACGGCTCTATATCAATACAAAAGTTAACTGTCTTCTGGATAGTGAGAAGTTTAAACAAGTGGTTTTAAATCTTCTGTATAATGCCTCCCAGGCGTTGCCAGAAGGAGGGTTAATCCAGATATTTGCAGGTATTGAGTCGATGTATGCAGAGGGGAAAATTCCAGGTCTGTCTGCTGGACAGATGGTTAGCTTGAAGATTAAGGATAATGGTATCGGGATGACTGAGGAGATAAAGAATAAGCTTTTCACTCCATTTTTCACCACCAAAGAAAAAGGTACTGGCCTGGGGCTTTCTACGGTAAAAAAGATAGTGCAGGCACATAAAGGAGAAATAGAGATAGATAGCCAGTTAGGGAAGGGGACTACGGTAACGGTATTGTTTCCTAAAAATGGGTGAAACTTCTGTGAATAAAAAGTTAACAGTAGAGAGAAAACAGTATGTAGTCAAGCTGTGGGAAAAGGCCATCAAGGTCTTGAGACTTTGGACTTGCTTTGCGACCCTGAAAGAATCTCGTTACTAAAACACGTAGCTCGGCGGAGGTCTAAAACCTCCGCTACGCGAAAAAAGGAGGCGAAGAGAATTGTTGGAGAGAAGAGTCTTAGTGGTGGATGATGATAATCTGACCAAGGATTTCTTGAATGAGACCCTTAGCCGGTCAGATTATTTAGTGGAATTAGCTTCCAGCGGAGATGAGGCTCTGGATAAATTAAAGCAGAAAGAATATGATGTGGTTGTCTCTGATATAAGGATGCCTAAACTGAGTGGGATGGAGCTTCTAAAGGCGGCTAAGGAGAGTAGCCCGGATACTAAAATCATTATGATGACTGCATTCGGGACAGTAGAGAATGCAGTTGAGGCGATGAAATTAGGTGCTTTCGACTATATTATGAAGCCATTCTCTGCAGATGAGATCGAGCTGGTGGTTAAAAAAGCTTTTGAGTATAAAAAGCTTTTGATCGAGAACCGGATGTTGAAAACTGAGGTAGCGGGCAAATACAGGTTTCAGAACATAATCGGGAAATCTCCTCAGATGCAGAAGGTCTTTGAAATGGTGGATATGATTGCGGATAGTCGTTCCTCGGTTCTGCTTAGCGGTGAATCCGGAACTGGCAAAGAGCTTATCGCCAAAGCGATTCACTATAACAGCTCCAGAAAAGAGGGTCCCTTTATCAAGATAAATTGTGCCGCCCTTCCCGAAGGATTGGTAGAATCTGAGCTTTTCGGTCATGAAAAAGGTGCTTTCACTGGAGCAATCCGCCAGACCAGAGGCAGGTTTGAGATGGCGGATGGGGGGACTTTGCTTTTAGATGAGATAAGCGAAATAACCCCAGGGCTACAAGCTAAGCTTTTAAGGGTTTTGCAGGAAAGAGAGTTTGAAAGGGTGGGTTCAGGATATTCTATTCAGGTGGATGTGAGGATAATCTCCACCTCTAATAAAAATTTAGAGGAGCGGATAAAGCAAGGGAAGTTCAGGGAAGACCTTTTTTTCAGGCTGAATGTCATACCGATTCATCTTGCTCCCTTGCAGGTAAGAAAAGAAGATATTCCTCTTTTAGCTGAACATTTTTTGCAGAAATATAATCAAGAAAACAAGAAGAATGTTCAAGGGATTTCAGAAAAGGTTTATCAGCTTTTCCTTGAATATCACTGGCCCGGGAATGTAAGGGAGTTGGAAAACTATATCGAAAGGGCAGTGGTTACTACTAAAAACAAAATTCTTATGCCATCGGATTTTCCTCCTGAGCTATTTTTGAAAAAAGCAGAATATGATGATTCTGGTTTAAAGGTGGGGTGCACGATCGCAGATATGGAGAAAGCCTTAATCCTTAAAACCCTGGAAATCTATGGTAAAAACAAAACCAAAGCCGCAGAGGTTTTGGGGATTTCCTCCCGCACCCTGAGGAATAAATTGCAGGAATATGGGTTGAAGGAAGAGAAAGAGCCAGGAGCAGGTAGCTTGTAGCTTACCTTGCAAAAGATAGTTTTTTAGTAGGGGAGGGGCTTGTCCCCTCCCGTTTTTCGGGAGCCCACAAGGGGCTCCCCTACAAAGCTCGCAATGACTGGACGACCCTGATCCCGCCGATGGTGGGACAAGCAGGGTCGCGCTACGAAATGTAGCGGAAAGCCACCAGGGTCTTGAGACTTCAGCCTTCCAGTAAGTAAAAACAATATTCGTTCATTCGGGAATTGGAATTCCCGAATGTTATTAACAAGTGCGGGAAATCTAATTCCCGCACCAACAAACGAATTAAGAAAAAATGAGAGAACAGAGTCTAAATAAACTTTTAAGTGTTGTATCTTTTGAAGAAAGAGTAATCAAGGACTATAAAGAAATACCCTGTAAAGATATGGACCTGGATTGTTTTGCCTTTGATGGAAAAAAACCTTTTGGCAATTACGAAAAATGTTATAACTACGCCCCGGAATTGGGGAGGTGTATTTTCTGTGAGTGGGGGAGAGGATAAAAATACACGCGTAATCGAGCCTTCAGGGCTCGGCAGCCGATTAAGCTTTACGGCTCGTAGAGAGGTCTAATCCCGCTAAGAGCGGGACTGCTACGCGAGCTTTCGCAAGGTTCACTTTTCACCTCCTGTTATCCTATCAGCTTAGCAGAAGGCGAAAAAAGAGTCAAATTTAACTTCCTTTCCGTATTAGTCTAGCTGTGTTTAGCATCATAAATTTCTTGACATATCCTATGCCTGAACATAAATTCTATTCAAATATTAACAATTAAGAAAGGAGGAGCTTATGCGCTCTATCTTGAAAGTTTTCTTTTTCGGGTTGGTTTTTTTCCTTAACTCTTTCTTGTTTGCCTTAGCTGGTGGGCCCTGCTTTAATTCCGATGTCGAAAACCAGATCATTCCGAGGTTGAATTCTATGGCGAGTCCGATAACTGGCGATTTCTTAGTCAACGACGATGCCGGATCTGCTGGCCAGTGGTCACCTGATATTGCTATAGATGGCTCTGGTAATTTTGTCATCGTTTGGGAAGATTATCGCAATGGAAACCCTGATATCTATGCTCAGAGATATGATTCATATGGCAATCCATTGGGGGGTAACTTCAAAGTCAATGATGACACCGGATCTTTTGATCAGAAAAATCCCGCTGTCGCCATGGACACTTCTGGTAATTTTGTCATCACCTGGACAGATCAGCGCAAGGATTACTGGAATCCCGATATCTATGCCCAGAGATATGATTCTTGGGGCACCCCCCGAGACACAAATTTTGATGTTAGTGATTATGGTACTGGTTCTCCTGATATCTGCATAGATGGCTCCGGTAATTTTGTCATCACCTGGGGGCAAGGAGATATCTATTATCAAAGATATGACTCCTCAGCCACTCGTTTAGGGTCTAATATCAAGGTAAATGATGATACTGGAACTGCTTATCAGATGTTTCCAGCCATTTATGGAGATCACTTCGGTAATTTTATCATCACTTGGTTAGACGGACGCAAAAAGCCTTATGATATCTATGCCCAGAGATACAGCTCCTCAGGCAATATTTTAGGCATTAACTTCCAAGTAAATGATAGTAGTGGAACTGCTTACGATGGGTCTTCTCCAGCCATTGCCACAGATAAGTCTCACAACTTTGTTATTACTTGGTCGGATACACGCAATGCGCACCTAGAGGATATCTACGCTCAGAGATTTAATTCCCTAGGAATTCCCTTAGGTAGTAACTTTAGGGTAAATGAGAGCGATGTTGGAACCATTGACCAGTATGACCCTGCTATTGGTGTGGTCGATTCTGGCAATTCTGTTATCGTCTGGGAAAATGATCCTGGTGGTAATTCCGATATCTATGCTCAGAGATATGATTTATCCTGGAATCCTATAAGTAGTAATTACTTAGTCAATAATCCCCAGACTTCCAGTCAGAAACAACCATCAGTTGGCGCTAATAACTCTAACATCTATTACACCTGGGTGGATTTCCGAAATGGTAATTCAGATATTTATGCTAAAATAGTCGACTGGAACTGGACTAAGGTTAGAGAAGACCGAGAGGGAAATCTACTGAGTTCATTTACTCTATCACAGAACTACCCTAACCCTTTTAATCAGTCCACCAAGATAGAATTTATTCTTTCTCATTCGGGATTTGCTAGCTTAAATATCTATAACCTCTTGGGGAGAAAGATAAGAACCTTGGTTTCGGACAAACTTACTGCAGGTTACAACTCTGTGTTTTGGGATGGTAAGGACGATTCAGGAAAAGAGGTCGCTTCAGGGATTTACTTTTATCAGTTGAAAGTTGGAGATTACTCTAACGCGAAAAAATTGCTGTTATTGAAATAAGGTTTTAAAACCACCCCATTTATGAAAATTTCCCACTTTGGTCAAAGTGGGAAATTTTTTTTGCTGATATACCTTTCTCTACATTCTAAAATTAATCTTAAAGTGAAATTATTTTCACTTTTAAAACTAAGAGAGAAATACTTTTTTTATAAATAGAACCCTGCATATTCAAGGTTGCTGGTCTGGAAAGTTCTTTTAGGAAATATTTGCATAAAAACGGGAATTATTTTCGAAATGAGTCTGTTGACAGATAAGTGTAAAGAAATGTTTAAGAAGATTAATTCCTTGAATAATAAAGAGATAACAAAGCAAGCATCTGATTTTGTGAGGTTGGCATATAAATTGCGGAATAGAATAATTGAATTAACCGAAGTTATGGCACACAAGGTTTGAGGATAAGACCTCAAGTCAAAGACACGGAGAGGGGGAAAATGGCTGGGAGAATGAAATGGAGCTTCATTCTCTCAGCCAGCATAATTTTATAAGAGATTAATAGAAAATGGCAGTCTCTATAGCTCTTCTTCTTTTCCTTCCCTGGATGCTTCAAAGATTAATCGATTTTACCACTAACCTTTTTGAATATATCCCGTTTCTGGTCAGGTGAAATTTCTTAGAAAATCATTGATACTCCTGCATTGAGAATCGCAAAATTAAAAGCTGAATCATAACTGGTGTCATCACTCTTCTTAAAGACGTTATTTATTAATCCTTCAAATTGTAAACAAAATCCTTTCCATACTCTGTATTGAACTCCTATCCCAAGATTAAATCCATAACGAGTTTTTTTATATATTTTAACTGTTGTGTTGGTATACCCGTCAATCAGGTAATCATATTTATAATAGGTTAGTTGGGGAATGTAAAAACCAACTCCCATTTCAAAAAAAGGAGAAAATCGACCAGGTTCAAAAAGTAACTTACCAGAAAAAGTTAGACTGTACCATTTCCATTGGTTATCAAATTTATCTTTATCTCTTAGTCCAGAATACTCAATTTCGATGAGGTCTACGGGGTGATAATAATTCATGTAATTTAGATTCATGCCGACTAAGATTTGATCATTTAGAAAGTAGTCAATTTGAGAACCAAGGAATGTTTTCCTGTTAATGTCATTTTCTAGAAAGTATGGAGATCCAGCCTTTAAGGTAATCATAAACTTACCTTTAAGTCCTTGAGCTTGCACACCAGAGACTAATATTAGAAGAGATAAAAATAATATTAGCTTTTTCATAATCCCTCCCTGAAATGATTGATTCAAGAATAATATATGGCTCTAACTCTTTTCTTGTCAATCAAAAATTGCACTTTTTCTGCACAGGAAAGGTTATCACATAACAGGGAAATAATTTCCAGATAATTAAAAGTAATTTGCCTGATATAGGCAAGGCTAGAAGGGCATAACCTCTGATTTAGCCTATACTTACAAATACGAATCCTTCAACATACCTCTCAGGCACAGGGTTTGCTCAAGTCTTTTCTACAAAATGAGAAATATGGAACCGAGATATAATCTATTAATTTTAAATTTTAAATTTTACTCAGCTATCTCTTTCAGAATTATTGGGAGGAACAGGGCTTATAATCCTGGCTTTGTCTTTCCTGATTTTTGGAATAATCATAGAAAAACTCCTATTAAACACAAATAACTAAATAACTGAAGTTCTGAAAAATCTTAAATGAAAATATTTGCTAAGGATTATAAAAACAAAACAGTACCAGCAATTCCTTGTAAGGGTGAATTAAAATTAGAAAAAGTGTGATAAAATAGAATGAAACAGACGATAATAATACTTAGTGCTTTGGGTCAGCTTTCTTTTAAAAGTTGACAGGGGCACAAGGGGGTAAAGTTATGACCATAGAAAAGGATTGGGGCATTTACTTAAAAAGTAAAGATCCGGAAAAAAGGGAAAAACTTCTATCTGAATATCTGCCTTTAGTCAAAAGCGTAGCCGGAAGAATGGCGATCGGTTTTCCCAAATCGGTGGAGTTGCAGGATCTGATCAGCACCGGGGTTATAGGATTGGTGGAGGCATTTTCTAATTTTGATCCCAACCGCGGTGTAAAGTTCGAAACCTACGCAGTTCCACGAATCCGGGGTGCCATCTTAGACGAGCTGAGGTCTTTAGACTGGGTACCTCGATCTACGCGAGCGAAATCGCGCGAGATCGACAGAGCTTTGACCAAGCTGGAGAACAAGCTGGGACGAATACCTACGGATAAAGAGCTGGCGAAATTTTTGAAAATGCCGGTCAAGGAGCTGCATTCAGCCAGAGGTGATCTATCCTCCTCCATTGTGCTGTCTTTAGATGATCTGGTCTACAAAGAGGAGGATAATCGACAGATTCCCAGGATAGAGACGATCGAAGCCACTGCCCGAGAAAATATCCTAAACGATCTGGAGAAAAAGGAGCTTAAAGCTTTTCTGGTCTCAGCGATAAAGCATCTTTCAGAACAGGAGAGGCTGGTCATAGCTCTGTATTATTATGAGGAATTGACCCTCAAAGAGATAGGGGAAGTTATGGAGATATCAGAATCCAGAGTTTCCCAGATTCATACCAAAGCGGTGATGAAATTAAGAAACATGATAAAAGAAAATTTTGCCATTTAAATATGAATCAGTTTCAATTTCTACAAAGCGGCATTTCGCAGATCTCTGCCGGAAGAAGAATTTCTAAAGGGAGACAGGCTTTTTATAAAAGTAGAAAAAAGAATTCTTCGTCCAAAAAAATTGAAGAATGTAAATTCAGATAGATGACGAAGGAAGAGCTTCAGGGTAAAGAAGATAAAACTATCGAAAGTAAAAGCTCTATAGATGTAACTATCTGACAACTTAAAATGCAGGAGTTAAAATGGTTTCGACTTCTATTAATAAAAAGGGCAAGCCTGAAACAAAAGAGAAGATGGAGATAAATAGACAAAGATCCCTGGAGATTGAAAGATTAGCTTGCCTGGGTGAGATCTTAGGTGGAGTAGCTCATGAGATAAATAATCCTTTGCAGATCATCCTGGGAAAGTCCCAGATACTGATGATGAGAATAGCAAAAGAACAAAGCTCCCCCAAATCGATGGAGGATTTAAAGACGATTGAGAAAGGTGCTCAGCGGATTGCGGAGTTAATAAATAGCTTAACTGACCTGACCCGGTCAAAATCGGAAGATAAAATACTAAAAACCGATGTTGATATAAACTATCTGGTTGGTTCAATTCTTTCCTTGATCAAAGCCAGCCTTAAGGATAAAAAAATAGAACTAAATTTAAATTTACCAGAGAATCTACCCAAGGTTAAGGGAAATCCGTCACAGCTCAAAGAGTTATTTTTTTACTTAACACTTAATGCTAAACAAAGGATTAACTGGGGCGGGAAACTGGAGATGAGTTTAAGAAAAGAAGATGAGTACTTGAGGGTGGAATTTAATGACCAGGGGGAGGAATTACCTGAAGAGATACGAAGAGGAGTAGAAGATTACTCTACTCTGCGGATCGAGAATAAGTCAACTTTTGGAATTTTAAATAGCTATTTGATATTGAAGGAGCATAAAGGTGATCTGGAAATAAAAAGAAGTCCGGGGAAAGGAAATTCCTTGATGATACGGTTACCTATCATTTAAAACTATCTCAGGGATACTAATAAAAAGATATGACAAATATAGCTTAAGGTTTTCTTTAAAAGCGTTAGGAAAAGAAGAAATATGGAGATCTAAAAAAGACAAATAAGGAGTAATTATGGAAGTAAATACAACCTTACAGAAAAGTAAAAGATCAGAAAAAGAGCGAAAGAAAGGCAAAGTGGTAGAACTTGAATTAGAAGAGCCTATCAATTTTAAAACTTGTTCACTGCCAGGATACGAAGCTGAAAAAGAAGGCAGAGGTGAAATGCTCACTTTTAATGAGCAGGGGATATTGCTTTTAACGGATAATCCTTTGAAAGAGGGCTCTTTCATTAATCTCTCCATCAAGTTTAAAGGGTTGGGTCTGTTAGAAGGAGTTTTAGGAAAGGTAAAAAAAGTAGAGGAATCTGAAGAGCATGATTTCTATGTGGGAGTTGAACTTTATTCTGAGGAGAAGATTAAAGCTGAAGCCTTAAGCGGACTTTTCCCTGAAAAAACTGGAAGCTTCGAAGCAAAACTTAAAAAAAGTCTTTTAGAATATTTTAATAAAGCGAAAGAACCAAAAGGGGTAAAAACATTTACCGAGTAAAGAATGGAAATACAACTTTCCACTGAGAAAATTAGTAATTTAGATCTCTTGATAAAACAGCTTAGGGATATTTTCCAGGAGCTCAGCATAGGAATTTTTATCTGTGACCAGGAGGGGAAGGTTAGATACGTCAATAATTTTTTCCCCAAGGTCTTAGGCGGCAGTAAACCGGAAGATTCTGTAGGTTTAAATGTTTTGGAGTTAGAGAACATAAAAGCTGTGGGAGTAGATAAAAAATTCAAGGAAACTTTAGAACAGGGGAAACCTTTCGCAGTGGAAAGGGTCAAGTATAGAAGTATCTGGGGAAAGGAAGCTTTCCTCTCTTTACGAGTAACACCTTTGAAGGAAAAGGATGGGAGCTACACAGGGCTAATCGGTTTTGTAGAGGATGAGTCAAACAAGGTTAAGTTAGAGGAAAGTTTAAAACAGAACATCAATGAGCTTTCCATTATCGACGGGGTGGAGAAAGTATTGGGAAGCACTCTGAATTTAAACGAGATCCTGGATATCATCTTAATCGCCGTTACTGCCGGTCAAGGCTTGGGATTCAATCGGGCTTTTCTTCTGCTCTTAGATGAAAAAGAAACCTTTCTTGAAGGTAAGATGGCTATAGGTCCATCTAACCCGGATGAGGCTTTTAGAATCTGGAAAAATCTTTCCCAGCAAAACCAATCCTTAGAGGAAATCCTCAAATCTTATCGCTCTGCTTTAGAACAGAAAGATATTGAGGTAAATCAGATAGTTCAAAAGATAAGGATATCGATGAAGGAGCAGGGAAATCCTTTGATTCAATCAGTTTTAGATAAACAAGCTCGATACCTGAATGAGGAAAATTGCTCTATTTCAGACATCTCACAGCTTTTCGAGTTACTGGGTACCCGAAGGGTAGCAATAGCTCCTTTAATCTCTGTGGATAAGGTAGAGGGTTTAATCCTGGCAGATAATTTCATTACTGGCAAAGAGATTAAAGAGGAAGATTTGAAACTCCTGCAGATCTTTGCTCATCATGCCGGTAGCGCCATAGAGAGGTCCAGACTTTATCTGAGATTGGAGAGGAAGCTGGTGGAACTGGAGGAGGCTAATCGTAAGATAGCCGAGAGTAGCCAGAGAATGATAAGGATGGAGAGATCACAGGCGATAGAGGAGATAACTTTAGAGGTAGCTCATGAGCTAAGGAATCCAATGACTATAATCGGTGGATTTGCTCGTTCGATTTTAAAGAATATCACCCCACAAGATGCAAATTATAAGTATCTGGAGATAATAGTCTCAGAGATCGATAGAATGGAGAGTTTGCTTACCAGTTTCTTAGATTATGTACATAATTCGAAAAATAAAACCAAGGAATTAAACCTTAACCAGGTTATAGAACAGACGTTAGAGACACTTAAAGAGGAATTCAGAGAGAAAAGGATCTATCTGGTTAAAAACTTACAGCCAGGCATTCCCAATCTTTTTTTGAATCCGGCATGGCTGAATTCTTCCTTAGTCAATCTCCTCAAAAATATGCTCTGCAACGCTGGTTCCGGTGGTTCTCTCAATATTGCCACTCGTCTTTTTAAAGACGAGATTATTCTCTCTCTCAGCCTCTTGTCTCCAAACTTAATCGCGGAAGAGGCAAAAAGCTCAAGTCTGGCTTTGGCTTCAGCCCTGATCGAGAACTTAGGTGGAACATTGAAATACCATTCCGAGGAGAAAGAAAGATTCTATCTAGAGATAAAATTATTTACTAAAGGAGGCCAAGATGAAAAGCATCCTCATAGTCGATGATGAAGAACATATTCTAGACCTTTATCAAAAAGAGCTGGCGGATGAAGGGTATGAGGTTAAGTTAGCCCGGGATGTTACTCAAGCCTTAGAGATAACTGGCAAAGAAAAGATAAATTTAGTTATTCTGGATATAAAGCTTTCTGGAGAAGAAAATGGTTTGGAAACTTTATCTTTGTTAAAGAAACAGAATAAAGAACTGCCGGTGATTTTGAATTCAGCTTATTCAACTTATAAGAATAATTTTCAAACCTGGTTAGCAGATGCATATCTGGTTAAGTCTTCTAACCTGGATGAGCTCAAAGAAAAGATTCGGGATTTGTTAAGAGGTATAAGATGAACGAAAAAAATAAAGAAGGTTCTTTCTCTGCAGAGAAGGTATCCGGGAATGGATCAGCAGAAAAGGAGGGTAGCTCTTTAGTTGAAATAGAAGAGGTTCTCAACTCTATGGAGAATTTCACGGAACAGGTTAAGGAAGTGGCTTTAAACTTAGCCTCAGCTACTGCCAGGGCAAAAAACTATCTACCAGCCAAGATTACTGAAGACGTGCTGGATTTGGTTAACCAGGCCTCTAAGGCTACTGCTGAAATAACTAAACTTATAAAGTTAGTACGAATGGAAGTAGGTGGGGTTTACTCTATCAATCAATATGGAGAAATAGAGTTCCAGAGAAATAAGGTGATTGAGGAAAAGATTGAAGAATATCTTGATAGGATATTAGGAGAAAGTCAGAGAATCCTTTTAATTATGAAAAGGCTCAAGTCAATCTCTATCGATAATAAGTTAGTCTGAATATGGATTTATCCTCAAAGGAAAATAATTCATAAAAAAGGAAGAGAATTATAGGAATTTAATCCCGATAAGATTTGAAAGTTGGAAAGATTTAAAAATAGATCCTGAGCCAGCCGTAAGATTATGGGGAACTATGAGTTAATTATTAGGTTCATCAAGGGATAATTTTAAAAAAGGGGCATATAAATTGCTAAAAGCATAAATGGATTTAATGAGGAGGGTTATGTCAAGATCGATGTTTATTATAATAATATTAGTTATTCTTGTAGCTTTGCTCCTCCCCTATGGTCTTAAATCTGCAGAGCCTGATCAAGAGTATTACCAGTTTAAATCTGAAACAGTCTATATTGTATCAGAAGGTTAAACTCCTGGATAGATCTGCCGATTAAAATAATGTAGGGGCGGTTTAAAAGGGAGGTTAATTGGAAAAACAAGTTATTCGCTTGATCGAACTAATCCAAAAAGAGGTGGATTCTTTAGAAAATTTTCTGTGGCTTCTAACTGAAGAAGAGGAATGTTTGATAAACAACCGTTTTGATCAACTTGAGGAATCCATTCATAAACAGGAGCAGGTGATCATACGGGCTAAACAGTTAGAAAAAGAGAGGATGGAGATGACTGCCTGGCTTTCTAAAGGTATCAATTTTAATCAGGAGAAAACCTCCCTTTCCAAATTGGTCCAGTTGTTAGACAGCTCTTATTCTTCAAAACTGGAGGAGCTCCAGAAGACTTTATTAGAATTGCATCGAAAGGTTGAAGCCCAGAGGGATAAAAACGAAGAACTGATTAAAGAGTCAATGGGATATTTCGACCGTGATATAATTTTTTTAATGGATAACTCCCCGACTTCTTATTTGAAAGAACCTTCGAATAAACCGGGAAAGGTTAAACCTTCTCTGGTCTTAAATAAAGTGGGATAAATATTTTGGGAAATTAGTCTTATGTCAGATATTCTCTCAGGGATTAGAGGGTTTAAAAAAATTAATTCTCTTTTAAAAGCAAGGGGAACTTTGCCCCGTAGCCCAATTGAAAAAGGAGAGAAGCTCTCCACAGTAGAGAATCTTAAATTAACCCCTGACGCAAAGAATATTGCCTTAACCAAGATAAGATTTAATAGCAATATTTTTATAACTGGAGATAAAGAGCTTAAAAACTTGATTCAAAAGCGACTTTTATGTGAAGAAGCTATTCGTCTCAAACAGGAGATAAAGAGCTTTTCTGCCGTCTTTTTCCCCGTCTGAGTTAAACGGGAGGCTACCGTTAAACAGGAGAGATAAAAATGTTAATTCTTACCAGAAAATTAGGAGAGAGTATTACTATTGGTGACGACATCAAGATAACAGTCTTAGGTATCCATGGAAGACAGGTAAGATTGGGAGTCATTGCACCTCAAAAGGTGGTGGTTCACCGGGAGGAGGTCTATTTTAAGATACAAGAAGAAAATAAAAAAGCTGCCCAGGTAGGTAAAGCGGAAGTAACCCAGATGGCTAAGGTGGTTAGAGAGAAATTAAAAGAGAAGCCCAGGAAAAAGCTGGATGAACCGGAGTAATTTTTCTTCTCCTTTCCATCTGGTCATTTCGATTTACGATGGTTCGATATTAATAGAATTATTTTTTACTTAAACCCCTGAAGGAAAATTTCAGTTTAAAATAATATGTTTTTCAAAAAACAAAATAAACTTAATCTTCAAACTCATAAGAAAGCTGATTTCCCGCTCAAGAGAGAAAAGGAAAAATCCGGCTCTAAGACAAATAAGGATCGAAATCTTAGAGCTCCTTTTTCATCAGAAGTAGTAGATACCAGCTTTGTTTACTTTGAGGAGAATTAGCCCCCACAATTAATAATTTTAAAAAGGGGGGCAAATGGAGATTTTAACTGCACATTTTGGAAAGGTTTCTTTCTTTTCAAAAGAAGTTTACTATTTCTACAAGGGAATTTACGGGTTTCCAGGGGAAAAGAAATTTATTTTTCTGAAACTGAAAGAGAGTGAACCTTTTATATGGCTGCAGTCTGTGGAGAAGCCTGACTTAACTTTTGTTCTGGTTAACCCTTCCTTTTTATTTCAGAATTATAAGCCTCATATAGATCTAGATGAGCTCGAGGACATAAAAGCGATTGACTCAAAAAGTGTGAAGGTCTATGTAATAGTCACATTTCCTCCTGATATGAAAGACTGTCATGTGAATCTCCTGGCTCCACTCGTAATCAATCCGAGAAAGAAATTAGGAAAACAGGTTGTGCTTAAGGATACAGGATACAAAATTCAACATTTTATTTTCAGTCAGTTAGAAGGAAAAAGGTTAAATAGTAAATCTTAAAACTTCTTAAGAAAAAAGAAGGGATAAATCTTGCTGTAGAGAGGTATGGTATTGCGTATTTTTTCGTAACTAAAATTAAATTTAAGTTTTAAAGTTCAGAGACGATAATCATAATAGAGGTAAAAGAAAATGAAGGTTCACAAAATAGGTCTGAACTTTAAGATTAATTCAGCAAAAGGAAAGGATCTTTCAAACTCAAAAGCTTTATCCCGTAAAGAGAACGATCAGCGTAAGACCAGAAATGTCAAGGACTTACAGTCAATATCCAACACCAATCAGATTTGTAATGGCACGGGCACAGCAAGTAATCTATCTAATGTAAATAAACTGAAATTCACTTATTCCAAACAAAAGATTGAAACCAGAAATGTCAATAATTTAAAAAGCTCCAGAAGGCTAATGCCCTCGAGCTTAACCCATATTGATACCGGTAAAACGCCCGCTTTTACCTCAGACATTCGTGAAGAAAGAATAAAGGAAGCAAAGATCAAACTATCTCAAGGTTATTATACTAAAACAGAGGTTTATTCTAAAGTAGCTGAGAGAATTATAGATATCTTGATATAGTCCCCCTTTTTTTACTTTTAAGCCCCCCAGTTAAATATTTTTATGACGGAAAAATCTCTTTTGTTTGAAAAGCAAACTATGCTTCAGTTTACCAAAATAAGTGATAATCTGCCTACACCTAAGCTTGTTTTCCAGGAGCTTGTCCACTTGATAACTGACCCTTACAGCTCCATTTATGACATTGTTTCTCTTGTCTCTGAGGACCCGGCCTTATCATTTAACGCTTTAAAGCTGGCTGACTTATCACATTTAGATAATTCCCAAAAACTAATTAGCGTTAAACAAGCTTTACCTGTTTTAGGAATAGAGAGGGTTAAAAAGTTAGTTTTATCCGCACACGTAATTTCCGAAGAACAGGAATATCAGGAGGAACTATATCGTCACTCCTTAAGCTGTGCCTGTGCTTCAAGAATTATTGGACGGCATCTTTATCCTAATAAACCTTTGAAATTAGATATCCTTTTCACGCTCGGACTTATACATGATCTGGGTAAACTGGTTGTTTTTTCCTATCTTCATATTCCCAAAGAAAATCAGAGAAGCACTGAGAAGAATACTATGTTAGAAAAAAGCTCACCCTTGAAAGAAGTGGATCATACCCAGATTGGAGCAGAATTTGTATCTAACTTTGATCTTCCCGCAGAATTTTATCAGGTGATTCGATTTCATCATCAGCCCATGAAAGCTACCTCAAATAAAGAATCAGTCATAATAGTTCATCTGGCAGACTATCTTAGCGGTCTTCTGAATATAGACCAACAGACTTCATGTAGTTTCAGTCTGGATGACGATTGCTGGGATGTTCTGGGGTTAGAGAAAGATAAAACCACATACTATCTTTCTCTGCTGAAAGATGAATTTCACAAGTCCGAGGTCTTCTTAAGGCTATCTAAAGTGGAAAACAAATCTCATTGAATTCATCTCAATCTATCTTATGAATTGCCTCATTTCTATCAAGTCATAGACTTTAATAAGAAGAATTCAGCTTCAAAGAAGTAGGAATTATTCAATCTGATCTTGATTATTCCGATATAAAATAAGAAACCTTATTTTCACTGTAATCGCAATATAATAATGTCCTGTTTTAGCAAAGTAGAAATGTTCTACTTAGAGATTGCCATAGTATCTTTTTCCAAAGGAGGATATTATGGCAGGGAAGGAC
>CAZMZF010000005.1:0-121887 GCA_964570765.1 uncultured Ignavibacteria bacterium
ACAGGACATTTTAACTTTGCAGAAATTAGGATATTTTAATCTTGCTATAACAATAGGTTAAATTATACTTGACTTGGTTTGGTGGAATTTATATCATTTCACCCATATCAAATTTTGGTGTATGCCTGACAGACAAACACTTTCAGGTGATGATGTCTTGGTGAATTATTAAATTGAGAAAATAACGACAAAGGAGAATTGGGGTGGAGTTCATAATTGCCGGCGTAATAGCCATAGCATTGCTGATATACTTGGTTTATGCTATGTTTAACCCTGACAAATTCAATTAGAGGAACTGATGACATTTAACGATCTACTGCAGATATTAATCTTTGTGCTGGCTTTAATTCTGCTGACACCGGTTCTTGGTTCATATATAGCCAGGGTGTTTGCAGGCGAGAAGCCATTTATGCCTAAGTATGTCGGTCGGTTTGAAAGAACAATCTACCGGGTGTGCGGAATCGATGCAACTGTTGAGATGGACTGGAAGAATTACGCAAAGGCATTACTCCTTTTCAATTTTTTGGGCTTTGCATTGTTGCTTCTTCTCTTACTGATTCAACCTTATCTACCATTGAAGCCCCCAAAACAAGCCCACATTTCGCTGGCATTAGCCTTTAATATCGCGGTAAGCTTTATGACCAACACTAACTGGCAGTCTTATGCCGGAGAAATAACCCTCAGCTATCTGACCCAGATGCTTGGATTAGCCGTTCAAAATTTCTTGAGCGCTGCAACTGGGATGGCGGTGCTTCTGGCTTTGATCCGAGGGATTGCCCGGAAAACCACGCGTTCGATTGGGAATTTCTGGACGGACCTGGTTAAATCGGTAATTTACGTCTTACTTCCGCTTTCTATCGTTCTATCATTGATTCTGGTCAGCCAGGGCGTGGTCCAGACATTTTCTTCCGGTGTAGATGCTACAAATCTCGAAGGCGCTAAACAGACTATACCGCTTGGACCAGTAGCTTCTCAAATTGCCATAAAACAACTTGGAACTAATGGCGGCGGGTATTTCAATGCAAACAGCGCACATCCGTTTGAAAATCCCACACCTTTGTCCAACTTTCTCGAGATGCTTTCTCTTCTTCTTATCCCCTCAGCTCTCGCCTATACCTACGGGACGATGATAAAGTCGAAAAGACACGGCTGGATCATCTTTGGCGTGATGCTGTTTGTGTGGATGGTCGGGCTGGGCATATCAGCACAGTCTGAATTCAGCAGAAACCCATCTCTGGGTAACATTATACCGCTTGAAGGCAAAGAAACTCGCTTTGGGATTGTAAATTCCATCTTATGGTCAACTGCTACTACTGCAGCATCGAATGGATCAGTCAATGCTATGCATTCCAGCCTATCTCCCCTGGTGGGTGGTGTGGCAATGCTCAATATCATGCTCGGTGAGATCATATTCGGAGGAGTTGGAGTGGGGCTTTGCGGTATGCTTCTTTTTGTGTTGATGACGGTATTTCTCGCTGGTCTAATGGGTGGCCGCACTCCGGAATATCAGGGAAAGAAGATCGAAGCTAAGGAGATCCAGATGGTCATTGTTGCTATTCTCGCACCAAGCGCAGTTATTCTCATTGGGGCAGGTTTTACTTCAGTCCTGTCATCTGCGCTTTCCAGCCTGGCTAACAAGGGACCTCATGGTTTGAGCGAGATACTCTATGCCTATTCCTCAGCTGCAGGTAACAACGGCAGCGCTTTTGCGGGTCTTAACGCCAATACTAACTTTTATAATATAACCCTGGGTATAGCTATGTTGATTGGCCGTTTTGCGGTGATTATTCCCTGCCTGGTGATAGCCGGCAGTTTAGCGAAAAAAAGGATTCTGGCTTTTTCCTCTGGTACATTTGCCACCGATACCCTGACATTTGCCATACTGCTGACCGCAGTGATATTGATTATTGGAGCATTAACTTTTATGCCTGCATTATGTCTTGGTCCTATTATCGAGCATATGACCATGCTGGCTGGAAGATTATTTTAAGAGAAGAATGCCACGTATTGAAAGAAATCAGATTTACAGGGGCCTTATCAAGGTAGCTATCAAGGATGCCCTGAAGAAACTGCATCCCCGCTCCCAGCTTGGTAATCCGGTTATGTTCGTGGTATTAGTGGGGGCAGTGCTGACGTCTCTGTTTTTCATAACAAAACTTACAGGGGGATATTTCTCAGGATTCGAATTCCAGATCAGCCTCTGGCTCTGGTTCACGGTTTTATTTGCAAATTTTGCCGAGGCGATGGCTGAAGGTCGTGGTAAAGCCCAGGCAGAAAGCCTTAAAAAAGACCGCAAGCAGATAATTGCGCGAAAAATTGAAAACGGCAAGGAGATTGAGATACCCGCAACCAGCTTGAAAAGGGACGATATCGTAATATGTGAGGTCAATCAGATTATTCCAGCAGATGGTGAGGTTATCGAAGGGATTGCAGCAGTGGATGAATCGGCGATCACCGGAGAATCGGCTCCAGTCATAAGAGAAAGTGGAGGCGACAGGAGCGCGGTAACTGGCGGAACGAGAGTAATAAG
This sequence comes from uncultured Ignavibacteria bacterium, assembly GCA_964570765.1. Classification (GTDB taxonomy): domain Bacteria; phylum Zixibacteria; class MSB-5A5; order MSB-5A5; family RBG-16-43-9; genus CAZMZF01. Next base: position 2,531 of record CAZMZF010000005.1, read on the forward strand.
CGACCGGATAGTTATACGGATTACCTCTGAACCCGGAAATACATTTATCGACAGAATAATCGCCTTGATCGAAGGTGCCAAACGGCAGAAGACTCCCAATGAAATCGCACTCGGGATTGTGCTGAGCGGGCTTACCATCATCTTTTTGCTGGCAGTTGCCACGTTAAAGTTTTTCGCTGACTACAGCAGTATAGCTGCGAATCAGGATCTTTCAAATTATGTCACGGTGCCGGTATTAATCGGCTTGCTGGTTTGCCTGATCCCGACGACTATCGGTGGATTAATCAGCGCCATAGGGATTGCAGGTATTGACAGGCTGGTACGCAATAACGTCATCGCTAAAAGCGGCCGCTCAGTTGAAGCGGCTGGAGATATCGATGTCCTCTTATTGGACAAGACCGGAACAATTACCCTGGGTAACAGAATGGCAACAGGTTTCATTCCCGCTCCAATGATTACGGTACAACATTTAGCTGAGGTATCCCAGCTTGCCTCTTTATCAGATGAGACTCCTGAAGGAAGATCGATTGTGGTTCTGGCTAAAGACCAGTATAATCTGAGAGCGCAGACCCTTACCCCACGCCAGGCGAGATTTATAAATTTTTCTGCACAGACCAGGATGAGCGGTGTTGAAATTTTCGATATCGAAGGTAACAGGATACTGGATATAAGAAAAGGGGCTATAGATGCCATCCGAAATTTCGTGGAGAAACTTGGCGGAGATTTTCCTGAGGATTTGAGACAAATGGCGGAATCGATATCAAAAACGGGAGGTACTCCATTGGCGGTCACGGATGGTGCCATAGTTCTAGGACTGATTCATCTCAAGGATGTCGTGAAAGGGGGCATTAAGGAGCGTTTTGCCGAGCTCAGGAAAATAGGAATCAGGACTGTGATGATTACCGGCGATAACCCCTTAACAGCTGCTGCCATCGCGGCTGAGGCCGGGGTAGATGATTTTGTATCACAAGCAACCCCGGAAGTGAAACTCGAAAGGATACGCCAGGAACAAAATCGTGGGCATCTGGTGGCAATGACCGGTGACGGCACTAATGATGCTCCCGCTCTTGCCCAAGCCGATGTGGGTGTGGCAATGAACACTGGAACCCAGGCGGCTCGTGAGGCAGGTAACATGGTGGATCTCGATAGCAATCCGACCAAGCTCATCCAGATCGTCGAGATCGGCAAGCAACTCCTGATGACCAGAGGAGCTTTGACTACGTTCAGCATTGCCAACGACGTTGCCAAATATTTTGCCATTTTACCAGCCATGTTTGGTACCCTATATGCTACAGCTGGTATATCAAATGGGCCACTTGCTTCGCTCAATATCATGAAACTTCATTCACCGCAAAGCGCAATCTTGAGTGCGGTGATATTCAACGCTTTGATAATAATATGCCTGATCCCATTGGCACTACGTGGTGTGGCTTTTAAAGCAGAAAAAGCCTCCACGATTTTACACCGTAACCTTCTGATTTACGGTCTGGGCGGATTGATAACGCCGTTTGCAGGGATCAAGCTAATCGATATATTGATAGTAGCGGTCAGATTAGCAACCTAACCGGAGAATCACTATGAAAACTTTCGTGACCGCATTGAAACTCATAGCCCTGATGACCCTCATTCTGGGGATACTCTATCCGATTGCCATCACTGGTATTACCCAGGCGATTTTCCCATACAGAGCTAATGGCAGCATCTTAGTGAGTAATGGTAAAGTGATTGGTTCAGTTCTGATTGGACAGAAATTCGAGAGTGACAGATATTTTTGGGCTCGTCCATCAGCTATTGATTATAATCCATTGCCATCAGGCGGAAGCAATCTGGGTCCTACGAGTGCGGAGCTTCAGAGACAGATTGTGTCCCGCCGGACAATGCTTCTAAAAACTCAGGGCTTAAATGAAAGAGCCATTATTCCTCTGGATCTTCTGTTTGCTTCTGGCAGCGGGCTTGATCCACATATCAGTCCTGAAGCGGCAAGGTTTCAAATGAATCGTATAACTCGAACCAGAGGTTTTGACAAAAATGGTGAAAATGAGCTTTATAAGTTGATTGATAAATACATCGAGCCAAGAGATTTCGTAGTATTAGGTGAGCCTCGCATAAATGTTCTAAAACTAAATGTTGCTCTGGACTCACTTGGAGAAAAGTTAAGGAAAAGATAATGGAAAATAAACCTGATCCAGATGCCATTTTAGCAGCAATTCGCAAAGAGGATAGTAGGGGGCGGGGAGGCCAGCTTCGCATATTTTTTGGGATGGCTGCGGGAGTTGGAAAAACGTATACGATGCTGGAGGCTGCGCATCGCCGACTGGAAGAAGGCGTTGATATTGTTATTGGCATAGTAGATACCCATAGCCGTCGGGAAACAGATGCCCTGGTTGAAGGGCTGCCAATAATTCCGAAAAAGAAGATAGAATATCGGGATTCGATCTTTGAGGAAATGGACCTGGACGCTATTCTCGTCCGCAGGCCTGCTATTGTTCTGGTGGATGAACTCGCCCATACAAATATTCCAGGCTCCCGGCATCCCAAGAGATGGCAAGATGTTCTTGAAATACTTGATGCAGGAATCGGCGTTTATACTACTCTTAACGTCCAGCATTTAGAAAGCCGCAAGGAAAGTGTTGAAAGCATAACCGGAATCACCATCCGGGAAGCTGTTCCGGATTCTGTTCTGGATCGTGCTTCAAACATTGAGTTAGTTGACCTGACACCGGAAGACCTTCTTCAGCGTCTCAAAGAAGGTAAAGTCTATCTGGGTGAAAATGCACAACTTGCCTTAGAGCATTTTTTTAAGATAGACAAGCTGACTGCTCTTCGAGAAATTGCACTTCGATTCACTGCCGAAAAAGTTGATAGCGAATTGCAGTGGCGAACGTCTGCAGATGAGTTATCCTCAAAGTGGAAAGCAACAGAACGTTTTATGGTGGCAGTAAGTCACAGCCCGACTTCGGAAGGATTAATCCGTGCCACAAGAAGGCTGGCTTTTGGCTTGGGTGCCCCGTGGATAGGGGTCAACGTCGACGCCGGAGAAATTTTGAACACTGAGGATCGCTCCAGACTTTCGAGAAATTTATCACTGGTCAGGGAACTTGGGGGAGAGGTGGTGACCACTGCTGATACTGATATCGCCTCGGCATTAATTCGGGTTGCTAATCAAAGAAAAGTTACTCAGATGGTTTTCGGCAGACCAACCCGCCTATGGTTGAGGGATATATTTAGCGGTGGAACCTTATTGGATCGACTCGTCAGAGAAAGCGGGGCGTATGACATCTTAGTATTGCGTCCCGAAAAGAGTGAACATACCAAAAGAACCAATAGTCGCAGACCAGCCTTAGAATCTGGACTTTCATCTTATTGGTACATATTGTGGATTATAGCTGTAGTAGCTTTAATTAATAGATTATTTCTTCCATTTCTGGGTTACCGGGCAGTAGGTTTTGTTTTTTTGCTTAGTATCTTAGTCATCAGCCTTTTTACATCGTTTGGACCAATATTATTTGCTGCAGTTATCAACGCATTGGTATGGAATCTTTTCTTTATACCACCGGTTGGCACTTTCGCCATAAGGGAGCCGGAAGATGTCTTAATGTGTGCGGTATTCCTGGTGGTGGCGATTATAACCGGAGCTCTTACCCACGGAATTCGCAAACGAGAAAAGATGCTCCGCTTCCGTGAAAAGCATACTGAGACTCTGTATGATATTGTCGAGACGCTGGTATCATCCACTGATCTACAGGGTTGTATAGATTCGGTTACCAAGCGGCTGGCAACTATTTTCGATGGTGATTTTGTGATTTTGATAGGGGATGCTAAGGGGCAATTGGAGTTAAAATCCTCCCATCCAAGTTCCGTCATTCTTAGCGAAAAAGAATTCGCAGTGGCAAAATACTGCTTCGATAATAGAAAGACGGCAGGTTGGTCAACTGATACTTTACCATCAGCTGATTTTCTTTATCTGCCATTAGTGGGCTCAGCTCAAACGGTTGGTATTCTCGCTTACCGCCCAAAAATAAGGAAGAAGTTTCTACAGGAAGAAGAGAATCTGCTCATGGCTATTGGGAGGCAGCTTGCTATTGCTATGGAAAGAGAGATCCTCCGCCAGCGTTCTCTGTGGGCAGAACGTTTCAAGCAGGCTTGAGCGGTTATCCCCTCACAAAAAATCATAAGAGCAACCATTTAGAAGTAGAGGCTAGAGGTTCTTCAATCTCAATATATTTGAAAAAAAAGTAAACTAGACAACCTGCAAATTGTGGTATAAAACTATTTCAATATTCTCCACTTAATAAATAATTCAGGATCTTATCTTGAGCCGGGTGATTATCTCTGGAGGATCGATGTTGTGGATCTCAATGCTCCCTATAAGGCGGAGAGCATTGTTGATAAGTTAAGGATTAGTAAAGGTCAAACCAAGGAGGTCTTATCGAGTAAATGATTAGCACTAAATGAAATCAAGAATGAAAGGGGGTGAAAAGGTTGAAGAAGTGTTTAATCCTTTTAGGAGTTATTTTGTTCTTTATCTGTTTTGCCGCTCCTGTGTGGGCTGGGTAAAAATATTCTTTAAAAAGCGAAAAGGCTTTAAAGAAACTCTCTTGGGGTAAGTTAGTTCAAACCTGTTCTGGTTTAAAGGTTTCCGCTACCATCTCGTCCCGTATTATACGGGACGCTACATAAAACTTCACTCTTACCCTTTTCCTTCCTATCCTACGGGTCCATTTCATGGAGAAAAGGAGAGGGATGACTTGATGGATCGTCACCACAACATATAGATATAATTTATCTGTTAAACACATTTTATATGGTTTTTTTTGTTGACAACTACAATGGTTTCTATTAGTTTTCTCACGAGAATTTATAAGGAGTGAACTTGAGAGTTGTGCTTCAGAGGGTGAGGGAGGCTTCAGTTGAAGTTGAAGGCAAAATCGTTGGAAAGATAGATAAAGGTCTGGTTTTATTAATTGGTGCTACAACTGGAGATAGCGAAAAGGAAGTAGGTTATTTAGCGGATAAATGTGTGAACTTGAGAATCTTTGAAGATGCACAAGGGAAGATGAATCTTTCAGCTTTAGAGGTTGGAGCAGAGGTTTTGGTTATCTCTCAGTTCACTTTATATGGTGATACTCGAAAAGGGAGAAGGCCAAGTTTTACTGAAGCATTGGAGCCAGTAGAAGCGGAAAAATTTTATCTGAAGTTCATAGATTATCTGAAAGAAAAAGGTTTAAAGGTTGAACACGGAGTATTTGGAGCAAAGATGTTAGTTAATATTTTTAATGATGGTCCAGTAACTTTTATCTTAGATAGTATGGAGAAATGATAATAATGCGGGCGGAGACCCCGCAAAGCGGGATTTCGCAAAGCTCAACAAGTTCCGCCCCTACGCATTGTCATTCCGACCCCGTAGAAATTTGTAGGGACAGGGCTTGTCCCTGTCCGACAACTAAGAATTATATTATGACCTCAGATTTTAAAAAACTTTTAGATGGAAAAAGATTGGTCTTGGCTTCCAGCTCACCCAGAAGAAGTAAGATCTTGAAATCTGCCCAAATAGATTTTGAGGTTATTTTTCCTGAGAATATAAAAAAGGAAGAGATTTCAGATGATCCTGTTTCCCATGTTTTAGAACTGTCCCGGAAAAAGGCGGAAAGTGTGTTTGAAAAAGTTAAGGATGGACTTATCCTGGGTGCTGATACTATAGTGGTATTAAATGGAGAGATTCTGGGTAAACCCAAGGATCCAGAAGATGCTTTCAGGATACTGAAAAAGCTAAGTAGAAAAGAGCATAAAGTTTATACCGGGATTACACTCTTAGCTAAGAAAAATGGGGAAATTTTAAGTGATTATCAGCTTACTAAAGTTAAATTCAATCAGCTTAAGGATAAAGAAATTGAGGATTATATAAAGACCGGTGAGCCACTGGACAAGGCTGGTGCTTATGGTATTCAGGGGATGGGGAATTTTCTGGTGGAAAAAATCGAAGGTGATTTAGATAATGTGATTGGTCTTCCTATGAAAAAATTAAAAGAGCTTTTGATTCTCATCAAAAGCTGATAGAGGGGAAATTGGAAAGTTTAGGTTCGTATCTCAGGGAAAAAAGGAAAAGTATAGGAGTTAGCTTAGAACAGGTCTCGGCTGAGACCAGGATCAGGCTGACCTACTTAGAAGCTCTGGAAGAGGAGAGATATGAGCTTTTGCCTGCACCTCTTTATAAAAAAATATTTGTGAAAGCCTATGCCGATTATCTGGGTTTGAATTTTGAAGAGCTGACGAAAAGATTCTTTGAAAAGGAAGCAGAATCAGAAACCACAGAAAAGGGAAGGGCAAAACCTTATCCTGAAATTGCCCAGACAAAAAAGAGGAATAATAATCATCTTCTGGTCTGGGCGGGTATTATTTTAGGAGTGGTCATCATTTTAGTATTTATAATGCAAAAAAAGACGGATACTTTCTTTAACAATAAAGTTTCTGGACCAAAAGTAGAGGAGGCAAGGATGAACTTACCTTCTACGGCGATAGATTCAGTTAAATCTGAGAACGAATCCTTAGGAAAAAAAGAGGTAAGGGAGGTTGTTTCTGAACCGGAGGAGATGACCTTAAGCTTAGAGGGAACAGAAAAGTGCTGGGCTTTAGTGATTGGAGATGGAGATACGCTTTTCAGCGGATTTATCAATGGTGGAATGAAAGTAGAATACAAAGCCAGAAATCGCTTTAAGCTCACCTTAGGAAGAGCCTGGGCAGTCAAGGGGTATCTGAATGGGAAAAAGCTCAAGCCTTTTGGACCGAAGGGTAAAGGGATTTTCGGTCGTGAGATAAATAAAGATAACTACCAAGATTTCCTAGAAACTACTGAGGGGGAAAGATGAAAAACTTTCCAAGAAACAGAAGTGCAGGAGAGGAGGTTTAATTGTATTTATCCAAGTTAGAGATCTTAGGGTTCAAATCTTTTCCCTATAAAACTGAGCTATTTTTTGACGAGGGGATTACGGCCGTAGTGGGTCCGAATGGCTGCGGTAAAACTAATATCTTAGATGCCATCCGCTGGGTTTTGGGAGAGCAGAGGACCTCTCTTTTAAGAGGGGAGAGAATGGAAGAGGTGATCTTCAGCGGCACAAAAGAGCTGAAACCTTTAGGGATGGCAGAGGTCTCTCTGGTAATTCAGAATAACCTGGGGATTCTGCCTACTGAATATCAAGAGGTATATATCACCCGTCGCTTATTCCGTTCAGGAGAAAGCGAGTATCTTAAAAATAAAAAAAACTGCAGATTAAAAGATATTATCGATCTTTTCTTAGATACCGGGATGGGGGCTCATGCCTACTCGGTGATTCAGCCAGAGATGGTTGAATCGATCTTATCGAATAAGACTGAAGATCGAAGGTTTTTGTTCGAGGAGGCAAGCGGCATCTCAAAATATAAAAACCGGAAAAAAGAAGCCTTAAGGAAATTAGAGTACACGGAAAACGATCTTTTACGCTTAAAGGATCTGACCTCTGAAGTTGAAAAACAGGTTAATTCCCTGAGAAGACAGGTTAGAAAATCTGAGCGGTTTAAAAGATTGTCGTCTGAGTTGAAAGACCTGGAGCTTAAATTAAGTAAAAATCAATATGAGCTTTTGCAGGAAAGGGAATCGGAGCTTGAAGTTAGGCTCTCAGAATTGGGACAGGAGCGGGTAGCTCAGCAGGCGAAATTAGCGGAATTAGAATTAAAAAATGAAAATCTGAGATTGGAGTTAACTCAAGTTGAGAAAAAATTCTTTTCCTATAAGCAGGAATTAGATAATTGTCTTGAAGAACTACATAGATTAGAAAAGGAGAGTGTTTTACTAAATGAGAAAAAACTCAATTTAGAAGGGGATAGAGAGAGATTAAAAAAAGAGATCGAGGATAATCGTTCACGCAGAGATTTGATTGTACAGGAGATAGAGGGTAAAGAGGAAAAGATAAAAGAGGTTTTAGAAAAAATAAGCTCTAAAGAAAAAGAACACCTAAAAACCGAAGAGGGACTGAAAGCCATAGAGGTTAGATTGAAAGAATTTAAAGAAAAAGTAGCCTCAAGTGACACTCAGCTTTCAGATGCAGGTGAGATGGTACATCAAGCAGAATTAGAAGAGCAAAATCTTAGAATTCAATTAGATGAACTTGAAAAAAATAAAAATTTGATCTCAGAGGAAGAGAAAGATCTGCTAAAAGATTTAGAGAAAATTGATACGGAGAAAGAAGTTTTAAAGAACTCTATTCTATCTATAAAAAGTTCTTTAGAAGATAAGGTAAAAGGGAAGGTGACTCTTCAAGAGAAATTAGATGAAACCCAGAAAAACCTGGAGAATTTAATTGAAGAGAAGGTTGAGAAAGAAAAAGAAGAAAGCTCCCTTAAAGCAAAATTTGAACTGTTCCGGGATATGATCCAACATTATGAAGGGTATCAAGCAGGAGTAAAAGCGGTTTTAAGTCAAAAGGAGGCACTTCCCGGATTGATCGCTCCAGTAGCTAATCTTATAACTATAGAGAAAGAATATCTAACGGCCATAGAGTCAGCCTTAGGAGAGTCGGCTCAGTATATCCTCTCAGGGGATTTCAACTCCGCCCAGAAGGGGATTGAGTTTTTGAGAAAGGAAAAAAAAGGAAGGTCAACTTTTATTATCCTGGATAGATTTAAAAAGTTAAAATTTAATCCTGAGAAGGTGGAACTGGATGGAAATGGGGTAAAGGGATGGGTTAGAGATTTTGTCAAATGTAAAGAGGAATACCGTGCGGTAATTGATTTTCTTTTAGGAAAGATAATCCTGGTTGACACATTACATAATGGAATAGAATTGAGCTTGAAGTTAAGTCCGGGATACGGGGTAGTGACTCTGGATGGCCAGATAATCAGAGAGGGCAAAGTATTGGAAGGCGGTTCAGAGAAAGAGATATTTTTAATCGGTAGAGAAGAGGAGTTACAGAAACTTTCGGAGAAACTTTCTTCCTTAGAGAAAGAATTAGCTGAACTGAATAAAAAGATAGAGCTTGAAGAAAGGGGAAAAGCAGAGATACAATCTTCGCTTCTGGATTTAGATAAAAAGATCGAAGAGGATAAACTTAAGTATAATGACCTGGAGTTAGATATAGCCCGGCAGGAGGAGAACAGAAAAGGATTGGTTCAGAGACAAAAGATTTTGAACCAAAAAAAAGAAGAGTTGAATCAGACCATTATGCTTTTTAAAGAGAAGGAAGAGGTTATAAACTTAGAAGACTTACAAGAGAAGAAAAAAGTAGTAGAGCAGGAATATAAAGAACTAGCTGAAGGGTTAGAGAAAACTGAAAGAGAAAGGGAAAATGTCTATTCAAACTTGAACGAGCTGAGGATCGAACTGGTTAGCCTTCAGGGCAAAGAAGAGCAGTTGAGAAATGAAAAAGAAAGGCTCAAAGAGCTATTATCTGATCTGAAGTCAAGCGAGGAATTGAAGCAAAAGGAGCTCGATGCTTTAATTTCAGGGATTGAAGAGCTTGGTAACAAGATATCTGAACACCAGAGATTATTAGAGAAAAAAGGGAAGGAAAAAGAAGAAAAGGAGGAACTGGAAGACAGTTGTAAACAGGAATTAGAGCAAATTCAGCCAGAGCTACTTTCTTTAGAGGAGGAGCTCAAAGCTCAAAGAAAAAGAAAAGAGGAACTGCAGGAAAGCTGGCATAAATTAGAGATGGAGAAATTAGAGGTCTTTACTAATCGAGATAACCTGCAAAAGAAGATATGGGAAGAGCAAGAAAAGGACTTAGAGAAAATTGAAGATCTGAGAGAAGAAGAAAAAAAGGAGATAGAAAGTTATCCCCAGAAAATCTCTGAGTTAAAAGAGAAGCTAAAACTTTTAGGAGCGGTCAATCTTTTAGCTTCAGAGGAGTATCAACAGCAGAAAGAACGGTTGGATTTTCTGCAAAAGCAGATGCAGGATTTAATCGAGGCTAAAGATAATTTAGTTTCAACCATCGATAAGATTAATCAAACTGCAGTGGAGCTTTTTTTGGAAACTTTCCAGAAAGTGAAAACAAATTTCCAGAAGGTATTTGAACAGCTATTTGAGGGAGGAGAGACAGAATTAAACCTGGTAGAGGGTATGGACCCCCTGGAATCGCCAATAGAGATCTCAGCCCGTCCTCTGGGTAAAAAACTAATAAATATCAATCAGCTCTCCGGAGGAGAGAAGGCTTTAACCGCTTTATCTTTACTTTTTGCACTTTATTTAGTGAAACCCAGCCCTTTCTGTATCCTGGATGAGGTGGATGCTCCCCTGGATGATGCTAATTTAGCTCGATTTATAAAATTGATAAAGAGTTTCAGTCAAAAAACTCAGTTCATTATCATAACCCATAATAAAATGACTATGGAATCAGCAGATGTGCTTTACGGGGTTACTATGGAAAAATTAGGTGTGTCAAAGATAGTATCGGTGAAACTTAATCCAGAAAAGGTGGTAGCAGAAAAAGTTTGAGAGATAAAATTATTAGTCATGGCGAGCCCTACGGGCGAATCAATCTGTGTATGCTAAATTAGAGGGATTGCTTCGTCGTCTCCCGCAGAATGCGGGAAGACTCCTCGCAATGACAGGAATATTCAGTGTGGGCGTCGGGGGTCTACTGAACCGGTGGAAACCTCTCCCTAACCCTCTACTTTCCTACGGATCCGTTTCACGGAAAAAAGGAGAGGGAGTCTTACTTGTCCAGAATGGATTTATTCGAACCAGGTCGGTCCATCTCAGGCGGATGGTAAGAAGGGGGAATAACATAGGTTAAGGTTAAATAAAATGTCCTTTAAATCTTCAATCGAAAAATTAAAACAGGGCTTAAGTAAAACCAAAAAGAGCTTATTAGAAAAGATAACCGAAGCAGTTGGGCTCTCAAAGAAAATAGACCAGGAGCTTTTAGATCAACTTGAAGAGATTCTGTTAAAGGGAGATGTTGGAGTTAAAGCTACTGAAAAGATTATTCAGGATTTAAAAAACAGAGTAATGGAAGAAAAAATTGAGGACCCTCAAAAGATTATAGAGCTGATAAAAGAAGAAATTCTTGTAATTTTGGAGGATTCCATTATTTCAACTAATACTTCATCTCCAGACGCTAAGCCTTTGATAATTATGATAGTAGGGGTGAATGGGACTGGTAAGACTACTTCTATTGCCAAACTGGCAAAGAAATATTCGGATCTGGGGGAAAAAGTTTTAGTTGTGGCTTGTGATACTTTCAGGGCAGGTGCCTTAGAACAACTTTCTATCTGGGCTCAAAGGGCAGGGGTGGAAATTATAAAAAGCCAGCCTGACCAGGACCCAGCTTCAGTGGCTTTTGATGCAGTTAAGGCGGCTTTATCCAGAAACACAGAGGTTGTTATAGTAGATACAGCCGGGAGACTTCACACAAAATATAATCTGATGGAAGAGTTGAAGAAGATGAAAAGGGTAATGGGTAAAAGTTTAGAAGGTGCTCCTCAAGAAGTTTTTCTGGTATTAGATGCCACTACCGGACAGAATGGTATCTCTCAGGCTAAGATGTTTGACCAGGCTATAGGTCTTACTGGAATTATTCTGGCAAAATTAGATGGAACTGCTAAAGGGGGGATAGTGATTGCTATTGCGAACGAACTTAAAATACCGGTCAGATATATTGGTGTTGGAGAAAAGATAGATGACTTAGAGGGATTTGATCCTAAAGATTTTGTGGAGGCGTTGTTTTTATGATTAAAGAATTGAGCGTGAGAACCTCATCCCGGGTGGAGTTGGTTGATGTAACTGATTTAGTGCAGGATGTGGTTTCAAAAAGTGGGATAAAATCAGGTTTATGTTGTGTGTATGTTCCTCATACCACCGCGGGGATAACTATAAATGAGAATGCAGACCCGAGTGTGAGAAAAGATATAATCAAGGAACTGAATAAAGTCATACCATTTGAGGATAATTATTCACATATCGAAGGGAATGCGGCTGCTCACGTAAAAGCAAGCCTGGTTGGTTTTTCACAAAATATTTTTTTCGAGGAGAAAAGATTAATCTTAGGAACCTGGCAGGGGATCTATTTCTGCGAGTTTGATGGACCAAGAAGCAGAAGGGTCTATGTCAAAGTAATTGCAGATTGATTCCCGGTCAGTTTGTTTATACAGGAGGAAAGATGGAACTTTATAAAGAAAGAGTGAGGAAAGCCCAGGAGCTTATGCAAAAAATTGGCCTGGATGTCCTTTTGATTTTAAGCCCGGAGAATTTCTTTTATTTCACTGGGGATTTAAGAAAACCTCCCCGGATTTTAATTCCCAAATCAGGGGAGCCAACCCTTATGGTCTTTGCCTCTGAAGTCGAGGAAGTTAAGAAATCCAACTGGATACGAAATATCAAAACCTACCGAGCGTTACATGAGATGATGCTGGGGATTATCGAATATCTCAACTCTCTGGGGATTGAACATCCTAAAGTAGGGGTGGAGATGGAGTTTGCTACACCGGCTTTTCTTTTGGAAAGGTTCAAGATGGCAAATCCTCAGGTTGAGGTTTTAGATGCTAAGCCTGTTTTAGGAGAACTTAGAAAAAGGAAAAATGAAACTGAGATCGAGCGTATCAAAAAAGCCTGCCAGATAGCAGATTCCGGGATGGAGCTGGCAATGAAAATGATCCGTGAAGGGATAAAGGAGATTGAGATTGCCTTTGAAGTGGAGTTTCAGATGAGAAAAGCAGGAGCAGATAGAATTGCTTTTCCGATATTTGTAAACTCCGGTTACCGTTCTTTGTGGATACACGGCACCGCTACAGAGAAAAAGATAGAGAGAGGAGATTTTGTCCTGATAGATTTAGGTCCGGTTTACAAAGGATATTGTGGAGATATCTGCAGGACTTTCGTTTTAGGCAAAGCCACAGATAAACAGAAGCAACTTCATTCGATTTACTCTCAGATGGAATTAGCGGTTATGGAGTCGATAAAGCCAGGGGTAAAACTGTTTGAATTAGAGGAGAAATCTTATCAGATTGCAAACAAAGCCGGGTTTGGAGAATATTATATCAGGGGATTTGTTCATGGCTTAGGGCTGAATTTCGAGGAGCTTCCTTTTCCCACAATTTTTGCTGAAGACATAATGGAGGAGGTCTGCTCTAATATGACTTTAGCGGTAGGTCATTCTGTTTTATCGGTCCCCCATATAGGCGGAGCTAGAGTTGAGGATACAATTTTAGTAAAAGAGGTAGGGATTGAGATGCTGACTAAATTTCCCAGGGGCTTAAAGGAACTAAGTTATGCCTGAAGCATCAGTAGAGATTTGTTTTAATCTTCCAGTAGTTTCTGTCTGGAAATTTATCTCAGATTTTAAGAATATCGGTTCCTGTCTGAGATTTGTAGGTGTAATAGAAAACTCTGATGATTCTTACGTCTGGAAGGTTAAACCTCCTATGTCTATAACTACTCGAACTCCGGTTTTAAAGCCGGATTGTATGGCAATGATAGAAGAGGAGATGTTCTACTGGATAGCTAAGGGCGAATACGTACAGTGGGGTGGTAGATTCGATTTAGAAGGCATGGAGAAGAAAAAGACTAAAGCAAAAATAGAATTAGAAGTTTCAGGATTGGGACCGATGTCTGTAATAATCAATCCCGCTGCAGCTTTACAGATAAAGAATCAACTAAAGTATTTTGCTGAGCAGATAAAGAAAAAATTAGAAGGGGAGGACGTTACCTTAAAGGGTTCTGGTTTACCCTTTTGTGATGAGGAGGAAAAGAAATGACCAAAGAGGAGGAAATTTTAGAGAAGCTGAAAGAAGTCAAAGATCCGGAGTTCGGGCATTCGATCATCGAAAGAAAGCTTATAGATGAAGTCAAAGTCGAGGGTGATACTGCAAGAATTTTGTTTCATCTTACCGTTCCTTTTTGTCCGGATGTATTTGCCCTTTTTATCGGCAAGGAGATTAAGAAGAAAGCTAAAGAGGTTGAAGGAATAAAAAACGTAGAGATTACTTTGCAGAATCACGTTAAAGCTACTCAGTTAAATGAGATTTTAAGCAAAGAAGAGTGAAAAAATTCAATGAGTCAAGGGGAAAAAGCTGGTAGCATGTAACATGTAGCAAGGAGCTTAAGGCGAAGAGGGAAGAATCCATAGACTCGATGAATTTATAGTAATACAGATTCTGTGGTTAGTGCGGGAATTGGATTCCCCGCACTTCTATTGATACATTCGGGAATTCCAATTCCCGAATGAACGAAAGATTTAGGGTTCAAGGGATAAAGGGACAATAAAGATCTTTGGGTTCGATAAATCGAACCCCTACATTTCTTATGTAGGAGCTTGATTTATCAAGCCCTTTGTCTCAAGGTATTAATTTGGTTAAATTGAAATTCATATTTGTTGGGAAAACTAAAGAGCCATGGATTGCTGAAGGATTAAAACATTATGAGAAAATGCTTTGTAAGTTTGTAGAATTAGGATTCATAGATATTAAAGATGAAAAGATAACTCAGCACTCTTCTTTAAAGGTAGTTTTAGAAAGAGAAGGGATAAGGATTTTGAAATGTCTGGATAAAAAAAGTTTTTCCTTAGTTTTAGATCAAAAAGGAAAGATGTTTTCCACAGAAGAGATGGCCGGGCTTTTTAAAGAGAAAATGAATCAAGGGTATAATGATTTTATTTTCATAACTGGAGGAACTTTGGGATTATCTCCAGAGGTTGTAAATTCCGCAGATTTCAAACTTTCACTATCTAAGATGACCTTTCCTCATCAACTGGTCAGACTGATTCTGCTGGAACAGGTTTATAGGGCTTTTTCGATTATTGAGGGGAGGAAGTATCATAAATAAAAGTAGACAGTAGACAGCATACAGTAGACAGGTAAGAAAGATCAAAGGCTCAAGGGAGAAAATTGTAGCGTCTCATGTGGTCGTCGGGTCCCCTGACCCGACGATAGTGTCTGACTTGCCAGGTTAGGAGACCTGGCAAGCACTCAGGAGATAATTGTAGCGTCGGGTTTTTTTGCCCGACGTTTTCCTACATAAATAGAAATCTTTGTTGCAATACGCCCCTACATTTTCTCCAAAAACAAAGAAGGCGTCCCGCCAAAGGCGGGACGCCTTCTTATTTTCCATTAAAATCCTTTTACCAGATACAACCCGCCTTGGGTGCAGGACCGCCTTTGAAAAGGTAATTTATTAAATAGATCACATCAGTGACATTTACAGTGCAATCAGCATTAACATCACCAGCTACTATTGGATAAGGGGGAGGTCCACCTTTAAACAGAAAGTTAATTAAATGGATCACATCAGTTACATTCACAATCATATCGTGATTGGAATCTCCTGGCCAGAAAGGGACTACCGGGAAGACCCCTTTAGTAAAAATCGGTGTATATCCTTTAGGCTCCATGGTCACGAAGGTAAGATGGTTAGTTGGCGGGAAAAATACGGTGTCGATTCTAACTGTGTCTGTATATCCAGTTATTGAAAAACATAAAGTTGCTAAATAGCCTCTTCCCGGACCGAGTATGTCCTCCTCTACCGGGATGGCACCGAGTAAAATCTTTTTCTGGCCAATCAGGTCCTCATTTACGGTCTTATATAACAGATATTGGATCCGACTATCTCTAAAAGAGACCGAATCATAAATCACAGGTCCGGAGAAGATAAAAGGAGCTGAAATCCCGGACACTGAGTCATCATTGGTAAAAAAGATATGGACAAATCCCAGGCCGGGTCCGCTAGGGAGAGGATAATAAAACTCAGCTGGGTCATTTGGAGTGAAAAAAACCGAATCCGGACCACCTGGGTCATTCGGATGTTGTTGGGCATAAGTTGAAGAGAATGAAAAGATTAACCAGGAAATTAAAACAAAAAAGAAAATCAACCTCACTCCTTTCATAGGAACCTCCTGTTCATTGTTTTTTCTCAAAAAAATTTTGAAAGATCAGATTAAGAATTATAACAATAAATTTTCAGGTTAATACAAAGGCTTCATTTTATTATACAATGTAAGATTATTTTTGTCAAGTTAAATTTCAAAAGCGGTTGTAAGAAAAATCCATCTGATATTATAATTTTACTTGACAGTTTAAGTATTGTTTGCTATTCTATTGCAAGTTATTGAGTTAAGATTGTTTTAAAGAGGGTTTATTGGGGAAAGGGAAAACTAATTGAGGAGGAAGTTAGTTACTTTAGGGATGGTAGGCCTGATTATCTTAGGGGTCACGGGATGTTCAAAAAACAAATCTCGGCTTACCCGTTCCCAGCCTACTGATATACCATACTATAACCCTGCCAATGAGATCTGTTTTGCATATCCATGTCATGGGGATTCTGCTTTAAAAAGGGTCATTACCACAGATTTAGGCACTGAGATAGTTCCCCTTTACGTGAACCGGGAGAAATTCGCGCGCTCCCTTCACCGGGCTAATCGATGTCTGGATTGCCATACAGATATAGTCAAAGGACATACACAGGTGCCAAAAACTTATGGTGGCTGGATCAATTTTAGTGCTGAAGATACTATCCAGACCATAAATTATACCACCAGAGCTTCTACCACCTGCGTTAATTGCCATACTGGTCAGGCAGGATTTTTCTCAAGTCAACATTACCTGATTGAGGATATTAAAAATTCTCGTATGGATCCTGTCAAAGCTTATGGTAATATTGAAGTGGGCAAAGACTATGATAAAGCTAAATGTGGCAAATGTCATTTAACCTGTTCTACCTGTCATTTCAAAGCGGTGAGGATTAGAACCGTTTATGGAATTGGTGGTGAAGATGATGTATGGGACATCTGGGGTTATTTGCTAAGAGGCGAACGGCTTGAACAGGCGGATATGATGACAAACTGGGCAATTATCTGGACCAGTAATCTCGAAGCTCACAATTTTGCTACTGGAGATGATCTGGAAAGTTCAGACGATTTATGTCGAGTCTGCCATACCGGGTTTTATACAGATTATAACAAAACTGGATATTATCATCCAGATGGCTTGACAGACTTTGATTCTTTGGTCAGCCAGGGGGTTGAAAAATATCCCAAGTATGAAGAGAGGAGACTGATTAAAGGAGATATTGTGGTACATACAGGCATTCCTTCATTAGATTCTGCCTATGAAAGAATAGTAAATGAAGGGGTGATGAAGGAATATAGCTGCACTTATTGTCACGATAGGATTCATTCTTTAACGCCAATTACCTGTAAAAAATGTCATTCAGTTTCTTTTAACAAATTTGGTTATACATTCGCTCCACATCTGGATGTGGTTTGTGTTGCCTGTCATGATGCTACTATGAATGTCTGGCGAGATCCAGATTCAAGTGATACAGTTAGAGTAACAGCGATAAAAAATAACAAAGTCATAAACTGGCACTCTCATATGCTGGTGAAACCAGATGGTGAGACGACCGATTTTTGTGACCGGAGATGTCATAATCCAGAAACGGGAAGAATTATAGGTGCACCTTTTGATGAACCTCACCAGGGTACAATTCATGAAGATGATTAACCAATAAGAATAAGTCGAATATGATTAGGAAGCTAATCACTATATCTTTACTAAGCTTGTTACTTTTCAAATCCAGTTCAGCCATTGAACTCAAAAGCAGTGTCTCTACTTATTTCAACTCCTATCAAACCCGGGACCTTTATACTGAAGGGAAAACTTCATATTTTCGAGCTTATCAGAGTTTTAGATTTGACTTGAGCCAGATAGGAACAAAAACTATTTCGTTTCATACCTATTTTCGCTCCACCACTGATTTTCTGCACAAGAATTCAACTGACCCCTCTACCAAAGTCTATAATGTCTATCTGGATTGGAAGGATATCAAAAAGATTCTGGACTTGAGACTGGGCAGGCAGTACCTTTATGTGGGGGTGGGAAACGGGACTATGGATGGTTTGAGATTTGATTTCAAGCCAGAACAGAAACTGCAGCTTACTGGTTATGTTGGGTTTCAGCTTCCTAAAAAAAGATCTACCGATATAGATACCTGGGAGAAAAGCCATATTTTCGGTGGGGAATTAGCTACTACTTATTTGAAAGATACCAGATTAGCTATAAGTTATGTTCAAAAAGAGCGGGATAGATGGATAGAGGAACATCTCATCGGGTTGAGCGCTTCTCATTATCATAAGAAATTTGATTTCTTTAGCCAGTTTTATTATAACTTAATTTATAAGAAGGCTCAAAACTTTACCCTAAGAGGAACAGGCTCAGAACTATTTGGTAAACTTTATATTTCTTTAGAGTATCAATACAGGCGACCAAGCATTTATTCTAACTCAATCTTTAGCGTGTTCAAACAGGAGCCTTATTCTCTTTATAGATTCACAGGAACATATCAGCCTATCAAAAATTTTAGATTCATTTCTGAGTATGACTTCACCAAATATAAGAAAGTTAACTCCAGCCGGGTAAGGTTCGGGATTGAATATTCCTTTATCGCTTTAGGGCTTAATTTCAGAAGAGGGTATGGTGGAGAAAGCAATGGAGTTTATGGTAAAATCATTTATACTTTCAATAAAAATTTCGTCTTCTCAGTTAGTGCGGATTATGGCAAGTATAAAATCGAGGAGGAACAGGAAAGTAAGGATGAAACTTTTGCCATCTCCTCCAGGGTGGAATGGGAGCCTTTAAGAAATTTCCAGCTGGCACTGGAGGTGCAGAATGTCAGAAATAAAATCAAAAATTATGATCTGAGATTACAGGGGAAAGCAAGTTATAGATTCGGAGTTTCATTTTAGAATAGGATGAGAACTTTGAAATGCGAAGAAAAAATCCTGTCGGGTCTGGGACCTGACAGAAAAAAAAGAAAAATGACGGGCAAGGGTGCCCGTCCTACGAACGCCACTGATGTGGCTAAGAACACGAAGAAAGGGAATAGATGAGATTTTCAAGTAGAACTGTAAGTGGAACAATTTTAATTATCCTGTTCAGTCTGGTGTTGATCTCAGTTCTTTTTGCTACTTTAGATATTCCCAAAAGCGATATTATTTACTCGCATAGGAAACATTCGGATCAACCCTGCATTAACTGCCATATTAAGATGGAGGAAAGCGATAAATCAGAAGATAAGAACCTGCCATCTATGGATATCTGCACTCAATGTCATGATGGTGAGACCTTGCCGAATGAATGTTCGGTTTGTCATATAAATAAAGATAATCCACAGGCTCTGATTAATCCTAAAAGGGATTTCGTCTTCTCTCATAAAAAACATTTAGAGAGAAAAACGGAATGTTCTTTCTGTCACGGAGAAGTTATAATAAAGGATAAACTGACTTCTGGAAATATGCCGGATATGGGTAAATGCTATGAATGTCACGAAGGAATCAAAGTACCTAACTATTGTGAGCTCTGCCATGCTAAAATGAAATTGAGAAAATATCATCCAGAAGACTGGAAGCATTCTCATCAGTATCAATCTTCAACTAAGGCAGAAAAGTGTATTCAATGCCACCAGAATCAGGATTTATGTCAGAAATGCCATCAAGGAGATAATCTTTTCCAGACTACCCATCCTTTGAATTATAATTATACTCATGGGCTGGATGCCAGATCCAAAGAGAAAGATTGTTTAGCCTGCCATCTTACCAGAGATTTCTGCAATAACTGTCATTCTCAGGAAGGTGCAAAACCTTTAAATCATTCTATCCCGGATTGGGTAGGGACAAAACATGGAGAATTTGCTAAAAGAGATATAGAGTTATGCGCCTCCTGTCACGAAAATGCTGATCCGATTTGCACCTGGTGTCACCAGGATAAAAATCCGGGCATAGGGAATGACCATAATATTCATCCTTCTGGTTTTGCTTCCAATTTAGAAAAAGGACCCTGGCATGAGGATGAAGGGTATTTCTGCTATGAGTACCACTCAAAGACAAAAGGATTCTGCGGATATTGTCATAAGGCTGAAGATTAGCATTTCGTAGGGGAGGGGCTTGTCCCCTTTCGTGTTTGGGTATTGGATAAAAATCCCGCTCCTATGGATCCGCTTCCCGGACTTGAGGTCAAGGCGGGTTTACTTTTTTTGAGATGGAGACCAACACCTTACTGGAAACCTCTCCCTATACCTCTCCTTACAAGGAGAGGGAATAGAGACACATGGCAATGTGTCTCTAAACTTTTGGAGTGCTAACCTCTCCTATGGATCCGCTTCCCGGACAGGTTTGCCAGAGTAAATTATTTTAATAGTTGGGGTAAAGCTGAAGCTTTACACTCCAATGATATTTTGGAAATAATGTTTTTTTAGAGATTACTTTAAATTTACTTGACTTAATCCATTTTTTTTATAAAATATTTATTCGTGATGGTAGTAAAAGTAGTAAATAATATATATACTAAGGAGGTATTGTGACTTTAAACTGGATCTTATCTGATAGAGCCTGGAAGATGAAAAGCTCAGCTATCAGGGAAATTCTTAAAATAACCGAGAGACCTGAAATAATATCGTTTGCTGGGGGTCTACCTGCACCTGAGCTTTTTCCGATTGAAGAAATTAAGGCGGCCTGTATTAAAGTTCTGGATAAAAACGGGGGGAACGCTCTACAATATAGCGTAACTATGGGTTATCCACCCCTGCGCAAATTCCTGGCAGACAGGCTCTCCCAAGAAGGAACAAAACTTACTGCTGAAAATATTCTAATAACTTGTGGTTCACAGCAGGGGCTGGATCTGGTGGGTAAGGTTTTCCTCGACCCTGGAAGTTTTGTTATTGTAGAAGACCCTACCTATTTAGGCGCATTGCAGGCTTTTAATGCTTATCATCCTCATTATGTAACTGTGGATATGGATAGAGACGGGATGATTATCGACCAGGTGGAAGATGCTATAAAAAAAAGCAAACCCCGTTTTATCTATGCAGTTCCAAACTTTCAGAATCCCTCTGGTATCACTATGAGCTTTGAGAGAAGAAAACTTTTAGTGAAATTAGCGCAGGAATATTATATCCCGATAATTGATGATAATCCTTATGGTGAATTGAGGTATAGAGGGAAAGATGTCCCTTCTCTTAAAAGCTTAGGTGGTGATCTGGTAATCCAGTTAGGAACTTTTTCCAAGATAATCATTCCAGGAACAAGGATAGGATGGATCTCTGCCTCAACTGAGGTGATGGGTGTATTCGAGAGGATGAAGCAAGGTACAGACCTGCATACCAACACCTTCTCCCAGTATGTTATCAATGAATATCTGAAAGACGGTCATCTGGATAGCCATATAGAGAGGATAAAAGAAGCTTATGCCAAAAGGATGCAGGTTATGCTGAAGGCACTGGAGGAATATTTCCCGGAAAAGGTTACCTGGACCAAGCCCGAAGGTGGGCTTTTTCTCTGGGTGGAATTACCTGAAGGCGCATCTGCAACAGAGCTTTTAGATAAAGCAATTCAAGAGAAGGTTGCTTATGTTCCGGGTAAATCCTTTTTTGCTAGAGAAGATCGGGACAATACCTTAAGATTAAACTTCTGTACAATGTCCGAAGAGATGATAGTGGAAGGGATAAAGAGGTTGGCTAAAGTTTTCAAGGAAAATATAAAAATTAAACCGGTCAGTGTTAAAAAAAACAAAGTAGAGTAATGATAGTAGGATAGTGAGACGCATGCGATGCGTCTCTACAATTGCGGGAGCAGGGCAGTTGCCCTGCCCCCACGTTTTCGCCCGACATCCGTCTAAGGAGGATCGGGCGTTACGGTTTTTGGAGATGGTGTAAACGGATTGCTTCGCTCCCGTAGGGGACTCGCAATCACAGGCTGATTTCGTTATAGTCGGGTAGATAATGCCCGAGGTTATATTCTCAAAAGATGTTGACTTTTGATATTTGGGATATTAGAATAATTTTAATTTGTCAAGTAAGCTGTTGTGAAAAAAGATTTGAATGAGAATATTTTTGTAAAGAGAAAGATGAGAAAAGAGCTTGAGAAAAAAGGGAAATTGTTTTTAATTGAAATTTTAAGATTATTCCTTAAAAATAGACCAATTTTTGATAGAGTCGACCTCTCCTCTATCAAAAAGATATTAGTGATCAGACAGGACGATCGAATTGGTAATCCGATCCTGGTCACACCCCTGCTTATAGCCTTAAGAAAGAATTTTCCTCAAGCCAAAATCTCTTTTTTAGCCAGTGAAGTTTCAGCCGAGCTTTTTTCCGGCTCTAAATTAGCGGATGAACTTCTGGTCCTGGAGAAAAAAAGATATATTCGAAACCCTTTAGCTTTTCTCTTAAATATCGTTAGACTCAGGAAGAAAAGGTTCGATTTAGCTTTTGACTGCTCGGACGAAAATACTCTCTCCTTTGGTCACGGGATGTGGATTTACCTTTCCGGAGCGAAATACCGGATCGGGCATAAAAGGGATAGGAGCGACCTTTTTCTGAATATAGAAGTGCCACCGGCTGATTATACCCGGCATGCTACGGAAATGCACCTTGATCTTCTGAGATTTTTAGTCCCTGAAAGATCAGAAGAATTACCCTTTTTAGAAGTTAAAAGAGAAGAGGAGAAATATATCGAAGATTATTTAGAAAAGATGGGTATAAATTCCGAAGATTTCTTAGTAGGTATTAATTTAGGTGGAACAGGAAAGAAAAAATGGGGATTGGAGAATTTTATCGCATTGGGAAACAGGCTGAAAAGGGAAAACGTAAAAGTGATTTATACCTGGGGACCACAGGAGAAAAACTGGATAAAGAATATGAACAATGCCGAGGTTTTAAAGGAGATTCTTCCACTGCCTAAACTTTCTGCACTTTTGAAGAGATGCAATCTTTTTATATCCTCTGATTCGGGGATAATGCACCTTTCAACAGCAGTAGGGACGCCAACCTTAGCTATTTTCATCCATTCGGACCCGCAGAAGTTTGGTCCAAAAGGGAAAGGGAATAGGATAATATCTCCGAAGGATGGAAAGGTCGGATTAAGTGAGATTTTAGAAGAAGCGGAAAAGATGATCGAGGAATTATCCGGGATTAAACGAAATAAAATAAAGGCAATATAAAATGACAGATGAGAAATGATAAATGTAGGGGCAAGGTTACCTCGCCCCCCATACAAGGGCAAGGAGACCTTGCCCCTACAATATGATTAAGGAAGACTTAAAGTGAAACTTTATTTAAGGCTATTAGGGTTCTTAAAACCACACCTGAAACCTCTTATAGGTGCTATCCTGTTTATGATTCTCTTTGCCGGGATGAGTGGCTTTTCTCTTACTATGATCGTTCCATTTACCAAGATGATCTTCTATGAGAAAAGTTCAGCTCCTTCAGATTCAGTAGCAAACTTGGAGACAAAAAGTTCCCAGAAAGAAGAAAGTCTGGTGGTTTTAGTTCCTGGAAAAGTTAAAGAAAAATTTGATTCCTGGCTTAAAGGAAAAGATAAATTCGACAGCCTTAAGCGGTTATGTGTCTTCATCTTAATTGTATTTCTCTTAAAGAATATTTTCTGGTATTTAGAGACCTATTTAATGATAATTATCCAGGAAGGAGTGGTGAAAGACCTGAGGGATAAACTCTATTCTCATTATCACCTTCTACCTTTAGAATATTTTCATGGAAAGAAGACCGGGGTGTTAATCTCCAGAGTAACTAATGATGTTAACTTAGTTAAATCCGCGGTTTCTTCTGGATTCACCGGAGGGTTACATCAACTCTTTTTAGTGATAGTCTATCTTTTCCTGGTAATCTGGGCAAGCTGGAAATTGACTTTAATTGCCCTGCTTCTTTTTCCGCCCAGTATCCTTATAATCACTCAGATAGGAAAGAAACTGCGCTCCCGAAGCGTTTTATCCCAGCAGAAGATGGGAAACATAACCTCGATTTTGCAGGAGACCGTCTCCGGGATTAAAGTGGTCAAGGCTTTTGCTATGGAGGGATTTGAGCTGAAAAAGTTTTATAATTATACCCGGGATTATTTCAAAGCTATGGTGCGTTTGACTAGAATCGGCTTTTTAGCTCCACCCTTGACAGAGCTTTTAGGAGTCGTAGCCGGGGTTTTGATCCTCTGGTTCGGGGGAAGAAGTATCTTAGCTGGTGGAGGGCTTACTCCGGACCGGTTCTTTCTCTTTCTAATAGCGATGTTTTCTTTAATGCAGCCTTTGAAAATATTGAGCCATGTGAACATTGATATCCAGCAGGGATTAGCGGCCGCCACAAGGATTTTTGAGGTTCTGGATACCCAGCCAAAAATAAAAAGCCCGGTTGATGGTAAAAAGCTCGAAGGCTTAAACGAAGGAGTTAGATTTAAAAAGGTTTCATTCAGATATGACAGCAAGAAGATTGCTTTAGATAAAATCGATCTGGAGGTGAAAGCCGGAGAAATAGTTGCACTGGTGGGTCCTTCTGGTGCAGGTAAATCGACTTTAGTAGATTTACTTCCTCGTTTCTATGACCCGACTGAAGGTGTTATAGAAGTTGATGGAATAGATTTAAGAGATATAGATTTGAATTCTCTGCGTAACCTGATGGGGATAGTTACTCAGGAGACCATACTTTTTAATGATACCATCTGGAATAATATCGCCTACGGCGATGAAAAAGCTGAACTGGAGAAAGTAGAGGAAGCAGTTAAAATGGCTAATGCTTATGATTTCATTCAGAATATTCCGGAGAGATACCAGACCATAATAGGGGATAGGGGGGTTAAGCTTTCTGGAGGAGAAAGGCAGAGAATAGCCATTGCCCGGGCTTTATATAAGAATCCTTCTATTTTAATCTTTGACGAAGCCACTTCTGCCTTAGATTCGGAATCTGAGCTTTTAGTGCAGGAGGCAATCGATCGTCTGATGAAGAACCGCACAACTTTTGTGATTGCCCATCGCCTTTCCACTATTCAAAATGCAGATAAAATTGTGGTTATAGATGAAGGAAGGATAGTTCAGACAGGAAAACATAAGGAACTAATTGAAGAAAAGGGGTTATATAAGAAGCTTTATGAGATGCAATTTAAATACAATACCAGATGACGAATATCGAATGACGAATAACGGAGAAAAGAAAATAAAAAATGGAAGAAGGAAGAAGAAAAAAAGATATGACGGATAGCGGATGATGGATCAAAGATGTAGCGTCGGGCTTTACGCCCGACGAAACAAAAATTGTGATTGATGAAAAAAATATAACGTCTAAGAATACCTCACCCTGACCCTCTCCTAAAGGAGAGGGGGAAAAACAAAACGTCAGAAGAAAGTAAAAAGAGAAAAAAATGGAAGGCTAAAGTCTCAAGACCTTGACGGCCTTCTGCTACATAAAAGAGAAAGAATGAAAAAAACTCTGAACATATTACAATTGGTTAATGTCAGATGGTATAATGCCTGTGCGCATTATGCGGTGGCTCTTTCTTCTGGTTTAAAAAAAAGAGGTCATCAGGTGATCTTAGCTGGAGATAGAGATTCTCCACCTCTACAGGTCGCAGAGAAGATGGGGCTGGAAGTTTTTCCAGACCTGTATCTTTCTTATCAAAATCCGGGCAGGTTTTTTTATAACCTCAAAAGGTTAAAGGATCTTATAGAGCAAAAAAATATTGATCTGGTTAATGCTCACCAGGGAGAAGGGCATCTATATGCTGGCTTGCTCAAAAAGTTGTGCAAAAAAAAATATATTCTGATCCGCACCCGAGGGGATCACAGGATGCCTAAAGATAATCTTTTTAATCGATGGCTGAATGAAAGATGGACGGATGGGGTAATTACGACTGCAGAAGTATTATATAGAAGCTATTCGGAAAATTTTAGTCTGGACGAGAATAGATTAATAAATATTCCCCTGGGAATTGATCCGGATTACTTTGTTCCGATGGGGAAAGATTCAGAGCTTAAAAAATCCTTAGGCATCTCTAACGATGAACTTGTGGTCGGGATTTTAGGCAGGCTTTCCCCGGTAAAAGGGCATAGATATTTTATTCAAGCGGCTGGAGAAGTGTTGAAGAGTTATCAACCGGTTAAATTCTTGATCGCAGGAGAAGATGCTCAGGTGAAATCTTACCGCTTGAAAGAATTGGTTCATAATATGGGGATTTCAGACAAATTTATTTTCACAGGTAAGGTTGAAGACCCAAGGAAAATAATCTCCCTTCTGGATATTGGAGTGGTTGCCTCAATTGGCTCGGAAACTGTTTGCCGGGTGGCTTTAGAATATATGGCATCGGGTAAACCAGTGGTGGGGACTGATATTAATGGGATACCTGAAGTCGTAAAGGACGGAATAAATGGATTGATTGTTAAACCAAAAAATAGTCAGAATATGGCACAGGCGATTTTAGAATTGCTTAATGATAAAAGTCAAAGGGGAAGTTTTGGGAAGGCGTCAAGGGTTTTGGTGGAAAACGAGTTTTCCTTGGATGGTTTTGCTCGCAAGGCCGAAGAGTTCTATCTCAAATATTTTTAAAAGGATTTTATAATTATGGCTAAAATCTCTGCAGTAGTTATCACCTATAATGAAGAGAAAAATATCCAACGATGTCTGGAAAGCCTTAAATTTGCAGATGAGATCGTGGTGGTCGATTCGGAAAGCAAAGACAAAACCGTATCCATTGCCAGAGAGTACACTGAGAAGATTTTTATTCAGAAATGGCCGGGGTTTGCAAGACAGAGAAAGTTTGCCTGCAAACTGGTTTCTTCTGAATGGGTTTTAAATATTGATGCAGATGAAGTGGTTACACCGGAATTAGCTCAGGAGATTAGAAGGAAGATAGATATTTTTCCTGAAATCGATGGATACTGGATAAGGAGACGCTCCAAATTTTTGGGCAGATGGATAGAACATGCCTGGGATTCAGATTGGGTTTTAAGACTTTTCAGAAAAGAAAAAGCAATTTTAGAAGAAAAAAAGGTGCATGAAGGTGTGAGCATAAAAGGGGAAACAAGTAGATTAAAAGGAAAGATCGAACATTATCCCTTTGAAAATCTGAGTCATAATTTAAAAAAGTTGGATACTTATACCACCCTTTCTGCATTCGAGATGGAGAAGAAAGGGAAAGCAGGTATTTTAATGAAACTATTATTTTCACCCGTCTTAGGGTTTTTTAAATTTTATGTTATAAAACAAGGGTTCAGAGATGGTATTCCAGGATTGATTTTGAGCATTATTCACTCTTTTTATATCTTCTCCAAATATGCTAAATACTGGGAGATGAAGAATATAAAAACGGGAAACGAATAAAAGCAGGTAGCTTGGAGCAAGTAGCTGGTAGCAAATAGGAAAATAAAAAAGATGGTTCAAGGGAAAAAAAGAAAAGGTAAGAAGTGAGATGTAAGACGTAAAAAAGGCGTATAGAGTAAATGAATTCGATGGACCTTTCGGTGATTATAGTTAATTTCAATACTGCTTCTCTTTTAAAAGAATGTCTTAATTCAGTAGAAGAGAATAGAGGAAATCTTAAGCTTGAGATTTTAGTGGTCGATAATAATTCAAGGGATCAAAGCGTGGAGATGATTAAAAAAGATTTTCCACAGGTTAAGCTTATTGTCGATTCTGAAAATGTCGGTTTTGCTCGAGGGGTAAATCTTGGATTAGCTCTGGCAAAAGGTAGATATTTTCTTCTCCTGAATCCAGATGTGAAAGTATTAGCCGGTGTTTTGAAGGGTATGATCGAGTTTATGGATCAGAATAAAGATGCAGGATTGGCAGGAGTTCAGCTCTTAAATTCAGATGGGACCAAACAGAACTCCATGGCTAATTTCCCCAGTTTAACTCAAGAGTTACTCAATAAATCTCTTTTAAGAACCCTTTTCCCCAAGAGATATCCCAGTAAATATCAGGAGTATAAATCTCCGATAGAGGTAGATTCAGTAATCGGTGCCTGTATGATTGTTCGTCCAGAAGCGGTTAAAGAAGTAGGAGATTTAGATTCAAATTATTTTCTTTTCTTAGAGGAAACAGACTGGTGTTTTCAAATGAAAAAAAAGGGCTGGAAGATATTTCATCTTCCTCAATTTAAAGTTTTGCATAAGCAGGGGCAAAGCTTGCTTGGTTTTAAATCTAAAGGCAGGATAGAATATTACCGTAGTTATTACAGATTTTTCAAAAAGAATTATAATCAACTTAGTTACATTATCTTGCGAGTTATTCATTTTATTAAGACTATGATTAATATAGGGTTAAATTTGACAGCTTCAATCTTAACTTTAGGGCTAAAAAAAGGATATAGGGAAAAGTTTCTAATCTATTCTCATCTTTTCCTCTGGCAGATTTTAGGTTGTCCAGGTCGAGACATAGAAAAATATGGCTCGTTTTTCAAAATATAAATTTGTCTTCTTGTAGAAGAAAAATCGTCTAAATATATGGAAAGATAAGGTTAAAAGATGAACTTAGCTGAATTTGTAATAAAGATTGAGTCCTTTAATGCTAATGTGGATATTCCTCTTTTAAGGAAAGCCTATGAGTTCTCAGATAAAGCCCACAAAGGACAGTTCCGGGAATCGGGTGACCCTTATATACAGCATTGCCTGGAAGTCGCCTTTATCTTAGCTGAACAGCATTTAGATACAGATACGATTGCTGCGGGGATGATCCATGATGTTATCGAGGAAACCGACATTAAGCTGGAAGAGATTGAAAAAGAGTTTGGGGATGAGATTGCCAAACTGGTAGATGGAGTAACAAAAATAGGTGAGATTAAATTTGAAAGCGCAGAAGAGGAGCAGGCGGAATATTACCGCAAGATGCTTTTATCTATGGCTAAGGATATCCGGGTGATAATCATAAAATTGGCTGACAGATTACACAATATGCGAACCCTGGAGGCTTTGCCCAGGGAGAAACAATTGAGGATTGCGCAGGAAACCAAAGAAGTCTATGCCCCTTTAGCTCATCGTTTCGGGATGGCAATGGTTAAAACTGAATTAGAAGACCTTTCTTTTAAATTTTTAGAGCCAGAAGCATATAAAGATCTTCTGAAAGCTATTAATGAGAAGAAAGAAGAACGGGAAGAATATATCCAGGAGGTGGTAAAACCTCTAGTAAATGAGCTGGAGAAATCCGGAATAAAATCTGAGATTACGGGCAGGGCTAAACATTTATCCAGCATCTCTCATAAATTAAAAGACCGGAATAAACCACTTGAGGAGATCTACGACCTTTTTGCTATCCGGGCTATGGTTGATACAGTAGGAGAGTGCTATCAGGCATTGGGAATAATTCATAGTTTGTGGACTCCAGTGGCAGAGAGGTTCAGGGACTATATCGCTACACCCAAAAGGAATATGTATCAATCCCTGCATACCACGGTGATTGGTCCTAGGGGGAGGATGGTAGAGATCCAGATAAGGACTCATCAAATGCACCGCACTGCAGAGTATGGTATTGCCGCTCACTGGCTCTATAAAGAAGGGAAAAAAGAGTTGGATGAAACGGACAAACAGATGATCTGGCTAAGAGAAGTTTTAGAGTGGCAGAGGGAACTTTCTACTCCCTCGGAATTCTTAGAATATTTAAAGATTGACCTGTTCCAGGATGATGTTTTCGTTTTCACTCCAAAGGGTGAGTTGAAGCAGTTACCCAAAGGGTCCACTCCGCTTGATTTTGCCTTTGCAGTTCATTCAGATATTGGCCAACGCTGCACCGGTGCAAAGGTGAATGATAAAATGGTTCCTTTGAATACCATCCTTTCGAGTGGTGATAGGGTGGAGATAATTACCTCCGTTCATCAAGTTCCGACAACTGATTGGCTGAAGATCGTTAAGACTACTAAAGCCCGGAGTAAGATAAGACACTTTCTCAAACTGAAGGAGTATGAGGAGAGCTTAAATTTAGGGAAAGAGCTTCTGGAAAAGGAATTCAGGAGACATCATCAAAAAATGATGGGGGAACACGAGCTTACGGATTTAGCCATGAGGTTTAACTTATCCTCATCGGAGGAACTTCTCTCCGCCCTGGGTAAAGGGAGTCTTTCTATAAGACATGTATTATCTGAGATATTACCGGAGGAGCCTCCTTCAAAAGTGAAGGAAGGTATTATCCAGAAGTTCGTGGAGAAAGCCAGAGGAAAGAGCGGTATAAAAATTCAGGGTTTGGGAAATCTGATGTTCAGATTTGCTCAATGCTGTCAGCCTGTGCCGGGTGAGAGAATCGTTGGGTTCGTTACCAGAGGCAGAGGAGTTTCGGTTCACCGGGCTGACTGCTTTAATGCCCTGCAGATGATGGTAGATAGCGACAGAAAGGTGGAGGTGGAATGGGATGTGGATAAAAATCAATCTTTTATGGTGAGGTTAGAAATATTAGTTGAGGATAGAAAAAACATGTTAAGGGATATAACCGAGGTTATTGCAGATGCAGACACCAACGTGCGCGGTGCGGAGATAAAACCAGGACAGGCGGCTACAGTGGGGAGTTTTGTCATAGAAGTTAAAAATTTAAGACACTTAAACCGGACGATCAAAAGGATAAGAAGAGTTAAAGGAGTGATCGAAGTGGAAAGAGCTAAGGGGATTGAATTAGAAGAAGGACAAAAAGGATGAAGAGTATAACAGCAATTAGTGAAAAAATAGAGATAGAAGAAAATGAGGGGATAAATTATCTGAAGCTCGCTCATTTAGAAAAATCTGGATCTCTCAAAGCCGGGCTTATCTTAGGTCATAAAGACGGAACAAAGCTCAATCCTTCAGATATTCCAAGATTGATTTCTAAGGTCTCGGATATTTCAGTAGAAAATTTTAAAGTTGTAATACCCCGGCAGGTTCATCAAACTCAGATTCAAATTATTAAAGAAAAAGTAAATGAGAAGATTATAAAATTAGAGGGGGATGCTCTATTAACAGACCAAGAAAATCTCTTTTTGGTAGTTCAGGTGGCAGATTGTCTGCCGGTGTTTATAGTTGATCACGAAAAAGGTTTGATAGGCTTAGCGCATATCGGATGGAGAGGTGCTCTTTCAGGTATGGCGGGGAGTTTTGTAAATGAAGCCTTTCAAATTTTTAATTCAAGACCTGAAGAGTTAAATTTAGTTTTCGGTCTTTCCATTGGAAGCTGTTGTTATAAAGTTTCCGATAGCCTGGCAGTTCTGGTAAATGATAAATATATAGTTCGACAAGCTCACTATCCTGAGCAGGGTCGAAGGATTGAGAAAAAAAGAGGTGAAAAATATTTGGATTTGAAAGGCTGGGTTAAAGATAGATTTTTGAAATCAGGAGTT
This sequence comes from uncultured Ignavibacteria bacterium, assembly GCA_964570765.1. Taxonomy (GTDB): domain Bacteria; phylum Zixibacteria; class MSB-5A5; order MSB-5A5; family RBG-16-43-9; genus CAZMZF01. The sequence continues at coordinate 33,610 of CAZMZF010000005.1, forward strand.
AAAGAAGGGAATATCTTATTGTCAAAATATTGTACCTTCTGTGGAGGCAAGATTTATCAGTCTTATAGAAGGGATAAAGAGAAAGCCGGCAGGATGGTGGCTTTTATCGGCAAGATTTCAAAGGGTAATCGATAAGCCCGGACAGAATTGAGCTCCTGCCCGATAAGATTTTTATTAGGCGGGGGTACAACCCCTACCCAAGCGGAGAGAACAGCCCTTGCTCTTTCCCTCTCCTGTAAGGAGAGGGTTAAAGTAAGGGAGGGGCTTGTTGAGCATAGCTAAATCCCGCCTTTGCGGGGTCCCCTCCCTGGATTTTTATTTGTTGAGACGCATGCGATGCGTCTCTACAATTCTTAAAAATAATTAAGGATTATTCTTTTAATTTCCGATAATAATAAAAAAAAGGATGAAACTTTAAGAAAGGAGGAGGGATGAAAAAGATAGTAATTTTGCTCGGAGTCCTGATGCTTTGTTCATCTCCAGTTTATGCTATCACCGGTGTGGGAGTTGGGGTCAGAGGAGGATTCGTTCAGAACTATGATAATCCAGGGCTGGATGAATCTTCACTTCCCGTGGATTTAAAAGAAATGCCGATGCTGGGCGCGCACGTGGTTTTCGGTTTTATTCCGGTAATCAATTTAGAGGGTTCGGCGGAGATGGCCTGGAAGAAAAAGGAGTTTTTGTTCGGGGATACGGAGGCTGATTTTACAGTGAGGGATTTTTCTCTGGACGTAACGGCTAAATATAAATTTGAACTTATGCCGGTGATTAAACCTTATATTGGAGCAGGTCTGGGCTGGCACTGGCTTACCTATTCTACTTCACTGGATTCAGATATTGAAATCCTTTTACCAGTGGATGAGAATAGACTGGGTTATCATGGAGTAGGAGGGGTTTCCCTGAAATTCCCGGCAGTGCCTTTTGAGATTTTTGCGGAATACAGATATACTCATATTATGACTAAGCAAGAGGAGCTGGATACTAAAGGGACTAATTATTCGACGATTTTAGGCGGAATAACTTTCGGGTTTTAAGAAAAGGTTTTTCGTAGGGCAACCCTTTTAGGGTTGCGTCATTTCGCATGGCTAAAACCATGCCCTACGGTTTGACTCGTAACGCCCGACCTTTGCGTCGGGCGATTTATTTTTCGTCTGATCCTACGGATCTGTTCCCAGTACAGAAGTGGCGGCCGTTACGGTTTGTAGCGGAAACCTTCAGGTTTCCATCTTTATAAAATGGAAGGTTGAAGTCTCAAGACCTTGACGACCTTCCGCTACATAAGAATGGTAGAACAGACATCTTGCCTGTTCTTCTTGTGCAAATGCATCTTGAGATCAGACAGGAATGTCTGACATACCGAGAAAACCTCACCTTTTCCCTCTCCTTTCCTACCCTACGGGGGCTTGCTCCGGATCCGTTTCACGGAAGAAAAGAGAGGGGATAAGAGACGCATGCGATGCGTCTCTACATTTTTAAAGCGACCCTAAAAGAGCCGCACTACGTATAAAAAACCAATGCGTAAAAATAAATTCAAAAAATTCCTTGAGTTTTTTTAAGGCTGGGATTAAATTACTGCATCCTTTTTTGGGTAAGAAATGGACAAATTGAAATTAAGACCAGAGCTTTGTGGAGAATGTGGTGGATGTGTGGCGGTCTGTGCTTTTGAAGCATTGGAGCTAGAAAGTCAGGGTTTGAGGATAAAAGAAGAGCTCTGCGTTCTATGCAACGATTGCGTTATCTTCTGCCCTGCAGGTGCACTGGAGATAACTGATGAAAGATAAATATGACTGCATAATAGTCGGGGCAGGTCCAGCTGGCTCGATGGCGGCTTTAATCTTAGCTGAAAATCAGCATAATGTACTTTTAATAGAAAAACATAAAGAGGCAGGTCAACCTTTATGCTGTGCCGAAGCTATCAGCCCGAAAGGGCTTTCAATTTGCGGGGAAGTCAAACCTGCCTGGATAAGTTCACCCATTCATAAAATCTTATTGAAAAGCCCCTCCGGTAAAGAATTGAAATTCTCCTACCCGGATGCTGGATTAGTTCTTAATCGCAAATTGTTCGATAAAGAATTAGCTCTAAAAGCTCAATCCTCAGGCGCAGGTTTGAAACTCAATACTCAAGCAGTTGGTTTAATCCACAACCGGGAAAAAATCTGTGGAATAAAGGTAAAAGAGGATGGTAAAGAGTTAGAATATCAAGCAAAGGTAATTATCGCGGCGGATGGGATTGAGTCATTAGTGGGCAGATGGGCGGGTTTAGATAATAGCCTGAAATTGCATGAGGTGGATTCTGCTTATCAATATCTTTTGAAAAGTGACAGCATAGAGGAGGATGGTATTGAATTTCATTTAGGCACAGAGTTAGCCCCAGGGGGATATGCCTGGATCTTTCCCAAGGGGAGAAATTTAGCTAACGTGGGCTTAGCCATAACCCCGGCTTCTGGAAATCCGTCTGAGGCGGAAAAGGCTAAGGAGCTTTTAGATTTTTTTGTAATGAAGAGGTTCAAAAATTTTTCAGTAGAAGAATGGATGACCGGTGGGGTGCCGGCTTATAACCGCAAAAGTCAACTGGTTAAGGATAATCTTCTCTTTGTAGGAGATGCGGCCAGAGTGGTTGACTCTCTTTCTGGTGCCGGGATTGCCAACGCACTTCTTTCCGGGAAGATTGCCGGGCAGGTTACTTCGGAATACCTGAAAAATGGAGAAACTCCTCTTACATATTTAAAGAAATATGAAGAGGAGTTTATGAAAATAAAAGGGAGAGAGTTGAGGTTTTATTCTTTCTGCAGAAAGATATACCTCAAGATGAAAGATGAGGATTTCGAGGAGGTGATAGATTTTTTAAAACTATATCTGGAAAAGAAAGAGCTTACCAGGTTTACTCCCTTAGAGGTTTTGAAAGCTATACTGAAATCAAATCCTAAGCTTCTGCTTTTGATCCGGCACCTGGTGTGGTAGCTTTATTCAAGAGATTAGAAAGCCTGGACTTAATTCGGGAAGCAGTGTTTTTAGGAATAACTTTTTTCCGGGAAGCTTTATCCAGAAGGGAAAATGCATTTTTGAGATTTTCAGTGTTGGGTTTAGTCTCCACCTTCTTTATCAGATTTTTCAGTTGTGATTTTATCTCCCGGTTACGCTCTCTGGCTTTTAAACTGGTTTTTAACCTCTTGATTACGTCTTTACGAACTTTAACTCTACGCGCTGGCAAATTTCCTCCTTTGCAATTTTGAAGGGTAAATATAAAGAAAAATCTTTGTTTGTCAATTGAAAAAGATTTAGTTTTTATATGTTTTGTAGATAGATTATATTCAGATAGGAAGCAGGGGTAAGTCAAGAATTACCCCTGCAAACTTAAAAAAAGAATAATGCAGACTCAGGAAACAAGAGATAAGATAGTCAAGTCCACAGGGATAGTTAGCTCTGCTACCTTTTTGTCCAGAGTATTCGGGCTTATCCGGGAGCAGGTTTTCGCCTATCTTTTCGGGGCAAGCTTAGCTACAGATGCCTTTGTAGCGGCTTTTCGTATCCCCAATCTTTTAAGAGACCTTTTAGCTGAGGGGGCACTCTCCAGCGCTTTCATACCGGTCTTTACTGAAAAGCTAACTCTGCAAGGGAAAGAAGAAGCTTTTCGATTGATTAATTTGGTGGTTAACCTGCTTCTGGTTGTTTTGTCGGTGATAATAATCTTAGGGATAATATTTTCTCCTGCTATTGTCAATTTAATAGCTCCGGGTTTTAACAAAATCGATGGGAAGATAGAGCTAACTACTCTTTTAACCAGGATAATGTTTCCCTTTCTACTTCTGGTTTCATTAGCGGCTGTTTGTATGGGGGTTTTAAACTCCTTCGGAAGGTTTGGAGCTCCAGCTTTAGCTCCGACGATGCTTAATTTAGGGATGATCTTAGCCGGCTTTTTAATCTCCCCATTTTTGAAAACCCCGATCATAGGGATGGCTATAGGAGTGCTTTTAGGAGGGGCGGGTCAATTGTTCATTCAGGTACCAGTTTTATTTAGGTTAGGGTATAGGTACAAACCGATCTTTGACTGGAAAGACCCGGGAGTAAAGAAAATCCTCTGGCTGATGACTCCAGCTATATTAGGATTAGCTTCCACTCAGGTAAATATCTTCGTCAATACTTTAATAGCTTCCCTTTTACCTCAGGGGAGCGTTTCCTATTTGAATTACAGCTTCAGATTGATGCATTTCCCCTTAGGGGTTTTCGGAGTTGCAGTTGCTACGGTTACCTTTCCGATTTTAGCTGCAAAGGCAGCACAGAAAAATTTTGAAGAACTTGTTTCCACCTGTGGCTCTTCTCTGAAACTTATCTTTTTCTTGACTTTACCCTCAACCATTTTTTTAGCGGTAGGCGCAAAGCCAATCATCTCCCTTTTATATCAACATGGAAAATTTATTTACACAGACACGCAAGCTACTTCTCAGGCACTGATCCTTTATGCCATCGGGCTTTTCGCCTATGCCTCGGTCCGGATTTTAGCACCGGTCTTCTATGCCTTAGGTGAAGCTAAAGTGCCGGTGATCAGCAGTGCTATTGCAGTTGGGGCTAACATCAGCTTGAATCTGGTCCTTATGCATTCTTTAAGTTTTCGTGGACTGGCTTTAGCTACTTCTATTGCAGCTATCCTGAATATGTCCATCCTTTTTAATAAACTGGATAAGAGGGTTGGACCTTTTGATAAAAAGGATTTGAGAAATAGTTTCCTGAAAATACTTTTAGCTTCCTTTTTAATGGGGCTTTTATTGCAGAGTTTTCTTTTTCTCTACAGGGTGGATTTAGATAAAGGGAGTTTAATCCAGAAATCGGTCCTGGTAGGCATTATGGTTATAGTTTCTTTTTTTAGCTATCTTTTCTTTGCCAGGATTCTGAAGATAAAGGAAGTCGAGCGAGTATTGGGGATTTTGGGATTTAAGAGGGGAAAAACTTGAGACACAGACCAGCTCTTCTGGCACTGCTGGCTTATACCTCTGGAATTCTCTTAGGGGTTTACCTGAACCTATCTACCTTAATTTTACTTTTTTTAATCTTGAGTTTACTTTTTCTTTTTTTCTTCCTTCGTCAGGAGAAAAAATTGGGTGTTTTTCTCATTGTCCTTCTTTTGATATTAACCGGATTCTGGAGATACGAGTTAAAAACCAGAGATTTACCCATAAATCATATATCTTTTTTCACCAGACTATATGGTAAGGTGGAGCTGGTTGGAATTATCTCCAGAGACCCGGATATAAGAGAGGATAAAACTTTTTTAGAAATAGATATTAGGGAGTTATCTTTTAATCAGAAAAAGATTAAAACCACTGGTAAAATCCTTTTGAAAATTAAACAACCGACCAACCTTTTCAACTATGGTGATTTGATTCAGTTCAAGGGTTATCTTTACTCTCCTTTCCCTCCCAAAAATCCGGGGGCTTTTGACTATGGAAAATATCTTAGCACTAAGGAAATCTTTGGATGCCTGAATTTACAGAGCGATTCTGAAGTCAAGATTTTAGAGAGGGGGGAAGGCAATTTTTTTATCTCCAGGATAATTCTTCCAGTAAAATATTATATTCTTAACTTCTTTAAGAGAAACCTGACCGGCTCTCACCAGGCGATCTTGAGTGGTTTTGTCTTAGGGGAGAGAAGAGGTATTCCACAGGGGGTCTATAAACTTTTCACCGATACCGGCACCCTTCATCTTTTAGCCATATCCGGCTCAAATGTGGCCATAGTTGTTCTTGTCTTTTTTGGAGCTTTCAAACTATTGAGGATACCTTATCGGGTTTCATTACTTTTAGTTTTTCCACTAGTTATAGTTTTTTCTTTTGTTACCGGGAATCAACCCTCAGTGGTTAGAGCCTCCATTATGACCTCTATTTTCCTTATTTCACTTTTGGTAGAAAGAGAAAGAGACCTGATCAATATCTGGGCTTTAGCGGCCCTGGTAATACTTTTCGCAAATCCATCCTCTCTTTTCGATGTCGGTTTTCAATTATCTTTTGCAGCTACCCTGGGTTTGATCCTCTGGGTTCCTAAATTAGAGAAGCTTTTCCTCTCCAAGCTAAAAAACCGGTTCTTTAAATATTATATTGTACTACCCTTTTTCGTTTCCCTTTCAGCACAGCTTTTCACCTATCCGGTTACGGCTTATTATTTTAATAAATTCTCTATTTATTCCCTTTTGGCTAATCTTTTTATCGTACCACTCACTGGTTTAGTAGTTATGGTAGGGGCGATTTCACTTCTGATCAGCCTTTTAAGCTTGAAGCTGTCTATTTTATTTACTTCTTTCAACTGGATTTGTCTGGAGCTTATCCTGAGAATTCTGTCCTTTTTCTCTTCACTTCCTTATGCAGATTTAAAAGTCTCTTCACCCTCCTATCTTTTCATTTTAGCTTTTTATTTTTCTCTTTTTGTAGCTATTTTTCAAAAAAATCTAAAAGGGTTCTTGTTAAGAACATCTCTTTTGGGTTTTGTCTGGATAGGTTTTCTTTTGATTTTTAATTCCCTGAACAACAGGTCATCCGAATTGAAAATCACCTATCTTTCAGCTTCAGGTGAGGCGGTTCTGGTAGAAGCTCCTCAAAGTAAAAGAGTTTTAATAAATTTATCAGAAGAGCCTCAAGAGGTAGAAAGGATTATCCTTCCTTTTCTTTACAAAAAAGGGATAAACCAGCTGGATGGGCTGATCCTTACAGATGAAAAAAGGTTAGAGGAAAAGCTCTCCGAGCTTCTAGGAGAGATAAAGGTGAAAGAGATCTGGGTGGTTGAGGAGGGGGTCCCGGTTTTAAAAAAACTTTATGGAGCTAAAGTCGAAATTAGAGATTTGAAAGAGTTAAATCAGGTCTGGTCAAGAGTTAAGGTTTTCTCGATTTGTCCCGATAAAAAATCTGGAAGGGGGATGTTTGAACATAGTCCCCCTTTGATGCTAAGTTATGGGAAATTTAAGCTATTACTGGCTGAAGGTTCTTTCCCGGAAAGCTTAGCCATCAGGTTAAAACCTGATATAATAAGTTTTAATCCACAAGGAGAGGATTTAGACTGGATATGTCGTTTTGTTTTGAATGAAAAGATTTCTTTTAGTTCAATAATCTCAGGTTATAAAGCGCTTGATTTTTTCAAGGTTAAACAGAAAAAGATTTTCGAGACGTCCAGACTGGGTGCGGTAGTAATTGAGGTTGACAAAGCAAAATATCTGATCAGAGCAGTCCTAAGAAAATAAAAATTAGTCCAGAAGCTTTAACATGAGTTTAACTGGCAATTTAAATACGGTCTCTTTCCCTGATCTGTTGCAACTAATTAGTTCGAGCAAAAAGATCGGTATGCTTACCCTGATGCGTCAGACTCAGAGAAAAGAGATCTATTTCCAAGAAGGGAATATAATTTATGCTTCCTCTTCTAATGCTGAAGAGGAGCTCTTAGGAAACCTTCTTCTGAGGTTAGGCAAGATCTCACAGCAAGAGTTAAATGAGGTTTTGAAACTTCACCGAACTACTGGTAAAATGATTGGTGCTACCATTGTGGAGATGGGTTTATTGAAAAAAGAGGAGCTGGTGGCTTGTTTGAAACTGCAGATCGAAGAAATCGTTTATAATCTTTTTAGCTGGACGGAAGGTGATTTTACCTTTCAAGATGGCAAAGAGCCAGTCGAGGGACAGATAACCACGAATATGAATACGATTAATGTTATTATGGAAGGAACCAGGAAAATCGACGAGATGCTGGAGATGCAGAAAAGCCTTCCTAAAGATAATGTGGTTCTGAAAGGAAATCCTAATCTCAAAATTGGGTCCAACGCCATAAATCTGAGCCTGACGGAATTCAAGACCCTGCTTATGGTAGATGGAGATAAAACCTATCCGGATATTTTAGTGGAAAGCCCATTAGGTGAATATGATACATCCAGGGCTTTGTTGAGGTTACTGGATCAGGGATTGGTGATCCCCGGAGAAAAGACCCAGACCAAAAAAGATAAAAAAAGAGAAGAGTCAGTTTTGATCGAGATATTGCTTCAGGTATTCTCCACCAGCTTTTCAGTTGTGAATAAAATTCTATTACAGAAGTTAGGCAAAGTTCAGGAAAAGCTCTGGGATCGAGCTCTAAATCAAAAGAAATCTATATTTCCGGTTTTAAATCATTTAATGAAAAATGGAACCTTGATTCAATCCATAGAATTAGTAGAAGCCTATCGCAATATGTCTCTATACAAGATTCCGGAAGAGATTAGATTTCATCAGATCTTTCAGGGATTGCAGAGTTTGCTTTTAAGTTATTTGACTTTAGCCTATCATTTCGTAGGAGAAGATATCACTCGAAAAATGATTAGCGAGATTAAAAAAAGCACAGCTCCTTATCTTTTGAAAGAGAGGGAGATTGTAAAAAAATTTGATTTAGAGGATGATCTGTATAGAACTCTCAAACTTGCTTTAAAAGGCGAGGAGATGGCTTAGGAGGGATAGTTGCTGAGGCTTAAATCAAAATTTCATCTGGGATTAATGATCTTGGTCTTGTTTTTTTTCTCCGGGAGAGATTGTCTGGCACAGGAGCAGAGTGAGGGGGAGGCTTCTTTTTTAGGAGCTTTGTTATCGATTTTGATCCTGTTAGTGTTGGGTGGCGGAATATTTTTTGCTCTCAAAATCCGTTCACTGCTTAAGGGCGGGGAACTCTCCTCAGCCTGGGTTTTCTCAGGCATAGCCTTATCAATTTTATTTGTCTCCATTTTCTTGGAATTCCTGAGCAGTTTAGGGGTGATAAAAAGCCTTTCAGCTTTAGTTTTACTTTTACAGTTTTTTGGTTTTATCCTTCTGGTTTTTGGATTCATCCTGATAAAGAAAAAACTCGGCTGAACATTGTCACCGGTCTTACGCATCCGTTTCTCGGATCGGTATAGTGTATTCTTTTACAGTAAAGTTATCCCTTTAAACTGTCGATAAATTTTATGGTATATCTTTTTAAAGAGAAAAGATTATGGCAGAATTGCTAGAATTGGAAGAAAGGATAGAGAAGTGTCGAAAAATCCTTTCCGAACATCCCGACTCTCAAATATTTGCCGCTCTGGCAGAGGCTTACCGGAAAAAAGGAGAGCTGGACAAGTCGTTTGAAATCTGTCGGGGTGGACTAAAAAACCATCCAGATTATGGAGCGGGCCATCTGATTATGGCTAAGGTCAACTTTGACCGGGAGATGTATTCGGAGGCGGAAAAAGAACTTCTTTTAGCCATAAAGGTAGATGGCAGAACGCGGGTTACAGAACAGCTCCTGGCTCAGATAATGGTCAAAAAAGGTGAGTTTAGAGAGGCGAAAAGTATCGTTGAAAAACTTCTATCGACTGACAAAAGGAACCCAATCCTCAAATCGCTTCTGGAAGAAGTTCAGAAAGGTTTGAAGGAGGAAAAAAGAAGAGGAGTAGTATTCACACCTCCTGAAGCACCGGTTCGAGGAGAAAAACAGCCAGTAAAAGTCGAAAAAAATCTACCTTTTTCAGAGGTCCTTTTCTCCTTAACCTCCCTGCCAAATCTTATAGCGGCATTGGCTGTAGGTGAGGATGGGTTAGTTAGAGAAAATAGATTGAAGATCGATTTAGACCAGGAAAACTTAGGTGCAGTTATCGCCGAACTTTTCAGAGAGATAAAAGCAGGTTTGCCCAGGCTCAATTTCGGCAACCTGGAGCAGTTTTTGATAGAAGCAGAAGAGTTCAGCTTCTGGGCCATTAAACTGAAAAAGTCTATCTTGTTATTGGTATGTAGAAGCGAAGCTAATCTGGGTTATTTAAAAATAAGGGTTGATCAAATCGTAGAGAGATTGGCTGAGGATTAACTCGTTAAAAAGGCAAAAAAGATGCAAAAGGAAGATAGTTTTAAAGAATATCGGCAAATGTTTATACTCTCTGCTTTCCTGTCGGTTTTCCCGCTTCTCTTTTTTCCAAAGTATTTAGAGACTGAGATCAACCCGCTTTTTCTTTTTCCGTTTGAGTTCATATGGTATATCCTGGTTTACTTTTTCCTTTTCCCTTTACTCTCCTTTTCACTAATCCTACTATATTCTTTTTTCAGTTTTCTCCTAAGGATTACCATAGGTTTTGTCTTTGGGGTGTTTATTTCTTTTATGTTCTCTTATAATTTACTTCTTTCTCTGAAGCTGGGAATGTTAGCCTACCTTCCCTCGATCCTGTTTCAGATAGTTTTATTACCTTTTATTTTCAAATTCTCATTCGGGGATAAGATCTTCAAATTAGAAAGAGAAAAAAGACTTGAAAGATCAAGACCTCTGCCCGAGGTGAAGGAGGAGGTAATTCCACTTCATCCAAAAGCTGAGGTAAAAGAGAGCGCTTTAGAAAATGCGCTGAGTTACCTTAAGGATTATTCCGGAGTGGAGGGAGCATTTTTAGTAGATTCCGAAGGTCTGATTGTGGGGCAGGATTGTGAAGAAGGGTTAGATGGGGGAAAAATTGCTCCTTTAGCTTTAAGCCTGGAGGAGATAAACTCTAACATCTTAAAGAAGATAGGAGAATCCAGGGTGGATAGGATTCAGCTTTTCACATCCGGAAGGTGGATAAATTTGAACCGGGTTTTAGATTTCACCCTGGTGACTATAGCCAGCCGGAATACAGATGAATTGCTTAATATACGAATAATAAGAGCAGCTGAGATGCTTAAAAAATTCATAAAAGAAAGATATGGAAAACTCCTGGGATTGGAGGAGGGAAAAAATGTATCAGATCTTAGAGGAGCTTAATAAGACTAGCGGTATCACCGGAAGCATGCTGGTGGGAAATGATGGCATTATTATTGCCGCAGATTTAGACACCCGGTTTCAGGATGAGACAGTGGGAGCTCTGGCAGCTTCAATCGTCAGCACGGTCCAGAAATCCTTAGAGAAATTGAAAACTACGGCCCTGAGGCAGATGACGATTGAAGGCGAACAGGGGAAACTTTTTCTCACAGATGTTGGCTTTGGGATATTAGTAGTTACAACTGAACCCAATGTGAATATCGGGTTGATACGGCTGGAGATCAAAAATACTGCAACCAAGATTAAAGAGCGGAATTTCTAAAGAATAGAGCAACATGGTCTCGATCAACTATGCTTTCAGAGAGATCTGCTGTAAGATAGTTTATTATGGACCGGGGTTGAGTGGTAAAACCACCAACCTCATTTATATACATAAGAAAGCCCCTCCCAAGACCAAAGGGGAGTTGATCTCTTTGGCTACGGATGCGGACCGAACTCTTTATTTTGATTTTCTACCTCTGGATATTGGACCGGTGAAGGGGTTTTCGACCAAATTTCAGCTATATACGGTGCCAGGTCAGGTTTATTATAATGCCACTCGTAAGCTGGTTTTAAGAGGAGTGGATGGGTTAGTCTTTGTAGCTGATTCGCAGGTAGCTAAATTAGAGGAGAACATCGAAAGCATGAATAATCTGGTGGAGAATCTGGAAGAGTACGGTTATGTCTTAGAAGAGCTTCCTATGATTATGCAATATAATAAAAGAGACTTGGAAGAGGTATCAACTATTGAAGAACTGGAGAAGGCTTTGAACCCCAGAGGACTACCTTGTTATGAAGCTGTAGCGGTAACAGGTGAAGGGGTTTTCGATACCCTTAAAGGGATCAGCAAGTTAGTGCTGGAGAAAGCCAGAGGAAAGCCGGAGACCGAGGAAAAACCCGAACTTGTATCCGTAAAAAAGGAACAAGTTACAGTTGTTGCCCAGCCAAAACTTTTTGTTCCACCTTCAGTCGAAAGAGAAAGAATAAAGATAGAGCCAGTTTCCAGGATTATTCCGGAGAGAGAAGCTTTAGAAAAAAGACCAGTGGAGAAGTATGAGCCAGTTGAGAAGGTGGAAGAAGAGGAGCTAAAAAAGAAAATGGAGAAAAAAGAGGAAATTGAGAGAATAGAGAAAGTAGAGAAAACCATAGAAATAGAGGAGGAGGAGAGAATAGAAAGAGTTGAAGAAGAAGAAGAAAAAAAAGAAAAAACTTTAATCCCAGGTCAATTCGAAATTGAAAAGGAAGCGCTTGAAACTGAGAAGATTTTAGAGAAAGGGGTGCTGGAACAACCGGCTGAAGTAGCTAAAACTGAAAAAGTAAAACCTTTTTTACGGGAGAAAATTATCATTTCTCCTATGCTTAAACAAAAGAAAACTAAATCCGTCTGGGGCAAATTCTGGTGGAGATGGATAGGAAAAATAGTAGGCAGGAGGTAAAAATTGCAGGAGAATAGCTTGATTATCTATGAGGAGGAGATCGAGAAAATCGATCGGACTTTGATCAAGCTGATCAAAGGGGCTGAAGCTAAGTGTGCCCTCTTGGTGGATAAAGATGGACACCTGATAACCCGTCAGGGTTTTACCCATTCCTTAGACACAACTGCTCTGGCAGCTCTTCTGGCAGGAAGCTTTGCTTCTACCCGGGAAATCGCTCGACTGGTTGGAGAGCCGGAATTTTCAGTTCTTTTCCATCAGGGAAAAAGGGATCATATTCATATCTCTTTGGTAGGGGAAAGATCGATCCTGGTGGTCATATTCGATGATCGCACTACCATAGGTATGGTCAGACTTTATGCTAAGGAGTGCGGTGAAGAATTAGCTTCGATTTTAGGGCAGGCTCTTAAAGAGAAAAAGAAAAGCAAGCCGGCAATCGATTCCGGGTTCACCGCGTCAGCTGAAGACAGACTTAATGATATTTTCAAGGATTAGAACTGATCTTAAGATTCTGATTCGGGTTAGCCTTAGCTTCACCATATTCCGAAAAATGGATCTGTAGGACAGGGTAAGAAGTATGTCTGTGGAATTAGGGGAAATGCTGGTCAAGGCTGGCAAGATCAGCCGGGAACAGCTCGAAAAAGCTTTAGAGCTACAGAAAAAAGGAGAGGCCAAGTTAGGCCAGATCCTGCTAAAGATGGGAGCTATCCAGGATGAAGAGGAGCTCTCTGAATTTATCGGGAGACAGCTTAACATAGGTGCTTTAAGGCTTTCGGATATAGAGCTTAACCCTGAGGTGGTCAAGCTTATACCTGCAGATATAGCCAGGAAATTCAATGTCATTGCGGTAAGCAAATTAGGCCGCACCTTAATTGTAGCCATTTCAGATCCTAATAATATCTACGTATTAGATGCAGTAAAATTCATCACCGGGTGTTCCATCCAGCCAGTCATCAGCCCGGAAAAAGCCATCCAGAAAGCTATCGATGCCTACTATCAGGAAAGTTCCGGTATAGATGAGATCCTGAAAGGAATGAGAGATGATGACTTGGAGGTTATCGAAGCCTCCGAAGAGGTTCCCACAGAACAAGACCTGCGCTCAGCAGTACAGGATAAGCCATTAGTTAAATTAGTGGATGGAATTATCTCTGATGCCATCAAAAGAGGTGCTTCAGATATTCATATCGAGAGTTACGAAAAAAGGATCAGGGTAAGATACCGACTCGACGGTAACCTGCAGGAGATGTCACCCTTACCTTTTAAATATCGACCGGCTATTGTCTCCAGGGTAAAGATAATGGCGGACTTAGATATCTCAGAGAGAAGGTTACCACAGGACGGAAGGATTAAGGTCAAAGTGGGAGACCGCGCAGTGGATATTCGAGTATCAATTCTGCCAACTATCTTCGGAGAGAAAGTGGTTATGCGTATTCTGGATCCGAGAAGTCTGATGGTGGATCTGACTAAACTTGGATTTCCGGAAAAGGGATTAAAACAATTTGCAGAAGCGATCAAGTTACCTTACGGAATGATTTTGGTGACCGGTCCTACTGGTAGTGGTAAAACCACCACTCTTTATTCGGCTTTAAAACAGATTAATGAACCGGATATAAATATAATGACGGCAGAAGATCCAGTTGAGTTCAATTTTGATGGGATAAATCAAGTGCAGGTAAAGAGTGATATCGGTTTTACCTTTGCCACCTGTCTGAGGTCTTTTCTGCGTCAGGACCCGGATGTTATCATGGTGGGAGAGATAAGAGACGGGGAAACAGCCGATATAGCTATTCGAGCCGCCTTAACCGGACATTTAGTTTTCTCTACGGTGCATACTAATGATGCAGCGAGTACCATCAACCGGCTGGTAGACATAGGAGTGCCCGGTTATCTGGTGGCTTCAGCCGTAAGATTGATAATGGCTCAGAGAATGGTAAGAAAGATCTGCAATTTTTGCAAAGATGAAGTTAAAGTGAAGCCGGAAGCACTTTTGAGATTAGGCGTTCCGGAGAAAGAGATTAAAGATTTCAAGGTTTATCAGGGTAAGGGTTGTCAGGAATGTAATAATACCGGCTTTTCCGGCAGAACCGGTCTATTTGAGATTATGCCCATAACCCCGGATATTGAGAGGATGATTATGGAGGGCAAATCCAGTCAGGATATAAAGGAGTATGCTGTTGCTAATAGTATGTTGACTCTGAGGATGGCGGCTATAGAAAAGTTAAAAAAAGGAATTACTTCCTTAGAAGAGGTTATAGCGGAGACTACGGTTTAAAATTAAAGAAAACGTGACCGTGGAGATTCTGTAGCGTCAGGGCTTGTCCCTGACGTTTTTATGTAGCGGAAGGCTTCAACCTTCCATTTTTGGTTTTTTGAAAAAATGGAAACCTGTCCTGAAGCGGATCCGTAGGAAAGGTTTCCGCTATGTTTATCTTGTGAAAAACCAACCTTACCACGTTGGGCATAAAGCCCGACGCTACGATTGACCTCACCCTGACCCTCTCCTAAGAGTAGAGGGAAAAACTAATAATTCCTTAATCCTTTCTTTATCTCCTCTGCCTTCTGATAGACCTCTTCTATCCCACCGACCATATAAAATGCCTGTTCTGGCAGGGAATCTAATTCTCCCTGAATTATCTTTTTGAACCCTTTGATTGTATCTTCTAATTTCACATATCTGCCTTCTGTTCCGGTGAATGCCTCTGCCACATAGAAAGGTTGGGATAAAAATCTCTGGATTCTTCTTGCCCGGGCTACGATCACCTTATCTTCCTCAGAGAGTTCATCCATTCCTAGGATGGCGATAATGTCCTGCAGGTCTTTGTATCTCTGTAAGATCTTCTGCACTGCCCTGGCAATTTCGTAATGTTCCACTCCAATTATGTTGGGGTCTAAGATACGGGAGGTGGAGGCTAAGGGGTCTACTGCCGGGTATAAACCTAATTCGGAAATCTGTCTGGAAAGAACTGTGGTAGCGTCTAAATGGGAGAAAGCAGCGGCAGGTGCTGGGTCAGTAAGATCATCTGCAGGTACATAGATCGCCTGTACAGAGGTTATGGAGCCGGATTTAGTTGAGGTTATCCTCTCCTGTAGTTCACCCATCTCTGTGCCTAAGGTAGGCTGATAACCCACGGCAGAGGGCATTCTGCCTAAAAGGGCTGAGACTTCTGAACCAGCCTGAACGAATCTGAAGATATTATCAATGAACAACAAAATATCACGGTTCTCTTCGTCCCGGAAATATTCAGCCATTGTAAGACCAGTTAAGCCTACTCTTAATCTGGCACCGGGTGGCTCGTTCATCTGGCCAAAGACTAAAACGGTCTTGGAGATTACTCCAGATTGTTTCATTGACAGCCATAAATCGTTTCCCTCTCTGGTTCTCTCGCCTACGCCGCAGAAAACTGAGTAACCTCCGTGCTCTTTGGCGATATTTCTGATTAGTTCCATTACTATTACAGTCTTACCCACACCGGCTCCACCGAAAAGTCCTACTTTTCCTCCTTTTACATAAGGCTCCAACAGATCAACCACCTTTATGCCGGTTTCAAAGATTGAAACTTTGGTATCCAGTTCCTCAAAAGAGGGCGGGTGTCGGTGGATGGGATACCTTTTCCCTTCATCTTTAAGAGGTCCTAATTCGTCTATGGGATCACCTAAGAGATTAAAAAGACGTCCCAATGTTTTCTCGCCAACCGGAACTGTGATTGGACCTCCAGTGTCAACAGCTTGCATCCCTCGAACCAGACCATCGGTTGAGGCTAAGGCTATACATCGGACTAAATCATCTCCGATATGCATGGCTACCTCAACCATCAAATTTATATTCCTTTTCTCATCCACAATCTTTATGGCATTCTGGATATAGGGTAGTTTATCTGAAGGGAACTGGATGTCAACTGTAGGTCCAATTACTTGCTTGATTATACCAATACTCATCTTATTTTTTCCTTAAATGATTTTTCAAATATGGGAGGCACTTTTCTGCTTAGGACTGTTTCTAACAATGTAGTTTTCTTGTCTTTCCAGCACAAAATTTAATTGTCCTTGTTTTTGTAAATCTTTATACTGATTTCTTCCTTTTAATATTAGCCTAAATCTATTGTCAATATTACCCATTAATGCTTAATAATTCTTTGATACCAATCATAGACATTCACATAATTTAAAAATGTGCAAATTTCAGAAAGCCTACTCCTTGTAAAAGTAGGACGATTGACATGCTTTGCAAAAACTGTTCTTCGTTCCTCATTTGATACTATTATAAATCTTTCCACCGGAATTGATAAGAGATATATATCATTAAAGCGAAGTAGCCCTGAGTAAACTGGTGTAGAATGTTCGACTTCGTATAGAGCCTTGATTCTATTAGAGCCTCTGTCAATCCAGATCACATCAATTTCACTTAAATATCGCTGAGTATCTTTTGAGATGCTTGGTAGAGATAGGCAAATTTGAAATTTATTTTGTATTAAAGACCAATCAAGATTTTCTCTATCATATGATGGAATCCAGATATTATAGTCTTTTAAGCTTCCAATTCCCCCTAAAAGAGTTTGTACTTGATTATGAGTAAATTCTAAATCAACTTTTGAAATTGTAGGTTTTATCTCTTTTAAAAGTTCTTCAAATCCAAAGTATCCATCTACATTAAAACGTCCAACTCTAGCGATATATAACTCTGTACCATATTCTTCCAAGAACACTCGTACCTTGTATTGTCCATCTTCGGCTGGTTCTACATTTTTAAATATCTCTTCAAAATCTGAAAAAGGCAAGATTAATGGCTTTACCTGACCGTCCCACAATAAGCATATAAACGACAATGCACCTTCTAGCTCTCGCAAATCCTTCTCCCGAAATCCAAAAAAACAGCTGGTTCCATTATGTACTTTTGAGTAGCGAATGTAGAGTCGAAAAGAGTCTTTATTAACAGAATATAAAGACTGACTACCTTTTAATTTAACTAGATTCCCAAATTGAGTGCTAATATCGTTTAGAAAATCATCTTTTAAACTCATCATTGCCTTTCAATTCTTATTTTCTCTATTTCCATCTTATCTTTTTAACAAGTTATATTGAGCACATTTTACTAGTTTAATCGAATTCAAAACTTCTACCCTTTCGAAAATATATGAACGAAGCCTTACCTTTGTCAAGTCTTCTTCAATAATTTTGTTTACAAAAATCATTTCAATCTTCTTAATATTTAGTTTTTCTGAAGTTTTTTTTCCGCAGAACCATCTAAATATATGATAAAGTTGATATATAGCAAAATCATCTACTTCACCGTTCTTTGCTTCAATAATATCTACATTATTCAAGTACTCAAGAATCATGTCTATCTTTCTCTGGAGTTTTATCACAGACATCTTTTTATTGTCAATGAAAAATTCGAAACTAATTTTAGTGCTTCCGGGGTTGTATACTTTTGGATGAGCTACAATATCTTCATACAGGAAATCGTGTAAGATTCTTTGGTTATTTATAAGAGATGAAATACTTGTCTCACTTGTATATAAATCATTAAGAACGCTTTTCTTATAACGCCAATCGATTATTTTATCCTCTGGAATTTTCTCAAACTCATGATAGCCCTTATTTATTCCTTTTATAAACTGATGTCTTCCTTCACCTAAATGGATTATGAAATAGTCCTTTTCTCTTAATAAATCTGGTAGTTTAGACGAGTTGTCAAATTTCGTAGTATCGAATTGATTACTAAACTTTTCACTGGTTATTTTTTTAACTAACTCATTATCAAAAATTAAATCCTTAGAACCACTTTCTAAGACATAATTAAAAACATCTTCAATTGCTTCTCTTTTCCTACTTTTTCTGGGCATTTTAAACTTCTCCATTAGTTATCTATTTCAGAGCCTCCACTCCGCTGGCGATTTCCACCATCTCCTTGGTTATGGCAGATTGGCGGGCTTTGTTGCGGAGCAAGGTTAAATTTTCAAGCATCTCCTCTGCATTTCTGGTAGCGGCTCCCATAGCGATCATCCTTGAACCTTGCTCTGAAGCAAAAGCTTCAGATAAAGCCATTTGAATTCGGGTCAGGCAATATCTGGGAAGAAGGTCTTCAAAAAGTTTCTCTGCAGAGGGCTCAAAGATATATTCCAGATACCCTTCTTCTAATTTTTCTTCTCTGCGAGGAGCAAAGTCAGGTGTAGTAGCTGTAAAACTTTTTTCAGTAAGTCTTTCGATATTCAGAAATTTATTTAAGGTTACTCTATAAGAGGTTGTGGAGATAAATCTGGTATAGAGAAAATAAATCTCATCCACTTCTCCAGACAAAAAAAGGTTCACCAGATTGGAGGTTATCTCTTTTACTCTGGAAAGATCTACTTTACTTCCAAAATCTAAATATTTCAACCTTATCTCCCAGGGTCTTTTTCGATAATAGTAAAATCCTTTTTTCCCGATTAAGATTAGTTTTATTTTTTCTTTAGGCTCTGAGCTTAAAAATTCTTCAGCTTTTCTAAATATATTAACATTATAGGAGCCACAAAGACCCCTATCTGAGGTTAGGATGACCAAACCTTTATGCTTGACCTCTCTTTTTTCAAATAGAGGATGAGTCAAAGCAGTTGAAGCTGAAGATAGATTCTCCAGGATGGTTTGCATTTTTAAGGCATAAGGTCTGGAGGAGACTAATCTGGTCTGAGCTTTTCTGAGTTTGGCTGCAGAGACTAACTCCATCGCCCGGGTAAGCTGCATTGTGCTGGAGACTGTTCTTATCCTGCGCTTTAGTATTTTTAAAGATTCCATATTCTAAATCGAATAACTACATTTTTTAAACCTGAAGGTTTACATTCCAGAGAGATGGGTTCGATAAATCGAACAACTACATTTGGCAAACCCGGAGGTTTACACTCCAAAAAATTGGGTTCGATAAATCGAACCCCTACGTCTAGCTTTTAACTAAAAACTCCTGTTTGAACTTCTGTATAGCTTCATTTAACTTTTTCTCTGTAACCTCATCTATATCTTTGGTCTGAGAAATAGAGTGTCCCACATCTGGATACTGGGATTCCATAAATTTATGAAATTCAACCTCAAAACTTTTTACCTGTTCTAATTTCAAATCATCCAAATATCCATGTGTGGCTACATAGATAATCATAACCTGCTTTTCTAAAGGCGTCGGCTCGAACTGGACCTGTTTCAAAATCTCAACTGTCTTTTCTCCTCGATTTAACTGGGCTCTGGTGGTCTCGTCTAATTCTGAGCCAAACTGGGCAAAAGCGGCTAACTCCCGGTATTGAGCTAAATCCAACCTGAGCCTGCCTGCCACTTTTTTCATAGCTTTAGTCTGGGCATTTCCTCCAACTCTGGATACTGAGATGCCTACATTTATTGCAGGTCTAACACCGGCATAGAAAAGGTCTGCTTCCAGATAAATCTGTCCATCAGTAATAGAGATGACATTAGTGGGTATATAAGCAGATACATCTCCAGCCTGGGTCTCGATTATCGGCAAGGCAGTTAGAGAACCACCCCCTAAATCGTCCCTTAATTTTGAAGCTCTTTCCAGAAGTCTGGAATGTAGATAGAAGATATCGCCTGGATAGGCTTCTCTTCCAGGAGGTCTCCTTAAAAGTAAAGAAAGCTGTCTGTAGGCTTGAGCATGTTTGGAAAGGTCATCATAGATTACCACCACATGCTTTTTATTATATAGAAACTCCTCACCCATAGCACAGCCAGCATAGGGAGCAATAAATTGTAATGGGGCCGGGTCTGCAGCTGGGGCAGCCACTACTGTGGTATAATCCATAGCCTTATAATCCTCAAAGATCTTCACCACCTGAGCTATGGTTGAATCCTTCTGCCCGATAGCCACATAAATACAATAAATGTCAGAATTCCTCTGATTTATAATGGTATCTAAAGCTAAGGCAGTTTTTCCAGTTTGGCGATCACCAATTATCAATTCTCTCTGACCGCGTCCGATTGGTATCATAGAATCAATGGCTTTCAATCCAGTTTGAACCGGTTCTTTAACCGGCTGTCTCTGCACTACATTTGGTGCTCTTCCTTCGATGGGGCGATATTTGTCAGTAACAACAGGTCCTTTTCCATCTAAGGGATGTCCCAGAGCATTAACTACTCTTCCGATTAAAGCTTCACCTACCGGGACTGAGGCGATCCTGCCAGTTCTTTTGACAATATCTCCCTCTTTTATCTTTTGGTCTGAGCCAAAAATGGCGGCTCCTACGTTGTCCTCTTCTAAATTGAGTATAACTCCGATTATATCATTAGGGAACTGGATTAACTCGCTCATCATCGCATCTTCCAGTCCCCAGATTCGGGCAATACCATCTCCAACTTGGAGGACTACCCCAACACTTTCCATCTCCAGCCTGGTTTTATATTTCTCGATCTCTTTTTGTATTATCTGACTGACCTCTTCGGGCCTTAAAGGCATAGAAACTCCCTTGATTTTCACTATTCGCTGTTAGCTGTTCGCTTTTCGATATTATAATCTAAATCGCATTCTGGAAACAAGCCCAATAAATTGGGCAACTACAAGATGAAAATTGTAGTTGCTCGATTTATCGAGCAAAAAATAGTCTTTCGCAACATTAGGATTTATTCCTGACATATTTTTATTCTCATCCCGTCCCGCATAAATGCGGGACGCTACTTTTTTAGACTTTCAGGCTTAGAAGCCTTTCTTTTAGTTTGTCCAGCTCAGTTCTGATACTATGGTCAATTATCTGATTACCGATTATCACCCTGATACCACCAATTAATCTTGGATCGGTCTTGAAAATCAAGCTCACCTTTTTACCGGTTTTTTTCTCCAGGATTTCCTTTAAGGGAAAAGAGAGTTTTTCATCTAAGTGCAGAACAGTGATAACCTGAGCTTCAACCAACCCTTCTTTTTCTTTCAGAAGTTTGTCATATCGGCTATTTATTCCAGAGATATGCTGGAGCCTCCCTTTTCTTAAAAGGAAAAGTAAAAACTGTAAAAGAAGTTCTGAGATTCTTCCTCCAAAACATTCTTGCAGCATTTTTTCCTTATTTTCCCTGACTATCTGAGGTGCTTCCAGAAAACCCCTTAGCTCTGCGCTTTTCTCCCAGAATTCAGTGATTAAAGCCAGATCTTTCTGAATTTCCTGGGTTAAGCTGACAGATTCAGCCGCATTGAAAAGGGCAAGCGCATACCTTTTGATTACTATCTGGTCGGTCATTCTATCTTCTCCAGCCCCTGAATGAAATCAGTGATGAACTTTTTGTCTTTTTCTTCATCCAGTTTCTCCTGGATGATTTTTTCTGCGGCCCGGAGGCTTAGATCCACTAATTCATTTTTAAGCTGGACTTTCGCTTTCACCAGTTCCCTCTGAATTTCCTCTTTTGAACGGCTCATAATTTCCAGAGCATCTTTTCGGGCATTTTCTTTTATCTGGTTTGCCATCAGTTGACCTTCTTTAGCCGCCTCTAAAATCTTCTGCCGGGCTAAACTTTCTATATCTTTGAGTTTAGCTTCATATTCTGAGGTAAGTCCTTTTACGGTGTTTTTTTCTTCTTCGATTTTACTAAACTCCGATTTTATCTTAGACCGGCGCTCTTCCAAGATGTTTAAAAGCGGCTTCCAGGCAAATCTCTTGAGGATAAAAAGGGCTAAAAGAAAGCCGATTATCTGGGTGATAACCTGTCCGAATTCTAAATTCATTTAGATACCTCTTTGGCAAAGGGGATAGATAATTTAATTATCTTTCCCCTTGGCGACCCTAAAAGGGTCGCACTACTTTTGTCTTCAACCTATCTTACCAGATAAGAGTAAAACTGTTACCAGGGCATAAATTGTCAGAGCTTCTAAAAGGGTACAGCCGATGATCATTCCTACCTGGATTTTGCCGGCGGCTTCAGGTTGTCTTGCCATTGCCTCCATAGCCGCTCGGACAGCTTTTCCTAAGCCCAAAGCCGAGCCAAAAGCAGCTATAGCTAACCCGAAGGGTAAAGCTAAAGCCAGTGCAGTTTGATAGGTCATAAATCCTCCTTTAATAAGATTGGTTAAAAGTTAAATTTAATGTTTTTCTTCCTCATGCGGTAACATAAGTAAAAAGTATATAGTGGAAAGCAGGGTGAAAACCAGAGCCTGAATAGTTCCAGTGAGCAAGGCTAAGAAGATAAAGGGGATCTGTAAAGGTAAACCAACCGGGAGGTTTAGAAAACTCAAAGCCAAAACCCCCATGCTTACAAAAACAGCAATCAGGATATCCTCTCCAGTGATATTTCCAAAAAGTCGTAAAGAGAGGCTCAAAGGTTTTGCCAGCTCTCCAATGATATGGATTATCAGATTCATGGGAACCAAAACCCAGGTGATAAAGTCCCGGGGATTGCCAGCTAAATGGCCTATGTACCCAAATAGGCCTAAGTTTTTGATCCCGGTAAGTTGAACGTAGGTAAAAACACAGATGGCTAAGGCAACCGTTGTATTCAAAGAAGAAGAAGGAGACTTCATCCCCGGGATCAAGCCTAAGAAATTCATACACAAAATATATATAAAGAGAGTGCCTAAGAACGGAGTAAACTTTCTACCTTTTGGTCCCAAAATTCCACATATAAAGTTATCTAAACTTTCAACTGCCATTTCCATAAAGTTTTGCAATTTCCCAGGATGGAGCGCTCTTTTCCTTGAGGAGAAATAAGACAAAAGTCCCAAGATCAAAATGATCATAAGGGAAAAGACCACATTCTCCCATACATGCAGGAAATGGACAAAGGCGATTTTGCCGTATTTAGCATAAAGTAGAGTTATGAAATTAGGCAGTTCTGGAGCACCTTCGTGGGCTACCTTTTTGCCAGTGTTTTCTACTTCAGTTTCGATTAAAAAAAGAAATCTATTTAAAATATATAACATCTTTATTTAGTTTCAATTTGATGGTTGTTTGAGTTCAAAGGTGTCTTAATGGTTCCATTCTGGGGTAATTTATTTTCTTTTTCCTTAGAGATCGAAGAGAGAATCAGTCTGCCTAAAGCTTTTAAAAAAGTAACTGCAAAGATTAAGGTAAATCCAATAAGTAGACTTTCTACAGGAAAATATTTAAGCCAGAGGAGTATATATCCGGTGAAATAAAGCAAGGGGAACTTGACTAACAGGATCAGGACGAGTTTGCTTTTGTTCGGTTTTTTTAAACTAAAAGCCTCAGTTATTAGTTGAGTAATGAAAAAAAGGTTCAGACAGCCCCACACTGTTCCCAAGAATAGACCTAAACCAAAGGGAAAGTAGTAATATACTCCGACAAAGAAAAAGGATAAGGCGGAGACTATCAAAGAAGTTCGGATTATCCTGTATATAAATTCTATACCCATAAGTTAGTTTCTCAAGTTTTACTCTTGTCTTCTTAATCCATTTCCTTCATAGCCTTTTTAACTAAGCGATAGACCTCTTTCCCTGAAGCAATGAATCCGAATATGAGAAACAGAATCATCAAATAAGGCTCAGTATGGAGTTTACGGTCTAAAAAATTACCAATAAAATATCCAATTATTGGTCCCAGAGCTAAGATTATAGGGATAACCGTATAAATCCCTGCCTGCCTTAGATAAGAGTAATACTCATCTTTCTTTTCCATTTCGATCCTTTTAACCTGCATAGTCTTAAAAATAAACATTATATATACCAAACTAAAAAAGTCAAGAATTTTTAAAAATATGTAGCGAAGGTCTTCAGACCTCCATATATTAAAATGATTGCAGTGGTTTGCTGTTTGTTGGTCTCCTGACCAACAAACATATCTTCGTTGGTGAGGATACCAATCCTCCGGATCCCCGATTTTGGGTCTGGATGACAAATTCGGACGAAGAGCGGTTGTAAGGGTATATTGGGCACGGCATGCCGTGCCCCTACAATAAAAAATGAATAAGTCCAACAGATATCTGCATTACTTTCTTATAACCATAGTTGGCATCTTAATCTTTTTACCAGGTATTTTCTCGTTTTTTAATTCAGATGATTTTGTCTGGTTAAAAAATTCACAAAAAATAAGTTTCAATACGATTTCATCTTTTGCAGTAAATTATGATCCGGTTATAAAGTTCAGACCTTTAATCCATTTTACCTTCCAGCTTATTTATTCTTTCTCCGGATTAAATCCTTTGGGTTATCATCTGACTGGATTAATTTTCCATTTATTAAACGCCCTTATTTTCTATACTCTGCTCTTGAAATTTACCTCCAATCATCAAATCTCGTTTATCTCTGCGTTGATTTTCGTTTCCTGTTTTGCTCAGGAAGAAGCTCTTTTCTGGATTTCTGCTATTTCCAGTTCGATGGTTACTTTCTTTTACCTCTGTTCGGTCTGGTCTTTCTGGACTTATCTGGAGAATAAAAAGATTGGATTTTATATTATTTCCTTTTTGTTATCCGGGCTGGCTTTACTTTCTAAAGAGGATGGGGTTACTATTTTCTTGGCAATGTTTTTATTGGTTTACTTCAAAACTTCAGGGGAGGTTTTATTTAAACTCAAGAAAGGTTTCAAGTATGCTTTACCCTTTTTAGGATTGTCCATTTTATACTTAATAATAAGATATTTGACTGTGCCAGATAATATAATGTCTAAGTTTTTAACTTTTAATCCGGTGGTAATAATTAAGAATATCTGTTATTTTGGAATAAGCTTACTTTTTCCGGTAAGATTTTTCTTTGACTTAGTTGGTTTTCAGGTGCATTCCTATTTGAATAATATAATTCGATTAAGATTAAATAATTTCTGGGTGATATTGATTTTGATAATAATAAGTTTGATTTTCCTTTTATCATTTCTCTATTTTAGGAGAAAGAGAATTTCTGGCTTTAAGTTGGGATGGGGGTTGTTTATAATTGGGATTCTGCCTTATCTTCTGGTTAACGGAAATGGGCAACGCTTTCTTTATTTTTCTTCTTTGGGATTCTCTCTGATCTTGGCGAGTTTGCTCCTTTATATTTCAAACAAAGTAAAGAAGATCAAAGTGTTAAATCTGGTAGTCGTGCTTATCCTGATTTTTAATGGGGCAATTCTTTATGAGCGAAGTAACTGGTGGAGAAAAGCTGGAAGAGTCTGCCAGGAGATTATTGATAAGGCGGGAAAGATAGTTTCGTCTGCTCCTGAGAGTTCAAAAATTTATTTTGCTAACCTCCCCCAGAGGATAAACGGAGCCTATACCTTTCACACTGGTTTTGAAGAAGCTATTTATCTTTTTTATCCTGAGGATAAAGTAAAAGTTTATGATTTGGGACAGTTTAAAGAAGACGAACTTGAAGTTATGAGGAATAGTTTTAAGGATAATATCTATATTTTCAAGAAAGGAAAGTTTGAGAGGGTATTTTAATTGTAGGGGCAGGTTTAAAACCTACCCCTGCAAGTTTTTTTCCTTGAGCAAAAAATTAATTTACACAATTTAGTAAAAACTAACGCTCGCTTTTAATTTAAAATTGACTTTTAGAGATTTTTGTATTATATAGTTGTTTTAAATTGAACTTAAAGAAGTAAGGTAGTTCAGTTTTTTTATTATTAAAAAGGTTGATTGTTTAAGAATATAAACGAGGTGATGTGTCCGTCGGGTCCCCTGACCCGACGTTAGAAGTAGAAAAGAAGTTTACTTGCCAAAGGCGGATGGCAAGCACAGGTTTATTCAGTATATTTGTTTTTGAGGAGGTTAAATTGTTTAAGAGTATAAGAGAGGTTTTTGCTTTTGCCAGGAAAGAAAAGATCGAGATGATAGACTTGAAATATAGCGACCTTTTTGGCAAATGGCATCACTTATCCTTACCCGTAAGCCAGTTGAATCGGAAGATGTTTGCATCCGGAGTTCCCTATGATGGTTCCAGCACTCCAGGGTTCAAATCCTTAGAGTCTGGAGATATGGTTTTGTTGCCGGATTTATCCACCGCTCAACTTGACCCTTTCTGGGAGGTACCAACTTTGAGCTTTATCTGTAGTTCGGCTGAAGCTGATAACATGAGCTTATTTCCCAGAGAACCCAGGTATATTGTCCAAAAGGCCCAGAGGTATCTTCTGAGAAGCGGGATAGCGGATAAAAGTTTATGGGGACCGGAATTTGAGTTTTATATATTCGACAGTGTAAGTTGTAAGAACGATATTAATATGGCATCTTATATCATAGATTCCAACGAGGCGGACTGGAACTCAGGTTTGATGGTGGGTAAAAATTTGGGACATAAAATTCCTCCGCATGGTGGGTATGAAGCTATTCCTCCCTTAGATGACCTTTTTAACGTGCGTTCTGAAATGGTTAAACTGATCGAGGAAAGCGGGATAAAGATAAGGTATCATCACCATGAGGTAGGAGGTCCCGGACAATCCGAGATAGAGATTATATTGGATGATCTCATCCGAATCGGGGATATAAGTATGTGGATCAAATATTTGATCAAAATGGTAGCCAAAAAGCATAATCACACCGTTACCTTTATGCCTAAGCCTCTATATAATGAAGCCGGGAACGGGATGCATTTTCATCAACATCTTTTTAAAAAAGGAAAGCCATTATTCTACGATAAAAATGGATATGGAGGCTTAAGTAAGTTAGCTTTGTATTATATTGGTGGACTTTTGACTCATGGACCTGCTCTTTTAGCCTTCACCAATCCCAGTACCAATTCCTATAAAAGATTAGTCCCGGGATTTGAAGCCCCAGTCAAGCTTTTCTTCTCCTTAGCCAATCGCAGTGCAGCGATCAGGATACCAAAATATGCCTATAATGATTCGATGGAGAAGAGAATTGAGTTTCGTCCGGCAGATGCTTCCTGTAATGTTTACTTAGCGGTTGTGGCTCAACTTTTAGCGGGCCTGGATGGGATAAAAAAGAAGATCGACCCGACCAAAGCTGGCTTTGGTCCAATAGATAAGAATATCTTTCTTCTACCATCAAAAGAAAAAGCCAGGATAAAAAGTTTACCTTCATCTTTAAAAGAGGCTTTAGATGCATTAACCAAGGATTGCGATTTTCTCCTTTCCACCGGAGTTTTTAGCGAGGACTTATTGGAAACTTGGATAGATTATAAATTAAATCGTGAATATAACGAGGTAAGAAACAGGCCTCATCCTTATGAGATCAGTCTGTATTATGATGTATAAATTTGAAAATAAAGGAGGAAAATAAATTGAAGACCAAACAGGAAGTTTTAGAATTAATAGAAGAGAATAAGGTCAATTATATCCGGCTCTGGTTTTCCGATATCTTAGGAGCTTTAAAGGGGATGTCAGTTACTACCAGAGAGATAGAGCAGATTATGGAAGAAGGGCAGGGCTTTGATGGCTCCTCGGTAGAAGGGTTTGTGAGGATAGAGGAAAGCGATTTAGTAGCTATGCCTGACCCTCAGACCTTCAGGATACTTCCCTGGACTGTAAATGAAGAGAAAGTTGGTTTGATGATCTGTGATGTTTTGAAACCGGATGGATCCCCATTTGCTGGTGATAGTCGAAATGTTCTAAAAAGGATTTTAGAGAAGATAAAAGAGAAAGGGTGGACCTTCTATTGTGGTCCGGAGATGGAATATTTCTATTTCCCTTCCAAGGATAAACCTGAGCCAATTGACGAGGGTGGGTATTTTGACTATAGTACAGTAAGTCCTGGAACCAGGATGAGGAAATCTGCTGCTACTGCTTTGGAGAAGATGGGAATACAGGTAGAATGCACTCATCATGAGGTAGCACCATCCCAGCACGAGATCGACCTGAGGTATCAGGAAGCCTTGATAATGGCTGATTTTGTGATGTTCTATCGATTAGTAGTTAAAGAGTTGGCTTTAAGGGATGGTTATTATGCTACCTTTATGCCTAAGCCCTTATTCGGACAGAACGGTTCAGGGATGCATACTCATCAGTCTATATTTGAAGGGGAGAGGAATATCTTCTTCGACCCGAACGAGAAGAAGTATTATCTATCTGCTACAGCCAAACATTATATCGCCGGGATTTTTAAACATATCCGGGAGATTACCTTAGTCTTAAGCCAATGGGTTAACTCTTATAAGAGGCTTGTTCCAGGATATGAAGCGCCAGTCTATATCTCCTGGGGGACGCGCAATCGCTCAGCTTTAGTAAGGATACCTGAATACAAACCCGGTAAGGAGAAAGCTACCCGAATTGAGCTGCGTTCAGCTGACCCTTCTTGCAATCCTTATTTAGTCTTTGCCCTGATGCTTGCTTCGGGCTTAAAAGGGGTTGAGGAAAAATTAGAGCTTCTCCCTCCAGTAGAAAAGGATATCTTCCATATGTCAGAGGAGGAAAGGGAAAAATACAAAATTGGCTGTTTGCCTGGAACCTTAGAAGAAGCTATCTGCGAATTTGAAAAAAGTGAGTTAGCTAAGGAGACCTTAGGTGAGCATATTTTCGAGTCTCTTATTGCCAACAAAAAAGTGGAATGGGATGATTACCGGGTGCATGTGAGCCAGTATGAGATAGATAAGTATCTACCGATTTTGTGAGGTTAAATAAGAGTCGTGATAACAGGGTTCGAGGTGGTGTATATTGACTGATATGTCATTCTGACCCCGCTTTTAGCGGGGGAAGAATCTGTTTCTTAATGTTTCAGATGCTTCGCTTCGCCCAGCATGACACCATTACCAATGTGCCTGTTGGTTCCCCTGACCCTATGATGTACCATCGTAGCGCGAGGCCGTCAATGTCTTGAGACTTTCAGAAGGGCGGGAGGGGACAAGCCCCTCCCCTACGGAAAAAAATCAGTTTGTAGGGGAGCCCTTTATGGGCTCCCGAAGAACGGAAGAGGACCCAGTTAAAGTGGGATTTTGCAAAACTCGTTAAACCCTTTACGAAAGACAAAATAGATAGGCGATATGGTCATTCCAAATATAGAAGAAATTATAAAGGGTTGTGACGAATTTATAAGACATGAGAAGCGTGATGCTATGTATGAAGTAGCAACATTTCTCGTAAACTATTTTTGGGGAAACCCTTCAAAAATGACAGATGGATTAGGGGCATTATTACTTACTTGGAATCAAGCATTTTATAGATATGGATCTTTTGATTTCGATAAACTTGAGAAATGCATAGTTGAGAACTTCCAGAAGATTGAGACTTTTAGAAATAGAGATATCTCCAGCTTGTCACACTCTGACGATGGTGATATAAAAGTGTTATTTAATAAATTTCTGGAAGCTCTTCAAATTAATACTGGCAATAAGAAAGGAAACAAAAGTCCAGTCGCGGTAGCTAAAGCTTTACATCTTTTAGCCCCTAATTTCTTCCCCCTGTGGGATGATAAAATTGCACGAGCCTACAGATGTTACTATAACGAAAATCCTGTAGATAAATATATTTCATTTTGTAATAAGATAAAAATTATGGCAGTTCAGTAAGGGTCGCACTACGAAAAGAAAATTTGATATTTATGAGGTGATAATGAAGCCGGTAAAATTAACTGAAGGTGTCTACTGGGTGGGGGCGGTGGATTGGGATGCAAGATATTTTCACGGGCACACTTTTTCGACTCATCTCGGGACGACTTATAATGCTTATCTGGTTATAGATGAGAAAATCGCCTTGGTGGATACAGTTTTTGCTCCCTTTGCAGAGGAGATGATTGAAAGAATAAGGCAGATTATTGACCCGCAGAAGATAGATTATGTTATAGCTAATCATGTTGAAGTTGACCATTCAGGTTCGCTCCCGAAAATAATGAGCCTGGTACCCAACGCTAAATTGGTTTGTAATGTCAGATGCAAAGAAGGGTTGCTCAAACATTATTTTACAAACTGGGATTTTCAGATAGTCAAGACCGGGGATAAAATAAGTTTAGGCAAAAAGAGCTTGAGCTTTCTTGAGGCGCCGATGCTTCACTGGCCGGATAGTATGTTCACCTATATCGAAGAAGACCAGCTTCTTTTGCCCAACGATGCTTTCGGCCAGCATCTGGCATCTTCAGAAAGATTTGAGGATGAGATCGAAGAGTGCAGGATTATGGATGAAGCAGAAAAATATTATGCTAATATCCTGATGCCTTTGGGGTCTATTGTTGTAAAGAAGATTGAAGAAATACTAAAATTGGGCTGGAAAATAAAGATTATTGGTCCCAGTCATGGTTTAATCTGGAGAAAAAATCCACAAAAAATAATAGATTCCTACCTCAAATGGGGAAGAGGAGAAACTAAAGAAAAGGTAATAATCGTTTTCGATTCGATGTATGATTCTACCGGGAAAATGGCTCGAGCTATAGCAGAAGGGATAAAAGAAGAAAAAGTTGAAGTGAGGATTTATAAACTTTCTGTTTCAGATAGAAGTGATGTTATAAAAGAGATTTTAGAGGTTAAAGGTCTTTTAGTGGGTTCATCTACCGTAGATAATGATATGCTTCCGGATGTATTTACTTTATTAGGTAGCTTAAAAGGGCTGAAACCTAAAAATAAAATCGGAGGAGCTTTTGGCTCTTTTGGCTGGTCAGGCGGAGCGGTGAAAAATATCGAGACAATGCTTCAGGAAACAAAAATCGAGATCTTTGAACCGGGGATTTCTTTTAAATTTGTGCCAACCGAAGAGGAATTGAATAGATGTTTTGAATTTGGGAGAAGATTTGCACAGAGGATGAAGGTGAATTCGTAGAGTATACGGTGCCCGTCGGGTCCCCTGACCCGACGGGAAGAATTTGACCTGTAAGGTCAGGGGATCTTGCAGACACAGGGTAGAGTAAAGAAATTTTACATGTGCCCGTTAGGTCCCCTGACCTAACGGGTGGAAATTCTATGCTTTTAAGAGGCAGGAAATATTTCGAGGGTAACAGTTATTTTATTACAACGAGTGTTAATAAATTTGTTAAGATTTTCAAAAAGATAAAGTATGTTTATATAATTTTAGAAAATATTAACTTCTATAAAGAAAAATATGGTTTTAAATTGATAGCCTATGTGATTATGCCAGATCATATTCACATGTTGATTTATCCTGATCAAGGTAGAGTAAAAGAAATTTCTAAATTTATAGAAGACTTTAAGAAATTTACAGCTAGAAAATTGTGTGAGCAGATGAAGAAAGACAAGAGAATAAATTGGTTAAGGTTATTTAGATTAGAAGAACCCAAGAAAAAGAATTGGGAATATCAAATCTGGCAACAGGGGTATGATGATTTAGGTGTTTATAGTCCTAAGATTTTGAGAACGAAAATAAATTATATTCACAATAATCCAGTTAGAAAAGGATTGGTGGAAAAACCTGAAGATTATTTATACTCAAGTGCGAGGAATTATATATTAAATGATCATTCGGTGATTAAGGTTGATACGGAGTTGTTAAATTTTTAAGAATTTTAGCCTGCCAGGTCAGGGGACCTGGCAGGCACAGTTTGGTAGGCATTATAGATATTTCGTGACCGTCGGGTCCCCCGACCCGACGGAATAAATGAATAAGGAGAATTTGGAGAAATGAAAAAGTTGAACTTGGCGGTTCTGGCTTCGGGGGGGGGGACTAATCTACAAGGATTGATTGATGCCATAGAAAAAGGAGAGTTATACGCGGAGATTAAAATAGTTATCAGCAATAACAGCAAAGCCTTTGCCTTAGAGAGAGCTAAAAATCATAATATCCCGACTTTACATCTGAGTCATAAACAGTTTGCCACAGCGGAAGAGTTCGACCAGAGGCTGCTTGAAGTTTTAAAAGAAAATCAAATTGATATGGTGGTTTTAGCCGGGTATATGAAAATACTTTCTCCTGTAATTATCCGGGCATATAAAAATAGAATCCTGAATATTCATCCGGCACTACTTCCTCATTTTGGGGGACCAGGAATGTATGGCATTCACGTGCACGAGGCGGTGATAAAATCGGGAGTTAAAATCACCGGGGTTACAGTTCATATCGTGGATGAGGTCTATGACCATGGTGCAATTGTAATACAAAAGCCAGTGGAAGTCAAAGATGATGATACTCCAGAGACTTTAGCTGAAAGAGTCCTTAAAATAGAACATCAAGTCTATAAAGAGGCGATTCAACTTTTTGCTGAAAGCAGAGTAGAGGTAAAAGATAATCGTGTTTATATCAAGATATAAAATAAGTTACAGCAGACTCCTTAATCTTTAACTTTAATGGAAATAAAATGGAAAAAGCGTTATTAAAGACAGAAATTAAAGAATTCCCTCTTTATGCTCAAGGGAAGGTCAGGGATGTGTATGACCTAAAGGATAAACTTTTAATCATAGCAACTGACCGTTTATCTGCCTTTGATGTGGTACTTCCTAATGGGATTCCGGGAAAGGGAAAGGTGTTGACCAGGATGTCCTTATTCTGGTTTGAGCTGGTTAAAGATTTAATCGATAATCATCTCTTGAGTTTTAAAGTGAGTGATTATCCAGCAGAGTTACATAAATACAGGGAGAGCTTAGAGGATCGGTCAATGCTGGTTAAGAAAGCTAAAAGGATTGATGTGGAATGCGTGGTCAGAGGTTATATCTCTGGTTCTTTGTGGAAGGAATACCAGGAGAAAACAGATTTATTCAAGAGTGGAAGAATAGAGATACTGGGCCACCAGTTTCCAGATGACCTTAAGGAGTCGGAAAAACTTTCTTTTCCGATTTTTACTCCAGCTACCAAAGCGGAGAGTGGACATGATAAGAATATCAGCTTCGAGGAGATGAAGAAAAAAATCGGGGCAAGTTTATCCGAATACCTCAAAGAGAAGAGTATGGCTATCTATCAGAAGTGTTCAGATTGTGCTGAGAGGAAAGGGATGATCATCGCAGATACTAAGTTCGAATTTGGCTTTTCAGGAGAAAAAGTCATCCTGATTGACGAGATCTTATCTCCGGATTCTTCCCGTTTCTGGTCCAAACAAACTTATTCGCCGGGCAAGTCCCAGGAAAGTTTTGATAAACAATTCGTGCGGGATTATCTGGAAAAAATAAACTGGAACAAGAAACCACCTGCACCAGAGCTTCCTGAAGATGTAATCCAGAAAACCAAAGAAAAATATGAAGAAGCTTTGAAAAGGTTAATTAACTAATAACTTTAGGGAAAGAGGTCAAAAATGATTGTCGATCAAGAATTTACGACGGCTACGCCGGGCTCTGCCCCCCGTAGGGAAGAAAAAGGATTAATTAAGATTAAAAGAGCTTTGATTAGCGTATCTGACAAGAAAGGCTTGGTTGAATTCGCTCGTCAGCTACAAAGCTTAAGAGTTGAGATTATCTCCACTGGTGGGACTTTAAATGAACTCAAGAAGAACGGGATTAAGGCAGTCTCTATCTCCTCTTTTACTGAATTTCCTGAGATCTTAGGAGGCCGGGTTAAGACTTTACATCCTAAGGTATTTGGCGGAATCTTAGCCTTAAGAGAAGATAAGGAGCATAAAAAAGAGGTAAGGGAACAAAAATTAAAACTCATAGACCTGGTGGTGGTAAATCTTTATCCTTTTGAAAAGACCATCTCAAAACCAGAAGTCACAGATACAGAAGCTATAGAGAATATAGATATCGGAGGAGTGAGTCTGATTAGAGCGGCCGCAAAAAATTTCAATTATGTCGCTATAATTACCAGCCTTGAAAGTTATGATAGAATAATTCAGGAGCTCAAAGAGAGGAAAGGTAGCCTGAGCCTTTCCACCAGATTTAATTTAGCTGTAGAAGCTTTCAAACACACTGCACATTATGATGGGGCAATTGTTAATTACTTTGAAAAGAAGATGGTAAAAGAGGACAAGTTCCCTTTGTATTTGAATCCTTTTTATGAGAAAGTTCGGGATTTAAGATATGGAGAAAATCCACATCAAAAGGCAGCGCTTTATAAAGCTCCAGGTTTTGCAGAGGCATGTATACCTGCCTCAAAAATTTTATCTGGTAAGGAGCTTTCCTTTAATAATATTGTGGATTTAGATGCGGCTTTAAGTATGATCGAAGATTTTAAAAGACCTTTTGTCTGTATACTCAAGCATACCAATCCCTGCGGGTCAGCTTGTGCAGATACTTTAGCTCAAGCCTATGAAGATGCCTTAGCTTCTGATCCGGTTTCAGCTTTTGGCTCTATCATTGGATTAAACCGGATTGTGGATCTGGAAACTGCCAAAAAGATAGATGAAACCTTTTTTGTGGAATGTGTGCTCGCTCCAGGGTATGAAGATAAAGCCTTAGAACTTCTAATTAAAAAGAAAAATCGAAGGTTCTTAGCCTGTCCGGAAATTTTAAAAGGGAAAGTTAAATGGCAAAAATCTTATAAGATGATAAAGGGTGGAGCTCTTCTTCAGGATGCAGATGAATACGAAATTAAAGAGAGCGATTTAAAAGTTCTGACCCAGGTGCAACCAACTCCAGAACAGATCAAATCTTTGCTTTTTGCCTGGAAAGTAGTCAAGCATGTAAAATCGAATGCCATCGTCTTAGTGCAAGGTGAGAAAACCGTTGGAGTTGGTGCAGGACAGATGAGCCGGGTAGATTCAGTCATAATCTCAGCTATGAAAGCGGGTGAAAGAGCTAAAGGTTCGGTCTTAGCATCAGATGCTTTTTTCCCGATGAGGGATGGGTTGGATGAGGCAGCTAAAGCTGGAGTAAAGGCGATTATCCAGCCAGGTGGTTCAAAAGGAGACCCGGAGGTTATTAAAGCGGCCAATGAACACCAGATAGCTATGGTTTTCACCGGAATAAGACATTTCAGGCATTAATTATTTTTCGTCAGGTCAAAAGCTGGGGCAGGACATTTGCCCTACCCCAGCGAAAGAGGATGTCTGGCAAGCCAAAAGCAGGGTAGGTCCACCTTTGGCGGATGCCTACGATTATTATCTTGTTGATCTTTCGTCCTAGAAACGGATCCGTAGGATAGGGCGGGCACCTTGCCCGCCAAAACTCTTTTAATAAATACTTGATTTTAGTTTTCGATTGTGATAAATTGTTTTTGAGGTAAAATTTTTGTGGAAGATATAGAAAACAAAGTTATAGACATAATCATCTATTTGGCTCAATATGCCAAGAGTAATCAGGGTAAGGTAGGAAATCTGGTAAAAGTGTTTAAGAATTTAATAGAATTGGGATTTTCTGAAGAGGAGATTAAAAAGGCTTACCTCTGGTTTTTGAACAAACCAGAAAAATTCTCTAAACTGGAGAACGAAAAAAGTAATCTCTGTGGCTGGTTAAAAGGTTTTAAAGAAGAATATTTTACTTCAGAGAGTTATGGCTTTTTATATCAGATAGAGGAATTAGGTCTTTTAGATAGAAAAGAGATCGAGATTTTAATCAGTAAATCAATGGCTTTGGGAAAGGAAAAGGTAGATTTAGAGACAATTAAAAATTTAGCCAATCTTTTATTTTTCTCGGATAATAGTCTAAGAAAAGGCACTACCGGTTTTTTCTGGCTGGAGCAGGAAGGTATATAATAAAAAAGGTTCAAGGGTTTAATCCCGCCTTTGGCGGACAAAAGTTCAAGGGGAAAAACAAGAAGAAGGGTCTAAAAGTGTTAAAGGGGAAGAAAATAATTTTAGGGATATCAGGGGGGATTTCGGCTTATAAAGCGGCTGAGGTTTGCAGACGCTTGAAAAAATTAGGGGCAGAAGTTCAGGTGGTTATGACCCAGGTAGGTGCGAAATTCATCACTCCTTTGACGATGGAGACTTTATCTGAAAATGAAGTGGTTACGGAGATGTTTCCTCAACACCGGATGGTTGGAACCAGGCACATAAATTTAGCCCAATGGGCGGATCTGGTTTTGGTCGCTCCCGCTACCTATAATCTGATTGGGAAAATCTCTTCCGGGATGGCAGATGACATCCTTACCACAGTTATAAGCTCCACTAAGGCACCGGTTTTTTTAGCTCCGGCGATGAATGTGAATATGTATGAGAATCCTATCTGTCAGCAAAATATCGAGAAGCTTAAAAAATTAGGATACAGATTCATTGAGCCTGGAGTTGGCGATTTAGCCTGTGGAACAGTGGGCAGAGGGAGAATGGCTGAACCAGAGGAAATTCAAAATGAAGTCATAAAAATATTAGTTGGAAAAAAAGACCTACTGGTGAAATCGATTTTGGTTACGGCTTCCAGAACTGAGGAACCTATTGATGCAGTCAGGTTTTTGTCCAATCGCTCTTCTGGAAAGATGGGTTATGCCATAGCGGAGGAGGCTTTTAGAAGAGGGGCGAAGGTGACTTTGATCAGCGGTCCATCTAATCTAATTCCATCTTCTGGAATTAATCTGGTCAAGGTCAGAACTGCTCAGGAGATGAATAAAGCAGTTCAGAAAAGCTTCGGGAAATCTGATGCCCTGATTATGGCATCCGCAGTTTCCGATTTTACACCTCAGAAGATTTCATCTGGAAAGATAAAAAAGGAAGATGTGGAGTTGGATTTAAAACTCAAACCCACTCCAGATATCCTCAAGGAAATGGGAAGAAAAAAAGGAAAGAAGGTTTTAGTAGGCTTCGCCCTGGAAACTGAGGATGAGATCAAAAATGCTAAATTAAAATTAAAAGAGAAAAATCTGGACCTGATCGTGGTAAATAATCCTAATCTCCAAGGGGCTGGATTTGAAGTTGATACTAATATAGCAACTATAATAGACAAAAAAGGAAAGATAGAGAAATTACCCTTGATGTCTAAAAAAGAGCTAGCAGAGAAGATAATTGATCGGGTGGTTAGACTTTTGAAAAGGTAATAGGTGGTAGGTCGTAGGTAATAGGGAAAACACATACAACCTATGACCTATAACCTAACACCTATTTTGTAGAAAAATGGAAGATAAATACCTGCAGATGTTAGAGGCTTTTGCCTTAGCTAAAAAATATTTAAAACAGCAGATGGAGTTAGGAGTAGATGAACTTCAACTTCCTTCGGACCTGAAATTCGAATGCCGGAAAAAGTCAAATAAAAAAAACTTGCTTGAAGAATTTCATCAAAAGATAAAGGATTGTCAGAAATGCCAGCTTTATAGAAGCAGAACCAATTTCGTTTTTGGCGTTGGAAGTAGTAAGGCTGAAATTATGTTCATCGGAGAAGCTCCAGGCAGAGATGAAGACCTGCAGGGAGAGCCATTTGTGGGTAGAGCCGGTCAGCTTTTGAACAAAATTCTGGCGGCGATAAATTTCAAAAGGGAAGAGGTTTATATTGCCAATATTTTAAAATGTCGCCCTCCGGAAAATAGAGACCCGTTGCCGGATGAGATCGAAAAATGTGAGCCTTATCTAATAGAACAGATAAAACTAATCCAGCCAAAACTTATCTGTGCTTTAGGAAGGATTTCAGCCCAGGCTCTTTTGAAAACCAATACTCCTTTGAATCGTCTGAGAGGGGAATTCCATGATTATCAGGGAATAAAATTTCTGGTAACCTACCATCCTGCGGCTCTTTTAAGATACCCACAATTCAAAAAGGATACCTGGGAGGATGTGCAGTTTTTGAGAAGTGAATATGATAAGATGAAAAAAGTAGACAGTAAACAGTAGACAGGATATAGGGATGAATGAGAAGATGATTGGAACAGAGAAGGTGCCACCGCAGGCTTTAGAGGTGGAACAGTCGGTTTTGGGGGCGATGCTTTTAGACCGGGAGGCTATAGGTTTGGCTGTGGAGAATATTGACGAGAATTGTTTTTATAAGCCGGCTTATGCCAAAATTTACTCGGCTATGGTCTCTTTATATGATAGAAATGAGCCGGTTGACCTGATCACTTTAGCAGAGGAACTCTCTAAAAGAGGTGAGTTAGAAGAGATAGGTGGCAGAGATGTTCTCTTAGATTTAGCTGGCAATGTAGTTTCCTCAGCCAATATCGAATATCACTCCAAAATAGTTTTAGAAAAAGCGACTTTAAGGAAACTGATTCAGGCGACTACCGAGATAATCACCAGATGCTATGATTTAACTGAAGAGGTGGATGATCTTTTAGATTCGGCTGAACAGAAAGTATTCGATATCTCAGAGAAAAGGGTTAAACAGGGTTTTGTGCATTTAGGAGAGATATTACCTCATACTTTTGAATCGATAGATAAGATCAGGGAAGGACAGATTACCGGGCTTCCCACTGGATTTAAAGATTTAGATAGTTTAACTGCTGGACTACAGCCCTCAGATTTAGTGGTGGTAGCTGGCAGACCTTCAATGGGCAAGACCTCAGTAAGTTTATCCATAGCGGAGTATGTAGCGATTGAAGCAAAAACACCTGTGGCTATTTTCAGTTTGGAGATGGCAAAAAATCAGTTAGCCAATCGGATGTTGTGCAGCCGAGCACGCATTTCTGCTCACCGGATGAGAACTGGAAGGCTATCTGATCATGAGTGGGCTAACCTTTCGATTGCAGCTGGTCCTCTATCTGAGGCTAAGATCTTTTTAGATGATACTCCCAGCATCGGGATCTTAGAGATGAGGGCAAAAGCTCGAAGATTGAAAGCCAGAGAGGACGTCGGGCTTATAATTATAGATTATCTTCAATTGATGCAGGGTCCAAAGGGTGCGGAAAATCGTCAACAGGAAATCTCTTTGATCTCCAGAGCTTTGAAGGGGCTGGCTAAGGATTTGAATGTGCCGGTTTTAGCTATTTCCCAGCTTTCCAGAGAGGTAGAGAAAAGAGGTGGAGAGAAAAGACCACTTTTA
Organism: uncultured Ignavibacteria bacterium; assembly: GCA_964570765.1. Lineage (GTDB taxonomy): Bacteria > Zixibacteria > MSB-5A5 > MSB-5A5 > RBG-16-43-9 > CAZMZF01. The sequence goes on from CAZMZF010000005.1 coordinate 72,343, forward strand.
GCAGATTTAAGAGAATCCGGGGCTATAGAACAGGATGCGGACCTGGTGATGTTTGTCTGGCGTCCGGAGATGTATGGAATAAATACCATAGATATTTATGGGAAGAAAGAAAATAGTGAAGGTATAGCCGAGATCCTGGTAAGCAAACACCGGAATGGACCTACGGGAAGCGTTTTTTTAAGTTTCATAAAAGATTATGCCCGATTTGAGAACTTAGAAATTCATCGCGAAACACCTTTTTAAAAATAGTTCTATCAAATATGTTTCCATAGGAGTTGGTATAGTTGTTTAAAATGAAAAACCCTTTCAGGGTGGTTGGGAGAAAGACCACCCTGTTTTTTGAAGATGTGGGCGGGATCTCTATTTTAATCAAGAATATCATTTTAGGTTTGCCAGGCAGTTTTAAAAGATTTCATCTTATTGTAGAGCAGATGCTTTATATGGGGGTTAATTCTTTACCTTTGATCCTGGTTACCTCGATCTTCACCGGTGGAGTGGCAAGCGTTCAGGCGGCTTATATGTTCTCTGATTATGTGCCTATGAGATATTTAGGCACAGCGGTGGGTAAATCAGTAATAATGGAGTTGGGGCCGGTTTTAACTGCTTTAGTTGTAGCAGGAAGGGTAGGTGCTTCTATAGCGGCTGAACTTGGTACGATGAAGGTTACAGAGCAGATCGATGCTTTAGAAACTCTGGCTTTAGACCCGGTTAAATATTTAGTTACTCCCAGATTTATATCTGGCATAATAATGCTTCCAGTCTTAACCATCTTTTCAGATTTCATTGCTATATTGGGTGGTCTTCTGGTCTCGGTTGTTTTTTTGAATGTTTCCAGTTATACTTTTTTAAATGGTCTGAAGCTTTTCTTCCATATGCGGGATTTATGGGCAGGGCTTTTAAAAGCTTTAGTCTTTGGCGGGATAATCTCTCTGGTCGGCTGTTATCAGGGGTTTAAGACCGAGGGTGGGGCTGAAGGGGTGGGAAGATCAACTACCCGGGCAGTGGTGTTAGCAAGCGTGATGATTTTAATCACGGATTATATACTGGCATCGTTTTTGTTTGGAACTTGAAAAAAAGGTTATAGGTGTTAGGTGGTGGGTTTTAGGTTCCCTACCACCTATAACCTACAACCTAAAACCTAAAATGATTGAGATAAAAGAGTTATATAAAAGTTTTGGCAATAATCAGGTCTTGAATGGGGTTGACCTGAATATAAATAAAGGGGAAACTATCGTCATTCTTGGCAGGAGCGGGTGCGGCAAAAGTGTTCTTTTGAAACATATCATCGGATTGATGAGGCCGGATAAAGGTAAGATTTTCATAGATGGTGAAGAGATAACTGCATATAATGATGAAAAGCTGTATAATCTGCGTAAAAGGTTCGGAATGCTCTTTCAGGGCTCAGCCCTTTTTGATTCGATGACGGTGAAGGAAAACGTAGGATTGGGGTTGACTGAACATACCCGTCTGGGAAAAGAGAAGATAGGAGAAGTTGTCAAAGAGAAATTAAGATTGGTGGGTATGGCTGGAGTAGAAGATTTAAAACCGGCTGAGCTTTCCGGCGGGATGAAAAAAAGAGTGGGGCTGGCACGGGCAATTGCTATGGAGCCGGAGTTTGTCCTGTATGATGAGCCTACCACGGGTCTGGATCCGATTATGGCGGATGTGATAAATGAACTCATAATCAGTTTGAGGAATACTCTGGCTATTACTTCCATAGCGGTTACGCACGATATAGTTTCCGCCTATAAGATAGCTGACCGGGTTGCTATGCTGTATGAGGGTAAGATCGTATTTACAGGGACGCCCGAGGAGACGAAAAATACAACTGACCCGGTGGTTAAACAGTTTATCGAAGGATCATCTGAAGGACCGATACCGACGCTGACGTAAGAAAAGGAAGATGGAAGAAGTAAGACGTAAGATGAAAAATAATCCTGTAGCGTCGGGTCCCCTGACCCGACGGGATGGATTATAAATCAAGGAGCATTTTTCGTTTTTTATCTGTTAAAACTAGAACTTCGCAATGATAAGAAAGACAATCAGGACAAGAACAAATGTTCTTTTTATAATTTGCATCTCCAACAAGGATTAGTGAAACTTTTTCTTTTTTCAGCATATGGTAATGATATGAGTCTCGACGAATTGCAGAAGGTAAGGATTCAAACATATTGAAAGATTCACAATTTGGAAGTATTTTTATTTGTATCTTTATATTTTCAGAGAATAATGATGGAGCAACATTATGAAACCCCCAATATGGTAGAATTTGTCTTATGTCTATTATAATTACGCCATTGCAAGGCGTTAGGATGTTATTAAAGGTTTGGACTTTCTTCTTCATGCCTTCTATTAACTTTGCTGTAAATTCTTCTGGGTCTTCGACTTTATTGTCCAAACTATCTATGACATCAGAAAAGAAAAAGGCTTGGACTCGGCTGTTCTTATTACCAACCCAGCCCCCCATTTGTCCATCGAGAAGCAATTTTAAAGCTATGCCCTTTAGCGACATTCTGTTGGACGGTGGTAGGTCTTTTATCTTTTCGAGTCTTTTTATTGGATTTGAGTAAAAAGTATTTGCTTTGAAGTTAAAAATGTTTTTTAATTCAGTAATGGAGTCGTCATGAGCTAATAATATACTGTTGATGAATCTTCCCCAAATGGTTTCATAGCAATCTTGTGTCAGTGGGGTAATTGCCACTAACGGCATTATACTGGAGGATTCAAGTCCTATACTTTGACCGGTCATTCGAAATTAAAAAGTTCTGAGAGTGTTATTTTGAATGCTCTTGCAATTTTATCAATGTTTGCTAAAGAAATGTTTCTTACTCCACGTTCTACATCACCAATATACTGGCGACTGAGTCCGCTTAGTTCTGCCAAATCTTCCTGGGTAATACCTCTAGCAGCTCGAAGTTCTTTAATCCGAATACCGAACTTTTGTGAAACCTTCATAGCTATAAAGATATCTAATGACTACTATGCGTGTCTACCAACAATAAGTGTCATTATTAAATTTTTAAAAAGAAGGTGATTTATGTTCTTCTTATATGATATTAATGGTAATGTTCAAGATTTTCTTACAATAAGAGAATTAAAAGAATATATTGAAATGAGACATGCCGAGAAAGGTGGATTTGATTGGATTTCTGAAATTAAAGATGACGAAGGAAAATTGTATGGATGTAATTGGAACTTGGGAATTGAGCCGATTGGATAAAAGATTTCTTTGAAATTAACTTATATTGAGGGCATGCTTTAATGGTTAGTTCTGATAAATTAAAAACGGTTTTCATCTGTCAATCCTGCGGGAGCAGTTTTCCCAAATGGATGGGGAAGTGTCCGGATTGCGGGTCGTGGAATAGCTTGGTTGAGGAGAAAGTCTCCAAGAAAAAAGAGAAGGTGTACGAGAGATATGAAAGAGCTACTCCACTCCCTTTGAGCCAGGTTAAATTCGGGGAAGAGGATAGGATGAAAACCGGTATAGGGGAGTTAGATAGAGTTTTAGGTGGAGGGATTGTTAAGGATTCTGTGGTTTTAGTTGGTGGTGACCCGGGGATTGGGAAATCTACTTTATTGCTTCAGACCAGTCAAAAAGTAGCAGAGGGTTTAGGTCGGGTCTTGTATATAACTGGCGAAGAATCCATAAAGCAGGTTAAATTACGAGCTTTAAGGATGGGGGTAGATTCGGATAAAATAGAGATATTAACTGAGACAGACTTAGGTGCAATTATTGAAGCTCTGGAGAATAATCCTCCTTCTATGGCAGTTATCGATTCGATTCAGACGACTTATTCTCCAGATTTAGAAAGTGCTCCAGGGTCTATATCTCAGATAAGGGAATGTGCCTCAAAACTAATAAATTTTGCCAAAGGGAAAGGGGTTGCAGTTTTCTTAGTTGGGCATGTAACCAAGGATGGTTCCTTAGCTGGACCAAGGGTTTTGGAGCATATGGTTGATACGGTGCTTTATTTCGAGGGTGAGAAAAACTATGCTTACAGAATCTTAAGGTCAGCTAAAAACCGGTTCGGCTCTTCAAATGAGATCGGAATTTTTCAAATGGAGGAAAAAGGACTTATGGAGATTGATAATCCCTCAGAGCTTTTTCTATCTGAAATGGAAGAGGACATATCCGGCTCGGTGGTGGTCTGTTCTTTAGAGGGAACCAGACCTCTTTTAGTGGAGTTACAGGCTCTGGTCTCCCCTTCAGTTTATGGAATGCCTCAAAGGGTCTGCTCAGGTATCGATTACAAAAGACTCTCATTGCTTTTAGCTATTATAGAGAAGAGAGAAAATTTTAGAGTCTCTTCTTCAGATGTTTTTGTAAATGTGGCTGGTGGAGTCTGGATTGATGAACCGGCTATAGATCTGGGGATAGTTGCTGCGGTGGTTTCTAATTTCAAAAATATTCCGGTAAGAAAAGATATTCTGATTATGGGTGAGGTGGGTTTGGGAGGAGAGGTTAGAAGCATAAATCAGATCGAGAGAAGAATTAAAGAAGGGGAGAAGTTAGGTTTTAAACGCTGTGTGATTCCAGAGGGTAATCTGCGGAATTTAAAGGGTAAATTTATGATTGAGATTTCAGGAGTAAGAAATATAAAAGAGACTTTAGCTATTCTTATAAAAAAGTCTAAAGTCTAAAGTCAAAAAAGGCTTAAAGGTTCAAAAAGCAGGGAGCAGGTAGCAAGGAGCTAAAAGCGAAGATGTAAGTGGCTGTCGGGTCCCCTGACCTGACGAGAAAAGTAGGGGAGACCCTTGTGGTCTCCCGAAATACGGGAGGGGACCCCGCAGGGCGGGATTTCGCAAAGCTCAACAAGCCCCTCCTCTACGAAAAACAAGAAACCAGGTCAAGGGACCTGTCAAGCGTGGAAAAAGTTCAAAAGTTCAAGAGATTTAAAACCAAATAGCTAATAGCTAACAGCTTATATCGAATAGCAAAATTCAAAAGGAGATAATATGGCTAAAAAGAAATTAAAACCTCAAACTCTGCTTATTCCTCTTCCCGCGGTGATGGTAAGCTGTCAATGGGGGAATAATAAACCGAATATTATAACTGCCTCCTGGATAGGAGTTGCCTGTTCAGAGCCGCCTATGCTTACCTTGGCCATTCGCAAATCCAGGTTCTCTCACAGCATCATCCAGAAATCGGGTGAGTTTGTGGTAAACCTCACCACAGAGGAGCTTTTGAAGCAAACTGATTTCTGCGGAACTTATTCGGGCAGAAATATGGACAAATTCGAAAAAGCTCATCTCACCCCTGTAAGTGGATCTGTGGTCAAGGCTCCTTTGATTAAAGAATGCCCGATTAACTTAGAATGCCAGGTAAGGCACATATTGGAGCTGGGCTCGCATGACCTTTTTGTCGCAGACATAGTAGCCACTCACGCAGATGAGGAATATTTAGATAAACAGGACAGGCCGGATATAAACAAGCTTAAACCTCTGGTTTACTGTACCAAGGCTCAGGAGTATTGGGGTGGTCTTTCCAAGAGATTGGGTGGATACGGGTTTATTAAAAAAGAGAAAGGTTAGAATTGAATAGCTTCGATTTTAAAATTGTAAAAAAAGATGAGAAATCTTCTGCCCGTGTCTGCTGGCTGAATACTCCACATGGAGAGATAAACACCCCGGTTTTTATGCCAGTGGGGACTCAGGCATCAATTAAGACTTTGTGCTCAAAGGAGATGGAAGATTTAGGGGCTGAGTTGATCCTGGGTAATACCTATCATATATATCTTCGGCCCGGTCATAAATTGATAGAGAGAGCAGGTGGGTTGCATAAATTTATGAGCTGGAAAAAACCTATGCTAACGGATAGCGGAGGGTATCAGGTTTTCAGTTTGAATCCCTTAGCCAAAGTAACTGAGGAAGGGGTTAGTTTTAAATCATATTTAGATGGCTCTTCTCATCAGTTCACTCCGGAAAAGGTGATAGAGATACAACATTCATTAGGTGCAGATATCATTATGCCTTTAGATGAATGTGTTCCTTATCCCTCTTCCTATCCTTTTACCAGGAGAGCAACTGAATTCACTATGGACTGGGCAGAAAGGTCTAAATTCGAACACGAGAAAAATGAGAAAAAAGAAAAGCAAACTCTTTTTGGAATAATTCAAGGTGGAATTTATCCGAATCTCAGGGAGCTATGTGCCAGTTTTATGGTAGATCTGGACTTCTCCGGGTTGGCTTTAGGTGGTCTTTCAGTGGGAGAACCGAATGATATGAGGCTGGAGATAATTGAGCAGACTTTAAAATATTTGCCGGAGGATAAGCCCAGATATTTAATGGGAGTGGGCACTCCGGAGGATATTGTGGAAGGGGTTTCTGTTGGAGTGGATATGTTCGATTGCGTCCTGCCCACCAGAAATGCACGTAACGGGACGGTCTTTACTCGCAAGGGGAAGATGATTATTAAATCAGCGCGATATGCAGAAGATTTCTCCCCGATAGATGAAAACTGTGACTGTCTGGCTTGTAAGAATTATTCCCGTGCTTATATAAGACATCTTTTTCAAAGCGGAGAAATAGCCGGGCTGAGATTGGCGACCATTCACTCCTTACATTTTTATCTTAGCCTGATGAGAGAGATAAGAGAGTCGATTATGCAGGGGATTTTTATAGAATGGAGGAAACAATTTTTAAAGGAGTATAACTCTTCAGATTCAGAAGAAGAAACTCAATAGATTTTACAGGGTCTCTAAAAAAATTAGCAGGGCTGGGAGCCCTGCCTACGACGTCTAATCAATTACTCTTTCGTAGGGCGGGCACTCTTGCCCGCCGAATTATTCACTAAGAAAGAAGATTTGGATGCGTAAAAAATTTAAACTTACTCGAAAGGAGTAAAAATGTTTGAATCTGTTTATGCTATGGGGACACAAGGTGGACAACAGAGTAGTGGAGGGATATTGCTCTGGCTGCCCTGGATTTTGATTATTGGTGTATTTTATTTACTTTTAATCCGGCCTCAGCAGAAAAGGCAGAAGGAACACAGGCTTATGTTAGATAGCCTTAGGAAAGGGGATAAGGTTGTAACTAACTCAGGGATGTTTGGTACAATTGTGGGGTTTAATGAGAAGGAAAATGTCGTGGTTTTAAAAGTAGCGGATGAGGTGAAAATAGAGTTTCTTAAAAGCTCTATTGCAGGAAGGGTGGAGAAGGGGGAGTAAAAAGGCTAAAGTCAAAAAAGCAAGTAGCTGGTAGCAGGTAGCTAAAAAAGATCAAAAAGCAAACAGCAAATATCAAAAACATGGCTATTTTAAAGCTGAGAAAATATGGGAATCCGGTGTTGAGAAAAAGGGCTGAAGAGATTACAGTAATTAAGGAGGAGATCAAGAAGTTAGCATCTGATATGGTGGAGACTTTGAAATCTATTGGTGGGATTGGACTGGCGGCCAATCAGGTTGGAGTTGCCAAAAGGATTTTCGTGATAGACCGGACTCATATAGACGGAGAAGAAGAACCGATAATTATGCTCAATCCGGAATTAATTGAGTCTTCAGAGGAGCAGGTAATTGAGGAAGGATGCCTTTCAGCTCCGGGGATCTATGAGAATGTGACCAGGGCACGTAAAGTTAAAGTGAAAGGTTTGAATTTAGAAGGAAAACAGGTGGAGATCGAGGGTGAAGGACTTTTAAGCCGGGCTTTGTTACACGAGATCGATCATCTGAATGGGATTTTGTTCATTGACCATCTCAGCACCATCAAGAGGAAATTGTTAGGGAAAAAATTGAGAAAAATCTCAGAGGAAAGATAAAAATAGTCTATAGTCTAAAGGCTATAGGCTAAAGTCAAAAGTTAAAAAGCTTAAAGGTTCAATGATAAAAATAATTAGAAACCTCTCCCTAACTCTCTCCTTTCCTGCGGATCCATTTATCGGAATAAAGGAAAGGGGACTTTACTAATAAAGTCAAAAGGCTATAATCTAAAGGCAAAAGTAAAAAATAAAAGTTCAATAGTTTAAAGATTTAAGAGTTAAAAAAGCAAATAGCTAAAAGCGAATAACGAAAAAGATGCGGATTGTATTTATGGGGACTCCTGAGTTTGCCCTGCCCAGTCTGGAATTGCTTTTGAATAGTAAGCATCAAATCGCAGGGATAGTAACTCAGCCGGATAAACCCAAAGGTAGGGGGTTGAGGCTTTTACCTTCACCGGTGAAAGAATTTGCAGAAAAGCATAACCTTTCCGAATTTGTCCAGAATGGATCCAGTGGGAGATCCATAGGAAAAGTTTTAACTCCTGATGATTTGAAATCTGAAGAATTCTATCAAGCTCTTAATGAATTAAAGCCGGATTTGATTGCGGTTGTGGCTTTCCGGATTCTTCCGGAGAGAATCTTTAGTTTACCTTCTTCGGGCACAATTAATCTGCATGCTTCTCTTCTGCCGAAATACAGAGGGGCTGCTCCGATAAACTGGGCACTCATTAAGGGTGAAAAGATTACCGGTCTAACAACATTTTTTATCCAGAAAAAAGTGGATACGGGAGAGGTTATCTTGCAAAGAGAGGTTGAAATATATCCGGAGGAAACTTTCGGAGAGCTTTCTTTAAGACTTTCCCGGATTGGAGCAGAGCTTTTATTAGAGACCATAGATTTGATCGAAAAAAGAGAAGTGAAAACTTATTCTCAGAATGATTTAGAAGTAAGCTTAGCTCCTAAGATAACTGAGGAGTTGTGCAGAATCGACTGGTCGAAATCGGCTGAGGAAATTAATAATCTGATAAGAGGACTTTCTCCTCAACCGGGTGCATTTACTTTTATAAGAGGTAAACTTTTGAAGGTCTATAAAGCCCAGGTGGAGATAGATGAAGTTTCATTAACTGAATTTGGAAAAATCATTAAAGCTGACCAGAAAAGTGGTTTATTAGTTCAAACCCAGAAAGGTATTTTAAGATTAAAGGAAATTCAATTAGAAGGGAAGAAAAGACTTGGGGCTGAAGAATTTTTAAGAGGATACAGAATAGAAATTGGAGAGAAGTTAGGCTGAAAGGCTATAGTCAAAAAAGCAAGTAGCTGGTAGCAGGTAGCAAGTAGCTGAAAAAAAGTTCAAAAACTAAAAGCGAAAGGCGAACAGCAAATGGCAAAGAGCGAGAATCGAATAGCTAATAGCGAAAACGGAAACCTCACCCTTGCTCTCTCCTTAAAAAGGAGAGGGGACTTGACTTGCGAAGGTAATAGACTTAAATAAAAATTAAAGGAGAATGAAAGCCAAAAGGATTAAAAGTTAAAAAGTTCAATGGCAACATATCAAATACCAGATAGTTGATAGCGAATTTCAAATGACGAACAGCGAATATCAAATAGCCAACAGTGAAAACAAGGGTAAAGGTATTTTTTTATTTCTTTCGATTTTAAGTCTTCTGGTCTTGATCCTTTTAGTAATTGGGTTCTGGTATTTAATTGCTCCTCGCTTGAATAGTCTGCATCCATACCTATCTTCAGGAGCGAAACTCTTCCTGGGACTAGGTCTGGTAATAATAAGCGGTGGTCTTTTCCTGATAATTTTATCGGCTTTAACTGAAAAAGATTTTCTTTTCCCTCATGGTGAAAAACAGATTACCTTGAAAATTCTTTTCCCGATTAATCTTATTTTAAGCAGACTTTTCGGATGGTCAAAGGACCAGATCAGACAATCATTTGTGGCAGTTAATAATTCCCTATTCAATGCCACAAGGAAGAGGATTAACCCGGAGCGAATTTTGATTTTGCTTTCTCACTGTTTGCAGAATTATGATTGTCCGCAAAAAGTTACCACAGATTACCGTAACTGCCGAAGGTGTGGCAAATGCCAGATCAGTCAGATAATCGAATTAGGAGATAAATACTATACTCCTCTTTCTATAGCTACTGGAGGAACCCTGGCTCGTAAGGTGGTGGTGGAGAAAAGACCGACGGTGATTGTGGCGGTTGCCTGTGAAAGAGATTTGACCAGCGGGATTCAGGATGTTTATCCTATTCCAGTTTATGGAATTTTAAATAAACGTCCTTTTGGACCCTGTATGAATACCAGGGTGGATTTAGAAAAAATAGAAAAAGCCTTACATATCATCCGGAATGGAAGGGTTTGAATGGCACTATTAATAATCCCGCTGTGGCGGGGCATAAAACCTACCTGGCTAAAGTCAGTTAGATATAAGAGGAGAGATTAAGTTGCAGAAAGATATTATAATTAACTCATCGGAATATGAAACCCGGATTGCGATCTTAGAAAATTCTAAATTGATGGAGCTCTGGGTTGAAAGGCCTGAAAGTGAAAGGATAGTAGGAGATATTTACAAGGGGGTAGTTAAGGCAGTTCTTCCAGGGATGCAAGCGGCCTTTTTAGATCTTGGTCTGGAAAGAAGCGCTTTTTTACATATCTCGGACATCACCGAATTATATGAAGCAGATTTCCTGGAAGAGGAGGAGTTAGCCCAGAGAAAGAAAAAGAAAGCCCCACAAAAGATTGAGGAGCTTTTGAAAAAAGGGCAGGAGATCCTGGTTCAGATAATGAAAGAGCAGATGGGCACTAAAGGACCTAAGGTTACCTCACAACTTTCTTTAGCTGGAAGATATTTGGTATTAGTTCCCGGGGAAGAGCATATTGGGGTATCCAGAAAAATAATTGAGCGTGAAGAGAAAAAAAGGCTGAAAAGAGTGGTCTCAGAGCTAAAACCAGAGGGGTTTGGAGCAATAATACGCACTGTGGCTGAAGGGAAGGACCAGAAAGAATTCAAAAATGATATCCGGCTTCTTTTGAATTTATGGAAAAAGATAAGGAGGGAGGCGGAGAAAAAAAAGGCTCCGGCACTGGTGTATAAGGATATGGGGCTGGTTGCCAGTGTGATCCGGGATCAGCTATCACCTGAGGTCAATCAGGTGATGATCGATTCTAAGTGGGAGTACAAAAAAATACGCTCATATCTACGGGTGATAGCGCCAAGTTTGAGACAAAAGGTAATCCTTTATGATAAGGATATACCGATCTTCGATTTCTACAATATTGAAAGCCAGATTGAAAAAATGTTAGATCGAAGGGTCTGGTTAAGAAAGGGGGCATATATAGTCATTGATCAGACTGAGGCTATGGTTACCATCGATGTTAATACCGGCAGATTTGTAGGAAAGTCAGACCAGCAGACCACTATCTTGAAGACTAATTTAGAAGCTTCCCGGGAGATAGCCCGTCAGATAAGGCTCAGAGATATAGGGGGACTGATAATTATCGATTTTATCGATATGGAATCTTTTGAAAATCGGAAGAAAGTTTTTGAGGAATTCAAAGCCTCATTTAGAAATGACCGCTCAAAACATAGTATCCTTCCCATATCAGATTTTGGACTGATCGAGATGACCAGGGAAAGGATAAGACCCAGCCTGCTTTATACTTTTAGCCAGCCCTGTCCCACCTGTAATGGAATTGGCAGGGTTTTATCCAAGGAAACCTTGGCAGCCAAAATTGAGAGATGGTTCAAAAGAGCAAAAGTTCGCTCCATGGACAAAAAATTCAAGCTCTGTATTCATCCAGAAGTCTATCGGGTCTTAACTGAAGGGAAAGAGAGCAGGATAAAGAAACTGTGCCGAATGTTGAGAATAGAAATCCTGCCAGAAAAGGATGAGAGTTTATCTGCAGATGAGTTCAAGGTTTTCTCCTTAGATGAAGAGGAGGAGATTACCGATAGGTTTAAATCTTAACAGTTCAAATTCGTTCATTTCGTCGGGTCAGTCCGCCTGAGGCGGACGACGGGCACATTGATTTTCCTAAGACGGATGTAGATTCTTCGGTCGTCCCACCAAAGGCGGGACTCCCTCAGAATGACGGCTTTTTACAGGGGTGGGGTAATCCCGCCCCTACAGTTTTTAATCAAAATAAATCTTGACAAAGTTAGCCATATTTCTTATTCTATAATTTGATTTATTGTTGCGATTTCTTTCCTTGATGGCGGGGGAAAGAAAGAGTATTTTTTTAAAAACAGAAATAATAATTTAAGCTTTTAAAAACTTTAAGAAGGAGGAAGAGTATGAAAATTTGTTCTCGGTTTTTGAGGACAGGAGTGGTTTTTGTTCTACTGCTGTTTCTTTCCGGGGTAGCGCAGGCTTATATCACAGTTAGCGGGAACCAGTCCGGAACCTGGTTGGCTGATTCAACCTATTATGTCTCTGCTAATGTTACAGTTCAAAACGGAAATACTCTGATCATTCCCAAAGGGGTAGTGGTTAAGTTCAATACCAATACTCAACTCAATGCTAACGGCACCCTATCAGTTGATGGCTCTTTGGGGTTTGTTTACTTCACTTCCAAAAATGATAACACGGTAGGTCAGACTATTGCCGGTTCAACTGGTAATCCTGCTTCCAATGATTGGTATTATATCTATTTCTCTGGTTCTGGCTCTAGCGGTTCGGTTCTGGATTCCTGTATAGTCAGATATGGCAACTATGGAATTTATATTTCTAATAGCGACCTGACAATTCGGTATTGCACTGCCAGCAATAACTATTATGATGGGATTTACTGCGGTAGTGGTAATCCTGGCTTAACCAACAACCTGATAACAGCTAATCGCAGGTATGGGATTTACTTGAGCAGTTCATCGCCCGTTATTTCTAACTGTCAGATATTGGGTAATGGAACTTCTGGCAATTATGAAGGTATATACGGGACAACAAGTTCACCTAACATCCAGAACTGTGTGATAAAGAACAACACTGGAGGCGGGATATATGTAACTGGTTCAGCCAACCCAGCCACAGTTTCAAATGATACTGTCTCCAATAATGGAAGTAGTCATGGGATTTATTATACAGGCAGTGCCCAGATAACCATTTCTAACAATTATGTATCCGGACACACAGGCACAAATATTGCCGGGATAGTGACATCCTGGGCACAAGTGAATAATAATGTCATAACTAGCAACAGATTCCCTTTAGCGGTAACTGGTTTCATCTATACCACTTATAGCGGTAACACTATTACTGGTAACACCTATAATAAGTCTATGGGTGTTCTTGGATACATAAGCGGAACTTTATATAATGCTTCTAATCTGCCTTCGCCTTTGACTGCGAACGTGATCATCACTACACCTCAGGTTCAGAACGGGACCAGTTTAACCATCCAGCCTGGAGCAGTAATAAAGTTTTTACAGGGAGAGTATATAAATGTATCTGGCTCCTTAAGTGCTATAGGGAAGACAGATAGTTTAATCGCTTTTACCTCCTTTAAGGATGACAGCTTAGGAGGGGATAACAATGGGGACGGAGGAGGAACATTGCCTGCTTCCAATGATTGGAGTTATATTTATCTTTCAGGAACAGGTTCCAGTGGCTCGGTTTTAGATTCCTGTTTAATCAAGTATGCGAACTATGGCATTCAATTCAATAATAGTGATGCAGTGCTTCGCAACAGCAATATCAGGCAGAGTTATACTGATGGGATTTACTGCAGTAGTAGTAATCCTGCCCTGACCAATAATCTTATAAACGCCAATCGACGGTATGGTATTTATATGGGTAGTTCTTCACCAGTTATTACTAACTGCAAAGTACAGAACAATGGCAGTTCAGGCACTTATGAGGGGATATATGGTTCAAGCAGTTCACCCACTATACAGAACTGTGTGATAAAGAACAACACTGGAGGAGGGATCTATGTGACTGGTGCAAGCAATCCAGGCACAGTTTCAAATGATACCGTGTCGAATAATGGTACCGGTCATGGGATTTATTATACTGGCACAGCTCAGGTTACCATCTCCAACAACTATGTCTCCGGGCAGACCGGGACAAATTTAGCCGGGATAGTTACCTCCTGGGCACAGGTGAACAGTAATTATATCACCGGTAACCGTTTTCCCTTAGCTGTGACCGGGAATATAAATAGTTCCTACAGTGGAAATACTATTACTGGCAATACTTATAACACCGCAATGGGAGTTTTGGGTTATATTTCCGGGACTTTACTGAACAGGTCAAATTTACCCTCCCCTTTGACCGCGAATGTGATAATCACCACACCCCAGATTCAAAATCTAACCACTTTAACTATTCAGCCGGGAGCGGTGATAAAGTTTTTACCTTCGCAGGGGCTTACAGTTTATGGCAACTTAAGTGCTATAGGTAAAACTGACAGTTTAATCTCCTTCACCTCTTTTAAGGATGACAGTCTGGGTGGGGATAATAATGGGGATGGTGGAGGGACTTTGCCTGCTTCCAATGACTGGGATTATGTTGGTCTATCTAACAGTGGAGCCAGTGGTTCGATTATAGATTCCTGTTTATTCAAATATGGGAACCATGGGATTGCAACCTATAACTGCGATCCGGTTATTCGGAACAACACTTTCAGGAATAGCTATTATGATGGAATCAACGTTAGCAGTGGCAACCCTGCTTTAACTAACAACCTGATAAACGGCAACCGGAGGTATGGTATTTATCTGAGTAGTTCCTCTCCGGTTATTACCAACTGTAAGGTGCAAAGCAATGGCAGTTCAGGGATTTATGATGGGATATATGGTTCAAGCAGTTCACCCACCATTCAGAACTGTGTGATTAAGAATAGTACTGGAGGTGGAATATACGTAACCGGAGCATCCAATCCAGCCACAGTTTCAAATGATACGGTCTCAAATAATGGAACTGGACATGGGATTTATTATACCGGCACTGCCCCTGCAGCCATCTCTAACAATTATGTCTCCGGGCAGACCGGGACAAATTTAGCCGGTATAGTTACTTCTTGGGCACAGGTGAACAATAATTACATAACCGGAAATCGTTTTCCGTTAGCCGTAACCGGGAATATAAACAGTACTTATAGTGGAAACACCATTACTGGTAACACTTACAACACTGCTATGGGAGTTTTAGGGACTATTTCCGGGACTTTGCTGAACAGGTCAAATTTACCCTCCCCTTTGACCGCGAATGTGATAATCACTACACCTCAGGTTCAAAATCTCACGACTTTAACTATTCAACCAGGAGCGGTGCTGAAGTTTTTGCCCAGCCAAGGACTTAATGTTTATGGCACTTTAAGTGCGATAGGGAAGACCGACAGTTTGATTTCCTTTACCTCTTTTAAGGATGACAGTTTAGGCGGTGACAATAATGGAGATGGCGGTGGGACTTTACCTGCTTCCAATGATTGGGATTATCTTTATCTTAACGGTTCTGGCTCCAGTGGTTCGATTCTCGATTCCTGTTTAATCAAATATGGGCAATATGGTATTAATATTTATAATAGTGATCTGGTGATAAGAAATAGCACTTTCAGGAATAGCTATTATGATGGAATCTACTGTACTGGAGGAACCCCCAATTTAACCCGGAACCTGATAACCACCAACCGGAGGTATGGTATTTATTTGAACGGTTCTTCATCGGTTATTTACAGATGTGAGGTTAAAGGCAACGGGACAAGCGGTAATTATCACGGAATCTATTGTTATAATTCCTCGCCTCAGATTAGACATTGCAATATCCTGAACAACACAGATGCCGGGGTTTATACTCAATATCAATCTAATCCAGTGATCGATAGTTGTCATATTTACGGGAATACTAACTATGGGGTAAATAATGTGGATGTGTCTTTAACCCTGAATGCTCAGTATAACTGGTGGGGTGATTCAACTGGACCGAATGACCCCAGCACTGGACCGCCGGACTATAACCCCGCTGGGTTGGGAAACAAAGTCTCTGACTATGTGACTTATCGGCCCTGGATGCCCAGACCTTATATTTGCGGGGATAACAATGGAGACGAAAAGGTGAGTTTAGGGGATATAGTTTACTTGATAAATTATCTGTTCAAATTTGGACCGGCA
This sequence comes from uncultured Ignavibacteria bacterium, assembly GCA_964570765.1. Taxonomy (GTDB): domain Bacteria; phylum Zixibacteria; class MSB-5A5; order MSB-5A5; family RBG-16-43-9; genus CAZMZF01. Next base: position 88,153 of record CAZMZF010000005.1, read on the forward strand.
CCAGTGCCAATGGAAAAGGCAAATGTAAATGGAGATGGAAAAGTGTCATTGGGAGACGTAGTCTGGCTGATCAATTATCTATTTAAGTTTGGACCAGCTCCTATATGCTGAGGAGAAAGGTAGAGCCTTTATTTATCTCTTTTGAGCTGGTTTAATCCTTCGGGTCAGTCCGCCTGAGGCGGACGACGGGCACAAAAGCGATTTTTTGTAGGGGTGGGGTTACCCCGTCCCTACAGTTTTTGAGTGGGTTCATTCCGCGGGCACACTGAAATTAAGCAGATTCTTCGGTCGTCTCGCCAAAGACGAACTTCCTCAAAATGACAGATTATACTACAAATCTTTTAAATTTCTCTTGCTCAAGACTTGCTGAAAAATTATATTAGTCCTACGCCGAAGTGGTGGAATTGGCAGACACGCTGTGTTCAGGGCGCAGTGTCCACAAGACGTGGGGGTTCAAATCCCCCCTTCGGCATTGGAAATGCCAGTGGATGGTGAATGGTAGATAGTTTAAAGAAAAGATAAACCATTAAAATAAAGGATGTACCATGAGAAAGGTTCGAAGATTTTTCGTCCCGGGGGTGGTTTTAGTCTTTTTGTTGTTTAGCTGGATTAACCTCTTTGCACAATCTAAAACTAAAGCGATTCCTCAGCGTTCAGACATAGCGGAAAAATACAAATGGAAGCTGGAGGATATCTACCCTACAACTGGGGATTGGGAAAAAGATTTCACCTGGTTAAAGGAAATTATCCCTCAGTTCTCTTCCTTTAAAGAGCATCTGTCCGAATCAGGTAAAAAGCTTTATGATGGCCTGGCTTTGAATGACAGCGTTTCTATCATAATGGGAAAACTATACGTTTATGCCAATATGAAATTAGATGAGGATACCAGGAACTCCAATTTCCAGCAATTATCCGATCGCATAATAGGTCTGAATACCCAGTTGGATGAAGCTACATCTTTTATCCAGCCGGAGATATTAGCCATTCCGGATGAAAAGATTAAAAGCTTCATTCAATCGGAAAAAGGTTTGGGGGTATATCAGTTCTATTTTGATAATCTCTTACGCACCAAATCTCATATTCTGTCTCCAGAAGAAGAGAGGATTTTAGCCTTATCCGGGGATTTAGCTCAAGGTCCTTTGAAGATCTTCACGATGATAGATGATGCGGATATTAAATATCCTACGATTAAAGATGAAAGAGGGGAGGAGGTCCAACTCACCAAAGAGAGATATTCCAAGTTCTTGGAGTCAACTGACAGGCGGGTGAGACGGGATGCAAGTCTGGCTTACAATTCAACCTATCTGAAATATCTCAATACCTTAGGTGCTACCTTGACCACCCAGTTCAACCGGGACATATTTTTTTCCCGGGCTCGAAAATATAATTCCTGCTTAGAAGCCTCCCTGGATAATAGCAATATCCCGGTGTCGGTTTATGAGAACTTAATTCAAGCGGTTAGTAAGAATTTAGAGCCTCTGCACAGATATATATCTTTGAGAAAAAAGGTTCTCAAAGTAGATACGCTCTATACTTACGACCTTTATGTTCCTTTAGTCCCGGAAGCAAAGATGGAAATACCTTATGATTCTGCTTTGAAGATTATTCAAACTGCCTTAGCTCCCCTGGGTAAGGAATATATAAAGGATTTGATGATGGGGTTTGATTCCAGATGGGTGGATGTGTATGAGACAGAAGGGAAAGGGAGTGGTGCATATTCCTGGGGAGCTTATTCCACACATCCTTATATGTTGCTAAACTATAACAATACTCTGGAAAATATGTTTACCGTTGCCCATGAAATGGGCCATTGTCTGCATCGATACTATACCAATAGAAACGAACCTTATGTTTACGGAGGGCATACAATTTTCACGGCTGAGGTTGCCTCTACCATCAATGAGGCACTGCTTATGCAATATATGATTAACAATGCCAAGAATAAAAACCAGAAACTTTATCTGTTGGAATACTATATTCAGCAGATTATCGGGACTTTCTATTTGCAGACTCTTTTAGCTGATTTTGAAAAGATAGCCCATGAGAAGATGGAAAAAGGAGAAGCTCTGTCAGCCGGTGTTACCAGAAAAGTATATAGAGAGATTTTGCAGAAGTACTGGGGTCCGGAGCTTTACAGGGATTCGATAAGCGATCTGGGTGCACTTCGGATATACCACTTCTACCGGAACTTCTATGTCTATCAATATGCTACTTCTTATGCGGCTTCCACCTATCTTTCCACGGAGATTTATCAAGGTAATAAGGAAGCCTTAGCCCGGTATCAGAATTTTCTTAAGACTGGCTCATCTGATTATTCAATCAATATCCTTAAAAAAGCTGGTGTGAATATGACTGCTTCTGAGCCGATAGATAAAACAATTGAGCTTTTCAATAGTCTGGTGGATCAGTTTGAGAAATTGATTTTGGAGTGAAAAGAGGATGACCGTTGTCCGTGATTCGTGACCGTAAATAGCCATTCCTTACCACTCTTCTTTATGAAAACTGGTAGACCCAGGTTGCTCTTAACCTGGGTCTTTTGTTATTAAGTTGGTAGCACAAGCATCTTGCCTGTTCCCTAAAGCTCAGACAGGAATGTCTGAGCTACCACTAACTCAAGCTACTACACAGAAAGTGTCTTTGCGAGCCCTTGGTAGCGGAAGACTTTAGTCTTCCAAGAGATGGAGGTCTGAAGACCTCCGTTACATTTTAAATTTTCAGTGTCGGATTGCTTCGTTGTCCCCGTAGGGGATTCCTCGCAATGATAAATTTATCACTTTTTTTATTTTTTTCTTGACAAGATTTAGGGGGGGAAGATATATTTTTGACTAGAAAATGCTTGTGAGCATAATCTGGTCAATTAGATGGGAACCATTTCGACGCTGGTAATCAATTAACTTTTTTCAACTCCACGAAAGGAGGAGTTATGTCAGGACGAACAGCTTTCCGATTGATCGTCATGATGTTTGTCATGATGATGCTCGTCATGGCTTATGCGGGGATTGCGTTTGGACAAGACGGTCTTCAAAAGTACTTCAACAACGCCTCACTCAAAGTGAAAGCGACGACCGATCCATTGCAGAAACGTGAAATCCTCAACAAATCATTTGAAAAAATGTCTAAAGCGTTGGACAAAGTTCAAAGCTCGCCGCTGATTTCGAAACACGATCAAGCCGGCATTGCTCTCTTAAAATCTACCCTTCAAGAGAAACAAGATGAGCTCACGGGCCTTAATGGTTACGAGCGCGTGTCCGATGAGCAACTGGATGCTTTCTCTGATTATGTCGTACAGGATATGGAGCAGGCCACCCAGACGGTAACCATCAGCCTGGTCGCGCTACTCTTGATCATAATCATTGTGATCCTTCTGGCGTAGTCTATCCAGAGAGCGAACATTCTCGGCCTTGGGTATGCAAAGCCCTCTCAAACGATTTTTCACGATTGCCACGCATGGATGCTCGATGCTCTTTGCGGGTGTCGGCTCCTGCGTGGCACTCGCGTTGTTTCTCTCTTCGTGCAGTTCTATCCTCCCTGCTCACCGCGTAACTCCGCTTGGGGAGGAGAGTATGCTCCCACCACCGCGCTATTCAATCGTATGCGTCATCCACGGGGATGGTGGCTACCTTTATCATGATGCCCGCGGCAATGCATACAGAGCAGATGAGGAGGCTCTCGCAAAAGCGAAAACGGTCGCTGAGCGGAACACGCAAGCCGAGGTGTTCATCTTTCATGAAAGACGCAGGAAGCACATCTTGCTCTTTTTTCCTCTCCGTGACGGAAAATTCTATTATTACCGGAACGGACGGCTCCTTGCCAAAGAATTGTACTGGCGCGATCAGGGACCATCTCGCTTCGATCCTGAAGTGGAGCTCTATCACCGCTTCCGCGCGGAAGAGCGACCTCAGCTGGTGAGATTGTTCCTCTACTTCGGTCACGAAATCCCTGAATTCGGCGGCGCCGGCTACGATGCATCGTACTCGCATCGGACGTTTACGGTAGATGACCTGGCCGACGGATTGCTACGCATCACAGGCGATTCCACGAAGTTCGATCTCATAGTGCTCTCCACGTGTTTCAACGGCACACCCCACACCATCGCCGCGCTTGCTCCGTACGGACGATACATCATCGCTTCTCCCGACAATCTTCATCTTTCTTACTTCGATCTCGGTCCATTTGAGCAGCTGGATGTCGGTTTGCCAGGTGGAGATGTGTCTGCGTTTGCGAAGATGTTCGCTCAGCATGCATTCGACCGGCTGACAGAAGATATCCAGACGGCGGTCACTGTTGCCGTGTACGATGTGGATCGCGTGCAGGGATTCTTGCACTCCGTCGACAGTGTCTACGATCAGGCCTTGACCACATTGAAGGGACAAACACCGGCATCCATTGAGCACTGCGATTGCGCCGAAGACCCTGCCTACATCCTGCCGGGGATGAGCAAGGGGGTAGATGTATTCTACCGCCCGCCGCGCTTCGGACGCTTGAAGCACAAACAGAGCCATTCCGGATGGGAATGCTGGAGGAGGAGAGAGTAACATACCGTAGCCTCACAACCATTGGAACCAATCCAGAAGTAGAAAGGTCGTCTGCTGGAGGCAAAAGGAAATCCCAGGCAGCGGTGACCTCAATAGTAACTTTACTGTCGCCACCGTCGGGTTGCTGTAAAATCTATAATCACTCACAAAGCTGAGTGGACATGAAAGTTCGATTAGCTTTGTTTCCATATTTAACTCTAACATTAGGCGACATTGTTCGCCGGAAAGGAGCCGAATATGCTTTGGACTATTTGTGTGGTTCTTTTGATTTTGTGGCTGCTTGGATTGTTGAGCGGCTACACTATGGGCGGAGTAATTCATGCTCTGCTGGTTATCGCCATCGTGGTGGTGCTGGTCAGAGTCATTACCGGACGCAAACCGATGTAGCCGTTTGCACTCGCAAGACTTCTCAAAAAAGGAGCTTAAACGCATGAAACCGATAATGTTTATAGGACTCGTTCTCATCGTTCTCGGCGTCGTGGTCATTCTTTTACAATTCATCACATTCACCACGCACGTGAAGGGTATCCACATTGGCCCCTTCAAAACCAGCGCCGAAGCCAAGACGGACTTTCCGGTGCCACCTCTCTTTGGCGTATTAGTGCTTGCCGGTGGAATTGTATTGGTCATCATTGGGCGCAAGAGAAAACCGTAGTTTAACCAGCATCGCCTGACAACGGTATTCGGACGCTTGAAGCACAAACGGAGCCATTCCGGATGGGAATGCTGGAGATTTCTGAAGTAGTCCGGGGTTGTGCGAAATGCTCGCACAGCGGGGCGAGGATACCTATACCTGCTTGCTACAGTTAGAGAAATAGTGAGTGGCTCTGATGGACAGGTGGGTTTATGACCTTAGAGGGGTAGTTTTTCTCTCCCAAAATATATTAAATCACCCCTCGTGTATTCTCTTTTGGTTTAATAAATTACAAAAATTAACCCCCTGTAGCTAACCTAGACATATCTCAAAGCAGCGTGAGAATTTGGAAGGCTCCCTGGCTTATCAAACTGCCCCGAATAATCAGGAGCTGAAGCCAGTTCCGAAAAAACCTCGGTGATGAAAAAAAAACAGAGAAGATTAGATAAAATCCTTGACTTTTAGAACCAGGTTTGTTAAACTGGGCGAGAAGCCACTCAAGTGGCTAAAAACAATCAACAAACCAAGAAAGGAGGAAGAGATACCAAGCAGAAATTTGGTTTTAGGGGTTCTCCTGGGGATATTGGGGTTGGTGATAGGCGGGTGCGTTTTGTACGGTGGAGGAGGTATATCTGGCGGAACGGCATACTCTTACGACCATCCCCGTTATTGCTATGACTGCCATCAATATCAACAGTGGGGTGCGACGGTCGTAGACTGCGATTTCTATGATTTCTATTTTGTGGGCAATGGGTGTTATTACCGCCCCAGGCACGAAGACCGCAGAGTTTTCGTCTTCAGGAAATACAATTACGGCAAGGATGCGAAGTTCGGAGATCATTACAGGCAACATCAGGCAAATGATGAAGAAAGAGCCAGGATCGAGAAGGAATATCGTGGAGTAGAAAAGCGAGAAAGGCAAAAGGTCGAAAAAGAATACCGTGAGCGTGACAAGAAGGTCGGGCAGAGAAAGAAGTGAAGTTCTTTACGTCCTGCCTTATATGGATGATGGTCCAAAAGGCGACGTGAAAGGAGTGACCTGCCCCCCATATTTCGGTCCAGTTTAGAAGTTAGTACATTAGACTGGACTGAGGAAGGAGGATAATATGGGTCGGCAGCGATTTACAGAAGGGAGCATTGTTCGCATATTGCCGGAGGCAGAACTAGTTTTGTCTCGAGGCCTACCAGTGTCTCAGATGTGACCTTTATTATAAACTATCTATTTAAGGCAGGTCCAGCTCCTGATCCTTTATGGGTAGGTGACGTTAACTGTGATGGAAAGGTAACTCTCGCTGATGTTGTCTATTTGTTAATTATCTGTTCAAAGGCGGACCACCACCAATTTGTTGAAAAGAGTTTGGAGTTTGTGAGTTTGTTCGTTTGTCGGGCATAAAAAAATGGTAGAAAGGCATCCTGCCTGTTCACCAAAACTCAGACCCTGGAAACGGGTCCGTTGGACAGGAATGTCTGAGCTACCATTGTAGGGTCAGGCGAGGGCGCCTGACCTACCAGAGATCTCCTCGCAATGATATTTCTTTATTTCTTCTCTTGACAACTGCACAGATGGGCAGTATTATAATACGGGCAAAAGGCAATAGTCTAAAGTCCGAAAGGAGAAAAAAGACTATAGCCTCTAGACTTTAGACTGCTTTTCTCTGGAGGGGTAAATGGAAGTAAGAAAGCTCTTAAAATATGGTATCCCGGAAAGTATTATCAAGACCTGGGAAGAAAGTCAGGGGGAAAAGTTATTACCTTTACAATCATTAGCAGTTACACGTTTTAATCTTTTAAATGGGGAGAGTCTGATAATCTCAGCCCCTACTTCTTCCGGAAAGACATTTTGCGGAGAGATGGCGGCAATATGTTCTATTTTTAAACGAAAAAAAGTATTTTATCTGGTACCGCTTAAGGCTATTGCGGAAGAGAAGTTTTCAGATTTTCAAGCAAAATATTCAAATTTGGGGATAAAAATAGTTATCTCTACAAAAGACAGAAGGGAATATGATTTAGATTTAGAAAAGGGTAATTTCGATTTAGGCATTATGATATATGAGAAGTTTAATCAACTTCTACTTAAAAACTTAGACTTACTGAGAAACATAGACCTTTTGATCATCGATGAATTACAGATGATTGGTGATAGCTCACGGGGCCAGGTTTTAGAGTTGGCTTTGCTCAAAGTTCTTAATTCCGGTTACAAACCACAGATTATTGGCTTATCTGCAGTATTAGGTGAAGTTGAGAGATTAGCTTCCTGGTCAGGATGTAAGTTTCTTCTGGAGAAGAAAAGACCGGTTGAGCTTTTACAGGGGATTCTATATAAAGAAAGATTTGCCTATAGAAAATATAACTCTCAGGAAGAAGGAGAGGAAAAATTCATAGAAGTTGAAAACGAAGATATAGAAAAAATTCTATTTCCCAATCTCAAGATGCTCTTAGAGAAAGGAGAACAGGTTTTAGTCTTTTTGAAAAGCAGAAATGAAACCTTAAAGATGGCTCTTCTTTTTGCAGATGAATCCAGAGGAGAGCCTGCTTCCGAAGCTTTAGAGAAATTGGCTGAGTTAGAAGTTACCAGCCTTAAGGAAAAGTTAGAGTTTTGTCTTCAAAAAGGGATTGCATTCCATAATGCTGATTTAACCTATGAAGAAAGAGGTTTAGTCGAACATTCCTATCTTGAAAAAGAGATTAAACTGGTATTTGCAACCAGCACCTTAGCCATGGGGGTAAATCTCCCAGCCAGGACGGTTTTTATAGAGACTTTAAAGTATGAAAGTGGTGAATTTACAGATAAAGGAGTTATGGTTCCCTTAACCTGGAATGAATATGAGAATATGTCTGGAAGAGCTGGAAGATTTGGATTAGAAAAAGAGTTTGGCAGGTCAGTTCTTTTAGCAAGTAATCAGTTTCATTTCGATTCACTCTGGGATAAGTATATCGAAGGCAAGGAAGAAAAGCTGATTCCAGTTTTGGATAAAATAGATTTAGAGGATGTTATCCTCGACCTGGTATCCTCGGGCCTGGCTAAAGATTCTGCCGGACTGGAAAAGTATTTAGCCAACACCTTTTCAGCTGACGTTATAAATCAAGATCAAAATGTTCTAAAGGAAAGAATTTCAAAATTGATTGAGGAAAATATATTAACCCCAGATGAAAAAGATAACCTTTATGTCACAGCTCTGGGGAAAGTTATATCTCTCCAGGGAATAAAAATTGAAACTGGTTTAGCGATTAAGAGAAAATTGGAAAAAGAAAGCTCATTAGAACCTGTTAATCCGAATTTGTCCATAATGGATCCAACCGGAGATCCATTGGGCTGGTTTTATGAACTACTGAAGACTAAAGATGGTGAAAGGATTTATACACCTCTTTCTTTTCATGAAATAGAGAACAGGGTTTATCAAGAAAAACTAAAAGGAAGATTTACTCAGGATAGTATCTCAGAGCAAAGGTTAAAAGAGTTTTTATCCATCTCAAGTGGGCAGTTATCCTCCAGGCAATTTTCCAGACTTAAACTTTCTTTGTTTTTCTGTGACTGGATAACTCCTGCTCCCCTCTGTGATTTAGAAAATGAATATAGTCTAAGAAGTGGTTTTATCTCTCAGATTGCCAAGGAACTTGCCTGGCTTTTAGATTCTACCTCTGCTATTGCCCGGATTTTAAATTGCGGGGAGGGATTGGAAAAGTTTTTAAAGGATTTAGCATGGCAAGTTCAGTTTGGGATAGGTCAGGATATGATTGAAATAGCAAAATTAAAGGTCTCAGGGTTGGGACGAAATTTTCTCTGGAAACTATCCGCAAAAGAGATTACCTCTAAAGACCAGATTAAGGAAATAGGATTAGATGAGTTAAAAAAGATAATTCCTGAAAAGGTGGCTATTAGGTTAAAAGAGGAGATTATCTATGAAGGATCAGCTCGTGCAAGATGTAGGGGCACGTTGTCCCGCCCCTGGCGGGATGCCCCTACCGTTTCCTGGAAAAGAGATTCTACCAAAAGCAAACTTATTTTAGATGGAAGTTTGGTCAAGGGGAAATATACGGTTATTCTAAATGGCAGAAGGCTTCTGCTCAGCCATAAAAGTTTCAGATATTTATTTAAATTAGCCTGGGCGGTTTTTAAAAAGGAGGATGGCTGGATACATAAATTGGATTTGGAAGAAGGGGATAACCAGGGGAAATATATTTACCGTCTGAAGAAAGAGCTTTCACCTTCAGAAACGTCTCTTATTGAAAACAACCGCATTGGTTCTTACCGGTTAAATCTGAAAAAAGAGAAAATTCAACTAAATAAAGAGATGTTAGAAAATTTTCAGGATTATGAAATAAAGGAACTGCTGAAAGATATGTAGTTTGTAGCGTCCTCACTCCTGTGAGGACGGGTGTCTTCACTCCTGTCTTGCGGATTCGCTTAGGGGGTGAAGAGTAATATCCGTTGCCACAGGAGTGGCAACGCTACGGATTCTTATCACCTATCGTAGTACGACCCTTTTCCTAATAACGGAGACTATGTCTGGCGCCCTACGGGCGGGCTCGTAGCCACCATAGGACAGGGTCGCAAAAATTTTTGGGCAGATACAGGAGTCTGCCCCTACAAAACAATTTTTTGTTTGACAATATCTTAGAGTTTTCTTATTTTTGCGAAAACTATTATGCAGAAAAAACATATTTATATTTCAGGGTTGATTTTAATCGGGGTAATAGTTCTTATTCTCTTATTTTCACTCCTGTTTAAGAAAAAAGAAAAGGATACCAGAGAGATTTTTCAGAAGGAAATTGCTGCAAATTTGCAAGAGGGTTATAGCGTTAAGGATACTATCTTTGAAAGTCTAGATAATAAGCATCAGCAGGTGATATCTATAATCAGCCAGGAGGAGTCAAAAGATTTAGATCGTCAGGATAGTCTGGTTATCTTTGAGCTAAAAAAAGGGAAATTAGTTGAGATCTATAACTCGGTGGAGTGGTTATATGAGTTGGGAAATAGTTTAAATGGAGATAGCAGTAGAGTTAAAGATTTAAATAAAGATGGTCTAAAAGAATTAATCGTAACTGGTGGGACAGGTGGAAACTGCTGGACCTGTGAGTATTTGAAGGTATTTCAGGTGAAAGATCAAAAGGTGAGGGAGTTCCTTCCAATTCTACCGGAAACACAGGTTATTTATGGTATTCTGGATTTGAATGAGGATGGTGAAGATGAGCTTTTAGTTCTGGATGCGGAATGGGAAGTGAATATGTATATGGACCTCTGCCATGCCTGTTTGCCCAGCTTTGATTTTATCTATACCTGGAAAAAGGATAGATATCAAGAAGCGTCTCTGGAGTTTCCTTTTTATTATGAAGAGAAGATAGACGAGATCAAGAAGGAAATAAAAGAAATGGATATTGAGGAAAAGGGTTCAGATTACTATATGGGAAAAGTTATTTCAATATTTTTGAATTATGTTCAGAAAGGGGAAAAGGAAAAAGGGTGGGAAGTTTTTAAAAACTATATGGCGGAAGAGAATTTCAAGGGTAAAGCATTTAAAAATATGGCCAAGGAGATTGTTAAGGATTTACAGCGAAGATATTTCGAATCCGGGGATTCAAAGTAGTATAATTATTTGATGTTTCGGGAATAGATATGTAGGTCGAGTTGCTCGCTTATGGCGAGCCACCCGACAGGATTTTGTCTATAAAGGTGAAAAGAAAAAGGTTAAAGGAAGATTGTAGAGACGCATAGCGATGCGTCTCTTTGCGTAGTACGATCCTTTTAGGATCGCCATAGTATATGGAGGTCAGGTTGCGGAAGCCACCCGACTTAGATTTTGTCGGGCAGTCTTCGACAGCCCGACCTACCCTCTGAAAGGCATCAGCATTTCCCAATGCCGTTGCATCAAATTTAACCGTAAATCTATTAATCAATTTTTGAGAAGAAGATAGTTGACAAATAATATTTATTTGCTATTTTGAGGATTCATTAGAGCAATTTATCTGAAAATAAGGAGAATAGTTTGAAGGAATTTAAAAGTGAACAGCTTAGAAATCTGGGGGTGGTAGCGCATGGAGGTGCAGGTAAGACCTCCCTGGTGGAGGCGATGCTTTATACTACAGGGATTACTACTCGGTTGGGTAAGGTGGATGAGGGGAACACAGTTTCAGATTATAATGAAGATGAGATCAACCGTAAAATCTCAATTTCCTCTTCCCTGCTCCATTTAGAATGGAAAGATTGTAAGATTAATTTAGTTGATATGCCCGGTTATACAGATTTTATAGGAGAGGTAGTAGGTGGATTAAGGGTGACTGAAACAGCTTTGATTTTACTTTCAGCTTTATCCGGAGTTGAGGTTGGAACTGAGCAGGTCTGGTCAATTGCTGAGAAATATGGATTCTCCAGAGCTTTCTTTATAAATAAACTGGATAAAGAGCATTCGGAATTTGATAAAGTGGTTAAAGCAGTTCAAAAAAGATTTGGCCATCAAGCTATACCTTTACAGATACCGGTAGATGAAGGGCTAAACTTCAAAGGGATGGTTGATCTGGTTAAGATGAAGGCTTATCTATTTAGTGGAACTGAGACAAAAGAGGATAAAATCCCTCCAGAATTAGAGGAGAAGGTTAAAAAAGCCAGGGAGAAATTAATAGAAGCTGTGGCTGAAGCAGAAGATAATCTTTTAGAGAGATATTTTGAAAAAGGGGCTTTAACCGAGGAGGAGTTTAAAATCGGTTTAAGAAAAGGGATTAAAGAACATAAACTTTTTCCAATCTTTTGTGGCTCTGCTACAAATTGCTGGGGAGTTAAGCTCCTTTTAGAACATGTGGTGGATTTCTTTCCTTCCCCGGCTGATTTTGGGGAGTTAAAAGTTAAAGTACATAATTCTGATAAAGAAAAAGTTATAAAGATATCTCCGGATGGTTCTCTGGCTACTTTAGTCTTTAAAACTGTTTCGGAACCGCATGTGGGTGAGCTCTCCTTTTTTAAGGTGTTTTCAGGGAAACTGAAAACCGGAGAGGACGTTTTCAATTCAGTTACTAACATAACTGAACGAATTGGTCAGATCTATGCGATGAATGGCAGAGAGAGAAGAGAGACCGGGATAGTCATAGCTGGAGATTTAGGAGCGGTGGTTAAATTAAAAAATACTCATACGGGAGATACCCTTTGTGAAAAAAAAGACCCGATTGTCCTTCCAGCCATTGAATTTCCTAAACCGGTGATAAATTTGGCTATCAGAGCTAAAACTAAAGGGGATGAAGAGAAGATCGCTAACGGTTTTTCCAAATTGCATGAGGAAGACCCGACTTTCATTATGGAGGTGGATGCAGATATTAAACAGACCATCGTTTATGGACAGGGTGAACTGCACTTAGAGGTAATTGTGGATAGACTGAAGAGGAAATTCGGAGTAGAAGTAGAGATTGAAAAACCCAGAATACCCTTCAGGGAAACGATTAAAGCCAAGGTTGAAGCCCAGGGTAAATATAAAAGACAATCAGGAGGCAGAGGGCAGTATGGTGATTGCTGGTTAAGATTAGAGCCTCTGGGACGGGGTGAAGGGTTTCAGTTTGTAGATGAGATCGTTGGTGGCGCGGTCCCTTCAAAATATATACCAGCAGTGGAAAAGGGAGTGGTGGAGGCGATGAACGAAGGGTTGGTGGCAGGTTATAAGATGGTGGATCTGAAAGTCTCCATCTATGATGGCACTTATCATACAGTTGATTCCTCGGATATGGCTTTTAAAATCGCTGGCTCAATGGGGTTTAAAAAAGCGGCTGCAGAGGCAAAATCGGTTTTGCTTGAGCCGGTATATAATGTTGAGGTAACTGTGCCTGAGGAGTTTATGGGTGATGTGATGGGGGATCTATCTTCCCGCCGGGGAAAGATTTTAGGAATGGAAAGTGATGGTAGTTTTCAGAAGATAAAAGCTTTAGTTCCCCTGGCGGAATTATATAAATATTCGACTTCTCTGCGCTCCTTAACGCAAGGGAGAGGGATTCATACCCGCTCTTTCTCCCATTATGAAGAAGTGCCAAGGGAGATTGCCGATAAAATAATCAAAGAGTCTCAGGAGGCGAAAGAGAAAGAACAGAAATAATTTTTTGTAGCGGAGGTCTTTAGACCTCCCAAAAAAATGTTCAAAGGTTCAAGGGGTGATTGTTATGTTAGGAGCTTTTCTCCTGACATAAAATTACTGTTTATCTTCCGTCAGGAGTAACTCCTGACGGAACATTAAAAGTTCACTCGTTAATTTGTAAATTTTAAAAAATACTTGACAGATGTATTTTAAATAATTAAATATAAACAAGACGCAAAAACTATTAAGGGAAAGGAGGTGCAATTCAACGAAAACTATTAGTTTGTTAACCTTTAAAAGGGGTTAAAAATGAGAAAAGCATTTTTTTTAATTTTAATAGTTCTCATTACGTTATTCCTAATAGTGAGTGCTAATGCCTTTGATGGTAAGCGAAAAGGTTTCATTTTGGGATTCGGAATTGGGCCAGGATTTACCTCATTTACTCAGAAATTAGCAGGCTATGACTATTATTATGGTTGGATGGAAATAGAATCAGACCGGGAGACCAAAGTTGGGATTATGACAGATTTTAAGATTGGATATGCACCTACAGATTTCTATGAAATATACTACACAAGCAAAGTTTCCTGGTTCGGGATGGAAAGTGTGGGTGGAGATGTCACTATAACTAACGGCCTTGGAGCTCTGGGTACAACTTATTATTTCAAACCGGTAGCACCGTCTCCTTTTATAGCTGGTGGGATTGGATTCTCAACCTGGAGCGCACCATTCGAATCTAACACTGATACTTGGATAGGCTTTGGTTTATTCGCAGGAGCTGGATATGAGTTCACACGCCATTTGAATGCTGAGTTAGATTTAATCTGGGGAAAACCTGGTAAAACAGAATATGGGATTGAAGCTAGTACTAACGCCTTGTCTGTGAAGCTTACAGTTAACGCCTTAGCATACTAAAAGTTAAAAGTCGTTTATAGAACTCTAAGGTATGAAAGGATATAGAGTTTAATAGACTTTTAAAAATTAACTATTTAGTTAGACGAGATCTCTAAGAGAAGAATTTATACAGGGTGCAGGGTTTTACCCTTGCACCCTAAATGCTTTAATGTAACGGAGGTCTTCAGACCTCCCAGAAGTTAGGAAGGCTAAAACTTTCCGCTACATTTTATCGTAGTCAAGTTTTACGTGTCCGTCAGGTCCCTTGACCTGATAGGAGAAATTTTCTTAAAAAACTTATTGACAAAGCTACTTTCTAATTATTGAAAAATTGATTAGGAACTTAGTCTAATTTTAAACCTTTAACAAAAGAGGTAAAAGAGGAAAGAGACAAAGGATTTAATAAGGGGCTTTTGTATTTTATTTTAAAAAGATAAAAGGGGAGCTCGAAGGAAGTTTTTGATGCTCAGGGTTGTTTCTTTATCCAAACAAAAAGGAGGCTTTGCCATGAAAAAACTAACAGTTTTTGGCACTACTGTTTGCCTTTTCATAATCTCGGTATACTTGCTCATCGGGTGTGCCAGTATTTTTAAAGGCACATCGACTAACGTTGACTTTAGCTCCGATCCCTATGGAGCAAAGGTGTATGTCAACGGGAATCTAATAGGCACTACTCCTGTTAAATTGAAACTTGAGTCGAAAAAAACCTATAACATTGAGTTCAAAAAAGAGGGTTTTGATACCAAAACCTTCACCATCACAAATCACGTTGGAGCTGGTTGGATTATTCTTGACATTCTCGGTGGCCTTATACCTGTTGTTGTAGATGCTGCCACAGGAGCTTGGTATGATTTAGACCAAGATAACATTAACGCCATTCTGGAGAAACAGAAGTAATCTATTAATAAAGTCTGATAGGCACTTACAATAACTCAAGGTTGCTGTCTTCTAAGCTTCATCAAAATCACCTTAGGAGTTTTAGCAAACCTGAAATATTTTAACCGACATAGCAAGCTGAGTAAATTATTAAGTAGGAGTAGGTCGGGTTGCGAACATTAGGTGAGCTACCCGACCTACTTTTTTTATTTGGGGTAAATTCAAATTTCTATTGCCTTTTCTGAAGGATTCTATTAATTATAAAAATGAACCCGATTAGGGATTTATCCTGAAGCCAAAAGCTGGCGTAGGCAAAAGTGATCCGTAAGATATGATAGGAGGGAAATTATATGTCTGGTCATTCGAAATGGGCAACCATAAAAAGAAAGAAAGAAAAAACTGATGCGGAAAGAGGTAAAGTCTTCACCAAGCTCATTAAAGAGCTAACTGTTGCAGCCCGGCATGGTGGAGGAGATCCAAATGGAAATCCACGCTTGAGAACTGCAATTCTGGCGGCTAAAGCGGCTAATATGCCAGCTACTAATATTGATAGGGCAATAAAGAAAGGGACAGGAGAGCTTCCTGGAGTTACTTATGAAGAGGTGAACTATGAAGGGTATGGGCCAGGTGGAGTGGCGGTTTTAGTCGAGGTTACCACGGACAACAAAAATCGAACTGTCTCTGAGATCAGGCACATTTTTACCCGGAATAATGGGAATTTGGGTGAGGTTGGATGTGTAGGCTGGATGTTTGAAAAGAGAGGTTTGATTAATGTGGAGAAAGGGAAGGTAGATGAGGACAAACTGATGGAGATTGTGTTAGAGGCTGGGGCTATTGATATGCGGTCCGAGCAGGGATATTTTGAGATTGTAACTCCTTTTAACATGTTCGAGGAAGTCAGAAAGGCTTTAGACCAGAATAAAATCGCCTATTCCAGTGCAGAGTTGACCATGCTTCCGCAGACCTTCGTGAAGTTAGAAGGAAAAGAAGCTGAGCAGATGCTTAAATTGATGGAAGGTTTAGAAGACCATGAGGATGTGCTGAAGGTTTATGCTAACTTCGATATCGCTGAAGAGATTATGATGAAGATGAGTACGTAATTTTCACCGCTACCCTATAAGCAATGGAGCTTAAATTTTGGGTAAGGAAAGCTTAATTATCTTGGGGATAGATCCGGGGAGCACGGTTACCGGATATGGGATCATAAAAGATAATCATAGCAGAGCAGTACTGGTTGATTATGGCACTATTAAAGTATCCTCTAAAAAGCAGTTACCCCAGAGACTGAAAGAGATTTATTCGGGAATTAAAGAGATAATTGATAAAAGAAAACCGGATGAATTAGCAGTAGAGGAAGCTTTTTATAGTAAAAATGCCAGGTCTGCTTTGGTAATGGGTGAGATAAGAGGTGTGGCATTACTGGCTGGTGCTCAGGCTAAGATACCGGTAGCTGAATATTCGCCCAGGGAGATTAAATCTTCCATCACTGGAACTGGAGGAGCATCCAAGATGCAGGTGCAGTATATGGTGAAAAATATTTTGCAGTTGAATAAACTACCTGAACCTTTAGACGCTACAGATGCTCTGGCAATCGCCTTATGTCATCTGAATAAATTAAAAAGCAAAAAACGCTTAAAGGAGATGATCCGGGATACGGATCCGTAGGAAAAAAAATTGATAGCCTATTTAGAAGGAAAATTGGTGGAGAAAAATCCCACCCAGCTGATCTTAGATGTGCAGGGGGTGGGATATTGTGTTAATATTCCCATCTCCACTTTTGAGAGGATAGGTGAGATTGGCTCAAAGGTGAAGATTCTTACTTATTATTATGTAAGGGAGGATTGTCTTCAGCTTTATGGTTTTTTCACTCCGGAGGAGAAATGGCTTTTCGAGACCCTGCTCTCGGTCAACGGTATAGGTCCAAAAACAGGGTTAGGGATTTTGTCCTTTATATCTGTTGGGGATTTTCATAGGGCGATAATGGATGAGCAGATAGATTTTCTTACCAATATCCCCGGGATTGGCAGAAAAACTGCACAGAGGTTAGTGGTAGAGTTAAAGGAAAAATTAGAGAAATTAGATTTGAAAAAGGATTTAAAGATAAAAATAAAAGATAGGGAAGATTCACAGATTGAACAGGAAGCTATCTTAGCCCTGTTCTCCTTAGGGTATAATCGTTATGAGGCAAAGAAGGCTATCGAGAAAGGGAAAGAAGGGGCAAAAGAGAAGCTATCGGTAGAAGAGTTGATTAAAAGAGCTTTGAGGAAAGTAGACAGAAAACAGTAGACAGCATACATTAGACAGGGAAGAAGGATGGGTTGCCCTGTTTGCTGTCTACTACCTACTGTCTACTAACTTGAGAGATTATGGCAGAAAGAATAACTTCACCGCAGGTGTTAACTGAAGAGTTAGAACTTGATTTAACTTTACGTCCTGTTCGCTTTGATGAATTCGTAGGCCAGGA
This sequence comes from uncultured Ignavibacteria bacterium, assembly GCA_964570765.1. Lineage (GTDB taxonomy): Bacteria > Zixibacteria > MSB-5A5 > MSB-5A5 > RBG-16-43-9 > CAZMZF01. The sequence goes on from CAZMZF010000005.1 coordinate 105,604, forward strand.
TAAGGTTAAAGAAAACCTGAAAATTTTCATTCAAGCGGCTAAGAAAAGGAAAGAGTCTTTAGAGCATACCCTTTTCTATGGTCCTCCAGGACTGGGGAAAACCACCTTGGCTTTTATTATTGCTAAGGAAATGGGGACGAATATAAAATCTACCTCCGGTCCCATTTTAGATAAACCGGCTGACTTAGCCGGGATTCTGACTAATCTACAAAAAGGAGAAGTTCTATTTATCGATGAAATTCACCGGCTGAGTCATATAGTAGAGGAATATCTATATCCAGCCATGGAGGATTTCACCTTGGATATAATGATAGAAAAAGGTCCTTCTGCCAGGTCTGTAAAGATAAACCTGAACCGCTTTACCCTTATCGGTGCCACTACCCGGGCCGGGCTTCTGACCTCTCCTTTAAGGTCCAGGTTCGGACTGGTAAGCCGCTTAGATTTTTATATACCGGATGACCTGTTTAAAATCGTTCACCGTTCTGCTAAAATATTGAATATTTTTATCACAGATGAAGGGGCTTTAGAGATTGCTAAAAGGTCCAGAGGAACTCCCCGGGTGGCTAATCGCCTTTTGAGAAGAGTCCGGGATTATGCACAGGTGAAAGCTAAGGGGAAGATAGACCGCAAAGTGGCGATCGAAGCTTTAAAGATGTTAGATGTGGATGAACTGGGCTTGGATGAGATGGATAAAAGGATTTTGGAAGTAATTATTCATAAGTTTAAGGGTGGCCCTGTAGGTATAAATACTATTGCGGTTGCAGTAGGGGAAGAAGAGGATACGATTGAAGAAATATATGAGCCATTTTTAATTACGGAAGGTCTATTAGCCCGAACACCTCGAGGGAGAGTCGCTACCGATTCAGCTTACCAGCATTTAGAGATAAAACGAGAATCAAAGCCCCAGAACGAGCTATTTTAAATTCCGAGAAATGGATCTGTAGGAATGGAGATCTTAATTCATGTCTGTTGTGGTCCCTGCCTGACCTATCCTCTAAAAAGATTAACTGAAAAAGTTCACAAACTTACCGGTTTCTGGTATAATCCTAATATCCATCCCTACACTGAATATCAGAACAGATTAGAGGCGGCAAGATATTTAGAATGGGCTAAAGTTTTTCCAATGATCTATGAGGATTCTTATGATTTAGTAGAATATCTTCAGGCAGTTATGCCTCATTTAGAAGACCGCTGTCGATTCTGTTACCAGTTAAGATTAGATAGAACTGCCCGGGTAGCCAGAGAAAAAGGGTTTGAAGCTTTTTCAACCACCCTTTTAGTCAGCCCTACTCAAAAGCATGAGTTGATTAATGAAATTGGAGAAGAGCTGGCAAAGAAATATGATATAAAATTCTTCTATGAGGATTTAAGACCAGGGTATTATGAGGGTAAAAATATTGCCAAGGAATTGAATTTATATCGTCAGAAGTATTGCGGATGTATTTTCAGTGAGAAAGAGAGGTATTATAAAAAAGGTTTAAGGGATAAAGGGATAAAGGAATGAAAGGATAAAGGGTTCAAGGGTGAAAAAGGTTTATAGGTTCAATAGTTCAAGGGAGAAATGATTTTCGTAGTGCGACCCTTTCAGGGTCGCTGATAGAGTCGTAGGGCGAGGCTTCAGCCTTGCATGTAATTAAGAAAGTTCAAGGCTTCAATAGTTTAAAGGTTCAAAGGCATGACTACTAATTTAGGTAGAGCATTGATTTTATTCGGGGTGGTTTTGATCCTTCTGGGTGGGGTTATGATTCTTTTTGGGAAAATTCCTTTCATTGGTAAACTGCCGGGGGATATTCATATCCAGAAGAAAAATTTTTCCTTCTATTTCCCTTTAGCTTCCTCAATCTTAATCAGCCTTATTCTTTCCTTGCTTTTTATTTTGTTTAATATATTTTTCAGAAAGTAGAAGAAGTGACCCACGTTGTGGGCAACGTGGGTTTACCGGTTATCAGTTGGGAGAGTTCATAGAATTTCATATGGCCATCCAGCTGGACGGAGAACTTGCCAGGTCAGGGGACCTGGCAAGCACTGGAAGAATTGAGCGGGCAAGGGTGCCCGCCCTACGAAAAAACTACGTAGGCGGGGCTCCCAGCCCCGAAAAGAATATGTAGCTACTCGATTTATCGAGCAATAATAAATTATGAAAATGATTTAAACTTGTCAGGTCAGTCCGCTCAGGCGGATGGCAAGCACAGAGGGAGAAAATAGCCCAATGAATTGGGCAACTGCAAGAATATGAAATTAACCGATTTCGATTTCAAACTGCCCAAAGAATTAATCGCTCAATATCCTGTGGAAAGAAGGGATTTTTCCAGGCTTCTGGTTTTGCATCGTGATAAGGGTGAGTTAGAACATAAAAAATTCTATGAGATAGTCGAGTATCTGAAGCCTGAAGATGCCTTGGTGATAAATCAAACTAAGGTTTTTCCTGCCAGGCTTATCGGAATAAATCAAATGAATAGCGCAAAAGTTGAAGTATTTTTTCTCAGGAAATTCGACGATAGAATCTGGGAGGTTTTGCTCAAGCCAAAAAAGAAAAACCCACCGGGCTCAATTGTTATTTTTAATGAAGGGAAATTAACTTGTGAGATTTTAGAAAAAAGCTCATCTGGTGCAAACTTAGCTCGATTTGATTATTCCGGAGATATTTTTAATCTCTTAGAGAAAATAGGCAATACCCCTTTACCACCTTACATTAAAAGAGAGCCTGATATAAAAGACATAGATAGATACCAAACTGTCTATGCTAAAGAGAAAGGTGCGGTTGCGGCTCCAACTGCAGGTTTGCATTTCACGAAGGAACTTCTGGAAAATATAAAAAATAGGAGGATAGAAGTAATCCCGATCACATTGCATATCGGCTGGGGGACTTTTAAACCTGTCCGCGCTTTAAATTTAGAAGAACATAAAATGGAGGAGGAGTTTTTTGAGATAATTTATGAGTCGGCTAAGAAGGTGAATTCGGTTAAAGAAAATGGTGGAAAAATATTTGCAGTGGGGACCTCTGTGGTGAGGGCTTTAGAAACTGCAGTTAAGGATGAGCTTTGGTCTTATAGAGGGTGGACAGATAAGTTTATTTACCCTCCTCATGATTTCAAAATAGTGGATGGAATGGTTACTAATTTTCATCTGCCTAAATCGACCTTGTTTCTTTTAGTCTGTGCTTTTGCGGGGAGAGAGCTTATCTTTAAGGCTTATCAAGAGGCGATTAAAGAAAGATATAGATTTTATAGTTACGGTGATGCGATGTTGATTTTATAAGTAAAGCAAGAAGAAGTAGGAAAAAAGATGAAAGTAAAAGCATTAATAGCGGCGGGTGGCAGGGGGGAGAGGATTGGAGGTATTCTGCCCAAACAGTTTGTGGAGATAAAAAAGAAACCGGTTTTGGCTTATACGGTTGAGAAATTTGAGAATTGCGAGTTAATAGATGAGATAATTTTAGTGGTGCCTGAGGATTATATGTCTTTTTGCTCTTATAACATAGTGGATGTAGGTGATTTCAAGAAAGTAAAGAGGATTCTATCCGGTGGTAAAGAAAGGCAGGATTCAGTCTATAAAGGGCTTTTAGCTTTACCTAAGGATACGGACATGGTCCTTATTCACGATGGGGTCAGGCCATTTATCTCTACAGAGAAGATCGGTGAGTCTATTGAGAGGTGTAAAAAAGAAAAAGCGGTTATCTTAGCTCTGTCGGTGAATGATACCGTAAAAAGAGTGGATGAGGAATATGTCGTTACTACTCTGGACCGCGATAAGCTCTGGATTGCCCAGACTCCCCAGACTTTTGAATATAGATTAATCTTAGAGGCGTATAAAAAAGCGATAGAAGATGGTTTCACCGGGACAGATGATTCCTCTTTAGTTGAGAGGTTAGGGTTTAAGGTGAGGGTTTTGCAAGGGGAATCTCAGAATATCAAAATCACCACTCCTGAGGATTTAGCTTTTGCAGAGAGGATTTTGGAAAGATAAAACTTAGAGGAAAAGCAAAGATATGAAAGAAAGTTTAGAGAAGTATCTGAAAGAATTGAAAGCTAAATATAGAACCGGTCTAACTACTGAAGCATCATATTATCCAGTGTTAGAGGAACTTTTGGATGAACTATTGAGACTTTATAAAAGAAAAGGTAATGTAATAAATATACCCAAGAAGACAGAGATAGGTATCCCTGATTTTATAATAAATGAAGAAAACTATATCAAAATAGGTAATGTTGAAGCTAAAGATTTATTTGAGGATTTGAATCATATTTTGAAAACAGAGCAAGTTAAAAGGTACAACGAATCCATAGATAATTTTATTCTTACAAATTATTTAGAGTTTTGGCTATTTAGAGACGGGAAGAAAATAGATACATTAAGATTAATAGAGGAATCGGAATTTGAAAAAAAGCAGACCTTCAGCCTCAAAGATATAGAGGAAATTCAACAGTTTTTTGACAGTTTCTTTTCTTATTCTACTAAACCCATCTATAAACCTAAAGAATTGGCTTTGGAATTAGCCAAAAGAACTAAGCTTTTAAAGGTTAATACTAAGGAAATTCTTGAAGTTGAGCATAAGGAAGGTAAGGGCAAACTTAATGGTATTTTGGAAGCTTTTAAACAACACCTGATTAGCGATTTATCTTTGGACGATTTCGCAGATATGTATGCTCAGACTATTACTTATGGCCTTTTGTTAGCAAAGATAAATTCAGATGGAAAATTCGATATAACTTTAGCTCATAGGTTCATTCCTAAAACTATTTCCCTTCTAAATGATATGTTCAGATTCTTAGCCGAGGAAGACTTGCCTCAAGCTTTAGTGTGGATTGTAAAAGATATTACTAATGTACTGAATAATGCGGATATCTCTAATATTTTGAAAGAAATGTATAAACACGTTCCCACTAAAGACCCAATCATCCATTTCTATGAGACTTTCTTAGCTCAATATAATCCTAAACTGAGAAAATCCAGGGGAGTTTATTATACACCTGAGCCGGTGGTTTCTTTTATTGTCAGATCGGCTAATATTCTCCTAAAAGAAAAATTTGAAAAAACTTTGGGTTTAGCTGATAATGGAATTAAGGTTTTAGATCCTGCCTGTGGAACAGCCACTTTTTTGGCTCAGGTAATAGGAGTCATCTACGAAGAGATTATGAATTCAGGTAAAAAAGGAATTTTCCCGGATGTAGCTGAAAATCATATTTTAAAAGATATTTATGGTTTTGAGCTTTTAATGGCACCGTATGCTATGGCTCATCTTAAGTTATCGCTAAGGTTAAAAGAATTAGGTTATGAGATAAAAGAAGATGAAAGGTTTAAAATTTACCTGACCAACACCTTAGAAAGTAAGGATATTCGGATTATCTATTTGCCTTTTTATGAGTCTTTAACTAAAGAATCGGCCGAAGCGCAGAAAGTAAAACAAGAGGCTCCTATTTTGGTCGTTCTGGGGAATCCACCTTATTCAGTGAGTTCATATAATAAATCAGACTTCATTGAAAATCTCATGGAGGACTATAAAAAAGATGTAAAAGGAGAAAGAAATATTCAGCCTCTCTCTGATGATTATATTAAATTTATCCGTTTTGCTCAATGGAAAATCGAACAGGGTGGCAAAGGAATTTTTAGTTATATCTCTAATAATTCTTATTTGTCTGGGCTTATTCATAGAGGGATGAGAAAGAAGCTCTTGGACTGTTTTGATGAGATTTACATTTTGAATCTTCATGGAAACTCTAATATTGGTGAAACCTGTCTAGATGGGTCTAAGGACGAGAACGTATTTGACATCAAGCAAGGAGTAGGAATTGCAATTTTTGTAAAAAAGGAAAAAAGAGCAAAAGAAGCTGAAGTTTTTTATAAGGATCTATTTGGGTTAAGAGAGGTTAAATATGATTGTCTTCTTTACAATGATGTAAAAACTGTGCCTTGGGAAAAACTTATCACAAAAGAACCTTATTATTTCTTCGTGCCAAAGGAGTTTGGTAAAGAGAAAGAATATCGAAGTTTTTTGAGCTTGGCACAGATTTTTGGGGTTTTTAACAGTGGTGTGAAGACTCATCGTGACCATTTCATTGTTGATTTTGATAAGGAATCTTTAATTAATAGATTAAAAGAATTTTTGAATGAAGATCTTACAGAAAAGGAAATAAGTCAAAAGTTTGACATCAGAGATACGAGAGATTGGAAAGTCGAAGAAGCCAGAGAAAAACTTAGGATTGATAAGCTTAACATCAGAAATTATGCTTATCGACCTTTTGACATTAGATATATAGCTTATGAGATTTGTCTTATTGATCGAGGGTGTGATAGATATGGCACAATGAAACATTTTTTTCATGATAATTTAGGACTTGCAACCTTGAGGTCTACTCACCTTGCGCAACCTTTTACAAACATCTTTATTACAAAATATGTTTCTGATATACATTATGCGAGTGACCAATGCTACATTTTTCCTCTTTATCTATATCCAGATAAAAATAAAAATGAATTCATAGATGAAAGGAGACCAAATCTAAGTTCTGGTTTTCTTAAGAATCTTTCTATATACCTCAACTCAGATGTAAAACAAAAAGGTGAGGTTGGCGGTAAGTTAATTATTTCACCAGAACTAATTCTATTTTACTGTTACGGGGTTATGCATTCCGCGACTTATCGAAAGGATTATGACGAGTTTTTGAAGATTGATTTTCCGAGGATTCCTTTTACTAAAGATTATAACCTTTTTTTAGAAATTTCGAAAATTGGCGAGGAGATTGGCAGGCTCCATCTTTTAGAATCTCCGCTTTTGAATAAAATAGAAGCTGAATATCCTGTCTCTGGCGATCATATCATGGAAAAGCCAATGTATGATGAAAAAGCTCAAAAGATATATATCAACAAAAATCAATATTTTGGCAAAGTCTCAAAAGATATTTGGGAGTTTACTATTGGTGGTTATCAAGTCTTAGATAAATACCTGAAATCCAGAAAAAATAGAAATCTATCTCAGGAGGAGATTGAGCATCTGCTTAAAGTAATAACTGCCCTCAAATATACCATCGAGAAAATGAAGGTCGCAGATGAGTTATTTAAAAAAATTGATTTGAATAATTTAATAACTATGTTGATATAATGTAAGACGCCTGCAACGACAAACTTAAAAAGGAGGCAGAAGATGACAATACAGGAAGTTGTATTAATAATGCTGAGAGAATCTTATGAAGCAATGAAGGAAGAAGGAGATGAGTCAGTGGTAAATGTTTTTGAAATAGGTAAAAAGCATGGTATATCGGAAAAGTTGTGTGGGTTAGCTTTAAGTTATCTTGATGAAAAAAATCTTGTCATTGCAGATTCTGGAGGTGGAATAATGTTGAATGCACATGGCATTGATGCTTATGAACTACGAAACATTCCTAATACCCCATTATATCAAATGAATCAATTAGTAATTAAAGCAGGAGGAGACATATTTGCAGGAGATATACAACAAGGTAGTAGTAATATTATGCAAAAATTAACTTACGAGCAAATTTTTCAAAGGCTTGAATTAGAAATAACGAATTCAAATTTAAAAGATGAAGAAAAGAAAACCTTGCTTTCCAAATTGAAAGACTTAATCTCTCATCCATTAATAGTAGAATTTTTAAAGAGATTAATCTTTGGACAGCTTCACTTGTAAAGAGGTATAAAATGCTTAAAATAGGTTTTGTTTTTTTGAACCGGAGTGCAAGAGCTTGCTCTTGCGTTTTTAGTGAATGCATCAGCCTCAAGGTCAAATTCGACAAGCTGATGCACTCCAGTATGACATAAATCCAGAGGTATAAAAAATGCTAAAAATAGGTTTTGGTTATGATGCTCACAGGTTGGTGAAGGGGAGGGATTTAATCTTAGGTGGGGTGAAGATTCCTTATAAAAAGGGGCTTTTGGGTTATTCGGATGCGGATGTTTTGTCCCATTCTATTGGCAATGCCATCTTAGGGGCACTCTCCTTAGGTGATTTAGGTAAACATTTTCCAAATACTGATAAGAAATTCAAAGGTATTTCAAGTTTAAAACTTCTAATGTTGATTAAAAAGAAGATTAGAAAAGCTGAGATTCTGCATATCGATTCGATGATTGTGGCAGAAGAGCCGAAAATGGCTAAATATATTGAGAAGATGAGAAAAAATATCGCAGATTCCTTGAGCATATCCAGGGAAAATGTTTCGATCAAAGCCACCACAACTGAGGGGATGGGGTTTACTGGAAAGAAAGAAGGGATTGGAGCTTATGCGGTGGTTCTAATAAAAAAAGGTGATAGATAATAGGTGATAGGCAATGGAAGAGTTTTTTAATAGCAGAGGAGCTGAGCTTCTTAATTTCATATCTTCCCATGGAGTTTTATGGATCTATTTTTTTCTCTTCTTTAGCTCTATTTTAGAAACTTTTTTCCCACCCTATCCCGGAGATACAGTTACTTTTATGGGTGGATATTTAGCCTCAAGTGGAATTCTAAGTTTACCATTAGCTTTCCTTATTTCCTGTGCTGGTAGTTTGTGTGGGGCCTTATTACTTTATTATCTTGGAATGAAAAAAGGAAGAAAACTTTTCGAAAAAGATAAGGGGAAAATATTAAATAAAGCTCAGCTCAGCAAAATAGAAAATTGGTTTAGAAAATATGGGGGGAAGGTTATATTAGTTAGCCGGTTCATAACCGGGGTCAGGTCCGGGATTGCGATAGCGGCTGGTTTGGGTAAAATAGAATTATGGAAAATGACTATCTATAGCCTGATAAGTATTTTTGCCTGGAATGGCTTTATTATGAGCCTGGGTACTCTTACCCACCAGAACTGGCAGAAACTTTACAAATTTTTAAATTTATATAATCGTTTTATTTTTATTGTAGTAGTTTTAATTTTTATCTTCTGGCTTATCTGGATAATAAGGAAAAGGTCAATTAAAAATTTTTCAGGAACTGGAAAATGAAAATAATGGTTTTGATGGGAGGAACTTCGGCGGAAAGAGATGTCTCCTTAGCTTCTGGTGAAGCGATAGTTCAGGGTTTGAGAGAGGTTGGTCATCAGGTTTTGGCAATAGACACTGCAAAAGGTTATAAATTACCTGAGCATCAGAAGAAATTTTTACCGGAAGGGGTTAAAACTAAACCACCAGATATAAAAGCCCTACAATCTGAAGGGAAAAAACTTGCCCTGAAAACCATAGAGTCTTTTAGCCTGTCAGATGTTGATGTAGTGTTTTTAGCTCTTCACGGTGGTCAGGGTGAAGATGGCACGATTCAGGCTCTTTTAGAGTTATCTGGTATGCCTTATACTGGCTCAGGTGTTTTAGCCAGTGCCCTGGCAATGAACAAGGCAATGTCTAAGAAATTGTTTGAGAGAGAAGGGATTCTTACTCCGGAATGGTTTCTTTTAGAAGGTTCTGATTCAGTAGATTTAAAAATAATTATCGATAAAATAAAAGACTCATTTAACTTCCCGCTGGTAGTGAAGCCCAATGATCAAGGATCAACTGTTGGTCTGACTGTGGTTGAAAAGGAAAAATATCTGGCAAAGTCGATCGAAGATGCAAAAGTTTATTCTGAAAAAATTCTTTTTGAAAGATATATTCCTGGAAGAGAGTTAACTGTAGGGATTTTAGGAGATTCTGCTCTGCCAGTAGTCGAGATAGTACCGGAGCATGGAATTTATGATTATGAGTGTAAATATACTAAAGGAAAAAGTAGCTATATATGTCCGGCTGAGCTTTCAAAAAATAAATCCAGAGAAATTCAGGAATTTGGGTATAGAGCTTTTAAAGTTTTAGGGTGTGAAGGTTATGCCAGGGTGGATTTTCGATACGGAACTGACGATAAATTCTATTGTCTGGAGGTAAATACCCTCCCGGGGATGACAGGTACAAGTTTAGTCCCGAAAGCGGCTAAATCTATAGGAATTGAATTTCCTGAATTAGTAGATAGAATTGCCAGATTAGCGGTAAAAAAATTTAAAGGTTTAAAGGTTTAAAGGTTCAAAAGTTCAAAGGTCTATGAAGAAAATAAAGGGAATAATATTTGATATGGGGAGTACTCTGATTGAGTTTGAGAACTCGAGCTGGGTAGTTTTGGGGAAAAGGTCCGCACAGAGAAGTTATAATTTCTTAAAGGAAAAAGGTCTGGTAAAATTGGATTTCAATATTTATTCAACTCTTCTGGTAAATTTATTCTCCTCTGCCTTTGAGTTATCAGAGCAGAATTTAAAAGAGTTCAGGTTTGAGGATCTGGCTGAAGATATTTTCAAAAAACTTGACGTCGAATTACAGGATGGAAACTATGATGGGTTTTTAAATGCATATTATCAACCGGTAACTGAACAACTTACCTTAATCGAGGGTGCAGTTGAGACTCTGAGATATTTCAAAGAAGAGGGTTATATATTGGGGCTGATCTCGAATACGATATTCCCAGCCAGATATCACCTGAAAGAGCTTGAAAGATTCGGACTTTTACCTTATTTTGACTCAGTTTTGTTTTCTTCTGAAGTAGGTTACAAAAAACCTCATCCTGAAATCTTCATTCAGGCTCTAAACAGGTTAAAGATTGAGCCAGAGGAATCAGTTTTTATTGGAGATAAGCTAATTGAAGATGTCGGGGGAGCTAAGAATTTAGGAATGAGAGGTATTTTAAAATATAAAGAGGGAAGAGATTATACTGCTCCGATAATTCCGGATAAGGTGATCAAGGATCTGGTTGAACTTCCTGAGGTTATCAGAAATTTTAACAGAAATCTTTTCATCAAGGAGAAGATATGAGCTTAAGGCTGTTTAATACCCTGACCCGTCAAAAAGAGGAATTTGTACCGATAGAACCCGGTAAAGTTAAAATGTACTCATGCGGACCTACGGTCTATGATTTCGCTCATATCGGCAATTTCAGGGCTTATGTTGTGGCTGATTTAGTAAAAAGGTATTTAAAATATAAAGGGTATGAGGTCAAACAGGTGGTTAATCTGACAGACGTGGATGACAGGACGATTAAAGGTTCTCAAGAAAAACAATTCCCTTTAAACGAATATACCAAAAGGTATAAGGAAGCTTACTTCCAGGATGTTAAAAGTATGAATATAGAGATGGCTGATATCTATTCGGAAGCTACTGCCCATATAAAGGAGATGGTTGAGCTGGTAAAAAAGCTTATAGAAAAAGGACATGCCTATCAGCTTGCAGGTTCGATTTATTATAAAATCTCCACGTTTAAAGATTATGGAAAGCTCTCCAAGATGAAGAGGGAGGATTTGAAAACTGGCGTCAGAATAAGTAAGGATACGTACGAAAAAGAAGAGGTAGGGGATTTTGCTTTATGGAAGGCCTGGGATGAAAAGGATGGAGAGGTCTTTTGGGAAACAGAAATTGGCAAAGGTCGTCCGGGCTGGCATATCGAGTGCTCAACAATGAGCATGAAATACTTAGGGAAACATTTTGATATTCACACCGGCGGAGTGGACCTGATTTTCCCTCATCATGAGAATGAAATAGCCCAGAGCGAAGGGGTTACTGGTGAGAAATTTGTAAATTACTGGATACATAATGAACATCTCTTGGTCGAAGGCAGGAAGATGTCAAAATCGTTAGGGAATTTCTATATCTTAAGGGATCTTCTGGAAAAAGGATATAATCCTATGGCCATTCGCTATCTGCTTATAGCTACTTATTATCGCCAGCAGTTGAATTTCACATTCGAAGGATTGGACGGAGCCAGAAATGCTCTGCAGAGGTTGTTCGATTTTATAGATAGGCTCAAAGATGTAAAGAGCCAGAAAAGTCATCCAGAGGTCGCTGAGATTTTAGAAGAAGCTCAGAAAGGGTTTAAAGAGGCGATGGATGATGATTTGAATGTTTCTGCTGCCTTAGGGAAAATCTTCGATCTGGTTAAGGAAATCAACAAGTTCATAGATGAGGGTGATTTTTCCAGCCAAGACGCAGAAAAAACATTAGCTTTAATAGAGAGATTTGATTCGGTCTTAGGAATTTTAAAAAGGGAAGAGATTACCTTAGACGAAAAAGTTGTAGAGCTGATTCAGAAAAGAAACCAGGCCCGTAAAGATAAAAAATGGGAAGAGGCAGATAAAATCAGAAAAGAGATAGAAGCTTTAGGGATTATCCTTGAGGATACGCCTGAAGGGACAAAGTGGAAAAAGAGAACCTGAAAAGAGAAAGAGAGTAGTCAAACTTTTCCACCACTTGACTTGCCAGGTCAGGGGACCTGGCAAGCACTGGGATTGGATTCCAACTTAATCAAGGAGAAATATATGTGTGAGTTCTGTATTCAACATGGCGAGGGGAAGAAGTGGTATCTTTTGATGAGAAACTATTCTGAGGAGCTATTTCGTCAGAATAAGAGTGATGAGTTTATGCAGGATTTCCTGGGTAATTTCGAAGAGAAAACGACGAAGAGTCTATCCAAGATAGAATCTCTTCAAAAGGCTCCGACTTTAGTTCGGAGATTTATGAAGAATATGATAGTTAGAAAACAGAAGAAGATCCATTATGGGCAGGTTGTCCCTATAGAAGATATAGAGAAGATAATCGAGATGGTTAAGGTAGTGGTTAGGCTTCCCTGTGTCTGCAGAAAACTGACTTTAGGCAAAGAAGTAAGATATTGCTTCGGTGTAGGAGCAGTAAATCACGCCACTCTTAAGGATTTTCCAGATTTTACTGGTGAGTTTGAGGTACTGAGAGATAACCAGGCTAAAAAAATATTCAGAGAATTTGATGAAAAAGGGCTGGTTCATTCGGTCTGGACTTTCAAAACCCCATATATCGGAGGTATTTGCAATTGTGACCAGGACTGCTTAGCCTATAAGATGAATTTTAATTACGATGTTCCAATCTTTTTCAAAGCTGAGTATGTTGGTGTTACAGATTGGGATAAGTGCAGTGGCTGCAAGGAATGTAAAAAGTTCTGTCAGTACGGGGCTATACTTTTCTCTGCTTATAATGACAAATGCAGTATAGACCCTCAAAGATGCTACGGCTGTGGAATTTGTAGAGCGGTTTGCCCCAATGAAGCCATCAGTTTAGCTGAAAGGGATGAATTCAAAATTTTCGCTAAAGCAGGGTAAATGCTCTTAAAAGCTTTAAATAAATTGTATTGACAACAAAAATTTTTCGTATAGATTTTGGCTTTGCTCTTTGAAAAATTATAATTAAAATAATAAAAGAAATTTCGCCGATGTAGCTCAATGGTAGAGCAACTGATTTGTAATCAGTTGGTTGGAGGTTCGATCCCTCTCATCGGCTGGGAATACAGTTTGGAGTTTGTTAGTTTGTTCGTTGGTCTGAATGATCTTCAAACTCCAAACAAACAAACGAACAAACTTTCTTCGCGGGAGTAACTCAGTTGGCTAGAGTCACAGCCTTCCAAGCTGTTGGTCGCGGGTTCGAATCCCGTCTCCCGCTGGGAATACAGTTTGGAGTTTATTCGTTTGTAAGTTTGTTAGTTTATACGAGAAACTCGATGTTTTATGTTTATATTCTAAAAAGCCAGAAGGATGGGAATCTTTACATTGGTCAAACTTCAAACCTTGATCAGAGGTTACAGTATCACAATTCTGGAAGGATTAAGTCAACAAAAAAACGAGTACCTCTTGAGTTGATTTATGTGGAGAAATTTCCAACCAGAGGGGAAGCGATGAGAGGGGAGAAGGTTTAGGAGTTTAAGAGTTGGAAAAAGAAGAAAAAGATTTTGGATTCAGGAAATTAATTGTCTGGCAAAAGGCTGTCGAGTTAGCAGATAATGTCTATAAGGTTTCAGAGAAGTTACCAAAAAGAGAGTCGAACATACTCATACCTCAGCTTTTTCGAGCAATTAATTCTATTCCGGCTAATATCGCAGAAGGAAGTTTCCAACAGTCAAAAAAGGAATTTATGCAATTCCTATTTATAGCCAAAGGGTCTTTAGCTGAGGCTATTACCTATTTTGAATTAGCTTATCGACAAAAATATTTTGATAAAAGCAATTATGATATCTTAATGAATCAAAGTAAGGAGGTGCTAACTTTACGGGTAGCCCTTATAAATTCATTCCGTAAAGTAGATTGAGGGTATAAACTTTTAAACTTATAAACACCTAAACTGCTTTTTGGAGAGGTTCCCGAGTGGCCAAAGGGAACAGACTGTAAATCTGTCGGCTATCGCCTTCGGAGGTTCGAATCCTCCCCTCTCCAGGAAATACAGTTGGAAGTTTGTTAGTTTGTAAGTTTGTTCGAAAGTCTTCAAACTCAAAACAGTCAAACGAACAAACTCTCATTCCCCTGTTAAGATTTTGAACAATCTGGCGATAATATATTGTAATTCCATCAAAAGCAAAAACTTAACTGAAAAGTATTGTTATCTTAAAAGGTAAGATTTTGTGATTTATAATAATATCCTGGAGACTATTGGACGGACTCCGTTAGTTAAAATCAATAAGCTTACCAGTCCTGAAGATGCGACTCTATTAGCTAAATTAGAGTTTTTTAACCCGGCTGGCTCGGTAAAGGATCGGATCGGGCTTTCTATGATTGAAGACGCTGAAAAGAAGGGTAAGTTAAAACCTGAAATGACTATCGTAGAGCCCACGTCCGGGAATACCGGAATTGCTTTAGCGATGGTATCAGCAGTTAAAGGATATAAATGTATCTTGACTATGCCTGAGACGATGAGTCTGGAAAGAAGGGCTTTATTGAAATTCTTAGGGGCAGAGTTAGTGTTGACGGATGGGGCTTTAGGAATGAAGGGAGCAGTAGAGAAAGCCAGAGAGTTGTCTGAAAAAGAGGGGTATTTTCAGCCACAACAATTTAATAATCCAGCTAATCCAGAAGTCCATAGAAAAACTACTGCTAAGGAAATAATAGATGACTTAGGAGATTTAAAATTAGATTATTTTGTAGCAGGAGTCGGTACCGGAGGTACTATCACCGGAACAGGTGATATTTTGAAAAAGAGATCTGGCTGTAAAAATATTGCAGTTGAGCCGGAGGATTCTCCAGTTCTTTCAGGGGGTAAACCAGGCAAACATAAAATTCAGGGGATTGGTGCTGGTTTTGTTCCTAAAATCTATAACCCACAGAATGTGGATGAAATAATCTGTGTCTCGAATGAAGATGCTATTTCTACCTCAAAAAGATTAGCTAAGGAGGAAGGGATTTTAGCCGGTATATCCTCAGGGGCAAATCTATTTGCCGCTCTCACAGTAGCTAAAAGAGCTGGAAAGGGTAAACTTGTGGTTGTGATTATACCTGACTTGGCAGAAAGATATTTGAGCACGGATCTTTTCAAGGAATAAATATAGTTTAGTTCAACTAACTTATTTACGAGGGGATTCTATGATCTCAATACTTGAGGATGTAAAAGCAATATATCGAAATGATCCTGCAGTTAGGAATATTGAATTTTTACTTTATCCAGGATGGCATGCGATTTTAATTCATAGATTCTGTCATTTGCTCTGGAAACTTAAAATCCCCTTTTTCCCCAGGTTGATCTCACAGATCTCTCGTTTCCTGACCGGTGTAGAAATTCATCCAGGGTCAAAAATTGGTAAAGGATTTTTTATCGATCATGGAATGGGAGTAGTCATAGGCGAGACCTCTGAGATCGGTGATAACTGTGTGATGTTTCATAATGTCACTTTAGGTGGAACTGGAAAGCATAAAGGTAAGAGACATCCAACCCTGGGACATAATGTGACAATTGGAACCGGAGCGATTATTCTGGGTCCGGTCAAGGTGGGGAATAATGTGAAAATAGGGGCAAACACTTTTATATTTATGCACGATATACCTGATAATGCCACTGTGGTTGGTAGCCCGGGTAGAATAGTAAAGCTAAATGGTGATAAGGTAGATATTAGTCTCCCACGTACGAAAATTTAATATTTTTTGCTTGACAAAAAAAATAGTGATATTATATTTTAAATTTGTCGTATAAGCAGTTGAGTGTTTTTCAAATTTTTTTGACACGCAACTGAGTGAAAAGGTTTATTTGTTTTTTTTAAATTAAGACTTTAGCGACTGGTTAAAATTATAAACTAAATCAGATAGAAGAGGCAGATGAATTAGAACATTTTTTTAGCCCATGTAGCTCAGTTGGTAGAGCACATCCTTGGTAAGGATGAGGTCACCAGTTCAATCCTGGTCGTGGGCTTTGTTAGGATGTTCTAAAGTTTTTAGGAAAAAAAGACAAAAGAATAAATAGCGGAAAAAAGAAAACAAAAAGTTTGGAGGTAAAGTAAGATGGCCAAGGCTAAGTTTGTGCGGACCAAGCCGCATGTAAACGTTGGGACGATAGGGCATGTAGATCATG
>CAZMZF010000006.1:0-114208 GCA_964570765.1 uncultured Ignavibacteria bacterium
TCAGGGCTAAGGCATTTGCCTTAGACCACCTGAAAGATCAGCCGGTGTGTGTTTTAAGTTCATTTACCTCTTACTGCATATACGAAATCTTCTTTAGATAGATTTAACTAAGACATAATCAAAACATATTTATTAGATCTCTTCTTCTTCATACCCGCTTGTCGGAAACCACAGACCTTTTTCGGTGCCAATGACTGTGCTATAAGAGTGAAGCATCCCGTAGTTGAAGCAGCGAACAGAATACCAGACAATATCTTTGACACGGGAGAGCTCATCTCTTATCTTGTCCGTTACCACCACACTGGTTTTATTCTCCGCATGAATTTTCTGAATAACAAAGGCTTGATCTTCCTCAGTTAAAAACGAGTAAACCGGCACTAACGCATGTTTATCCACAATTTCGACTATATCCTCTGGATAGATCTCTTTTTGAGATTCTATTTCCACCGCCACAATACTCAATTGACCAAATAAACCTCCTGGCTTTTCAGGGGCAGATCCGGGAAAAGTAGTGATAATCGGGATTTCCATTTTAAAGATGATCTTCGGGTTTTCCACCACATAAGAAGCTTTAGCCGAGAATGTGCATAGGTATCTGACCAGACATGTTTGTTTGGATACCGGAGTCTTTTTTTCAACGAAAAAGGGGTAATTAAAATCGATCTTTACTGCTTTAGCTTGAAGCTGGTTCATATAATCCATAATATTCGCCTGAAGAGTTTTCGTTCCTATGCGGTCTCGATGTTGATGGATAATCTGGATGAATTTATCGATCCAGCGGGCTTCAAACTCCCGGATAATACGGGCCGAGATAGAGATATTTGCGATTGTTTGATGTCCCTCTGGATTAACCTTCGATGCGACTCTCATTGGAAAGGGCAAATCCCTTATTCCTACATCCACTAAGAATCTTTTTTCCTCAACCATTTTATACCTCCGATAACATTATAATTTTTCTTCTCATATAGTCAACCTATATTGTGAACAATTTGGCGGGCAAGGGTGCCCGCCCTACGAAGGATTAATGGATTAATATTCGTAGGCATCTGCCTCAAGCGGACCAGCCCTGCAAATTTCATTTTGAGATCTCGTTACACGAAATCATACTTAATTCTCTTTAACAAAATATCTCATAATCGGTCTGGTCTCAGACCGGCGAAGAACTTCCACAAATCCTACCTGCCGGAACGCAGATGCCAGACCTGTATTAGCAAAAACATCAGGGAATTTTCCTTTTTTTGGCTCAATCGGGTAACCTTCGACGATTTTTGCCCCTTTTTTTCTTGCATATTTTACTGCAGATTTCAGGATTTCGACACTTATACCCTTTTGCCTGAACGGCTTTGCTACAAAAAAACAGACTACTGACCAGACCGGGTTTTCATCAACTCTTTTCAGTATCCGGGAGCGTTCCAAAACCGGAAATCTTTCTCTCGGAGCTACCGAACACCAGCCAACTGGTTTCCCATCAGCATAAGCCAAAATACCCGGAATTTCACCGGAATCAACTATTTTCTTTAGTGCTTTTCTGTTCTTCTCGCCTAATTGCTGCTGCCATTGAGCCCGGGGAAGTCTCCAGAGCATACACCAGCAACCACCGCAAGCTCCTCTTGCCCCGAATAGGTTTTCAAGGTCTTTCCAGCGTTTGGGAGTCACAGAATGAAACTTTAAATCGGAAATTTTTGGTTTAATAAACATATAGTCTCTTATGTTGATGCGAAATCGGATATTTCCGACTTTGACGTAATCCTGGTGACCTGCACCAATTTTTATTCAATAAAATACCTCATAATCGGTCTGGTCTCTGACCGGCGGAGAACTTCTTTAAATCCAGCTTTGCGAAATGCGGTTGAAATTCCGGTGAAAGCAATAATACCGAGCTTTTTTCCTTTCTTCGGTTCGACTGGATAACCTTCAATTATTCTCGCCTTATGTTTTTTGGCGTAATCGATTGCTGCTTCTAACAATTTTATAGCGATTCCGTCTTTTCGGTAAGACCTATCCACAGAGAAACATACCACTGACCAGACCGGCTTTTCATCGACCCTTCCCATTATCCGGGAGCGCTCTAAAAGCTGGAACGTTTCCCTCGGGGCTACTGCGCACCACCCTATAGGTTTCCCGTTTGCATAAGCCAAGATACCCGGAATTTCACCGGAATCAACTATTTTCTTTAGTGCTTTCCTGTTCCCTTCACCTTTTTGCTTGTTGAATTGGGAGCGGCTCAATCTCCACCACATACACCAGCACCCCCCACAAGCCCCTCTCTCCCCGAACAGTTTTACAAGGTCATTCCAGCGTTTGGGGGTGAGGGGGTGAAATTTCAGATTAGATAGTTCTGATGGATTAGAAGTCATTTTTTCTTTTGATTTTTCCTATGATCTTAAGATATTACAATTTCTCTAAATATATCTTCCTCTCGGTTTTTCCAATTTCCAGACCATGAGATATTGAAGTATTTCTCACATTTAGGTGCATTCTCACTATAGACACTGATTTTTATCTTAGCCTTACCTGGTGAAATACAATCGCGTTGTGAAAAGAATTTTATTTGAGTGTCAAAGAAAAATTTAAGTTCTTCATTATCCTTTTCTAAATAAAATTGTGATTTTTCAATATCTTTTTGAAAATCGGGGCTTGAGACATGTCCTATGTCACAGAAAATCCTTCTTTTTGGATTTATATTTACAAATTGTTTAGGCAACTGAATCGGACTTGGATAACTGCCAACAAGCTCGTATTGCCCAACCCAAACCAAATTCACTGGAGAGAAATTCTCTTCTTGTATAAATCTTCCTGAGCTATCAGCCAACCAAAGTTCTTCTAAGAGTGCTTCACATAATCTAGCTTGGGTACCACCTCTGTTTAAAACCCTAAATCTAAAATAATAAACGAGCGAGCCATTTACTCTTTTTGTCAAATGACAGTAAGGTGATGTCTGTGAAAATTCTATAACTAGCTTAGGAGCAAACCATTTTCTTTTAATTAACTCGGCAAAATAAGGTGCAATTAGAGCACAAACACCCAAGAACAATGCAGTTCCTATCATTACCCAATCTGAAACTTGAAGCATTGATTGAGTCGCAGATTGTTCCATTACTCTCCTCTTCTTATACTAGTGCGGGAATTGGATTTCATGCACTTAAATTTTCTATTTATAGTAGGGGTGTATAAGCTATACGCCCCTACAAAAAATCCAAAAATTATTTTATCTCGAAAGTTTCAATGTGAAAACGGATTGCTGATTTCACATTTGAGAGAGCCTCCTCATAAGTATCACCCTGCCCAACTATAACCCCTTTGAGACCCAAAGGATAAGCTACATAACCATCAGGATGTTTTTCTACGATAATCTTAAATTGTCTCATATAAATTTCCTCCTAACTTTTACATTTAAACTTTCACCTCTACCCGGCGGGTAGCAACTGTAAGAGGCATCCCTTTTTCAGCTCGCACCTCCAGACACCCCTTAATTGCTTCTCGAACGTTTTTCCCTGCCTCTTTTTCTGTTTTGCCCTGACTTATACATCCAGGGATAGATGGACATTCAGCTATATTCATCCGTCTTCATCACGGAATATTATGATAAGGAATTTCATACTTTTTTCTCCTTCACTCTAACATCCTACCCAAAAGTCCCAAAAAGTATTTTATCAGGTAGGGGCGACCCGTCCTTCAACTCCGCTCAGGACGGTGAGCATGTCGAACCGTCGGGTCGCCCCTACAAAACCAGATCTTAATTCTTTATCTTATCTCTTAGAATACTGGAATCTCTTGCGGGCTTTTATCTGTCCGTATTTCTTTCTTTCCACCATTCGCGGGTCACGGGTTAAAAGCCCCTGGTCTTTCAAAAGCTTTTTCAGGTTCTCATCTAATTGGGCAAGTGCCCTGGCAATCCCTAACCTGATAGCTCCTGCCTGTCCGGAAATTCCACCACCTTCGCACTTGCAGATAACATCCATCTTGCCATCCGCCTTAGCCACCTCTAAAGGCTTTAAAGCATGCTTGATCAGGGCTTCCCTTTGAAGATAGTCTTTCATCTCTTTACCGTTAATGGTTCTCTTTCCATTTCCTGGAACGACAATTCTGACTTGGGCAACTGAGGTCTTCCTCCTGCCTGTACCATTATAAACTTTCTTCTCCAAAAATTTCACCTCCTAAAAATATCTTTATTAAATTTGACATTTCACAATTTTATCGGGTCAGGCTTCTGAGCTTGATGGGGATGTTTCTCTCCTAAGTAAACAAAAAGCTTGGATAAGATTTTCCTGCCCAATCTGTTATGGGGTAGCATCCCCTTAACTGAATGGATAAAGACTTCCCTGGGGTTTTCTTTTATCCTTTTTGAAAAGGTCTCTTTTTTCAAACCGCCTGGATACCCGGTATAATGATAGTAAGTCTTAAGGTCAGCTTTCTTACCGGTCAGGATAACTTTATCACAGTTAATCACTACCACGAAATCACCCTGATCTAAGTGCGGGGTAAATTTTGGCTTACCTTTTCCTAAGAGGATTTGAGCTACCTTAGAGGCTAATCTCCCTAAAACCTTACCATCAGCATTCACTAAAAACCATCTTTTCTCAACTTCATTTGGCTTAGGTGTATAAGTTTTCATCTACTCTCCTTTCCACTTCCATTTCACGTATACGTAATTTCTCTATTTACCGTAAAACGTATAACGGTTTTAATTAATAAACTTTCAATATAAAATAATAAATAAATTTGTCAAGCAAAAAGGGTAGGGGTTAATCCCTACCCGGTATTTACATCCTGAATAATAACAAGGTGTTATTAACTTTCTTGTTAATTTAAAATCAAACCGTAGCAGATGGTATCTCTTTTTTCTCCTTCACAATAAGATTAGTAATCAGGGCAATCAAAAACCCATAAATTCCACCCATAATCAGAGTTCCCCAGAAGATGGCTGCCCCCTTCATTGAGCCAGTCGGTAAAGCCATAGGTAAAGAGACAATAAGCCCAATCAGCACTCCATGAACCAGATAGTTTATCCTCCAGGCTGAGATCCCGATAGTAAAGCCGATCAGAGTTCTACCTAAGATAATTGACCAGACCATATTCGAAGGCATCGGTCCACCACTACGAGCTATACTGAAACATACTAATCCTGCGATGAAACCAAGAATTGTTGCAACTAAAATTTTTATTCCTCGCATTTTCCCTCCTTTCAGAAATTTGGATTATAAAGCCGTCAAGGTCTTGAGACTTCAGCTTTATTTCTTAGTCCCGCCAGAGGCGGAACACTCCAGATTAATGGATTAAAATCCAATCTCAAACTTTTAGAAATTTTCTTCTGGACTATCTTTTCTAAGCCTTAGAGGTCTCAATAGCTTTTTCTCTAATGATAAAATGAGAGATTATTTCAATTAATCCGCCATAAACCATACCGGATAACCAGTACCAAAGAAACTTACCCGTAGGGATTGCAGGAAGCGCTGCTGGGAGATAGACAATTGCACCCATAACTATTCCATGCACCACGAAGTTGAATTTAAAAACTGAAATCCCGATGATAAAACCCAAGAGTGCTCCATCCAGGATAATCGACCAGGCAATCCCGCAGGTCATCCCTTCTGTTCCCCGGACTAAAAGATAAGCGATGATCCCGAAGATAAATCCTAAAATGGTAGTAACTAAAACCCTGTTTCCACTCATCTCCCCTCCTTGCGTTAAGGGTTAAAGGTTTTTCTCTGAGACAACAATGCGAGTAGTCTTTTTAATATTTAATAAATCCAGAAGGGGGTTGTCAAGTAAAAAATTAGAGGCTGCCCTGGATTTTCTGTTGACAAGTTATTCAAGGCTGAGAGAGCTCTGAGAAAGTAGATGTGATAGGTCGGGCAAGGGGGTGCCCGACCTATCCTACGGTGGCTACGCCAGACGCCCAAAGGGCGCGGGCTGGCTCGTAGTCTCCGTTGCTTCTCGGACGGAAAATCAGCACCTTACGCTTACGTAGGCGGGGCTCCCAGCCCCGCAAAATGAGTTTTTTCAATATTATGTAAATTCTTTTGTGTAAATTTTTATTGATTTAGATAAGCAGATAGAGCATATCCAATTAGAGAAAGTCAAGAAAGGAGGGCATGCCCTATGCGACCCAAATAGGTCAGAGAGTAATTTAGGAATCGTTGGTTGGGAGTCAAGGGGATTTGGAAGTTATGTCAAGCCAATTTAGAGAGAGCTCTGAAAAAGTATGATTTGCAGGGCTGGTCCGCCTCTGGCGGACTGCCTACGAGTCATAACCCATTGATATTTCGTAGGGTGGGCACCCTTGCCCGCTTTATTTTAACACTTTTTCAGAGACCAAACACAGAGATCTTGACATGACCACCCACCTGTTATAATAAAAAAATTATTTGACATCCCCAGAAAAAGATATAAATTAATAAAAAATATAGTGGTAGGAAGGTGTATTAAGCGTATGAGCAGGCTTTCAGGAAATGTATTAGTTTTAAATCAAAATTATGAGCCCCTCTCGGTTTGCAGTGTGAGAAGGGCAGTGGTGATGATTTTTTTAGGTAAAGCGGAGATGATCGAGAAAAACGATGGGGAGACGATTCGCTCGATCAGTTTGTCTATACCCATTCCCAGCGTAGTGCGTTTAGGATTCTATATCAAAGTCCCACCTAAAAGAGTCCTGCTTTCCAGAAAAAACATTATCAAACGGGATGGGCATCGCTGTCAATACTGCGGAGAGACTCACCTTCCTATGACTGTGGATCACGTTATACCCAAGATTTTTGGAGGTAAAGATACCTGGGAGAATTTAGTCTGTGCCTGTATTAAATGCAACAATATCAAAGGGAATCAAACCCCGGAGCAGGCTGGGTTGAAGCTTTTACGCAAGCCCAAAAGTCCTAATCATATAACCTTTCTCCAGCGATTTATTGGCATCTCTGATGACCGCTGGAAACAATATCTTTTTCTGGATTAAACAAGGAATTTAAAAGGGAAAAATGAAGAAAACCATACTAAGTGGGATGCAGCCAACCGGAAGATTACATCTAGGTAATTTAGAAGGCGCTCTTAAAAATTGGGTCGCATTACAAAACGATTACCAGATGTATTGCTGTATTGTTGACTGGCATTCTTTAACCTCAGATTATAACGATACTTCACATTTGCAGGAAAATATTAAAGAGGTAACCTTAGATTACCTCTCAGCCGGATTAAACCCGGAGATATGTGCCATCTTCGTTCAATCGCAGGTCAAAGAACATGCGGAACTACATCTTCTTTTCTCTATGATTACCCCGGTTACCCGCTTAGCCCGGGTCCCTTCTTATAAAGAGAAAAGAAAAGAATTAGGGTTAGATAGTTACGGATTTTTGGGATACCCTTTGCTTCAGGCTGCAGATATTTTAGTTTATAAAGCTGATTGTGTCCCGGTTGGAAAAGACCAGTTACCTCATATCGAGCTTACCCGAGAAATTGCCCGGAAATTCAACTCACTTTATGGTGAGGTTTTCCCGGAGCCAGAGGCATTGTTGACTAAATTCCCTCTTATTCCTGGAATAGATGGAAGGAAGATGAGCAAATCATACAATAATGATATTGCCATAGCTGATACCGCTGAAGAAACAACCAAGAAAGTCTCCAAAATGTTCACCGACCCCCAAAAGATTCACAAAAACGATCCCGGCAGACCGGACCTCTGCCCGGTTTATCACCTGCATAAAATCTATACTGAGGGATATCGTGAAATTCATACCCTCTGCTCTACTGGCAAATTAGGCTGTGTTGAAGATAAAAAGAATCTGGCTAAGAATATGAATCGTAAACTACAGGCTGTCCGCGAAAAAAGGAAAGAGCTGGCAAATGATCCGGAAACGGTTTCAAAAGTTTTAAGGGAAGGGGCTGAAAAGGCAAGAGCTAAAGCTCAGAAAACTATGAAGGACGTAAGGAAAGCTATGAGGTTGATGCCATGATTTTCCCTCCGGAAATTGAAGCTCAGATTGAAAAAAAAGTTCCCTTCCCCATAAAATTAGAAATCTTTGAAGGACCTTTAGACCTGCTTCTTTTCTTGATAAGGAAGGATAAGATAGATATTTACGATATTCCTATTGCCCTGATCACCCGGCAATACTTAGAATATATCGAGTTGATGAAAGAGCTCGACTTAGATTTAGCCAGCGAGTTTATCCTTATGGCCTCCACCCTCATCCGCATAAAGATTAAAATGCTTCTTCCTCGTGAGGAAAAAGAAGTTGAAGAGGAAGATCCGAGGGAGGAGCTGATAAATGCTCTATTAGAGTACAAGAAATATAAAGAGGCGGCTGAACTCCTCCAGAGAAAAGAGGAAGAGGAACAGGTTTTCTTCCCTCGCTCAGATTTTTCCTACATAGAAGTGGAAAATAAAATAGACTTTCTAAAGGAGGCCGACCTTTTTGACCTTCTTACCGCTTTCAAAAAAGTCCTGGACAACCTGCCCCGGGAAAGTTCTCATACTATCAACTTTCAAAAGGTTGATCTGGAACAGAGGATTCAATATATCTTGGATTATCTCTCAGAAAAGGAAAAGGTAAGTTTTGAGGAGTTATTTCAGGATAACCCTATCCGCTTGATTTTAGTGGTAACCTTTATGGCTCTGCTGGAGTTAGTTCGACTTCAGGAAATAAAGATAGTTCAGAGGAGACATTTCTCCAGGATATTAATCTATAGAAACAAAAAAGGGTAAAAATTGTTAAAGGAATCAAATTATCCCTCAATCATCGAGGCTTTACTTTTTGCCTCAGATACTCCCTTATCCATAAACAAATTGAAAGCGGTCCTGGATGAGCTATCAGATGATAAAATAAAAGGACTGGTCGATGAGCTGAATCGGAAATACGAAGAAAATAATCAGAGCTTTTCTATCCGGGAAATAGCAGGGGGGTATCAGATGTATACCCGACCGGAATATGCTCCCTGGATAAACCAGCTTTATTCTTTGAAAAAAGCCCAGAGGCTTTCCCATGCAGGACTTGAGACTCTGGCTATAATCGCCTATCGCCAGCCAGTGGTCAAATCGACCATAGACCAGATAAGGGGAGTGGATTCCGGTGGAGTGATTCATACCCTGCTGGAGAGAAAATTCATCACTATCCTGGGACGGGATGAAAGCGTAGGGCGCCCTTTAATCTATGGGACTACTGCAGAGTTTTTAATCTATTTTGGATTGAAAGATTTAAAAGACCTGCCCCGGATAGAGGAGCTCGAATCATTACTGCAAGCTAAAGAGAAAAAAGAGAATTCTATCTTTTCGACAGAGGAGGTAGAGAAAAGGATCAAGGAATTGAATTTAGAAGGGAGTTTAGCCATTGACCTCCCCTCTAAGGGATAAAAGAAAAACTTTAAAATAACGCCCATTAAATTCTTAAGTGTAAGAAAGGATTTTCTTGGAGTGAAGCAAAGTCAGACGGGCGTTTTCTTTTGCAGATGAAAAAAGAGATAATAGCCATAGATGGCCCTGCCGGTTCAGGGAAAAGCACCACTGCAAAATTGGTTGCTAAAAAATTAGGCTTTGTCTATTTAGATACTGGAGCTATGTATCGAACCCTTACCCTGAAAGCTTTAAGAAACAGGATAAACCCGCAGGATGAGAAAAAACTGAGTCAAATCGCCAGGAATTCAAAGCTTGACCTGATAGAAGAGAAAGGAGTTAATAAAGTGATACTGGATGGAGCGGATGTCACCGAGGCGATACGTGAACCAAAGGTTAACCGGATTGTGTCTGAGGTTTCCGTGCATAAAAAAGTTAGAACCGCACTGGTAGCCAAACAAAAAGAGCTGGGCAAAAAGCATAATTTAGTAACTGAGGGCAGGGACACGACCACAGTTGTATTTCCAGGAGCAATTTTAAAAGTTTACTTAGACTGCAACCTGAAGGAAAGAGCTAAAAGGAGAATGTTGGAGCTTAAAGATAAAGGAATCAATACCTCTATCGAAGAGCAGATTAAAGAGCTATCCAAAAGGGATAAAATCGATTCTGAAAGAGAGAATAGCCCTTTGAAAAAAGACAAAGAGGCTGTTATAGTCGATACCACTAACCTGTCTATCGAGGAACAGGTGGATAAGGTTATCCAGCTATATGAGTTGAGGAAAAAGAATGAAATTTCATTACCGAGTAGTCCGGCTTCTGATTAATTTGATTCTGAAGGTTTTGCGTGGATTGAAAAAACAAGGGAAAGAGTATATCCCCTTAAAAGGAGGAGTCCTGATTGCTTCTAACCATATAGATCTGTATGACCCTTTTTTAATCGGTTGTACCAGTCCCAGAGAGCTTTATTATCTGGCAAAAATAGAACTGTTTAAAAAACCTTTACTCGGCTGGCTATTAAAAAAGTTAAATTCTATCCCGATTTCTCGAGGGAGTTTTGACAGAAAGGGATTACAAAGAGCGGTTGAGATACTCAGAGCAGGAAAAGCCCTGTTAGTTTTTCCAGAAGGAACCAGAAGTATAGATGGAAACTTGAAGAAGCTTAAATTAGGCGTGGCGAAATTAGCCTTAGAGGCAGAGGTACCGATCGTACCTGCCTATCTGGATTATTCTAAAGATTGGCTGAAAGCTTTTTTCCAGAGGGAAAAAATCAAAATCAAGTTTGGCTCTCCTATTGACCCGAACTCGCTTTCTCAAATCCCTGAAAATAAAGAAGGATACCAGAGGATAACCCGGGAAATAATGCAGAGGATAAAAGCTTTGAAAGAAACTTAGGCAAGGTGGTTTTAAAAAGATGAAGATCTCTGTAGTAAAAAATGCTGGATTCTGTTTTGGAGTAAAAAGAGCTATAAATTTAGCCTTTGAGGAAGCTAAAAAAAGCGGCAAAAGGGTCTACACCTTAGGTCCTATAATCCACAACCCGCAGGTAGTGGAGGAGCTGAAAAGAGAAGGAGTACAACCAGTTCAAAATATCGAGAAGCTCAAATCTGGAACATTGATCATCCGCTCCCATGGAGCACATCCTCGCATTATACAGCAGGCTAAAAAGAAAGGTCTGAAAATTATCGATGCTACCTGCCCCTTTGTCAGAAGAGCTCAAGAGAATGCCCGGGCATTGTATAAAGATGGTTATCAGGTAATAGTGGTGGGAGAAGCTCATCATCCTGAAGTCCAGGGAATAATAGGCTATGCTGGAGATGAGACTTTAGTAGTAAATCAGGATACAAAAAATCTAAGTCTCCCCAAAGATAAAAGGATCGGGGTGATAGCTCAAACCACTTTAAATCTGGATACGTTTAAACAAGTTGTAGGTCTGCTCTTAGAAAAAACAAGAGAGATCAAGATATTCAATACTATATGTAATGCCACAGCTAACGTTCAAAAAGCTACTTTGGAAATGACAAAAGATGTAGATTTAATGATTGTGGTCGGTGGAAAAAACTCTGCAAATACTTCTCGTTTAGCCAAACTTTGCAAAGAGAAAGGTAAACCTACCTATCACCTAGAAACTTCAGCCGAGCTCAAAAGAGAATGGTTTAAAACTAAGAAAAAGATCGGTGTTACTGCCGGAACCTCAACCCCTAACTGGATTATAGAGCAGGTCATAAAAAAGATCAAAAACTTAACCGGATAAAATGTCCAGATGGACAAATTCTATATAAAGGAGGAACAACTTAAAATGGCTGAGAAGAAGAAAGCCAGAAAAACAACAGCCCCTAAGACTGAAAAAGGTAAAAAGAAAGGAGGTGTAAAAAAGGCTAAAGCTGATTCTTTAGTCAAGAAAAAGCCAAAGAAACCAGTAGAGATTGAAAAAAAAGAACCGGTCGAGAAAAAAGAGCTTAAACCGGAGTTAAGAGAAAGGAAAATTAGAAGGGAGAAAAAGGAACCTCTTCCTGAACTAAAGATGGAAGAGGAAAAAGAATATTCCCCGGATGAATTTCAGAAGATGCTTTCGATGTATGAACAGACCTTCAGAGTAATTAAAGAAGGAGAACTGATTAAAGGTAAGGTCCTCGGGGTTACTAAAGATGATGTCATCGTAGATGTTGGTTTTAAATCCGAAGGGATTATCCCTCTATCAGAATTTCCTCATCCAGATCAGTTGAAAATCGGGGATGAAGTTGATCTTTTCTTAGAGGCGATAGAAGATCAGAATGGACAGCTGGTCCTTTCCAAGCAAAAAGCAGATTTCATAAAAATCTGGGACAAGATCAAAGAAGCTTATGAAAAAGGAACCTTAGTAGAAGGGAAGCTTTTAAAAAGGATTAAAGGAGGAATCGTTGTAGATCTGATTGGAGTAGATGCTTTCTTACCCGGATCGCAGATAGCTTTAAAGCAAGTTCCGGATTTCGATGCTCTCTTAGGACAGGGTATGCAACTGCGGATCATAAAACTGAATAAGAGCAGAAGGAACATAGTAGTCTCCAGAAGAGCAGTATTGGAGGAGGAGAGAGAAAAACAGAAAGTTAAACTTCTTTCTGAAATTGAGCCAGGACAGATAAAAGAAGGGGTAGTGAAAAATATAACCGATTTTGGCGTTTTCATTGACTTAGGTGGAGTTGATGGACTTCTCCATATAACTGACTTATCCTGGGGAAGGGTATCCCATCCGAGCGAAGTGGTTGCCTTAGGAGATAAGATAAATGTCAAGATACTGGACTTCGATAAATCCACCGGTCGGATCTCCTTAGGGCTTAAACAGCTTACCCCTTACCCCTGGGATAATATCGAGGAAAGATACCCGGTGGGAAGAAGGGTCCGAGGAAAGGTTGTCTCTATTACCGATTATGGCGCTTTTGTGGAACTGGAAAGAGGCATAGAAGGATTGATTCATATCTCGGAGATGTCCTGGACCAAACATATCAAACATCCTTCCAAACTTCTGGCAGTTGGAGATATGGTGGATGCAGTAGTTCTCTCTGTGGATAAGGATAACGAGCGGATCTCCCTGGGGATCAAACAGATGGAACCAGACCCCTGGGACGCCATGGAAAGAAAATACGCTATTGGCGCGAAGGTATCTGGCAAGGTAAGAAATATTACTCCATTTGGAGTATTCATAGAACTGGAAGAAGGTGTGGATGGATTGGTTCATATCTCAGACCTTTCCTGGATCAAAAGGATACAGCATCCCAGTGAGGTTATGAAGAAAGGAGAAAGGATGGAGGTAATAATCTTGAGTATCGATAAGGGAAATCGTAAGATCTCCTTAGGCTATAAACAGCTTAAAGATGACCCCTGGCCTTTACTATCCAGAAAATACCGGGTAGGAGCTGAAACTCAAGGAAAGATAATCCGCCTCCTGGATAGAGGAGTGATAGTAGAGCTGGAAGCAGAGATGGAGGGATTTGTACCTTTAGACCAATTGGGAAAACCAGATATAACCAAACCCGCAGATGCTTTCTCCGAAGGAGAGATGATACCACTTAAATCGATCGAATTTGACCCACCTGGAAGAAGGATAGTTTTTTCAGTGGCTGAATATTACAAAGATAAGGAAAAAGCTGAATTAGAAACTTATTTAGCCAAACATCCTACCAAAACGGTTAAGGTAAAGGAATTAATGGAGAAACCGGAGATTGAGGAGATACAGAAGAAGTTAGGAACACCACCCCCTGAGGAGAAAAAATCCGAATCTGGATCCAGCGAAGAAAAACCAACTTCTGAGTAAAGAAAGCTCAAAGGTTCTATCCGCACCAGAGGCGGACAATGGTTCAAAGGATGTAGGGGCGACCCACCGGGTCGCCCCTACCTTATTTTACTACTATCATTGCGAGTCTCGCCAAAGGTGGACGAAGCAATCCGTTTAATTATTTATAGCTAGCGTCTGTTTGGACATAAATAGTTTTAGCAAATTCCTTTTAGCTAAAATAACCCATAAGAGAAAAGGTAAAATTTCACTAAAAGCATAAAGAAGAAAAGTGAATCTGTAATTATATTCCATTACTGATGGTGGAGTTTGGTTATTATGATGTAAAAAAAAGATACCTATAGATAATAATAGATGGTCTCCAATTAGAATTAATATACCAATTAGCAACTTTGATATTCTCCTTTTCAACTGTATATCTCTGGTGAACAGCATAAGCGAGATGAACGGTATAAGATTATGGAAGATCTCGCTTGGATACCAAAGAACCCTTATTCTTAGCCTCAAGTTAGGGAGAAGATAATTTAAAAAATTATTAAAAAAAGATAGGTAATAGCGTTCTCCTTTCCAGTACCATAGGATAAATAGAACTAAGGAGAAAGCCAATACTTTAAGTATAAATATCTGGGGTTTCTCTTTCATATTTGACTATCTTTTCTACCCAAAAAAGCCAGATTCCGCCGATTATTAAAATTTCTGCTACCTGCCAGAAATAAAGATGTAAGAACTTAAAAGTTTTTGGATTCCAATTGGCTAATACAATGATCATAATCATCCTGATAAGATTAATGTTATAAAGTAGCAGAATGCCAAAAAGAAGACCTTGCAATTTCTTTTTATAATTAGCTGGAAAAGCTAAAATAACCGCTAAAAAAATGAACATCTCAAACAAACCTGTGCACTCTGCCACCACGGAGATTGAAAACTTATTTAAACTAAGTAAAGGACCGCTGGTACGGGCATTCATCCCAAAAAGATTCAAAATAAATCCCAATAAGCCAGCGGTCCAGCTTGAAACCATAGTAATTTCAGTTTCAAAATAAGTGCTGAAAAAAGAGTAGAAAATAAAAATAATTAGAAACAGCAAAGGGAAGATGAGATAAAATCTCATAATCTTTTTATTAGCTTCCTTTTTTGCTTTTTTTATCTTTTGTTTTTCCTTATGTCGTTCGCTTCCTTTCATAATTGTTTTAGAACTTGCCTATCCCCTAACTCCTAACACCTACCACCTTTCTCTTCTTGAAGAATACCCAGGTAGTTGTTGCTAAAAGCGCAATAACAAGACCTATACGACCCCATTCGGAGAGCGTAGGGATTGAGGGTTGAGAGTCATCGTCATTAATGGTAAGCACTGCTGTGTTCGGATTACCCAAAGTAGCTCCCCCAGTTGGATTACTGAGAGCTAAATTCACCGTCTCATTCCCCTCAACCTGGGCATCGTTAATAATGGTAATATTAAATATCTTCGGGGTCATGTCCCCATCAGCAAAAGTGACTACCCCTGATGTAGCTGTATAATCGTCAGGAGCTATAGCAGTACCATTACTGGTAGCATAGCTAACCCCCACTGCCCCATCGCTTCCACCAGTGCGAATCACAGTAATAGTAGCAGTGCCAGCATTTTCAGTGACGCTGTAGCTGGAGGAGCTGAACTGCAAAGTGCCAGGGATTATACAGCCACATGGTTTTTGTTCAATAAGCCAATTATACACACTGGCAGTAGGGACAAAACAGTTCTTGCAAGGAATTTTCTCAATGGTATCTGCACCAACATGAATCCCAATCACTTTTCCAGCATCATCAAACACTGGCGAACCGGAACTTCCTGCCTCTGTATCAGCTCCATGACTCCACTCACCTGTGCCACACGTGGGAACAGTGCCGTTGGATTTAATAGTAGCATAACTATCATGGGAATATTCTTTACAGCGAGCCTGAGGATGTCCTATTACATGAGCACCCCAACCTTGTTGGGGACCAACCCCACTAATTGGCAAAAGTCCATATCCACTCTGTCCAGGGCATTTCCCATTTTTTTTCTTGATATAAACTACTCCCACATCATAGCCATATGGATTAAGTTTCAAATCGCAACAGTCCCAAACATCTGGATTACAATCGCCACCACTGGTATAGGGAGGAGTAATATCTTCATAACCAAACCAAATCTTTACCCTTTCAGGGTGGTTGATTGCCCCAGCAATAACATGCCTTGCGGTAACTAAGCAACAATCATCATATAAAAACCCTGTTCCAATTTCAACCCAGCCATCCAAGGATACTCTAATCATTGCCACTCCGGTTCTAAAGTCGCACCAAGTTTTTGGTGCGCTCATAATCGGGATTCGACTAGTATCTGGATCACATATCTGAGACGGTTTCCCTGCAGGTGGATTACCTCCTAAGATAGGAGTAGAAGAAAAGACTATAGTAATTAAGCAAAAAATTAATACCCCTATCAGCCACATTTTTGTAAAGTATCTCATACAAAACCTCCTGAGATTAAATAGTTTTTTTACTTTCTTAATAAAAGTAAATCTTTTCAAACTTTGAAAAACATTACACTCTTACTTCATTTCCTAAAATGTTTTGCTTAGTACTCGTAAGCACCTCCTTGAAAATGGTAGATATATTTTATGTAGAGCAAATAAAATCCAACTTTTCAGAAGCGTAAGCCCGCTTCTAAAACTTCTAGATTTGTCAAATCCGAATTTAAAAACTTTTTAAAAAGAGAAAAACCCGGGAGGAATAAGAAGAAGAGAAAACTTTTTTACTAAATAAAATCCAATTGTGTGGAAGAAACTATGAAATTTGGGCTTCTAAACTCCTCTCTAGTGAAGATTTAATTAATGCCAATCCTCATCCCCCTGAGGTAGGACAAAACCTTACAATTTGATAATTTTTTATTTGTTATCAAATAACTTTAACCCTATTGAATGAATTCAGAACCTACTTGTCAAGGGTAAAATGAGTTTTTTATAAGATTTTTGTAACCTTAAGGAATGCAAGGGGTGAAATTTTTACAAGCAAAAAAAATTTGGCTTGCTAAAAAAATAAATTTTATTATAATATTTTTTTGTTCTTTGGATTCTGTATTAGACATCCACCCACGTTGAGGGCAACGTGGGTCTACCGAATTTGGTATTCGCTATTAGCTTTTTGCTACTTGCTACCTGCTACAAGCTATTAGCTATCGGATATTCGTCATTTTAATTAAGTAAGCGAGGTAAATATGCCAGTCCATAAAGTCGTTGTAGTAGGAGCAGGAGTTATGGGTAGGGGAATCTCAGAATTAATTGCCTCTACGGGCTGTGAGGTAGTTTTAGTGGATAAATCTGAAGAAATATTGAAAAATAGTCTGCATATACTTTCTGAGAGTATGGATAATGAGATTGAGAAATGGGGTTTAACCAAGAGCGAAAAAAAAGCCATACTTTCCAGGATTTTACCCACAACTTCTCTGGAAGAGACTTGCGATGTCAAGATAGTAATTGAAGCTGTGCCGGAAAATTTAGAGTCAAAGCAGGAAGTTTTTAAACAACTGGATTTAAGCTGTTCACCTGAGACTATCATAATCACTAACACCTCTACTTTATCTATAACCGAGTTAGCTTCATTCACTAAAAGACCGGATAAGGTTATCGGGATGCATTTCCTCTTTCCGGTTACCAAAGTCCCCCTGGTGGAGATCGTCAGAGGTCTGAAGACTTCTCAGCAGACCTATGATGCCATTAAAGATTTCGCAGACCAGTTGAATAAAACCCCGGTAACTGTCTATGAGTACCCAGGGTATGTTACCACCCGGATAATCGTTCCTTTTCTGAATGAAGCTATGCATGTTCTAATGGAGGGGATCGCTTCAGCAGATGATATAGACACTGCTATGAAATTAGGGTTCGGGTTTAATATCGGTCCCTTAGCCCTGGCAGATATGATGGGTTTAGACGTGGTGATGAGCTGGATGGAAAACCTTTTGATTGAGCTCTCCGAACATAAGTATAACCCCTGTCCTTTATTAAGAAAGATGGTACGAGCAGGGCATTTGGGACAGAAAAGCGGTCAGGGATTTTTTATATACGATGCAGAAGGAAACAGGATTAAGGAATGAAATCGAAACCTTTACCTGTCATTCTGAGCGAAGCGAAGAATCTTTATAGATTCTTCGGTCGTTCCGCCAAAACTGAACTCCCTCAGAATGACATCTAATGATGAGGTAAGTTAAGATGAAGATCTTAGTTTTAAACTGTGGTAGTTCTTCGGTTAAATATCAACTGATAGACATAGATAAAAACTATGCCCTGGCAAAAGGTTTAGTTTCCAGAATCGGGATGAGCGATGCAGTATTGACTCATAAGCCACATGATCGGCAGGAGATAAAGATCTCCGGGGAGATAATCGACCATATTGTAGCTATCGAGTATGTGATCAGCATACTCCTCTCCCCTAACCATGGAGTGATCAAAGATAAATCAGAGATCGGAGCAATTGGGCACCGCGTGGTGCATGGAGGTGAGAAATTCCCTGAATCTGTCCTGATAACATCAGAGGTGATGTTAGAATTGAGAAACTGTATTGAGCTTGCCCCTCTGCATAACCCCCATAATATAAGAGGGATCAACGCCTGTCAGAGGATTTTACCCAATATCCCTCAGGTAGCAGTATTCGATACTGCTTTTCATCAGCAGATGCCCAGACACGCCTATATCTATGGTCTCCCTTATATCCTTTATAAAAAATATGGTATCAGAAGATACGGATTTCACGGCACTTCTCATTTTTATGTATCCAGACGTGCCTCTCAGCTTTTAAGAAAACCTATTAAGGAGCTCAAGATAATAACCTGCCATTTAGGTAATGGTGCCAGTATGTCCGCGGTTAAAGAAGGTATATCCATAGACACCAGCATGGGATTTACTCCCTTAGAGGGACTCCTTATGGGCACTAGATGCGGTGATTTAGACCCGGCCGTAATTCTGCACATAATGGCACGCGAAGAGCTCACCTTGCAGGAGGCTAATACCCTTTTAAATAAACACAGTGGCATGCAGGGGATCTCCGGGCAATCAAGTGATATGCGTGACATTATCCAGGAAGCTAAAGAAGGACATGCCAATTCAAAATTAGCCTTAGAGATCTATTGTTACCGCATAAAAAAATATATCGGTGCCTATGCGGCTTCTATGGGTGGTTTAGATTCTCTGGTCTTTACTGCCGGGATCGGAGAGAATTCACCTCTGATTCGACAGAGATGTTGTGAAGGATTGGAATTCTTAGGGATCGAAATAGACGAGGAAAGAAATGATGAAGCCATAGGGGTAGAGGCTCTAATCAGCAAGGATAAACCCAGAGTTAAAGTCTTTTCCATCCCGACCAATGAAGAGTTAGTCATAGCTGAAGAAACCAGAAAAGTTCTTGAGGTAGATAAATTTTTGAAGGAGACGATTAAAGGTGTTTAAAATCACTTTAAGTTTTTTATTAATCATAATCCTTTTATTCTCTTTCACTGGATGCCAGAAGTCCAGGGTTCAAAACTTACAACAAAGATTAGATGCTTTTCGCAACACCCTACCTCAGAATCTCAGAGCTGAATTCGATTCCAAAAACTATGAAAATGTAGTTAAAGTAATTGATTCCCTCCTGCAGGTGGATGAGGAGTTCAAAAAATATTTTACGAAGATGAAAGCTGAAGAGGCAATTGATGTTTTTACCCCTCAAGAAGTAGTTGATTTTTTTAAAACCTATTTTGTAGAGGAGATAGAAAAAGTTAAAACGAATTAAAGATCATTTAACGCTGGTTGTTCATTGGACAACCACATTTTCCTTAATGAGGACACCAATGAAGAGTACGAGTGAAAAGATAATGAGCTTTTAAAAAGGAGAACATCTGGAAAAATTAATCGAAAAGGTAAAATTAGCTCAAGGGATTCACCGCATAAAGTTCCATTTACCCCTTCTGGTAGAGAAGGCAAAACCCGGTCAATTTGTAATATTAAGGATGGATGAACAGGGTGAGAGAATCCCGATGTCGATAGCAGACTTAGATAAAAAGAATGGTATATTAACTATAGTATTCCAGGAGGTGGGCAAATCAACTGCTCAATTAGGCACTCTTCTGGAAGGAGATTCAATTGCCGATGTGGTCGGACCTTTAGGAACTCCCACTCATATTGAGAAATACGGAACCTGTGTTTGTATAGGAGGGGGTATAGGGATCGCCCCAATTCACCCGGTATCCCAGGCTTTAAAAGAAGCAGGGAACTATATTATCTCCATAATCGGTGCCAGAACCAAAGATCTTCTGATAATGGAAGAAGAATCAAAATCTGCCTGCGATAAGCTACTTATCTCCACGGATGATGGAAGCTATGGTATTCACGGTTTTGTTACCCAGGTTTTAGCCGGGCTTATAGAAAGAGGCGAGAAAATAGATTTCATCTTTTCCGTTGGACCGGTTTTGATGATGAGAGCTCTGGCGAAAGTGACCCTCCCCTATAAAATCAAAACCATAATCAGTCTGAATCCGATAATGGTGGATGGAACCGGGATGTGTGGTGCCTGTAGGGTAACTGTGGGAAATCAAACAAAATTCGCCTGTATCGATGGTCCGGATTTTGACGCTCATTTAGTCGATTTCGAGGAGTTACTTAAAAGACAGAAGATGTACCTGAAACAGGAAAAAATTGCCATGGACAATTTTCTCCAGCATCATAAAGACTCAAGTCTAACCTAACCGAGGAGTTGAATTGAGTACCCCGAAAAAAATAAATGTCCCCAGACAGAAGATGCTGGAACAAAAGCCAGAAGATAGAGTTAAGAATTTCAAAGAGGTTCCCTTTGGATATACTGAGGAATTAGCAGTAACAGAAGCCAAAAGATGCCTCTTCTGCAAAAAGCCTTCCTGCATTGCTGGCTGTCCAGTGGAGATCGATATACCTGGATTTATTAAATTGATCGCTGAAGGGGATTATATCGGAGCCGCTAAAAAGCTTAAAGAATCGAACAGCCTGCCAGCAGTCTGTGGAAGGGTTTGCCCGCAGGAGGACCAGTGTGAAAAAGTCTGCGTCCTGGCAAAAAAATACGAATCAGTAGCCATAGGTAACTTAGAGAGATTTGCCGCAGATTACGAAAGAGAAAAAGGTGAAATAGAGATACCTAAAATAGAGAAATCGACCGATAAAAAAGTAGCAATTGTCGGTTCTGGTCCAGCCGGGCTAACTGTAGCTGGAGATTTAATCAAAATAGGACATCAGGTAACAGTGTTTGAAGCCTTACACAAAGCTGGAGGGGTATTGGTCTATGGCATCCCTGAGTTCAGACTGCCCAAAGCAATTGTTCAATCCGAGGTGGATTACCTTGCCAGATTAGGGGTAGAATTCAAAACAAGTTATGTCATAGGGATGATCCATACTATCGATGAGCTTTTCAACTCTGGTTACCACGCAATCTTTATCGGGACTGGTGCAGGACTTCCTAACTTTATGAGAATCCCGGGTGAAAATCTCAATGGAGTTTATTCATCGAATGAGTATTTAACCCGCTCGAATTTGATGAAAGCCTATTCTTTTCCTCAATATGATACCCCCATCTTTTCCGGTAGAAACGTTGCGGTCTTAGGTGGTGGAAATACTGCTATGGATTCAGTCAGGACTGCTTTGAGGCTGGGTGCAGAAAATGGTTATATAGCTTACCGACGCTCCAGAGTTGAGATGCCAGCCCGGAAAGACGAGATTCATCACGCCGAACAAGAGGGAGTGAAATTCGAGTTTTTAGTTAACCCGCTTAGATTCATAGGAACTGAGGATGGCTGGGTTAAAGGGATGGAGTGTATCCGTATGAAGTTAGGAGAGCCAGATGAATCCGGAAGAAGAAGGCCAGTGCCAATTGAAGGCTCTAATTTCATAATGGATGTAGATACAGTAATAGTCGCTATCGGAAATAGCTCTAACCCCTTAGTTCCCAAGACCACACCC
Organism: uncultured Ignavibacteria bacterium; assembly: GCA_964570765.1. GTDB lineage: Bacteria > Zixibacteria > MSB-5A5 > MSB-5A5 > RBG-16-43-9 > CAZMZF01. The sequence goes on from CAZMZF010000006.1 coordinate 21,551, forward strand.
GGATTAGAAATTAACAAATGGGGAAATATAATAGCTCATCCTGAGACCGGTCTAACATCACGTAAAGGAGTCTTCGCAGGTGGAGATATTGTCACCGGCGGAGCAACCGTTATCTTAGCCGCAGGCGCGGGTAAAAAATCTGCCAGAGCAATTGATGCTTATCTGAAAACATTATAAAAAAAAGTAGCCGCAGACTTTAGTCTGCGTATCAAGACTACAATCATTTCGCAAGCGGAAGCTTGCGCCTACGGGCTTTAATAAAATCTTAGTTAACCCCTATTTTTCTCACCTTTTTTATTAAATTTTATTGCAAACTTTTAGAATAATATTATATTGTTTTAAGGGTAAATTTATGGAAAAAACCTATCAAGAATTCGAAATCCATCTTAGTAAAAAGTCCAAAGACAACTATCTCGCAGAAGTCTTTGACGAAAAGGGAAAGAGCAAAGCTCAAAAGCCTTTTGTTCTGGAGATGGACAAGCTGAAGATGAGGGAGGATTTGAAGCGCCTGGAAGAGCTTGCCATAAGCTCGGTGCTGGTCAAAGACGAGTTTCACATAAACTTCGGAAAGCACATCTTCAACCTGATCTTTGGTGATGGAATTAAGGATTATTATAAGCAATGCTTGAGCAAAGATCTACCGCTGAGAATTAGAATCAGGATCGATGAGTCTGCCAGGGAATTGAATGATATACCCTGGGAGTTTCTGCACGACAGCGAGGATTTTCTGGTCACTCAAGCTGACACTTTGGTTTCAAGACTGCCTCTGGATGTGGAGAGGAAAAAGAAGGACCAGCTAAACCAGGCGATCAGTATGTTAGTGGTGATCTCCAGCCCCTTGAATCTTCCTGATAATATGGTTTTGAATACCGAAAAGGAACAGGAGGTTATCTTAGGGGCTCTGGATAAGCTTCAAAGAGAGAAAAAATTAGACATAGATTTTGTAGATGATGCTTCCCTGGAAACCATTCAGGATTATCTTTCTGAAAAAGATTATCATATACTTCATTTCACCGGGCATGGGGAATTTAATGAGAGCCAGGGCAAAGGCTTTCTCCTTCTGGAGGATTAACAGGGACAGATGCTGAAGGTGGAGAACGAGACAATTGGTACTCTCCTTCAAAACCACAAAAGTCTGAAACTTGTCTTCTTAAGTGCCTGCCAATCCGCAAAATCATCCAACAACATTGGGTATCCATTTTTAGCCAGAACACTTTTGAAAAAAGGAATACCCGCAGTTCTGTCTATGCAATATTCTGTGTTAGACACATCTGCGACAGATTTTGCCGGTAAGTTTTATCACTCGCTGGCAAGCGGCAAACCTATCGAAGTTGCCTTGTCTAATGCCAGAACAGCTTTGTATGTAGGAGACAACAGGAACAGAGTCGATTTTGCCACGCCGGTTTTGTTCTTGAATGATCCTGATGCAATAAATGCAGGAGAGATTAAAGTTGAAGAAGAGGAATTTAAGCTGAAGAAAAGACTTTTTGATATGGGCTTGGTAGCATTAATGGAAACCGGATTTGTGGGAAGAAGGAAAGAGCTGAGAATGATAAAAGATGGTTTTGTAAGTGACAGAAAAAGGGCTTTTATCATTCATGGCTTTGGTGGAATTGGAAAGTCGGTTTTAGCCACCAGAGCCGCTCAGAAATTAGAGGATCGTTTCCAGGGAATTAAAGCCATTAAATTCACACCGGCCACCAAGCCTGAAGACATTTTAAATGACCTGAATGCTTTCCTCATGCTCACAGGTATCCATGAGCTTAATAAATACATCCATGAGCCAATTCCGATTGAGTCTAAGATACAGATGCTGATTAATATTCTGAACCAGATAAGGTTGTTGATCATATTTGACAATTTTGAGGATGTCTTAACCAAAGAGACCGACCATAAGATTGCTGATCCGGATTTGAGCAAGTTCATTCAGCTTCTGCTCAATGGTGTAGCTCAAAATAGTAAATTCATCTTTACCTCCCGTTATGATTTCGATCCCTTAGATGGGAGGCTTGCCGGGCATATAGGAAAAATCAACCTCCCCGAGCTTTCTTTTCCCTTCATGGTCTTTCTGATGAACAATTTCGAAGAGCTTGGAAAATTGTCTGTGCAAAAGAAACGAGAAATATATAAAAAGATAGGCGGGCATCCTTATTACTTAGAACTCTTTGCCATGCATACCCTAACAACCTCTGTGGATAATCTTCTTTTAGATTTAGCTCCGGTCACGAAGGAGATGATGGAATTTACCCTCCTGGGCTTGTCTTACGACAAGCTCACAGACAGGGCAAAGACCCTGCTGAAAAGGATGTCTGTTTTTGAGTCTGCTGTCCCTCTCGAAGCTTTGCAATGGACGATGGGAGACGAAAAAGAAGCAAACCCGAATGTAGGAAAAGAGCTAAAATCCTTGATCGGCTTGGGGTTGGTGGCAAAAACTGAGCAATATCTACAGGAAGGCGAAAAAGAAATTTACGTAATGTATCAATTAGTCAAAGATTTTGTTTCAGAAAGGCTTGACGAGGACAAAACAGAGGAAAGAAAAAAACTCCTGATAAAGGCTGGGAATTTTTATGAAATCTATGTAGAAACTTCAAAAAGCCTCTGGGATTTATTAAGGGCAAGGGAATATTACTATAATGCGAAAGAATATCTTAAGGCTTATGAAATCCTTGATGCATGTTTCGAGTTTTTGCATCGCTTGGGATACATAGAATTAGTCATCAAATTGCTGAATGAGTCCATTGCAACCCTTGCGAATCATAAAAAAAAGATGGCGATAGCTCTGCACAGTTTAGGAATCGTTTATCAAGATTTAGGTGATTATAAGCAGTCGCTCAACAAGTATGAGGAGAGCTTGAAGATTAATAAAGAATTGGGGGATAAAAAAGGCATTGCCTATACATTGGGTCAACTGGGGAATATCCATTATCTTCAAGGTAATTATCCTGAGGCTAAAAATAATTATGATGAAGTTCTGAAGTTAAGTATAGAATTAGGCGACAGAAGTAGTATTGCAATAACTTTTTATCAGTTAGGGATGATTCATCATCAGCAAGGCAACTATCCCGAAGCGCTCAAAAAGTATGAGGAAAGCTTGAAGATAGAAAAAGAATTGGGTAATAAAAGTGGCATTGCCAGAGTTCTTCATCAGTTGGGGATGATTCATCATCAGCAAGGCAACTATAAAGAGGCCGTCGAAAAGTATGAGGAAAGCTTGAAGATTAATAAAGAATTGGGGGATAAAAGTAACATTGCCAGAAATTATGGGCAATTAGGAAGGATAAATGAAGAACAAAAAGACTACAATGAAGCGATGAAGAAATACTTGATTGCCCTTTCAATTCTTCAAGAACTTGGATCACCAGATGCAAAGATAGCTGTGAATGATTTAGCAAGACTGCGAGAAAAAATGGGTGAAAAGGAGTTTGAAAAAATCCGGAAGGAGATAGAGAAAGATAGTAGATAGTGGGCAGTGGTTCGACTGTGCTCACCACAAGTATACAGTAGACAGGTAAAAGCGTCAAAAAGGATAATAAAGATGAGAAAAGTAAAATGCCCTAAGTGTGGTAATGAATGGATGGAAGATGTAGAAAAAACCTATGAGGATGGTAAAACGGTTGTGATTAGAGCGTTGACACCTAACCGACCATCTCTCAAGAAAGAAAAATGTGTGGATTTGGTTTGCCCTAATCCTAAATGCAAAAATCAATTTGAATACTGCTGGGAGGAGTGAGGGAGTATCTAAAAAATAGAATTTTGTAGCGGAAGGCTTCAGCCTTCCAAAATGGAGGCCTGAAGGCCTCCGCTACATACAGAAAATAGAGGTAATCTTATGGATGAAGAAATTCAAGAGAAAGTCACTGGCTTGCCCGAATCTCCTATGAAATTCTGGCGGGACAATGCCAAAGCTATGCTGGGTCAATCTATCGAATCCATAGAGAGCGCTGCAAAGCAGATCATCCTCATCTGCGGCATCCTGGAGGGAATTTATTTTCACGCCATAACATATTCTGAGATCAGAGGATACATCGGAACAGTAGAAGGAATATTCTATCTTGCTCCTCTGGTTTTGTGGCTTTTAAGCATATTGTTTGCGGTCCTGGTTTTCTCTCCAAAGGTTTATCACACCAATATCGCCTCCGGTAGAGAGTCAAAAAAAACCTTCATAGATGTCGTCACCCGCAAACACAAAAACCTCAAAATATCCCAAACCATCTTTTTTATAAGCTTCATCTTCCTTTTGATTGCCATGGGTATTTATTTGTTTTGAATACAAAAATCACTTAAGCGACCCTAAAGGGGTCGCACTACGTTCTTGGTATAAAAAAGCAAGGCTAAGGCCTTACCTTACAAACTTACCTTCAAAGTAGTCATCGCGAGCTAAAGGCGAAGTCCCACCAAAGGCGGACGACGAAGACCACTTGGACAGAATCCGCCTCAGGCGGATTCTGTCCCTACAACTACAACTAAGATAGAAAAACGTCCGGGATGAACTGCAGAATGCATCTTGAGACCGGACGCTACGAACTTGGGTATAGGTTGTATCCCTGCCTATAAAATACCAGGGCAGACACACAGGTCTGCCCCTACAAATACTATTTTCTTTCTTTCTCCTTCTCAATCTTCTGATTTAATCTCTCCAGTTCCTTACTTAACCTTTTCAGCTCTTTCTCGAAATTATTAAGAGAACTGTTAAGAATACTCTTCAGCTCCTCTAAATTTTTATCTTGAGCCTCTTTTTCGTATTCATTTTTAGCCTCGTCATACTGAATCTTTATCTCCGGAATGTTCATCTCCGGTATTTTGATCGGGGGTATAATAGTCCTTTCCTTCAGGGAGGAGTAGGCTGAGCCGACCCTGCCCAGCCTGACACTCAGTCTCTCTTTCTTGCCGTCTCGAATGATTTGTAATCTGATCATTTTATTCGGCGGGATATTCTCGATCATTTTCCTGAACTGGTCTGAATCCTTGACTTTCTCCTGATCAAATTCAATAACAATGTCCTCATCTTTCAAGCCAGATTTCTCAGCCGGACTCCCCTCCACCACCCCGGCTATCAGAACCCCCCCATTTACATCTATCTCCTCTTTAGCTTCTTTGTCTAAATCTTCTAAATATACACCCAGATACCCCTTCTCGATGCTTGTGCCATGTTTGATAATCCAGTCCGCTTTCTGCCTTACTAAATTAACGGGAATTGCCAAGGAGATCCCGGATGAGGGGATCTCGATCTGGGTAGGAGGGAAATCAAATGTTCTTTTTCCTTCCTCTTCATATAATCTAAAAGCATCTATAATTGAAGGCTCAGAGAGCTTGGCAGAAACCAGACCTATTACCTCTCCCCGGGTATTCAAAACCGGACCACCGCTGTTACCCGGACTGACATTTGCGCTCATCTGAATAGTCTTATCTTTTCTGATTCCGTTAACTATCCCGAAGGAAACCGCAGTTGGAAGCCCGTATGAATTCCCCACCACTGTCACCCAGGAACCCTCTCTAATTCTATCCGAATTTCCAAATTTAGCTGTCCTTAATCCCTGAGACTCGATTTTCAAAACCGCTAAATTAGTCTGGAAATCAGTCCCGACTAATTTTGCTATATATTCTTTTTTAGTGGAAAGAGTTATCTTAAAACCTTTCATCCCCTGAACTACGCTGGAGGTGGTTAAAATATAACCGTCTGGAGAATAGATTACTCCAGAGCCCACAAAAGAGGTAAGCTGAAATGCTTTTTCCCTTTTCGGAGAATAGCTTTCCGCTTCAATTGTTACTAAAGATGGCTTGATCGACTCCACCAGACCGGTGATATTCTGCTCTAATGATTCCAGAACCCCTTGAGCTGAAGCCGAATCAATAATCCAGTTTAAAAATACTGACCAGAACATCAAAAAAAACAAACTGAACAGAATTTTTATTTTCATATAAACCTCCTTTAATCAATAGCTGATCTTTACATCTGCACTGCTTGTTGAAACCGCAGGCAGGATATATCCTTCATTGGATGATTTATAATCCACAGGCCTGGACCTGACTGCATCCAAAACAAAATTATTCATTCTGCGTTCCATCCCCCTGCTATCCGGCAACCGCTCTAAATCTGAAAATCTCAAATTATCTATAATGAAAACTGCTCTGGGATTTCGATTTTTCCCTACGGGTATTCTCTTCTCCTCTTCACCAGTCTGTAGATCAGTAGAGACCAACTGTTCACCCTTGCTCATTATTGGTGTTTTCTCCGATGATGAGGTATCCTCGCTCTTCGCTGGGGTCCTCACCAGCGAAGATGTGTCGATTGATACTAACTCTGGCTTAGTTACAGTTGTATGTGATTTATAAAATCCTCCTTTTATTAGCAAAACTAAAGCTATAACTAAAGCTGTAGCTGGTATAAAAGCCCATCTAAGTGAGGGAAAAGAAGTAACCAGAGCTTTCTTCTTATCTTTTTTCTCCAGATAAGGAATTGCCCCAATTCTCTGCTTAAGTCTTTCTTCAAACTCAAGTGAGGGTCTAAATACATCCAGGTTCTGAACTGTTTCATCTAAAGCTTTATATCTTTGAGCTTCTCTGGCACACCCCTCGCAAACCTGAATATGCTGGGCAACCAGTTTTTCTTTCTCCTGGGAAAGCTCACCTCTATAATATTGGGATAGAGAGCGGCGAATTTTTCGACAGCTCATAGCATTCCTCCATCATTGGTCTCAGCCTTTTTTGTAGAATCCTCCTGGCTCGGTTCACCCGGGATTTCACGGTCCCTAAAGGGAGATTTAATGCCAGTGCCACCTCCTCATAACTAAGCTGGTCTATTTCCCTTAAAAGAAAAACGCTTTTATACTTCAAGGGAAGTGAGAATATTTCTCTTTCTAAAATAGTGCTTAAACGGTTTTTATTTCCAAAATTCTCCGAGTTCGGGTCCGGTCGATTTAACAAAGCATCTATTCCTGTAAATCTGACTCTTTTTCTTTTCTTATACACATTTTTAAACAGATTTAAAGCTATGGTATAAATCCAGGTGGAGAAAGAATAATTGAAATCGTAACTTTCCCTTTCCCGATAAACCCTCAAAAAAGTCTCCTGCAAGATATCCTCAGCCTCCTCCCGGTTTCCTAATAAACGGTAAAGCAAATTATATAGCTTCACTTTATAATTTTTAACCAACAGGTTGAATCCCTCCACCTCACCCCCCAGAAACCTCTCCATCAATTCCTTATCCGACAGTCGAGTTTGACCTTGAGGTCGATTTTGACTTTGCTCCATCTAAGGAATCTCTCCCTTTTCTATTAAGTATATACAATTTAATATACTTAAAGTTCCTTTTTTTGTTTAAGAAATTTTATAATCATATTCCCTCTCCTCTCAGGAGAGGGAAAGGTTGAATATCTCGCCAAAGGTGGAGCAAGATAATTTGTAGCGTCGGGCTTTATGCCCGACGTATATCTTTAATAAAATAAAAACGTCCGGTATAAACTGCAGAATGCATCTTGAGACCGGACGCTACATTTTTTTTCTAATCGGTATTCCCGCTTTGCCCATAAGGTGGGTAAATTAACCCGCGTTGAGGGCAACGTGGGTCTACCTCTAATTATTTAGCCAATTCTACCCCAGGGATACCCTAATAGAACTAAAGCGAGTGCAACTATCATCAGGACAATTGAAGGTGGGATTATCAGCTTATAGATACCGGAAAATGTGGCTTTGAAATAATCTTTAGTTAAAACCAAACATAGATGTACCGGGGAGACCATTACACCGGTAAAACCTGCGGCATAAGCCAACATAGCATACCCATAGTTTATTCCATCTGGCTTCAAAAAGCTTAATAGGATAGGATATGAAATCCCGATAAAAGCAGTGGTAACTCCAGTCAGAGCCCCAACTGCAAATGGAACCAAACAGATAACCAGAACAGGTGAGATCCCCCAGGTAGAAAGGGTTTGAGGGATAACCGTTACTGCTCCAGAAACTTCAATTATTTTTTTAAAGATCATAATACCCAGGATCAACATAATTATTTCCCAGGTTACATTTTCACGGACTATTTTCAGGAAAGAAGAAGGCTTTACCCCATTCAAGGCGGCGAACAGAACAACACTAAAAAGCAGCGCCCATAAAAGGTCTATCCCGGAGAAAAGATTTAAAACAACTGCTAAAAGTATACCCCAGATGCTCTTCAGAAACAAAAATATATTTTCTAAAGTATTCTTCTTCTCTATACCTTCCTCCTTTTCCACCTTAACCTTTCCCCAGAGGAAAAATACCCCTGCAAAAAGCATCGTCAAGCTCATCGGCACCTGTGCCAAAATTATCTTACTCACCGGGACTTTTAAAATAACTGAGGCGATGATAACTCCCTGATATAAAGGAAAAACAAATTCCATGATATGTCTGAACCAGTAGTTAAAGGCAGCTTTAATCTCAGGTGAAATATTCTTCCTTGAGCCAACCTCTTCTATCATCGGAGCAGACATCATCGCCCCTCCCGGCATAGGAAGTATCCCGATCAGGGCAGGTAAAAGGGCTAAGATTGTCCTGGTATCCTTAACCAGATTTTCTAAGGAATCAGTTATGTCCCTCAAGCTCTGGGTAAATTTTAGTACCCCACCAAATATGGTGACTAAGATAACTATGAATAAAAGATGAAGAGTGTCCCATTCGATTGTGGCTTTAAAGATATTCTTTATGAGTTCAAAGACTGTTAAGGAAAATAAAACCCCCAAGAAGATTGAGCCCAGAAGAAGAGTATAGCCGATTTGAACTTTCTTCTTTATTAAGATAACCAAGAAAACAAAAACTATAAATATCTTTAAAATAGGTATCATCTAACTAAATATCTTCTCTTATGCCTACATTTAAGGCAATCATTGCGAGATTTTTTAGTATAGGGACAGATTGCTTCGTCGTTCCTCGCCAAAGGGCGGGGCGAAACTCCTCGCAATGACAAATAAAACAAAGGGCATCCCGCCTCCGGTGGATGCCCCTACCATTTTCTACTATTACGTAAAATACAAAAAAGCCGTCAAAAAATCACGGCTTTTTTTAATCGGTAGAACAGACATCTTGTCTGTTCATAGATGTCAGAGGCAAAGCCTGGCGTAGCCACAGGAATGTCTGACCTACCTGATCTCTTACAACCTATAAGCCAATCCAACAAAAATCTTATCCGTTGTATATGCTTCTTTTACAAAATTTTTCCAGCCATCTTTGAATTCATAAAAACCATGATTCCAGGCAATATCCAGGGTCATCACCTGATCGATTAAAAAGCCTGCTCCCAGGGTGAAGTATCTACGGTCAGTATCCAGATAGACTGTTTTAAAAGGAATCGGGTCAACATAATACCCTACCCTGAATTTCGTGGAAAACTCCGGCATCACCACTTCCGCTCCGATATGCCAGCGTGTAACACTCTGATAAATTTCCTTGTAAAGTTTTGGTTCTACGCCTTCTCTTGCCTTTGGCTCAAGCTGAGACCAGTCAGTAAAATAGATATCTCCTGCTAAAGTCACATATTTGAAGTTTAAAGCTGCTCCAGTTCCAAAAGAATAAGGGTGGTACAAATCATAGTGCCCTGGATTATTTGGGTTATTAATTACAGTATCTCTATTAGTATTGCTAAATAAGGTATCCGAAAAATAGGAGTAGTCCCAGTCAATGGAGAATTTAGTAGGAAAATCTATGACCGCTCCCAAGCTCAAGTATTTATTAGGCTGAACTGAAAGTCCTAATTTACCATTCCAGCCTGAATAGTTGTCTAAATAACGATCTTTCCACCAGACCTGATAACCAGATATTTCATCTGGGTTTAAGTAATAAAAATCTAAAAGGTAATCATCATCTCCCTGCCAGTAATTTACTGCACCACCTATGGAGATAGTTGGAGAAAGGTCTATTGCTACTCCTAAAGACCACATGTTTATCCCCCCAGTCTCAAGAACAGAACGATCACTCAAAATATTTCCTGTTGTTGTATCGACTTTCATGGAATGAAAAGCCTTATCAAAACTTTTCATCCGATTGAACCCTAAAGCAAAGACTAAACTACCTCTGTAAGTTGGAACTGGCAAAACTATATTTGCAGAGCTGAAGCGGGTATTGGATTGAGTTATACTTTCTTTCTGGAAAAATGAGTTTATGGGCTGAAAATTGCCTGTGAACCCAGTCTCATTTTTAAATCCCTGATGAGACATAGCTCCTGAGAACTCAATTCTCTTGATTTTCGCCAATAAAGCCGGATTGTAAACCAGTGCCGAGGCATCCTCTGCAGTTGCAATTTGGGCACCACCCATCCCCATAGCCCTGGCACCTACCCCAAAGAAGTTTCCAGCAGAGGCTTCAGGAACTTTCCAATAACTTAAAGAATCTGAGCGGGGTAGTATCTCTTGACTAAAACCATTGACTATAAAGCACAAAATTAAAAATATTACAAATAAAGATATCTTCTTTAGCATAAAGCTCTCCTCAAACAAGTTTTTACCTTTATCTCCTTTGTCCCTTCCCTTCCTTCTTCTCATTATTATCTTTCTTTTCTTCCTTCTGCGGCTGTGGTTCACTCTTAACCTTCTCTTCAATTGTTCCCCTCGGAGTCTCACCTCTGGGAGATTTAGGCTCAACTAAAACTGGAGGAAAGCTACCTTGCTCTACAGGAACATAAGGAGGTTCTAATCCGCTTCTTCTTTCACCCTTCTTTTCAGGAATATTAACTCCCCCTCCCCCACCTCCACCATTATCACCCGAATAGTACCAATCCCACCACCAGGGATAAGCATAGTAATGACCCCAGCGAGGATAATCCCAGTAATAATCAGGATAGTAACCATAATAGTAACCATAGGGATACTGATGATAATCTTGATGGCAGTCAGTGCAGTGTTCCCGGTAATAAGTGCCCGAATAAGTTTGTTCCTCTTCTCCCTTAACCCCGGGATGAGACATAATGGTATAACAGCCTATCACAAAAATCCCGGTAATTGTTAAAACCAACCCTAAAAGGACCCATCTATTTCGCATTTTTCTCACCTCCAAATTTGTCTATATTGAAGTGTAAAGCTTTGGCTTTACTATTTCGCAAACCTAAAGGTTCGCATTCCTGATTACATACAAAACATATCGACAACTATTAGACACAAAATGACACCTAAAAGATTAAAAGAACAATTCACTTATCTATAAAATTAATACGTAAAATCAAAGCTTTCTGTTATTCAATCTGCTTAATTCCTACAATCTGCTATGAGAAATATGTTCATCATTCGCTATTAGCTCTTCGCTGTTCGACTTTAGACTTTGCCTTTAACCTTTATATACGCAGGTCAAATTTCAAGATCCATTCTGAACCTTCAGGTTTGTGTTCAGATACAAGGCTAAAGGTACTGTTGAAAACCGGAAATATAAGGGTGTCATTCTGAGCGAAGCGAAGAATCTTCATATGAATCAGCGAGATTCTTCGGTCGCTACGCTCCCTCAGAATGACAGGTTGGGCTTTTTCAACACACCCTAAAGTCTTGCCCAACATTTTTTGCCTTTATCCTTAAGACTATAACCTTCAGACTTTTTAGAAAAATTCCACGTAGATTATCCTCAATTCCCTGCCAATCTGAGAGACATCCTCAGTATTTTGAAAGATGTTTCTAAAATCCAGTTCTAAAGAAAGGCGGTCAGAAAAAATCCATTGAAGGCCCAAGTTCAGATACCCCTTCCCCTCACCCAGGGCTTTTCCGTTATCATCGTTTGTTCCCAGATCATATTCCAGGATCGCTCCTACACTTTCATTGAACCTGACATCCGTACCCACAAACAGGCTAATATTTTTATCTTTATCCTCATTCTCTAAACTATAATTCGCACCGAAATGAAATCCCACTGGATAATCGAAGACCAAATAATTCTTACTTATGACCCCATAAAAACCTTTGGATTTATACTGATACCTTTCTAAGGAGTCGTTATAAAGCCCTATGCCCTGCCCATCGTAACCTAAGACAAAAGCCGGCATTAAGTAACTTTCATTAAGCAACCTGAGCTTGGCTGCAAATTCAATCCTGGGATTCCAGTCAGGTTTTTCCTCGCTGATCAGCTTACCTCCTCCATAGGACATACCTAACATAAACCTGTTCATCAAACCTATATCAATGGTATTAATTACCCCTCCACCCGGGTAGATTTTGATATCGAAATCAAAGCTACCTCTAGGCAGAAGCCCGGCTGTAGGACAATCAATTAATTTTCGAGGTTGAACCTTCCCCCAATCTCTTATCCGGGTTACCTTGTTTGGCTCTCCTTTTTGAGAAAAGGCTGAACTAACTAATAAAACTGATAATAAAACCAAGGTTAAAACAATTTTTTTCATTCTCTCCTCCATTTTTTTGTTAACTCACCTTTTTAAACTAACTCAGAGGAGCTTCCAAGTCAAATAAAATCTAACAGAAATTGAAGGACTTGATAAATCAAGCCCCTACAGTATACATTGTAGGGGTTCGATTTATCGAACCCAAATCGTTTGAAATTCACACTTCAAAACAAAAAACTATCAACTAAATTTTAGGTGCAACTCTTATGCCAAAAAATAAGCCAGACCTATATTTGTAAGTGGCTTATTTATATGAGGATACTTTGTAATTAGTTCTTGTTTGTATTTTTAAATTTCTCATCTGCACAAAAATTGTTTAAAGAGTATACTTTTTTGTGCATTAATTCCGTTTATCAAAATCTGCTTATACAGGGCATTTGCCATGTCCGAAAAGTCTTTTCCTATGTACAAGGGGTACAACCCCTGCCCAAGCAAGGTTGATAAGTCTCTTCAACTCCAGCTATCGTAACAGACAATCTCCTCTAAACTTTTCCTGAGACGTGCAGGAGGGACAGTCTTAGGATAACCTAAGGGCAGAAGTTCAACTATCCTGATATTATCAGGAATATTAAGAATTTTTTTGACCTCATCCTCTTTAAATGAGCCGATCCAGCAGGTGCCCAAACCTTCTTCCACTGCCTGAAGAGTCATATGGTCCATTGCAATAGCCAGATCGATAGGATAAGTATACTGACCGCAGGACATCACATAATTAACCAGAGTCGCACAACCTACAATTACCACTGGAGCCTCTGCCAGGAAATGCTGGTTATTTGCCGCAACAACCAGTTTCTTTTTTAATTCTTTATTCTTTACAATTAAGAACTTCCATTCTTGTAGATTTTTAGCCGAAGGAGCTAACCTTCCCGCTTCCAGAACTCTTAATAATTTTTCCTCCTCGATTGGTTTATCTAAAAAACTACGAATACTCCTTCTCAACTTAATCGCTTCAAAAACGTTCATGCATACCTCCAAAGTTATTAAGAGACGTGACCGTGAAAAAAAACATTTAAACAATACAGGGACAGAACACTGTTCTGTCCCTACAACAACAAATGAATCTTGAAAACATCCAAATCTTCAATCTCCATTTTAGCTATTCCCCTAATATCATAAATCTTTTTTATTTAATTTTTTTATCTTCACCAGGAAATCGGAGAAACTCACCCTTAATCCCTCTCTTATAAAGAGAGGGACTTTCACACCCCTTCTCTTCTCAAGAGAAGGTTATAGGGGATGAGTTTGAGGACAAAAGGGTCGTTGGTCAGAAGACCAACGACCATCAGGATTTATTTACGGTCACGAATAACGATCACGAGTAACGTCTTTTCACTCCAGTCTACTTCTTGATAAATAAATTCGGATCTACCTCTGGATTGATATTCACTTCTAAGACTTTACTCTCAGCAAATTTCTGGCCATCGGAATTGGTCAGCTGATGAAAAGGAAGCTTAACTCCTGAGACATCCCGGAAATCTGAGAAGACCTCTTCCATAGTTGCCGGTCCTGTCATCCCGCTACCGCGATAAGTCTGTTTTACTGGAAGATAAGTTGTTTGATCTACATATATTTTTAATTCATTTCCAGCAGGATCTGAGATCAAAATTACATCTAATTTCTTCCCTTCATATTCTTCTGCTCCCAAGAATTGAATTTTTAAATCTGTAGCTTGAAAAAGATTGATAAAAGAACGGAAAAGGTCAGCTTTGGTTTCTTTTATCTGAGATTCAGGCAGGTCCTGGGTTCCCTGTGGAGAGGATACCCATCCTTTTTCTCCATCAAAGACCAAGATCTGGGTTCCAAACGGCATAGTTACATCCTGCCTTACCTTATCCGGGAAAATGTGAGTAGAAATAACTGAAAGCTGAAATTCACCCTGTGGTGTGGAAATGCTGGTTTCATTTTTTAACACTGCGCTTTTTATGGCGGCAAAAGTTTTCCTGCCTCCACAAGCACTAACGACTTTTTCAAAAACCTCTTTCCCTTTAGCTAAAGAGGCTTCAGATGCTTCCGGCTCTTTTTCCCTGGCTAAAGGTGAAGCTTCAGGTATAGTGATATCTACAGTATTTACCTCACCCAGAACTGAAAGGGGCTGGTCAAAATCCTGACTCTTACCTACTACCAGAACTTCAATGTCGTTCGGATGGAGATGAGTCTTTGCCGCTCGCAAAATATCTGCTTTTGTGACTTTCTCTACCTGTGCTTTGGTCTTCTGCAGAAAATCCAGGGGGAATCCATAATACTCATAGGTCATCAGACGATTGACCACCTTATCCTTGGTGTCAAACCTGAAGACAAATGAATTAAGATAATTTTCTTTAGCCTGTTTCAATTCGTCATCTGTAACCTCTTCCTGAGTGAGCTTTTTGGTCTCCTCGATCATATATTTAATAGCTTCAACTGTGGATTGGGATTTGGTTTGACACAAAATGGTGAAGGTCCCGGGAAAACCAAAATTGGTATTATAAGATCCGCTTACTTGATAAGCCAGCCCTTCCTCCGTGCGTACCTTTTTAACCAGACGGGAGGTAAAACTTCTGCCGAAAATGTAATTCATCACCGTTAAAGCATAATAATCCGGGTCGTCCATAGTGCCGCCAATATGTCCCAGATAGATATTGGCTTGGTTAACATCATCCTTTTTTACCAGATTGACTGAGGAATGATATTTATAATCAACCCTGGGAAATTCTAATCCTTCAACCTTTGCTGGTTTCCAGTTAGCAAAAACCTTTTTTATCTTCTGAACCATCTCACTGGTTTTGAAATCTCCCCACACTCCTAAGATCACCGAGCTGGGATGAAAATATTTCTGGTGGAATGCAACCAGGTCCTCTCGTTTTATATTGTCGATGGTATAATATTCAGTAGTCCGGGTATAGGGGCTCTTGGCTCCATAGATCAATTTATCGAACTCCCGGTCTGCAATTGCACTTACTTCATCATTTCTCCTGGCAATCCCGCTTTTGTGCTGAATTTTAGCTAAATCGATTTTATCCAGGTCGAATTTTGGATCCATCAAAATATCTGCTAAAATAGAAAGACCCTTGTCAATATCTTCTTTGAGAACAGATATCTCAGCACCCCCTTCGGTTAACCCTATCCAGGTCTCCACTGATGCCCCCAACCTTTCCAGCTCCTCATCGATCTGGTCTCCAGTTCTATTTCCAGCACCACCAGTTCGCATAACCATTCCGGTGATCGAAGCCAGTCCAATCTTATCTGCGGGCTCATAAATGGAACCGGTTTTAACCAGAACGGAAACCCCAATTACGGGTAACTGATGGTCTTCTGCTAGAAAAAGTATCATCCCGTTAGGCAGAACTTCTCTTTTCACCTCAGGAATTTTCAATTCACCTAAGGGAGGATATTTTAGGTCTTTGTAACTTTTCTGCGCCCACAGAGGTGAGGTGACGAACAAAACCAGAATCATCATCAGAAAAAGGCACTTAAAGTTTTTGATGGTTTTAAGCATCGCTTTTCTCCTTCTTTTAGGATTTTTTATATTGAAAATTATCATTTCTTATCTATCTTTTTTTATCTGTTACCCTTAAACTCTTAAACCTCTGAACCTTTGAACTTTTTTATCATTTATTTTATTGTAACCAGTTCACCCACAGTCCGGTTAGATTTTTTTAGATATTGATTTGCCACCCTTTTAATATCACCAGCAGTTATCTGATTAATTCGATCAAGTTGTTTGAATAGTTCTTTCCAGTCGCCTGCAATTACCTGATAAGAGGTAAGCTGAATCGCCATACCCAGATTGGATTTGAGCTGTCTTATGAAATTAGCTTTGGCACGCGTTTTAATAGCGTTCAAATCCTCAGTTGAAATGGTATCAGCTTTGACCTTCTCTATCTCCTCATAGATTATATCCTCACATTCTTTATTGGTATGATCTTTAGCTGGCACCGCATAGAAACCCACAAGGTTAGGATATTTTTCTGCTGGATAAGAAGGGATTCCTCCTACCTGCACTGCTATTTTTTTCTCCTTGACCAAAATTTTATAAAGCCGTGAAGTTCTACCACCACCCAGATAATCAGCCATAGCGTTGAAGACCGGGTCATCCGGATGGGTTGCATTTGGACGGTGATAACCTATGAGCAAAATCGGCTGGGATTTATCCTCTACCTCAATCCTTTTTTCACCTAACTGTTCCGGCTCTTTGGTTCGCACCGGTGCTGGATATTCACCCTTAGGAATGTCCCCGAAATATTTCTCCGCTAAGGCGATAACTTCCTGCGGTTTCACATCTCCCACAATACCGATGGTGAGATTATTTGGAATATAGTATTTCCTATAATACTCTTCTGCCTGATGACGTGATATCGATTTCAGATCAGACATATGTCCTATAACCTCGTGATGATAAGGATGGGCTTTAAAGGCAGCCGCCATAAACTCCTCAAACAGTTTTCCGGACGGGTTGCTCTCTATCCCCCGTCTTCGCTCTTCCATTATCACATCTTTCTCTTTATAAAATTCTCTCAAAACCGGATTAATAAATCTATCCGACTCTAATGCCATCCAGAGCTCTAATTTATTGGAGGGGAAACTATAAATATAACAGGTTTGATCATAGCCAGTAAAAGCGTTTGTCCCTACTGCTCCCTCTTCCTCTGCAATTACATCGAATTGGTTACCTATAACAAACTTTCCTGCCTCATCCTGAGTTTTGGCAAATTCTTCCTCCAATTTTTTAAGCCTTTCCTGGTCTGCCCTATCCCCTTTATCCCTTTCTTCTAAAATCTCTTCAAAAAGGCTATCCTCCTTTGCCATAGCAATTTTCTCTTTTTCGTAATCTTTGGTACCAATGGTTTTAGTCCCTTTGAAAGCCACATGTTCGAAAATATGAGAAATCCCGGTTATGCCGGTAACTTCGTTGTTGGAGCCAACGTTGGCATAGGTGCAAAAGGAGACTACTGGCACCTCGTGCCTCTCTAAGATTATAAGCTTAAGCCCATTGGAAAGGGTATGCTCCGTTATATCGCTTTCTATAGCCTTAAAAGAGTCTAGAGGCTTTTCCTTTCCTGTGGCTCCGCTCATTGACTGGCTAAAGGATAAAGAAAAAAGGAGAAGTAGAAAAAATAAACCTGTGATAAAGCGCCTCTTTTTAAACATAAAACCTTACCTCCTTTAAAAAGTTTAAAAGTTGTTAGCTTTGGTTATCCTTTCTTAATATAGTGGAAGGTTTTAGTCTTCCTTTTAATTACATCACTAATTCAACCTTCAATATTTTTTCCCTATAATGCATATCTTCCACAATTTAACCAAAACTATCTCCTTGTCAAGACCATCATATATTTTATTTGAGAATAATCTCTGCATACTATTTTTTAATACTTTGATTTTCTGTTGATTGTTTCAAAATCTTTTGTTGAGAAATGTAGGGGCACGTTGCAACGTGCTCCTACAGTCTTTTAGAGACGCATGCAATGCGTCTCTACAGCTTCAGCTCATCCCACTTCTTAAACACCTCTAAAACCATTTTTTTAATCTTCTCTGCCACCTTTTCCATATAGAGCTTAGCTTTTTTCTCATCGAAATCCGGATACCCTTCTTTTTCTTTATAAAGGATTATAGAGGAAGGTGTGGGCATTACATTCATGGCTTCATCGAATTTGTAAGCCATCTCTTTTTTATACTTTTCCTTTTTTACTAAAGATTTATCAATAGCTAAAATTCCGGCAGTCTCATCGACTCCTGCATGACCTCCGGTTACTCCATAAACCTGTTTGGTAATGTCATCACATAAAAGCCACCAGTGAATCACCGCTATTTTAGCTTTTCTGGTTTTATAGACTTTCAGAGCAGAATTCTTGAGCTCGTTTAAATGTCCTCCGTGTCCGTTGATTACCACGATCCTGGAAAATCCTTTCTCCGCCATAGAATCAAGGATTTCATAAAGGTAATTCTCAAAAGTCTGCGAGGTTACGCTTAAAGAGCCAGGGTAAAAATAAAGGTTCCGGGTAACGCCATAATAAACTGGTGGTGCAATTATCGCTTTTAAATCTTCAGCTATCATTTCCGCAATCTTCTGAGGTATCTGCACATCCGTTCCCAGGCTAATTACTCCGTGAGCCTCAATCGTTCCCACCGGCAGAATTATTGTCTTTATTGTTTTGGGAACTAATCCCTTAAACTCCATCCAGTTAAGATTTTCCAGCTTATAAATCATCGAACACTCCTCGTCTTAGATTTGAGATTTAATCAATAAATTTATCTTTCCCTGTCTACTGTCTACTACCTACTATCTACTTTATTTATATTCTAAAACATAAACCATCATTTCTTCAGGTAGAGAATCTTTTTTAAGAGCAACTGAATTTTTACCCACTTTATTTATATTTTTCTTCCCCTTTAAAAAAGGCTCAATCCCGGAGATAGGGAAATTCGAACCCATGGCTGGAGTCTTATAATGCATAGGAAAAACAATTCTGGGGTTTAATTTGTTGACTATTTTGGTCGCCTGTTCAGCATCAATCGTAAAGTACCCTCCCACCGGTATGAAAACCACATCCACTGAACCAATCTCCTTGAATTGCGAATCGGTCAGATCAACTCCTAAATCTCCGAAGTGAGCAAACCTTATCCCTTCAAGCTCCCAGATGCGGATATGATTATCTCCCCTGCCTGTACCATGAGAGGATTTAACCGCTTTGAAGGTTATCCCTTTTACAGTCTTATCCCCAGCGCCTCTAACCAGTTCAGGTTTTCCACTTATAGCTGAGACATAATTATGGTCAAAGTGCTCATGGCTTATCAGAATGATATCTGCACTAACTTCGGGCAGAGGATAACCCACGCTTTTGTCAAAAGGATCAGTTACGATTTTGACTGAATTTGAGAGCATAAAGCAGGAATGCCCAAACCACCTAACAGTAATCTCTTTGTTATCCATCTTTACTCCTTTCTCCTCTTTTTTTTGAGCTTGAGCAAAACTAAAAATCAGGGCTAAAGAAAACAACCCAAAAAATAACATTGATATTTTGATTTTCTTAAACATAAAAACCTCCTTATTTGTTTTGAAGTAATGAGGGTGGAGACAAGCTCCACCCCTACGCAACTAAACCTTTAGGTTTAATAGGCATCGTCACGGACGATGGACTCCATATCCTGTTTCAAATCATATAGTTTGTCGAACAGAACCATCTGGGATGAATAAAAAGCCAGCCGGTAAAACGACCTGAAAAGACTATAAGCTTGTTGTAAGATAAACAAAGAGAGTATAAGAGATTTCTCCATAAATATAAAATGCAAAAATTTATTCAGCCCAAAATGGGCTATTAAACTTCCCAGAAAAATAGCACTTAAAAGGTAATATAGAAAAACCGTTTTATCAAAATTCTTAAGGATAAATTTTAAAGTTGGCTTTATAATCCTTCGGAGTTTTTTCTCCTCGAAGTAAATCCGGTAAATCCGCAGATAATCGCTCCACATATCCACCCCCATAAAGAAAATCGCCAGGATGAGAAGGTCTAAGATAAGGATTATAATGTGGACCTTAAACGAAAGCTCTTTCCCGGCAATGATTGAGATTAAGGAAAAAATAAGCAGAGCAAATAAGAAAGCCAGTATGTAGATCAGGCTGATGAGGATGAAGATCTTCAAGAAGCTCCAGAAGTATTTAGCGCAATCCCCAAAGAATTTTTCACCTTTAAATTTCTTTCTCCCCTCTTTCAAATCCTGAAAGAAGGTTCCCCACAAACCCCCGGATAAAAAGATATAACTGATAATGGAAATTAAAACAATAACCAGAAACAAAACCTGATATAGATTTATACTTCTGCTCCAGTAATGCAGGAAATCAACCAGAAAAGTGAAATCATATCCTTTAAGAAAATTTAAGGAGAAAGGGGATAGAGAAAAAGTTCTGGAGAACATATAATAAGCCGGGATTAAAAGGAGAAAAGCAAAAAACAGCTTGAACAGAAATAGAATCAAAGCCAGGATTTTATTCTCCCAGACTTTTTTGATTCCGCATTTAAATGAATCCCAGATAACCATTTTTTCTCTAAGAAATTCAGCAGGCAAGGTACCCGCTCTACGAAAGCAATCGTAGGTATCCGCCAGAGGCGGACCAGCCCTGCAAACTAAGTTTTTAAAGACCTTGCCTTATACCCTCAACCTATCACCTAAAACCTTATTTAAAACAAATCCATCATCCACTGAACAACGCTTTCCATCCAGAAAAGATAATCTGAAAAAAACTTAAAGTTTGGCCAGCGATAGGGTTTGGTTGAAAGTGCGTTGTTATTGATATTTACATCTAAAATATTTACATACTTCGGACCCAGGGTAGCTGATTTGATTTTAGCTTTAGTCTTGAGTTTCAGCTTGACCCATTTTTCTTTCCCCTCCCAGCGTCCTTTGAGTTTTTCTCCATTTTCCATTTCAATCAGGACATCTACCGGCATACTTATCTCACCATTCCGCCATATCTCCACCGTGGTTTCATAGAGCTTTTCTTTTTTATTTTTAGAATTACCTATTTCTTCGCTTTTTATCTTCTTCACCGCATAGTCACAGATCTTGGTGGAATAAAGCCAATCCTGGAAAAAGCTTGTTAAATCCTGTCCGGTAATCTCTTCAGCTAATTTTATGAAATCCTTTGTTTTCGGATGTCTGAACTGGTATCGATCATAATATTCTTTAAGGAGTTTATCCATCTTCTCCTTTCCAATAGTATTTTCCAGAAGTTCTAAGACCAGAGAGGCTTTATAATAGACGTTTGTCGTATAGCTGAAAAAATTTACAGATTTCCAGGATGGAGTGACAACCAGGTCAAGTTTGGGAGCAGTTAAATAAACCAATCGAGATATATCCTGGTCAGAAAGCACAACTCCCCAACGATTCAATATATTACCTTTCTCTCCGAACTCTTTTTCCATTATCTTGCGTGTGGTATAAGTAGTAAAACCCTCATCTAACCAAGCTTCCTCTGTCTCATTTGATGCCACAACCCCATACCACCATTGATGTACCAATTCGTGGATTATAATCGACTCATCCAGCTTTATATATTTTAATAAAAAAGGGATCTTCGGAGTCATAGTTATCATCATAGGGCATTCCATTGCCCCTGCACCCATACCGATAGAAGCATCAACTATCACTAATTTAGCATAAGGGTATCTGCCAAAATGAGAGTTGCAGTATTTTAAAGTAAGCTCGGCTGCTTTTGACCATCTTTGAAATTTATATAGGTCCTCAGGCAGGATAAGGAAGACCACTTCGATTCCATCGATATTTATTTTTCTTATTTTAAAATCAGGAGAGGCACAAAAAGAAAAGTCATGCACTTTTTCAGCGTGAAAGGTAACGGTTTTGGTTGAGTCAGTATTCCTTTTTTCGGAGATTACATGGCCAGTTCCTTCAATTACATATTTTAAAGGTAAAGTGATGGTAACATCATAGGTTCCAAAATTTGAATAATGTTCGGTGAAAAAATGATGCGGTTGAGCATTCCAGGTCCCATCTTTCTCTAAAACCGCCATCTTGGGTAACCAATCGCGCATAATATAATTATCCTTGTTATATCCTAATTCAAGGATTATTTGGGGTAGCTTCAGCTCAAATTCCAGCTCAAACTCGATATTCTCTCCGGGTTTCAAAGGCTTGGACAAAAAGATTTGCATTATGGTTTCATTCATTTTGTAACTAAGTTCTTCTAAATGACTATTAATCTTTTTTATTTCCAAATATCCTCTATGTTCCTCTTTCTCCATCAATTTCTTCAGATCTTCGCTTTCCTTAACAAAAATGGTTGAATCTGAGGAGAAGGCGTTAATATTGAGATGAAGATATAAAGTATCGATATTTCTTTCAGAGGTATTCAGGAAAAATACCTTCTCCTTTCCAGTGATTATCTTCTCTTTATCATCCAGTCTGACGTCTATCTTATAGGAAGCCACTGGAAGATATTCTGATTGAGCTCGGGAAAAATAAAGGAAGAAGAGAAAAAATAAGAGGGGTTTAATAATTCTCAGAGTTACACTCATCTTTTCACCGAATAAAAAGTGAAAAGTCAATTCGTTTTTTTGTATTCACCTTGATTTTTATCCATTAAAGCCAGAAGATGAGCTTCAACTGAGCAGGCTAAGGCTTTGAGATTATACCCACCCTCTAAAACCGAAACTATTCTTCCCTTACAGGTTTTATCTGCTAATTCCTTTATCACCTGAGTCATCCCCTTAAACCCATTTGACGTTAGTTGTAGATTGGTCAGGGGATCGTTCTTATGCCCGTCAAAGCCTGCAGAGATGAAGATAAAATCTGGAGCAAATTTTAAAGCGGCTGGATACAGAATAGTCTCAAATACTTCTTTGTACTCTAAGTCACCACTTCCGGCAAACATCGGAATATTCAAAGTATATCCCATTCCCTCTCCTGAACCTTTCTCACTTTCTTTTCCCGTGCCAGGATAGAAGGGAAACTGATGAATGCTGAAGTAATATACTGTGGGATCAGAATAAAAAGCTTTCTGGGTTCCATTGCCATGATGGGCATCCCAGTCAACGATCAATACTTTTTTCAACCCATACTTTTCCTGCACATATCTTACCCCTATTGCAACGTTATTAAAGATACAGAAACCCATCCCCCGATTAGGCTCCGCATGATGACCTGGAGGCCGAATTGCGCAGAAGACATTATTAACCTTACCCTGCATCACTCCATCTACCCCTGCCAGAACCCCTCCCACTGCTAAGAGAGCTATCCTATAAGTTTCCGAACTGATAACTGTATCCATATCCAGATTTCCCGGGGCATGTTTGGAGTATTCCTCAATCAACTGAATATATTCCAGCGGATGGATTTTATTCACCCATTCTAAAGAAGGATTATGTGGTTCAATCTGTACCAGTTCTGGATAATAATTTTTTCTCTCTAAATAATCTAAAAGGAAAGAAAGTCTGGAAGGACTCTCTGGATGAATTTTACCAGTCTCGTGCTTAAGATAATCCGGGTGATATACTAATCCAGTAATTGACATCTTTTCAACGGTTGTACATTATCTTTTAGACCTAACAACCTACATTTATATAATAATTAAATCTTTAAAAATGAGAAGTCAAGTATGTTAGAATAAAATTTTTGCTTCTCTTTTTAAAACGACTTACCCTCCGTTGCTGGGGACACCAACGGAGAGCACACACTCACCAGTCGTTGGTACGGAGAGTTTTTTACACCTCCCTGCTTTTCCACTTTCCCAATTTAAACCAGAAAGCTAAAACTATCCCTTTCACCATAGAAGTCAAAGTTATCGCCCACCAGACTCCCGACACACCTAAATTAAGCTTAATTGCCAATAAATAAGCCAGAGGAATCCGCAGAATCGAGCCAGGCACAGAGACTATCATCGGTGGAAGGGTATTACCAGCTCCGGAAAAGGCTCCTTCCAAAACTATCTCTATAGCCATAAAGATTTGAGATAATCCTAAAATTTGCAGATATTTAACCGCTATCCTGGTCACCTTTTCATCCGATATGAAAAAAGCTGAAATATATTGGGGAAAGGAGAAAAACATCAACGAAATAAAACCGGTTATAAAAACGACAATCAGGACCGTTCGCCAAGCAGATTTTTCTGCCCTGTCCGGTTTTTTGGCACCTAAATTCTGACCAACTAAAGTAGCTGCAGCCATAGAGAAACCAAAACAGGTAAGGTAGGATAGAGATTCAGACCTGTTCCCTATGCCTAAAGCTGCAACCGCTTCAGTTCCAAAATGAGCGGTTATCTTGTTAAGAAAAAGATAGACTAAACTGAAAACGATGCCCGCGATTGAAGTAGGCAATCCAATTTTTATAATCCTTAAAACAGTTTTAAAATCAATTTTTACTCGTTTCATTATATCTAACTTGAAAGGAAGTTTCCCTTTATCTATGTGCCGTTTAAAAAGGAGTACTCCTAAAAACTGTGAAGTAACTGTAGCTATGGCGGCACCTGTTGCTCCCAACTCCGGGAAAGGACCTAACCCGAAGATTAAAACCGGATCTAATATGATGTTTAATCCTACTGCTATTAAAGCCACTCTTAAAGGGGTTTTAGTATCTCCTGATGCTCTGAACACACCACTTAAGGTATCTATCAAAAAGAAAAAAGGAGCTCCCAAAAATATAATGCGGAGATATTTCGTTCCTATCAGAGATACTTCCTTTTCAGTTCCCATCAGATTGAAAAACTGGGGTGTCAGAATTATCCCTGTCAGAGTTAACAAAGAAGCACTGATTATCGCAAACTGAAATGCCTGACTGGATATGTAACCCGCTTGTTCTGGGTCCTTTGCCCCAATAGACCTGGAGATTAAAGCCACCACTCCAACTGAGATAATCGAGGCTAAAGAGTATATGATCCAGATAACAAAGACTGAGGAGATCACTGCAGCCAAAGAGACCGCTCCCAACTTTCCTACCCAGAAGGCATTGGCAATCGAAAAAAAGGTTTCCAGAAACATCGAGGTAACAGCGGGCCAGGCAAGACGAAAGATATTTCCGGTGATATTGCCAGAAGTCAAATCCAATCTATCTTGCTTTTGATCATTTATTTCAGTCACAACTTTTGTTGTTTGAGCTTCTTCCTTACCTATTGCTTTGGTTCAATGTAGGGTAAACCTTTAGGTTTGCGTATCTTTTTTTAGGATGAACCTTTCAAGCTCTCCAACGCAAGGCTGAAGCCTTGCCCTGCTTTCCCTACTTGTAAACTTCAGACTAAACCCGAAGCCTGCTTCTTTGCGTGATAGGAACTTCTAACCAGAGGTCCAGATTCCACTTTTAAAAAACCGAACTTTACACCAATTTTTTCCAACTCAACAAACTCTTCAGGAGAATAATATTTCTTAACTGGCAGATGTTTATCTGAGGGAGAAAGATACTGCCCTATAGTCAGCAAATCGCAATTAACCCTTCTAAGATCCTGCATCAATTCAACTATCTCCTCCCATTCCTCCCCCATCCCGATAATAACCCCGGATTTAGTAATAATCGAACTATCGTATTCTTTTGACTTCTCCAGTAAAATCAAAGACCTCTTGTAATCCGCACCTTTTCTAACCACAGGGTAAAGCCTTTTCACCGTCTCTAAATTGTGATTCAAAACCTCCGGTTTTTCTTTTAGCACAATCTTCAAAGATTCAAAGCTACCTTTAAAATCCGGGACCAAAACCTCCACTTTGCAATCAGGGTCTAAATTTTTTATCTCCTTTATAACCTGAGCAAAATGCGAAGCCCCACCATCCTCCAGATCATCTCTGGTTACTGAGGTTATCACCGCATATTCTAGGCTTAATTTTTTAACTACTTGAGCGATATGCAGAGGTTCTAAAGGGTTCAAGGGTAAAGGTACACCCCTATCCACATTACAAAAATTACAACCACGTGTGCAGATTTTACCTAAGATCAAAAAAGTTACGGTTTTCTCCTCAAAACATGCCCCGATGTTAGGACAGTTGGCCTCCTGACAGACCGTATGTAAATCTAACTGAGCTAAAAGGGATTTAACTTTTCGACAATTCTCTCCCAAAGGAGGTTTAGCTTTTAACCAGAGAGGCAATCTTTCTCTTTTGATTTTCATATCATCGTTCTATTCATTGTCATTGCTTCGTTGATCATCTACGGTGAGGAGAGACGAAGGGCGAGGTAAACTCGCCCCTACAAACCTAATCCGTCATTGGCCATTAGTAATTCGCATTTTTTGTCTTCTTTTTTGCATTTTCCTTCTTCCCTTAAATTCATATTGACAAAAATAAAAAATTCCTGTAGAATTAAAATCCGAACCGCCTTTGGCGGGAGAAATAAATTTTCTTTAATTTAACGTATGAAGGTTTAAAAATCAAGCCAAACCAAGGACTTATATATTTAAAACACATTATTAACTTCAGAGGATAAAAAATGACAGAATTATTTTTTAAAACCCCCTTAGAAAAAAAACCACCCTTAGAAAAAGATAAACTTTTTGATTTGATAATCCTGGGAGGAGGACCAGCAGGTCTAACAGCAGCTATCTATGCCACCCGTGCCAAGCTGGATACTCTATTGATTGAAAAAGCTCTGCCCGGAGGATACGTCTCTTCGACTGACTGGATAGACAACTATCCCGGTTTCACAGATGGCATCTCCGGGATGGAGCTTTCCAAAAAGATGGAAGACCACGCTAAGAGATTCGGTGCGAATATTATCCAGGAAGAAGTTATAGATGTGGACTTAAAATCTGAGCCAAAGTTAGTGGAGACCACTCACAACAAGTATAAAACCCTAACCGTTATCATTGCCACTGGAAATGAACCCAAAAAGCTGAACGTAGCCGGAGAGGAGAAATTCAGAGGCAGAGGAGTATCCTATTGTGCCACCTGTGACGGACCTTTTTTCAAGGATAAAGATATAGTCATCGTTGGATGTGGAAATTCGGGAATTCAGGAAGGACTTTACCTTTTAAGATTTGTCAAAAGCATTACTTATGTGGAATTTCTCCCCTATATGATTGCAGAGAAAATCCTGCAGGAAAAAGCCCTGCGGGAGCCAAAGATGAAATTCTATTTAGAGCATCAGATTTCATCCATTGATGGAAAGGACAGGGTTGAATCGGTAACTATCCAGAATTTAAAAACTAAAGAGAAAGTTACTATACCGGTGCAGGGTGTATTCTTCTACGTAGGCTTGGTGCCGAAAACTGAATTCCTGAAAGGAAAAATCGACCTGGATAAGGACGGATATATTATAACCGACGAAAACACCCGGACAAAAATCCCCGGAGTTTTCGCGGCTGGAGATGTAAGACAGAAGAGCCTCAGACAAATAGCAACTGCTGTAGGAGACGGCGCCATTGCCGCAGTAATTACAGAGAAATATTTGGAGGAGAAAAAAGAAAAGGTGTAGCGGAGGTCTTCAGACCTCCATAGATTTTTTTTCGTAGTGCGAACTTTTTCCTATTAATGGATCCGTAGGACAGGTTCGCCTGATTAATAAAAATGGAAGGCCAAGGCTTTTCACTATTCGTCAGGCATAAAACCCGACGCTACTTTTATCTCGTCTCACGTCTTACTTCTTACATCTTACTTTTTCAGTATTCAATCCCCTCCTGCGCTAATATCCCCTTTCTGAAAGGATGTTTGATCTCCTTCATCTCGGTAACTAAATCTGCAATCTGGATCAGTTTTTTGGGAGCATCTCTACCGGTTAAAACTATATGAACCTTATTCTGCAATCTTTTTATAAACCTAATTACCTCATCTATCTTGAGCAATCTCAATTTTAGAGCTATATTAACTTCATCTAAGATTATCATGAAGTATTTTCCAGACAAACCGCGTGTCTTGGCAAATCCCAAAGCTCTTTTAGCTGCTTTTTTGTGTTCAGACAACGGAAGTTTATCCCCGAAGATTCCTACATAACCTTTGCCCATAGAATAAATCTCTATTTTACGTGGATGTTTTTTACAGAACTTTATCTCCCCATAATCTAAGAAATCTTTAATGAACTGAACCATCAAAACCTTCTTTCCTTGCCCAGCGGCACGTATTGCCATACCCAGAGCGGAAGTAGTCTTCCCCTTGCCATCCCCGGTGAAAATCATCACCAAGTTTTTTTGATTTTCTTTTGATCTTTTTTTCTTCATATGGTCACCCCTTGTAGGGGCGAGGTCCTCTCGCCCTGTGATGGGGGCGGGGAAACCCCGCCCCTACATTTTTTAATTCGTCATTATTCTTTTATATCGGTATCCCCAACTTGCCTCAAGGTGGTGATAAACCCACGTTGAGGGCAACATGGGTTTACCTGTTTTTTTATCTTCCTTCTTCTTTTTTCAATCTTCCCATTTTCTGGTAGATGGAGTGCATCAGCTTGTCGAATTTAACCTTGTGGCTGATGCATTTAAACACAAAAACAAGCTCTTACACTCCAGGTATCTATCTGGGCAGGCACAGGGACCTGCTCCTACAATTTCTATCCGTTATCCACCATTTCTTTCTTTATTCTTCATTCGACATCCGTCATCAGTCATTTTTTCTTTTTATCTTCCTTCTTCCTTTTTCTATCTTTTTTATTCTTTCGGCGGCCGTGGAATAATATGTGAATCCATTAAAACTTCCGCTTGCTCTCTGGCTCTTTTTATCATCCTGGTGGCTTGCTCCAGAAGCTCAGATTTAGATAGCTTTACCCTTGCCAGACCTTGCTCAATTGCCTTTAAGCCCACTGCCACTGCTTCCCGGGGATATACCTCCCAATCCTCCATCGTGGGAATAAGATATTCCTCATGTATCCCTTTATCCTGGGCAGTTTGAGCCAGTTCATAAGCCGCAGCTATCACCATCTCATCGGTAATCGTCTTAGCCCTTACATCTAATGTTCCTCTGAAAATACCCGGAAAACCTAAGGAGTTATTTATCTGATTGGGAAAATCAGACCTTCCAGTAGCAACTATCCTGGCACCAGCTTCTTTTGCCTCCCAGGGCCAGATCTCGGGAACTGGATTGGCACACACGAAAACTATTGGGTTTTTAGCCATATCCGCAATCCATTCTTTCTTAATAACACCAGGGCCAGAGGCAGAAAGAGCAATAACTACATCCATACCCTTCATCGCCTCTGCAATACCACCTTTCCTTTTATCCTTGTTGGTTATCTGACAGAATCTGTATCTGGGATCATTTTTTTCAAAATCTTTCCTGTCCGGATGTAGTATTCCATTTACATCTGCCATAACAACCTTACCCGGATCAACTCCAGCCGCTAACAAAAGTCTTAATGTAGCAGTATTAGCTGCCCCAGCCCCTATCATAGATAACTTTATCTCGTTTATCTTCTTCCCAACAATCTTCAAAGCATTAACCAAGCCAGCCAAGGTAACTGCCGCAGTCCCTTGCTGGTCATCATGCCACACTGGAATGTGAGCTTCCTGCCTTAGTCTATCCAGGATATAGAAACATTTGGGCTGAGCAATATCCTCTAAATTCACTCCTCCGAAAGAGGGCTGAATCAATTTTACTACCTTGATTAACTCATCCGGGTCTTTAGTCTCAACGCATATAGGGTAAGCATCTACACCACCGAGATATTTGAATAATAAAGCTTTCCCTTCCATCACTGGTAAACCGGCTTCTGGACCTATATCCCCTAAACCCAAAACCCTGGTTCCATCAGAAACCACTGCCACTGCATTCCCTTTGTTGGTATGCTCATAAACCTTGTTCGGGTCTTTAGCTATCTCTTTACAGGGCTGGGCAACTCCCGGAGTATACCAGATGGCAAAATCGTTAAAATCCCGGATTATACATTTCGGGGCTATTTCTATCTTACCCTTATAAAAAGGGTGCAATTTTAAAGCATCTTTACCTGGCTTTTCCGCATTAGCTATCTTCTGCTCTTTAGTCAACATATACTACAAATCTCCTTTCGTTGATCTATACTAATCTTTTCGACAAACCGTTTACGTTTTATTATCCTTGGTAATAAGTAAAGGTGAAGGCAAGCTCAAGCCTTAAACGATCTTTTTTTATTATAGAATTCAATTTGTAAACCTAAAGGTTTACACTCCAATTTCTATTGTAGAGACGCATTGCATGCGTCTCCAGAGCTTTCCCCCTGAAAACAGCAAAGCACAGGTTTAAAAACCTGTGCTATCTGTTTTCAAGAAAAACACATCCGTTACATTAAATTGAACTTCTTGATATTATCATCTGCCATCGCCTGAATCCTCTTCAACTCTTCCTCAAATCCTTCTTTTCTAAAGAGATGCCTGAACCTTCCCTGCAGTTTCAGATATTCCTGAACTGGCATCTTCTTGGTTATCTTGCGGACTGAGGTGATGACTCCGTTTTCCATCTCATAAATTGGAATAAGTCCGGTTTGAACTGCAAGTTTAGCTACCTTTATAGTATCATGAGGCTCATGCGCCCAGCCTAAAGGACAGGGACAGTGGATCTGAAGATATTTAGGTCCAACTATATTTAAAGCTTTCTCGACCTTCTTCTCTAAATCTTTCAAATAAGCAATAGAGGCTGTAGCTACATAGGGTATGCCGTGAGCTGCGGCAATGGCTGGCATATTCTTTTTGTCAGTCTGATTTCCCCAGGAAACTCTGCCAGATGGGCTGGTAGAGGTCCAGGCTTCAAATGGGGTTAAACCGCTTCTCTGCACACCGGTATTCATATAGGCTTCGTTATCATAACATACGTATAAGATATTATGACCTCTTTCAAACATACCGGAAAGACATCCTATACCTATATCTGCAGTGGCTCCATCCCCTCCCTGAGCAATAATTTTAGCCTCCTTTTCACGTCCTAAAGCTTTCAAAGCTACTTCTATCCCGGCTGCAATTGCGGCTGAATTCTCAAATAATGAATGAATCCAGGGCATCTTCCAGGCAGATTGAGGATAGGAGGTGGAGAAAACTTCCAAACACCCGGTAGCCGCAGTTACAATCACATCTTTTCCCGCAGTATTCATTACTGTCCTGGCAGCTAAGGCTAAGCCACATCCTGAACAGGCTTTATGACCTGGTGCAAGCTGACTTTCAACAATCTCCTCTTTAGCTTTCTTTTCGACCTTAACTTCATCTTTTGCCATCTTATTTCCCTCCTCCGCTTATGGCGGACTCTTTCAAATCGACAAAACCATTCTCTACTACTGAAGATTCACCCTTCTCTATCACCTTTACAATAGATTCCTTGGGAATATCCCTTCCACCCAGACCGGCAATAAACCCTGAGACCTTTGGCTGAGTCGGTTTACCATATAAGGCTGCCTTAATATCATCATACAAAATCCCGGATGCGCCTAAGGAAATAGCCTTCTCTATCACAATTACATTCTTGACCTTTTTAAGAGCATCATAGACCGCCTTTTTGGGGAAAGGTCTGTATGACCTGATTTTTAAAACTCCTACCTTTTTACCTTTATCTCTTAGCTCATCCACTACTTCTTTTATCGTCCCTACAACTGAGCCCATAGAGACAACTGCAGTCTCTGCTCCATCTAATCTGTAATTCTCTACTAAACCACCCGAATATCTGCCAAAGGTTTTATTGAACTTATTTGCTACTTCCTCGATCATATCTGCGGAAGCTTCAATCGCTTTCTGCAGTCTATACCTTGACTCAAGGTACCAATCCGGTTCAGCCAAAATCCCGAAAGTTAAAGGATTTTTAGTGGTCAGGTATAGCTCAGGTTTGTAAGGCGGTAAAAATTCATCTGCTATCTTCTGGTCTATCAGCTCAATTGGCTCAAAGGCATGAGTTAAGATAAACCCATCCATATTGACCATAACTGGGAGCATTATCTCCGGATGCTCCCCGATCTTGAAAGCCTGCAGATGCATATCTGCGGCTTCCTGATTATCCTCAGCAAAAAGCAAGATCCAACCAGAATCTCTAACCGTCATCGCATCCTGCTGGTCGTTCCAGATATTGATAGGAGCAGAAATCGCTCGGTTAGCACAGGTGATAATCACCGGCAACCTCAGTCCTGCGATGTTAAACAACACCTCAGCCATTAAAAGAAGACCTTGAGCAGTTGTGGTTGAATAAGCCCTGGCTCCAGTAGCTGAGGCACCTAAGACCACTGAGGCCGCTCCAAACTCACTCTCCACATTTATAAACTGGGATTTAAGTTCCCCATCTGCTACAAATTGCGAAAGATTTTCCACAATATGGGTTTGAGGAGTAATAGGATAAGCTGAGATCACATGTGGACGGCAAATTTTTACTGCCTCTGCTACTGCCATTGATCCTTCGATAACTTTTCTCATCTTATTTAACCTCCACGATCATCTCGATATCTTTAACCGGACACTCTTCAGCGCATATCCCGCATCCCTTACAGTAATCTAAATCTGCCCAGTATTTCTTATTGGCGCCGAAGATTACACCATCCGGACAAACTGCCACACAGATCCGGCAGTCGTTACACTTTATCTGCTTGAAAACAGGTCTTTTAGTTCTCCAGGCACCGGTTTTATACGCTTTACTTGAGCCTGGCTTGGAAACTGTCCCTTCAGGTTTAGGCATTTTTAGCTCCTTTCATTATACCATAAGCTTTTTCAACTGCCGCTACATTTTTCTTCCCCAGCTCACCTGGAAAGCGCTCCATAACGCTCCTTTTGATAGCCTCAAGGGAGATAAGGCCAGTAGCACCGGCAAAAGCTCCCATCAAGGTGGTATTCTGAATAGGCCTTCCTAAGATTTCCATAGCGATTTTTGATGCGGGGATAGTTAAAACCTTAGCTTTGGTTTTCAAGCCTACTTCCTCTGGACTTTTCTCAGTATCGACGATAACCAATCCATTAGCCTTAAGACCCTTTAGTAGATCGACCGCACCTATGAGTGTATAATCCTGAATAATCAGGAAATCTGGCTCGTAGATCTGGTTTCTAGCTCTGACCTTATGGTCTGCTATCCTCACAAAAGATTGCACCGGCGCACCCATCCTCTCGCTGGTAAAGGTAGGAAAGGCTTGAGCATATTTGCCATCTTCAAAAGCAGCTACCGCCAGAAGCTCAGCCGCGGTAACCACACCTTGACCTCCTCTACCATGTATCCTAATCTCTTTTAACATATACCTCCTTTAAAAATAACCAATTAAATTTATACGCTATTTGTCTTCTCCAATTTGCTTTGCTTTTAAGTCTTTTATTCTCTGAGATTTAACCCGTAAAGATTATTACTTGTTCCTTTGAACTATTAGCTTTTTTACGGTCACGAACAACGGATAACGGTCACGTTTTTTACATCCTCGGCAAAGTGATCTTCTTCTGAGCCTGATATCTCCCTTTTTTATCCTTATATGAAACCTCGCACTCCTCATCCGCTTCAAGAAAGATTATCTGGGCAATTCCTTCATTGGCATAGATCTTGGCTGGAAGGGGTGTGGTATTGGAAATCTCTAAAGTTGCGTATCCCTCCCATTCAGGCTCAAATGGGGTAACGTTTACAATAATACCACAGCGAGCATAAGTAGATTTTCCTAAGCAGATTGTCAAAATGTTACGGGGAATTTTGAAATATTCAACGGTCCGGGCAAGAATAAAGGAATTGGGGGGGATAATACAGTAATTCCCCTTTACATCCACTAAAGAACGGGGATCGAATCTTTTAGGGTCAACTATGGTAGTATTGGTATTGGTGAAAACCTTAAATTCATCTGCCACTCTTATATCATAACCATAAGAAGATAAACCATAGGATATCTTTTTTCTGGAAATCTGTCTTTTAGAAAAAGGTTTTATCATATCATATTTTAAAGCCATTTTTCTTATCCATCTATCCGATTTAATAGACATAAAAATACCCCTTTAATCTCTTTTATTTATGAAAAGTAAGATAATGTGTATTCTTATGAAAACTCAGGAAGAGATCAGGTCTGCTAAGGTTTTTTTCTCTAAAATATTGTTTAGATAATCCTGGGCTTTAACCCAGATTTTCCTTAAGGAACAGGTATCTTTTCTCTCACAGAGCTCTACAGCATTCATACATCTGGTTAAATAGATTGGACCCTGCACGCTCTCTAAAACGTCTTTGACGGTGATCTTGTCCGGCGGTTTAGCTAATGAGAATCCGCCTCTGGCACCACGATGTGATTGTACTAAACCAGACCTGGTGTAGCCCTGAAAGATCTTGGCTAAGAATTTCTCAGGAATATCCTCATTTTCGGAGATTTCCGACAGACGAACTATCCTTTTTGCGGGCTGTTGAGCTAAGTATAAGATACCCAAAAAACCGTAATCTCCTGCTTTGGTCAATTCCATAACAACCTACCTTTTAATGGTAAAAGGACTTTAATAATCTTAATAGTAAAGATAATATTTCAATTTTTTTATGTCAATAATAATCTACGAAAATTTGTTACTTTTTTCACAAACAAAATAAGGCTAACTTAGTCTTTATTATTAATAACCAATAACTTACAAAGACAAAGTCCAATGTATAACTTTAAGATACATATAGGTTTATCATTTATCCCAATTTCGAATGAGCTCTAAAAACAATCGGACTCCAAATCCTACTGGACCTTTTGGTATATACGGTTTACTTTTTTCCTCCCAGTCTCTTCCAGCAATATCTAAATGTGCCCAGGGAGTTTTCCCTATAAATTTCTTTAAGAAAGCGGCTGCAGTTATTGTTCCTGCAGGTCTGCCACCTGAATTTTTCATATCTGCTAAATCGCTTTTTATCTGCTCATCATATTCCTCATGCAAAGGCAATTCCCAGACTTTCTCCCCGGTTTTTTCTGCTGACCTTTTTACTTTATTTATCAGTTTCTGATCGTTTCCTAAAAGACCAGCTACTACATTCCCTAAAGCGACCACACAGGCACCGGTTAAAGTTGCTATATCCAAAATCGCTTTAGGTTCATATTTCTGGGCATAAGCTAAAGCATCTGCCAAGATCAAACGTCCTTCAGCATCAGTTGAGATTATCTCAATCGTTTTACCAGAGTAGGATTTGATTATATCCCCTGGCTTATAAGCTGTTCCGGAGGGCAGGTTTTCGGTGGCTGGGACCAACCCTATCAGATGAACTGGAATACCTTCTCTGGCTGCAGAAGCCATTGTTGCTATCACTGCGGCACCACCTGCCATATCCCCCTTCATCTCCCACATCCCCTCTGATGGCTTTATAGAGATCCCACCAGAATCAAAGGTTATGGCTTTGCCAACTAAGACTACCGTACCCTTTCTCTTTTTCTCCGGCATATGCTCCATAACGATAAATTTAGCTGGCTGATGACTTCCTTGAGCCACAGCTAAAAGTGCTCCAAATTTTAATTTTTCTAAATCAGAGACAGATAAGACTTCACATCTGAATTTATATTCTTTTGAAAGATTTAAGGCTATCTCCGCCATCTTGCCTGGAGTCATCACATTACTGGGATGGTCGATCATATTACGAGCTAAATTAGTACCCCAGGAATCTATCTCCCCAGTTTTCATCCCTTTTTCTATAGCTGCTCTTTTAGTTTTATCCTCCCTACGGGTCGTAAAGCTTTTATCGACTTCCCAGATGGTCATACTTTCGACTTCAAACAGCTCCTCTTTACCTTCGGTTTTATACTGGTCCAGATGATAAGAAGAAAGCAGAGTTCCCTCAGTCAGGGCTTGGGCAGATACCTGAAAATCGATACCCTTTTGTCCTCGTCCATAGAGGTAGCTAACATAGTTCTTAATCTTTAGCTCTTTGGCTTTCTTATATACCGTTCCGGCAGCTTGTCTTATCTTATCCAGTTCAAACTTTTCCTTTTTACCCAGACCAACCAGAATAACCCTTTTTGCTACAAAATCCTTAGGATATAGAACCGCAGTCTGGTTCAACTTTGCGGTGAAATCACCACTTTTCAGAAGCTGAGAGATTGCTCCCTCTAACTTTTTATCTAAAACCTTAGCTTCTTTAGAAAGTCCCTGCCCTTCAAAAATCCCTAAAGCTAAAGCCTCAGCTTTTAGTTCTTCCATTCGCCCTGATTTAAGCTCAACTTTCATTTTATACTCCTTTTGAAGTTGGTTCTTGCTTGGTCAAGATTATAATAATTTAAAAAGTGATTAGCAAGGAATATTTGAGTACAGTTTGGAGTTCGGTGTTTGGATATTAAAGATAAAAAATAGAGTAATCCTACCTTACCCTCAAGATGGGACAATTGCTGTCATTGCGGGGAGGTCATTTGACCGACGAAGCAATCCTTTCCGCTGGTCGTTGGTCTACTGACTATCGACATTTAACTGACGGTGAAAAATACCTCACAGCTGATTATTTAGATTAAGCTGATGTTATTATTATCTGCCTTATTTGTTCTATCTGAGGTGAATAATTTTTAAACGCCCTTCAAGACCAATGAAAACTGTAGGGGTTCAAAATTTTGTACCCCTACAGTTCACGTTTTGTAGGTTTTTCCGTGAAGAAATATTTCAATTGCCTCCTTTTCTATTTTATATTATATAGAAACTATATGAAAGACACAGTTTATTTTATTTCGGATGCTCATTTAGGCTCAAATTCTCCGGAAAAGGAAAAACTGAAAGAAGAGAGACTCATTCTATTTTTAGAGCAGATTAAAAAGGACTCTCAAGCATTATATATCTTAGGTGACCTGTTCGAGTTCTGGTTCGAATATAAAAATGTCATCCCCAAAGACCATTTTACGATTTTAATGAAGCTAAAAGAAATTATAAATCTGGAAATCCCTATAACTTATTTAGTAGGGAACCACGATTTCTGGCTGGGCGATTTTTTAACTGAACAGATAGGAATAAAGATAGAGAAACCTCCTGTCTCTGTAGAGCATCAGGGTAAAAAGATTTATCTTATTCACGGAGATGGATTAGCCAAAAAAGATTTTGGATACCGGATTTTAAAAAAAATCCTGAGAAATAAAATCAATATCTGGCTTTACAGGCTGATACCACCCGATTACGGCATCCCTTTAGCAAAAAAAGTTGCCTCATTCAGTCGAAACAAAACTCAACTCAGGGATAAAGAATTTCTCAAGGATTATCGAGAATTTGCTAAAGAGAAAATTAAGGAAGGGTATGATGCAGTGTTAATCGGACATACCCACCAGCCTTGTTTTGAAGAGTTGGATAAAGGTATTTATATAAATATAGGAGACTGGTTTGAACATTTCACATACGGAAAATTAACTCAAGGAAGATTTTATTTATTAGAATATAAATAATAATCGGTAGAGACGCATAGCATGCGTCTAAAAACTACCCCGCTCTCAGGTGGATGTTATTATCCGCCTATTTTCCTGCTGGATGATACCATCCAGCAGCAGCGAAGGACTTACCAGAATATCCTCATCCTTATCTTCTTTGATAGAAAATAATCCAATCCTAAAGTCCTCCCTGCATAGGTGGCTACAACTATCAAAGTAGCTAAAAGTGCATAAAGATTTACAAAGGCACTGGCTCCACCCACCCAGGATGTGGCTAAATGATAATTCAGAAACATAAAGATAGATACAATCCCGGATAAACCAGTAAATATCCCCAGAATAAAGGATATCCCCAATAAGGTCTCACCAATCGCTGAAAGATAGGCAAAAGTCTTAGCATTGGGCAATGCATTTTTCAAAAGGAAATTTTTATACCACCCAATATTATTCCCCTGCATTAGAGTTTTAAAAGATGAATTCCCCTCAATCGTAATATATTTAAGATATTGATTTTTTTCTATGAGGGGTTTAAATTCCGGATTATTCTCAGAAAGATATGATATGGCTGGATTCCCGTTAGCAAAATAATTTAAAACTCCTGGCATACTTTCAATAAAATTTTTATTCAGCTTTGAAGTGCCTGCCATCAAAAGGAAAATCCCCAAAACGATTCGCATAAAAGCAAGCCAGATTTTAATCCATTTTTCTTTTCTGCCTTTTAACTTTTCGTTCATTTTAACCTCCTGTGAAAAACTGTTAGCCCAATCAAAAATAGGTAATCTCATCTTACCTTAAGACGGGACAAAAAAGTCTTGCATCTACTTCTTCAAACTTTTTTTTAAATGTTCGATCAATCCCCCATCTTCCAAAATCCCCATAACTATTTCCGGTAGAGGAGGGAAGGGAATTTTTCTATTTTCGGTTATTATCTCTCCGCTAACATAATTCACTGTGATAATCTCCCCACCTTTTATTAAATCATACGCCTCTTTAGATTGGACCAGAGCCAAACCCTGATTGATTGCATTCCTGAAAAATATCCTGGAAAAAGATTTGGCAATGATACAGGAGATTCCGGCAAATTTTAAAGAAGTAGCCGCTTGCTCCCTGGAAGAGCCACACCCAAAATTAGAGCCACCCAAGATAATATCTCCTTTTTGAATCTTGCTTGGGAAATCCTTATCATAACCCTCTAAGGCATGCTTAGCCATCTCCTGAGGGTCTAAAATGGGAAGGCACTTCCCTGGATAAATCAAATCAGTATCTATATTATCCCCAAGCTTCCAGACTCTTCCTTTAATCTCTTTTAACATATTATTTTCACTTTATCTTTTTAAAAACTCCCTCGGGTCTGAAATCTCACCTTTGACGGCTGAGGCTGCCGCAGTTGCCGGACTGGCTAAATAGACTTCTGACTCAACAGAACCCATCCTTCCTTTGAAATTCCGATTAGTGGTTGCCAGACACTTTTCTCCTTTAGCCAATATCCCCTGATGTGCGCCTAAACAGGGACCACATCCCGGATTCAGCACTACACAGTTAGCCTCCAGAAACGTTTTAATAAACCCCTTTTTCAAAGCCTCTAAATAAATCGATTTAGAGCCAGGCAAAACCAGCATTCTGGTATCTGGGTGAGCCTTTTTACCTTTCAATATCCTGGCTGCAATCTCCAGGTCATCTATTCTGCCATTGGTACAGGAACCTAATAAAACCTGATCTATCTTTATCCCTTTAACCTCATCTATCGACTTTACATTATCAACATTATGAGGACAGGCAACCTGTGGCTCCAATCTATCAATTTCAAATTCATATTCATTTTCATAGACAGCGTTCTGGTCAGCATAAATCGGATGATAAGCTTTTTTAGCTCTATTGTTAAGATATTTTTTGGTGATCTTATCAAACGGGATAATGGCAAATTTCCCACCCATCTCCATCGAAAGGTTAGCTAAGGTAAACCTTTCAGAAACAGACATATTTTCAACTGCATCCCCATAGAACTCTACTGACTTATAATTTGCTCCTTCGACTGTCAACTTCCCGATTATATAAAGAATTACATCTTTAGCATATACTCCCAAAGGAAGCCTGCCAAATAGATTTAATTTGATACTTTCAGGAACCCTTAACCAGATTCTACCAGTAGCCCAGACTGCTGCCATTTCAGTTGCTCCAATGCCGGTTGATAAAGCACCCAGACAGCCATAAGAGGTAGTATGTGAATCTGTCCCCACAGCTAATTCCCCTGGAAGGATGTGCCCTTTCTCGATTACAACCTGATGGCAAATCCCTTCTTTTATATCGTAAAAATTTTTTATACCCTGCTCTTTAACGAAAATCCTTATAGATTTGTGAGCCTCAGCCGTTTTCTCTGACTCAGCTGGAGCTCGATGGTCCAAAGGGATAACAATCTTATCAGGATTCCAGACTCTGGAAACCCCTATCTCTTTAAATTGCCTTATCACCAGACCAGCATTATCATGGCTCATCGCTAAATCCGGCTCAACATAAACGATCTCCCCTACCTGAATCTCCTTTTTCCCTGCCTTCAGACTTAACCCTTTCTGAGCGATTGTCATTCCCTTATCCCTTATAAATCTTTTGCTCATCTCTGGCAACGATAATTCAAGTTGGGCTAATTTCAAAACCCTGGGTTTCTCTAATAGATTATATTTCCTCCTCCACTTATAGAATGCCGCCTTGGAGATGGAAAGCTCCCTGCCGGCTTTAAGGTCGTCTCCATGAATTTCCCAGAGTTCTTTTATCCTTTCAAAGCTATATTTAGGCAGAGCATACTTGAGGATTTTCTTTTTCCTTCTCCAGTATGCCACCAGATAGGCTGGAGCCCCTAAGACCTCCCCGATCTTTTTGTCAGTTTTATACTGAGCCTGAAGTTTTACCAGCTCTTCTTTCTTCGGAATTTTCATCTTAATATCTGATTATTCTAAGAGTGATTTCTTAAACTCTTTTTGAGTTTTTTGAATACTTCGTTTAAGCTGATGGAAACCACTTTGGTCTCTGCTAAGACTGGCATAAAATTAGTGTCTCCGGTCCAGCGAGGAACTATATGGATATGCAGATGATTAGCCACGCCCGCACCTGAAACTTTTCCCAGGTTCATACCTAAATTTAAGGCTTCGGGTTTTAAGGTGGACTTTAGAAGCTTAATGGAAAGCTGTGTGGTTTTCATAAGGTCAGCCATCTCGGATTCAGTTAGATTTTCGAACTTACCTGTATGCCGGTTTGGACAGACCATTAAATGACCGGTGTTATAGGGGAAGCGGTTCATTATAACAAATGATTTTTCCCCCCGGAAAAGGATCAGGTTTTTCTCATCTTTTTTTTCTTTCAACCTTTTGCAGAAGATACACCCCTTTTCTTTTTCCCCCAAGATAAATTTCCCTCGCCAGGGTGCCCAGAGTTTTTGCATATCCTAAAAGGATCCTTGATGATTAAATTTTAAACGAATATACTAAATCATCAAAAAGATTTCAATATGTTTTTATGTTTGCATAGCGGAGGTTTTATACCTCCGGACCGAGCCCTGAAGGCTCGGCTACGCGATTTTACAGCATCAGCTCGGGCAGGAGTTGTACTCCTGCCCGTAATAAAGGATTATTTGGATTTCACCTGACCGAACATCCCGAAAAAAGCGAAAAGACCAAAAAGTCCTTCCAGACCACGAATCATACCTAAAAACCCCAAGTATCCAAGATTTCTTTTATCCAACTGATACCTCTTATGAGAATGTAGTGGAGGTCTTGAGACCTCCTTTTGTTTTGATCTCTGTTGGTCTCCAGACCAACAGAGCTATTCAATTAGGGTTCGATAAATCGAACCCCTACTCTCAAAACTCACAGGGGATTGATTTATCAAGCCCTTTTTACTTTATTTTGAGTTACATAGTGGGCAGAACGATGTTCTGCCCCTACATCAGGACTCATCACCTTCCTTAGAGCGAAAACCGATTTTCTCTTTTTCCTTTTTTGGAAAATGGAATTCAAAAAAAGTATATAAAGCTTCCTTTAATATTACCACATCTCCTCTCATTTCTAGAAATACTGTTTCATACGATAATTCTTCAGGATAATCATATGGTTTAAGGTGTTTGATGGATTTGGAGATAATCGCATCATATTTCAGTAGTTGATTTGCTCTTTCTAGAATTTGATTGTAGTTCTCTTTATATGATCCATAGCCCTGTATATTCTTACGATCTTTTAAAGTATTTTCTAAAGCACTAAGTTGTTTTGAAAGAATGTAAGCCTCTTTTGCAATATTGATTAATTCTTTTTCTTCCATATATACATTCCTTTCTTGTATTACTAAAGCAAGGTTAAAGCCTTACCCTACTAACTTCTCGTTAGGTCAATTAACCGATAGGTTCATAGAGGGCAGAACGATGTTCTGCCCCTACAGGGAAATTCCTCTAAAACTCCACTCTCCCTTCAATCGCATTTGCCAAGGTAGTTATATCCGCATATTCCAATTCCCCGCCCGCAGGGATTCCTCTGGCAATGCGGGTCACTTTTATCCCCAGAGGCTTTATTAACTTAGCTAAATAAACCGCAGTTGCTTCACCCTCTACGTTCGGATTAGTGGCAATTATCACCTCTTTGACATTCTCCTTTAACCTGGTTATAAGCTCTTTGGTTTTCAAATCATCCGGACCGATTCCATCTAAAGGTGATAATACTCCGCCTAACACATGGTAAAGCCCTTTATATTGATTTGTTTTTTCTAAAGCTAAAACGTCATTTGGCTCTTCCACCACACAAATTATGTTTTTATCTCTTTTGGTATCTTTACAGATATTACAGGGATCGTCTTCAGTGATATTAAAGCAAACCGAACAATATCTGACTCTATCCTTAACATCTAAAATCGCTTGAGAAAGCTTCAAAGCCTCCTCCCTTCTCAGTTTAAGGATATAGAAAGTCAACCTCTGAGCAGTCTTCCTGCCAATCCCAGGAAGTTTAGAAAACTCTTCTACCAATCTTTCAACTGAATCAGTCAATTTTACCATAGAACTCTGTAGTCGCTCGATTTGTCGTTGGTTTCCCTCTCCCCTTGTGGGAGAGGGCTTCGGCGTGAGCTCCCTTCGGTCTGAGCTCAGGGTCGAAGACAGCCGAACAGTTAGGGAGAGGGGAAAAATAATATCACCCTCCCTTTATCCCTCCTCTACGAGGAGCGAAGCCTCCGTAGGACCGTAAGGCTTTTATCGGCCTACAAGGGAGGGAAAAATTAAAAAGGTAATCCTGGAAGTTTCAATCCACCAGTTAACTTTGACATCTCCTCAGTCTGAATTTCCTGAGACTTCTCTTTTGCCTGATTAACTGCGGCTAAAATCAAATCTTCCAGCATCTCCACATCCTCTTTATTCACCACCTCCGGATCGATTTTTATCTCCAGAATCTCCTGCTTGCCATTAGCTATCACCTTTACCATTCCCCCACCACTTGACCCCTCCACCCTTTTATTTTCCAGCTCCTTCTGAATCTCCTCCATCTTAACCTGCATCTTCTGTATCTGCTTCATCATATCCCCGAACCCTTTAGGCATCTTATCCTCCACTTTACAAGCTGAATTCTACCTTACGGGTCGTATCCCGCATATTTGCGGGATTATCGACCAAAAGGCGGCTTAACGGCTAAATTGGTTTCTTGTCAATTATCTCGCCACCTAAATTTTCCAGTATCTCTTTTAACCCGGGAATGTCTTGAGGTATAGACTCTTTTTTTGAAACCGGGCTTTTCTGAACAGAATTGTTTGGGCTGTCATTCAAACTGAAGCTGATCCTTAAATCGTTTTGAAATGTCTGACTGGTTATTTCCTGAATCTGTTTCAGGTTATCTCTTTTCTCCACCTGTTTTTTGTGGAAATCATTCCCGTTAGGAAATCCTAAGAGCAAAACCCCGTTATCTAAGGACAATATCTCTGCCTGACTCAGACAGCTCCAGAGAGAAGCTTTCTTTTCTTTTACTTTACTCAAGACTTCGCTCCAGCCAACTTTTAAATTTTCCAAACTCAGATTTAGATTTTTTTGATCCATCTGGTTCGAATCTTTTTCTGGCTCAGGGTTTCCCTCGGAAATCCTATCCTTCAGTTCAGAGATTTCTTTTTTCTCTGAAAATCCATATTCAACCTCCTCTTCTTTATTCCCTATCTGGTCTAATTTTTTAAAAAGAGTTTCCAGGGAGATGGACGAATCCATCTTAATAAGTTTCATCAGTGCAACTTCTAAGTGGATCCTCGGCTCCGTAGTCCTTTTCAGGGTATAATTCAAATCCGCCACTATTTTTATCATCCTCAAAAGGTCTGTCTCTGAAAAACTCTCTGCTTCCTTTTTATATTTTTCGATATAGTGCTGGGAAAGATCAAATAATTTTTCAGAGTCCCCGCCGGCTTTAGCCACTAAAAGGTTTCTGAGATGGTCTAATAATCCCAGAACAAATTCTAGCAGGTCAACCCCTGAATCAATCAAGCTTTCTAAAAGCTCTAATCCTTTTTTACTATCTTTCTCTTTGATAATTTTAGTCAGTTCAAAAAAAACCTCCTGATCTACCAAGCCCAGGGTCTGATCAACTATCTTCTTGGTTATCTTCTTACCACCAAAAGCTATCATCTGGTCTAAAAGGGAAAGACAATCTCTCAGACTGCCATCCGCTTTGCGGGCTAAGGTAAAGACGGCTTCCTTCTCCATTTCAAGTTCTTCTTTTTTAGAGATATCGTTGATAGTTTCCACCAAATCGTTAAAAGGAATCCTTTTGAAATCAAACCTCTGACAGCGTGATAAAATAGTTGGGGGAACATCCTGAGGTGAGGTAGTAGCAAAGATAAAGACCACATTTGCAGGGGGTTCCTCAATAGTCTTAAGCAGTGCATCGAAAGCAGAATCGGAGAGCATCTGAACTTCATCGATTATATAGACTTT
Organism: uncultured Ignavibacteria bacterium; assembly: GCA_964570765.1. Taxonomy (GTDB): domain Bacteria; phylum Zixibacteria; class MSB-5A5; order MSB-5A5; family RBG-16-43-9; genus CAZMZF01. Next base: position 65,473 of record CAZMZF010000006.1, read on the forward strand.
ATATTTACCTCGGACCGGAGCATATTTAACCCCTTCGATTATCAGTTCCCTGATATCCTCCACCCGACTCTTGGAGGCGGCATCCATCTCAAACACATCTATACTTCTGCCGGCATTTATCTCCTGACAGGCAGAGCAAAGGTTACAGGGCTCTGAGGTTGGTCCTTTATCGCAATTCAAGGCTTTAGCTAAGATCCGGGCAACTGTGGTCTTGCCAGTCCCCCTTGGTCCGGAGAAAAGATAAGCATGGGCAATCCTTTTTGAGTTTATGGCATTGACCAGAGTAGTAGTAACATGCTTCTGGTCCACCACCTCGTCAAACCCCATAGGCCTGTATTTCCTCGCCATCACCAGATAAGACATCTCTTCTTCCTTCTCACTTCTTTCGTCTTACGTCTCTCATCTTACGTTTTACTTTTTATTACTATGAACCATCCACTAACCACTATGAACCAAAAATTAATCCTCCGGATTAATTTTTTCTCCCGTGCACCCACCTTCGATCCCTCATCTGAGGAGGTTACCAGGCAGTCAGGCTCCAGCCAGGCATCCCTGCGGCACACTCCAGTATTCACTTACCGCTGCTACCTTCCGGTCCTGACGGGATTGGGTGAGCTCGAGTTGCGCAGGACCTGACCTTCATCGCCTTTTACCTATCTCCTCTCCCGGAGTAGAAAACCTCAGGTGGGGATTCGATCCCGGTATAGCGGATTCCGGGCTACAGGGCACCGCTAACTCCCCATCTAGCACGGGAGAAGGAGATTTAATCCGCCTAAGGCGGATTAAATCTCCTGGTTTTTTGGTTAATGGTTCATAGTTCATGGTAAAAAACTACTTAATAGAATTGATAAGAGCGCTGATAGATTTTGCCAACTTCAAACAACTCTCATTCAACTCCTTAAATTGATTTTCAGAAATGTATCTATTATCAAGAGCCAAGGAGAGTATGGGAACACATTCATAAACCGAGCCTCTGGACCTTCTTAAGAAATTCTTAAATTCGGTTTTAGTTAAACTGCTCCCTTCTGCGATATTCAAACATCTAGATAATGCTGCTCTTCTTAACTGAGAGGTTATCCCAAAAAGCTCGTCCTTAGGAAAATTCTTGGTCACTTTATAAATTTCTTTTTAAAAATTCAAAGAATCCTGATAAACCCTCAACTTCTCAAAACTAAATTTCTCTTCACTATTCATTTTTTTCTTTACTATGAACTATCCACCAGCAAATCCCCGACGGGGATTCGCTGGAGCAGAGCGGGATCGAACCGCCGACCTCCTCGTTGCGAACGAGACGCTCTCCCAGCTGAGCTACTGCCCCAAGCAAATGCTGGTTTATAGTTAATAGTTCATAGAGCAAAAAAAATATACAAGTCAAATATGAGTTAATCTACAGAAAAAATCAAGAAGATTTTAGTTTTATTTTTTTGCTTGTAGCGTCCCGCCTTTGGCGGGATCAAAACTCCCTAAGTTAAAATGGAAGGCTGAAGTCTTCGCCAGGATCCTGTGGACAAGACCTTAATGGCCTTCCGCTACCTTTAAGGAATTATCTTGATCTTACCTGGCTGGTTTTCTTTTCCTTCAACTATAATCTTCACCGAAAGGAATTGCTGAACTACCCAGATATTAGTCAGAAGATGTTGGCTTATTCTGGAGACTGAGAAATTTGATTCGTCTTGAGCTAAAGCTAATAAAGGGATCAACTGATCAGCTAAATGCTCCTCAATTGCACCAGTAGTATTCATAAAATCCAGAAAAGCTTTACAGGCTTCATCCGCCACCTGTTCAGCTCTCTTGCCTAAAGCACCTAAAGAGCTGAATCCAGCAAGTGAATTCTCAAAAGAAACCAGGAGAAAAAAGAAAGTCCCCTTACCTATAGAGGGAGTATCTAAGATTTCAGTCTCCAAATCAAAATTATTTTCTTTTCCTACGGATCCCCGATTTTGGGTCTTGACGACAAATTCGGATAAAATTCTATCCGATTCATGTTTCTGCCTTTGGGCTATGGATAGAGGGAGATTTGAGACCACTGAAAGACCTGAAAGTTTTAATATCCTTCCTCTTTCGATTAAATTTAGTGATTTTATCCTTTTAACTGGTTTTACCTGACAAATCACTTCCCCTCCCCCTTTTGGATACCATCCCCATCTTTTTATCTCCATACTCAGATTCATTCCTAACTTATTGAGTATTGGAAAAAGAATTTTCTGAAAGTAGGTAACCGGGGGACTAAACGGAACATGAGTCCCGCCTTTCAGTCTGAGTTCAGACGGAGCGTCGGCTAAGCTCAAAGGTATAATAATGGATTGTAGAACCAAACAGACTGAGCCAGCAGTCCCCACGTCGAAAAAAAGATTCCCACCTTTGATCTTCTTGGGTGAAAATTTCAAATCCTGAGATTGAAGTTTATTTCCTTCCACCTCAGCTTCAGAGATAGACTGGGCAGCTTTTACGCAGGTAAGATGCTGAGCTTGTAGTCCGGGAACCTTTCTCCCTTTGCGGATATTGAAGATCTCGATCTCTTTCCGAAGAACACAGGACAAGGCTAATGCAGTTCTCAAAATCTGCCCGCCCCCTTCCCCATAATCCCCATCTATTTTTATGCTCATAGCTTGTGTGAGTAATAAATCCCTAAAGAAGTTTTTGTCAAGGTTAATCGGACTTGTAGGGGCGACCCACCGGATCGCCCCTACGTATTTTCCTTTGTTTTTTCCGTGAAATGAATCAGTAGCTGGTAGTCGCAGACTTTAGTCTGCGTTATGACGAATGTTTAATTCATCTTTTTGAACAAACGCTTTGTGCATTGTAATATCTTCAGAACTCATCCCCTGACCCCTTCTCTTAAAAAGAGAAGGGAAGCAAAAGTCCCTCTCTTCTCAAGAGAGGGATTTAGGGTGAGTTCCTAATGCGATATTATTTTGCCGGTCATCGTTTATTTTGTTTTTCGGTTTATCAATTCCTCAAATGCTGGATAACCAGCTAAATTTTTATACCACGGGTGCAATTTTATGTATGCAGGGGTTATAATATTTTGTTTAACCAGGAAATCCAGCACTCGCACTGCCTCTTCTTTTTGTCCGGTGAGTGAATAAACGAAACTAAGGGGTAGAACAATGTCCCTACTCAAAGCCCATTCCACACTAAACAGGGATTCTCCCAGACTACTCCTCACACTCTCTGCCTGTTCCAGAGCTTTTCTGGATTCTCCTTTTAATGAATAGGCTAAGCCTATTCTTAAACGACTGTAATATTCATCGGGAAGACCTTCAAATTCTTTGACTAAAGGTCGATTGAACTGGATACAGGAATCTAAATATATTTCCGCCTGTTTTTTATCTCCTCTCACAAGTGCCAGGTAAGCCATTTCCACAAACCAATCCCATTCCGGGTTTTCACGGCGAGCTTCATTTAAGTAAAAAGAGGAGCTGTCCTCCTTTCCTGACAACATAAAAATTTGTATCAAGTTACCCAGTGCCCAACTTGAGTGCGGATTTGTATTCAACGCCTTGTAGGCCATTCTTTTTGCTTGCTCCAACTCACCCCAGCTTATGTACCAACCACTCATAGTAATGTATGTCCTTATTTTGGTAGGCTGAATCTCTAATCCTTTATTAAAATATTCCTCTACTTTTTCTTTTTTCCCCCATTGTGCATATAAACTTATGATGGCTAAAAATAACTGAGATTCAGTGGGTTTCACTTCTAATGCTTTCATCAACGCACTTTCAGCTTTAGGATATTGACCAGTCCAAGTATACATAAAGCCCAAAGTTACCCAGGCTTCTCCATAATTAGGATTGGCTTTCACTGCTTCTTCTGCCTCTTGTATGGTTTTTTTGGTTTTCCCCTCTGTCCAGTATAGTCTGGAGAGAGCACGATGAGCTTCAGCTAAATTAGGGTCAAGAGCTAATGCTTTAAGTCCAGTTTTTTCAGCTTTTTCAAGCCAGGATTTCCTGGGATCGATATAGAACATCACATAGCTGGAATAACAGTCCGATAACCCGGCATAAGCTAAAGCAAAATTGGAATCTGCTTCTAAGGCCTTCTCAAACATCTTGGTCGATAGTTCCAGGCCTTCTTTAGTTGAACTTCCTCCACCGAAATAATATTCCCGTCCCTGCAGGTAATAATCATAAGCCTGTACATTCTGAGTGGGTTTCTTTTCAATTCTCTCTAATTCAGACGGAACCAGAACTACCTTCAATGCTTGAGCTACTGACTTGGCTACATCTGCCTGAATGGCGAATAAATCCTCCATCTGCCTATCATAGCTATCCGCCCAGACGTGGAATCCATCCCTGGCTTTAATAAGCTGACAGGCGATTCTGATTTTGTTTCCATATTTGCGGACAGAGCCTTCCATCACATAATTCACTCTTAATCTAGTAGCTACCTCTTTGAGACTTACTGCCTTATTCTTGAACTGCTCAATATCGCTTCGGGAAGCGACAAGCAACCCCCCGATTTTGGATAACTGGGTGATAATATCCTCAGTCATTCCAGCGGCAAAATATTCATCCTCTTTGTTCTCAGAGAGATTCTGTAGATACAAAACTGCTATAGAAGGTTTGCCAGAAACAGTAGTCGGCTCTTTCTGTTTCAAAAACGCAAAGTAAACTATTATCAGAATCAAAATTCCCAATACCCCAATCAACAATGGAATAATCTTCTTTTTAACTACCTTCGGAGGCTCGGCTGGTTTTGTTGTTACGGCAGTTTTCACATATTCCAAACTCTTCCTCTCACGCCTCAAATCTGCAAGCAGGTCATCTATATGTTGATACCTTTCTTCCTTATCCTTTGCCAAAGCCTTGAAAACAATATCTTCTAATTTAGCGGAAACTTGATTGTTATATCTGACTACTGGCTGGGCCTCTTCGTTTATGATAGAATAAATAATAGCGGCTTGATGTTCCCCTCCAAAAGGCAACTTACCAGTCAGTAGTTCATACAATACCACTCCAAAAGAGAAAATATCGCTTCTTTGGTCAACCTCTTCTCCTTGAGCCTGTTCTGGTGACATATAGGCAAGGGTGCCTAAGGTCGAGCGAGTTTTAGTCAGTTTGGTGGCTCCTTTCAGCTTTGCCAATCCGAAATCCATTATCTTCACTTGCCCCCGGGAGGTAAGCATTATATTATCAGATTTGATGTCTCTATGCACTATCCCCTTTTCGTGAGCTATTGCTAAACCTTCACACATCTGAATCCCGATATCTATCACTTTTTTTATGGAGAGTGTCTCTTTCTCAATTATCTGCTTCAAAGTCTTCCCTTCACAGTATTCCATAACTATAAACATCTGCCCCTCAAATTCATCAATCTCATGAATGGTAGTGATATTAGGATGGTTTAAAGCTGAAGCAGATTTGGCTTCGTGGATAAATCTTTCCTTTTCAACCGAATCTGAAGTCAGATGCTTGGGCAGAAACTTTAAAGCTACGATTCTATCCAGCTTGGTATCCTGGGCTTTATAGACCACGCCCATACCCCCTTCGCCCAGTTTTTCCAAAATTCTGTAATGTGAAATGGTTTTACCAATCATTTTTTATTTCCGGTAGCCGCAGACCTTGGTCTGCGTTATTTCTTTACCATCCCCTATAGGGTAGGGATAGGGTGGGGTTAATTTCAACTCTACGATATTACCCATCTTACCCCTTCGCAAGCTAAAGCTTGCGGCTACCTTGTAAGACTATGCCCTTAATAAATTGAGAAATTATTTGATTGTCAACTAAAAAAGGCAGGGCAATTGCCCTGCCTTAGCTTCGAGAGTTCCTGCCCCTCTCAGAAATTAACTTCACTCAGGTTAAACTACTTCGGTAGCTCGATCAGTTTATCTTCATAACCATCGTAGAAATCGTGACAGGTCAAAAGTAAAATCTGATATTTTTTAGAAAGTGATTTTAAAAGCTTCAATGCATTTTTCCTTCTATGTTTATCAAAAGTAACGAAAGGGTCATCCATAATCACCACCGGCTTTTTATTTTCAGAGATCAAGTTCAACAAAGCTATCCTGCAGGCAAGGTAAATCTGGTCCAATGTTCCCCGGGAAAGATACTTTTGTGGGTCAACCCAGTTTTTCAGTTCATCTGAAAAGACCTCGAAACTGAAACTATTCTTATCAAACCTTACTTGATTGTATTTACTATTCGTTATCTCTTTTAAGAGTTTGGAGGTTTCTTCCTCCAGTGTTCCGATTGAAGAATCTATCACCTTTCTCCTGGCTTCCTCTAAGCTCTCCAAGGTTATCTCATATACCTCTATCTTTTTCTTTAGTTCCTCTAAGGTCTTCTGGGTTTGCTCTATTCTTTCCTCCAAGCTTGCCTCTAACTCAGCCCCGGACTCTGCCATTTCTAACTCTTTATTGAGAGCAACAGATTTAAGCTCTAAATTCCTTTTATTCTCCTCTAATTCTTTAACCCCTTTCTGGAGAAGTAAAAAGTCTTCTCTTTTCAAAAAGTATGGCTCTAAATCTTTGGTCTTCTCATCCCATAAAGCTAATTCTCTGGTTACCTCTTTCAGCTCATTTTCTAACTCCCTGGCGTTTTTTCCACCTAACCAGCCTTCATATCTGGAGAGCTCGTTTTTTATCTCACGGTCTATATCCCGGTAATGTTCATAGTTTTCCCTCAATATCTGGGAGGAGATCAGATCATATATTTTCAAAACTCCCTTCAGGGACTGAGTTAGTTCGTAGGTGTCTTTTTCCAATTCCTGGAAGCGAGCTGTTTTCTGTTCCAACTGTTGAGTGTAGAAGCTCCTTTCACTCTTTTGCACGAGTACTTTGAACCCGGAGATAGAGAACAAAACAAAAGATAGTCCTGCTCCTGCCCAGAAGAACGGTTTGATAGATAATGCTAACAGGGTTAAAAGTAGAGTTAAACCTAAAGTGGAAAAAGCAAAAATTTTCAAAGTCTGGCTCGGGGTTGAAGCCACAAGCACACTCTTAAGCTCCTCTTCCTCCCTGACCAGTTCGACCTTCTTGTCCTCCAAGAATTTCAGCTTTGCTTCTAACTCATCTACCTTATCTTTATCCTCCCTGTTCACCGCCACATATTTAGAAGCCTCCTCTCTCAGCTTCCTCACCACCCTTTCTGAATTCTGAGTCTGTTTGATCCGGGTGTTTAAGTCGTGAAATCTTTCTTCTAACTCCCTCTGTTTTTCCTCCAGTTTAGAAGCCTTTTCAGCTTTTTCTAATAACTCTTTTTTGACCTCTAATTCCCTTTGGACTTTCGCCAGATTAGTAGAAACTTCCGTTACCTCACTTTTGCTTTCTCTTATCTTTTTGTTCTGATTCTTAACCTTTTCTAACTCATAAAGGAGCTCTTCTTTATCTATTTCATATTTCTGAATTATCCCCAGGTTTTTAGTTCCAACCTTTTTTAACTCTCCTAATTTCTCCCTAAGATGCTCGATAATCGTAGAGGCTTTTACTTTCTCTTCCCCTCCGGTTACCATGCTCTCTAATTTATCCTTAACCGCTTCTACGCTTGAATCCAGACGAGACATCTCATCCTGCTGAACGCAGGCCGTAGCTAAAAAGATCTCTTTGGAGGGGATCCCAATCTTCTGGTTGATAATTTCTTCAATCCCTTTCATATCCTCCCAGGTCTCTCCGGTTGGCTTCTTAAAGAGCTTAAGTGAGCCATTATCGAAATTTTTCTCCAGGCTAAAAGAATTTCCCTCTACCTCGAAATCCAGCTCAGTTTCAAAATCATTTTGAAAACCCCAGGAGGTTTTCTCCTTCAACTCTTTTTTTTGAGATTTAGGGTCATCATACAGGGCACAGGTCAAAGCCTCAACCAGTGTAGATTTACCAGCTTCGTTATCCCCTTTAATCAGATTGATCCCAGAGTTGAACCCTATCTCGAATTTATCAAACTTGCCAAATCTTTTGAGATTTAACTTTTCTATTTTCATCTTTTAAAACCCTTTCTCAAGATGCATCTTGCACTTTTCCACTTAATAATATGTAACCTAAATTCTTCGCCTCCTGATATTTTTCCTTTTTCCCTTCTTCCGCCGTTGCAATTTTTTCTTCCATGATCTGAAGAAACTGGCCGGTTACCGTATGCAAAGGGAATTTTGAGCTGGAAAGCTCATCCCAGAAGATTTGAGACTCTTGCTCAAATTCAAGATGAAGAAATTGATCCTCTAATACTTCTTTCAATCTGGCAATATCATGATTATTTGATAATCTTTGATTTCCTTTAAGCCTGACTTTTAAGATATTTTGTTCCCCTTTATATTTTTCTATCTCCCTTAAAATCTCAGAGGAGTTTTTAAATTTATCCAAATAGAGCTCAATCTCCTCCCATTTTATTACTCCAATTTTGATCTTATCAACCTTGATCTGGTTCTCATTCGATTCTACCATTAAAACATTCCCGGAATCTTTTTCACCATACTTCAACTGTTCCGGAGAACCAGAATAATAAGTTTGGGGATTCTTAGAGATCTCTTGAAAAGAATGCCAGTGCCCTAAAGCGATGTAATTAAAACCACTATTTTCAATTTCCTCTATAGTGATTGGAAAATCATCCTCCTGGCTTTTAGAAGGAATCTGAAACGAGCCATGAGCCAGGGCGATATTATATTTTGAATTAAAGCTTTGATTTAATTTGGGAAGCGGCCTCTCTTTACTCCGGTTTGACCTATTCCCTTTCCCATATACCGTTACCCCTAACTCCTCGAAAAAAATAAAAGGTTTTTCCTCATCCACCAAGAGATGGAGATTGGGAGGAAAAGAGCTGGAATCGATATTCCGGTATATCGAGGAGTTATCATAGCAATCATGAGTTCCTGGAATCAGGCAGACCGGTGTTTTATTTAATCTGGAGAATTCGCCTAAAACGAATCCCAAAGTAGCATTAGATACCTGGTTGGAATTGAACAAATCACCAGAGACCAATAACAGGTCCACCTTTTGCTCTAAGGCTAAGTCTATGATTTTCATAAAGGTTTTCTTAAGCTGAGCTCTCAGCTTATCTCCACTTCTACCTAAGCCGGAGAATTTGGCTCCTAAGTGGATATCGGCCGTATGCAGGATTTTTAACATTTCCCCTCCAGATAGCTTATAACTTGATTGTATGATTCCAATTCATTTTATCGGCTTAAAGGTAAAGATTATTTAAGATTTTTCTCGATACTGCGCAAACTTTTCGCAGTCTGCACGAAAAGACGGCAGCATGGCCTCTTTCAGAAAGTAGAGACTCTACTACTTTATTCATTAAAAAAGGCTTGATTTTTACGACGTGATCAAGTAAAATGAAAATGGCTCATTACTGAGAAAAGTGTGAGGGATTGAAGTGTCAAAAAGCACAATACTTCGAAATCACGAAGCTTATGAAGGGGATATAGAAAGTATACTTAATTATGCTCTAGAGATAGTAAATGACAAACTACCACATAGGGCGGAAAAAAAGACCAAAGAAGAGAAATCAATGTTACTAGAATCTCTTTTGTTAAGAGCCTGTGCTCGCTGGGAGAGCTTCGTTGAAAACGAGGTTGTGTTACTTGTTAGCTTAGAGCCCCGCAAACTAAAAAACGAAATGGGCTTGCCGCTAAATACGAAGCTCAACTCAAAACTAATAAAGGCTCTATTATTTGCCGATGCGTATCGCAGCTTTTACAACGTCGAGCGATCAAAGGGTATCTTAAGAAAGATCATTGTGGACAAATACAACTTATTTGACGAAATAACAAATGAGCGAGTCCAAAAGATAAAACTGGTTTACAAAATTAGAAATTACCTGTCCCATTACTCAGCCTTTTCGAAAAGGGAATTACTCACGGCTTATGAAAAGCATTTCAACTACAAGAGATTTGTGGAACCAGGATTATTCCTAGTTAAACAAGACGGGAAGTATTTTGAAAAGTTAATCCACAACTTTAAGATGGTTTCCGTCTCAATGAAAAAGAAACTAAACAAGGCGGTTCTATGAAAAAAATAATCGATGAGATCAAAGAAATCGGTAAAGAGAAAACGATTACCTTTTCCGAAAACTTTTACAAGTCAACGGACAACAAGACAATAATGGGCGAAGTTCCTTTTAAACAAATATTGTTTTTGGACTACAGAGAAACTGAGGCGGGCAGTAACCCAAGAGAATACAACGGGCTGAAAAAGGCTAACTTGAACATTCTACAAAGCTTGCTCAAGGACTATCGAAACATGTTTAGATTTTTGCACTCCGGAATTATTGTCTCATTGGTGAATCCTATTTTCAAAAATGACCGCATTGTCCAATATGATGATTGCTGTTTAACCAACGGAAATCAAACGCGTTTCATTATTCTCATATTGTCTTTATTGAAGTTCTTGTCAGATGGTGGAAAATTAAGAGACATTACGAGACCGCAGTTTCAAACATTCCTTAAGAACCATTTCGATAATATCGAATCTACGAAGAACATAGTTAAGTACATCAAGTTCAATAAATTAGATGAGGTCGCTACTTTTATAAAGAGAACTAACAGGTACTTGGAGTCATTCGAAAAGCTCGACATGCAAGACTTTTTGAATGCGCGTATTCGGATCCTTGTTAACATAATTGATTTCATTATAGAAGATATGGATGAGCCTTTGGATAACTACTCTGCAGGCACCTTGATTGCACAAGCCAATAACGACACACAGAATGTAAAGGTGGATGACATATTTGGCAACAAATACAAGAGAGAATTGACCAAAAACATATTTAAAGACTTCGTCACGGTTTTCAAGGATAAAGTAAGAATAGAATTTAGATATGGAGAGATTGAAGACAGAATCGACAAAGTTCATATTCTCACATTGTTGCGGCCAGTCGTCGCAACGGGTATTTTGACTCCCGAGAGTAGTATTTTCAAACTCACAAATCAAAGGGCGCCGGTTTACAAATTATTTGAAAAGTTGTTAAAAAAGGATAATGTTGAGAAAACTATTTCAGCGACATCAAAACTCATTCCTCTTTTATATAAGCTTCGAGTCAAGTACGTCGAACCCTATTTGGATAAACATAAGCGAAATCTCACAAGAAAATACAAGGAAAAAGCGATAAGTGATGACTTAGACGGTACCTTTCTGGCGTCCCGAATAAGCACAGTAAAAAATAATGACCAAGAATTGGAAAAATTAATCAAGACAAATGTTAATTATAACATCGAACATATAATGCCCGTATTAGTTCACAGGATAAAATTACTGTTTAGAGATACTGACAATCGACTGGAACTGACTGTACCACCCAGATACAGATCAGCCTTTTTTGAAGGTTTAATCGGAGCAATATATGAAAAGTATATTGAAATGAAATTGCGGGGACTGCCCACCTCGTTGACCACCGAAGTCAGGGACAAGAAATTTTATGAATTTGGCAGTGAAGCTTATACAGCTTTTAAAAGCATGTATAAGTTCCAAGAAACAGATTACATCGCCAAAAATCGTCATATCATAGAGTAACTGAATTGGCACGCCCAGTCCTTGAGTAGCCCCACCATTATACTTTCCTCACCAATTTCGTTACCGCTTCTATATGATAAGTCTGTGGAAACATATCTATTGGCTGGATTTTCTCAATGAGATAATCTTTTTCACATAAAAGTCTTAAATCGCGAGCCAAGGTAGCTGGATTGCAGGAAACATAGATGATTTTTTCTGGTTTGAGCTCAACTATTGAATAAACTACCTTTTCATGCATCCCTCCCCTGGGCGGATCAACTACGATGACTTCTGGTGAGTATCCCTCTTTAACCAGAGAGGATAAAACCTTTCTGGCTTCACCTGAAAGAAACCGGCAATTCTTTATGGAATTAAGCTCCACATTTCTTAAAGCATCTTCTATCGAATCCTTTACTGCTTCGATCCCGGTCACCCTTTTAACTTTTCCCGCTAAAAAAATAGAAATAGCTCCTGTGCCTGAATATAAATCTAAAACCTCCTCCGAGCCATCCAGTTCTGCATATTCGCAGACAATTTCAAAAAGCTTTTCTGCCTGTTTGGTATTGGTTTGAAAAAAAGAGTTGGCTGAGATCTCGAAATAGAATTTACCTAATTTTTCCTGGATCGTCCTCTCTCCAGCTAAAAGGAGCTCTTCTTCCCCCACTGCGATATTAGCCAATTTGGTATTTATATTCCTTACCATAGCTCTTATCTTAGGAAAGTCCTTAACCAGTCCCTCTGCCAAAGCTTTAGATTTTTCAAATTCTCCTGAATTAGTAACTAGATTAACCATCATCTCAGTTTTATTTTTACTTTCTCTTATAGCTAAATATCTCAAAAAACCGTAATGCTCCCTGACATCATAGGGGATAAGATTCTCCTTCTTGCAAAAATCCCTGACCCATTCAACGACTTGATTGGAAACCTCAGACTGAAGATAACATTTTTCCAGATCGAAGACCTGTTTGAAATTTTGATAAGGATGTAAACCCAAGATCAGCTTTTTTGCAGGGTCAGCTCCAAAGGAAAATTCCATTTTGTTACGATAATAAGTATCTTCTGAACCCAGGATTTTTTCAACCTCGAAATCAGAGAAGCCACCTATGTGCTTCAAGCTATCTTTAACGGTTTTTGTTTTATAATAAAGCTGGGATTCATAATTCAAGTTCTGCCAGGTGCAACCTCCGCACAGACTAAAGTGAGAACAAATTGGATCAATCCTTTGCTCTGAGCTTTTCAGAACCTCAATTAATTCCGCATCAGCGAAGTTCCTTTTCTTTCTTTTTACTCTGACTTTAAGGGTATCACCGGGAAGTCCCCCTCTTATCAGAATTACCAGCCCATCGATTTTACCTACCCCTTTCCCCCCATAAGCTAAATCAGTAATAGAAATCTCAAATATATCCCCTTTCTTCATTGCCGTCGACAATTCCTTTACTTCCCTTTCAGATAATTCAGGGATAAGGTCTCCTCGCTCTTTTGCATTTCGTGGTGCGACCCTTTGGGGGTCGCCTTAAAAATCGGGAGGGGACAAGCCCCTCCCCTACAGTTCCATTTTATACAGTCACGATAAACGAAAGATGGTCACGTTTTCCTGTTGATGGATTGCTTCGTCGGTTAAATGATCTCCTCGCAATGACAGGGAGAGCGCTTTTGCCGTTTCTCAAGACGCATTCGTGCCTTTCAGATAATTCAGTAACCCTCCCTTTTCAGTTATCTCCAATTCCAATCCGGAAAGTGGGCGACCTGTCATAGTTTTCCCTGTAGCTAAATTTCTAACCTCACCTGAGGAAGTATCTATTTCTAACTGGTCTCCAGTTTTAACGTTCTTGGATATACCCGGACATTCTAATAGAGGAAACCCTAAATTTATAGCATTTCGATAAAAAATTCGGGCAAAGGAATCTGCCACCACACAGCTTACCCCATTTTCCTTTAAACATATAACCGCATGTTCACGGGAAGAGCCAGTGCCGAAGTTCTTGCCTGCTACGATAATATCACCCGTTTTTACCTGTTGGCTGAATTTCTCAAACCCGGGCACAAACTCCATCGCATGTTTTTTCATCTCCTGAGGATCGGTTAAAGGAAGATACTGCCCATGATAGATCTGGTCAGTATCTATATCATCCCCAGCCACCCAGGCTTTCCCTTTAAATTTAGTCATCATCTTCTTTTTCCCCTTTAATTTTATCTTTCTTTCGCATTCCTGCTCGCAGGTTTTACATTCACCCTCACAGGGCTCGATATGGATGGTAATCTCGGACTCACCCAGTCTATCTTTAATATCATTTTCCAGATGGTCACACAACTTATGGGCATCTTCGATCTTTATACCTTTGGGCACAACTAAATGCAGATTAACCAACCTCGAATCCCCTGTTCTTCTGAAAGTAAGATCGTGGAATTCAACGAACTGGTCAAAGTGCTGATTCAAGATCTCCAGGACTATTCTTTTCTCCTCCTGTCCCTCTTTGAAAAGCTCAGATTTCTCTTCCAAGAACCCCCCTCCTTCTTCTGGTTCAGTATGGACTATTACATCTGAATTTGGCAGAAGCAAAGCAACTTTTTCCTCTATCTGAATAGTGATTTGATGAGCCTTTTCTAAAGAACTGTCTTTTTCAAGCATAACATTCATATCCAGAAAATAGTGACTGCCGGCTCTTCTTAGCCGTAATCTCGAGACGGAGCTGACCTGGGGAATTGATTGAATCATTTCCTTGATTTTCTGGTCTAACCCTTCTGGTGCCCGATCTAAGAGCACATCTACCGTCCTCTTACCCAATTTCCAGGAAGCACGCAGGACCAATAAAGCCACGCCCAGAGCTGCAAGCGGATCAGCTACCGGTAAGCCAAATTTAACAAAAACAAGCCCTAAGATCACAACCAAGGAACTAAAGATATCGCTTTGAAAGTGCAGGGCACCTGCTTCCAGAGCCTGGCTCTGATATTTTTTAGCCATCTTTGAGAGGGCTGTGGACCTGGAGAAATCAACTACAATCGCGATTATCAGTACCACAAAACTTATGGGGATAACCTTAATCTTAACTGGGTGAAACATCCTTTTAATACTTTCAAAGATTATCCAGGCGCAGGTTATCAGTAGTAAAATCGCTTCTAAGAGAGCTGAGAGATTTTCAAATTTACCGTGTCCATAATGATGTTCGGCATCCGCAGGTTTGTCAGACCGCTTTACCGTAAAATAAGTCATCCCGGCTGCTATTAAGTCTAAGGCAGAATGAGCCGCCTCAGAAATTATCCCTAAGCTCTGAGTAATAATACCTACAATAAGTTTGGTAAGAGTAAGAAAAATAGCAGCCAGAAGTGAGCTGAAAGCTACTCTTACTTTCTCCTGCGTTCCTTTTTTCTCAATCTGAGTCAAACTTTTCTCTCTCATCTTAACTCTACAAAGCTAAATATAGTAGAAATGAAATTTATTTGTCAAATAGATTTAGATAAACAAAGGCAGGAGCACGGCACGACGTGCCCCTACACCCTATCTAATGTCTACTGTATGCTTTAAGTTCTGGTAGCCGAAGACTTTAGTCTGCACTTTTAAACTCATCCCCTGTCCCCTTCTCTTAATAAGAGAAGGGGTGAGTAAGTCCCTCTCTTTTTAAGAGAGGGATTTAAGGTGAGTTATTTAATCGCAAGCTAAAGCTTGCGGCTACCCCTGTCTACTGTCTACTATCTACTGGCTACTTTGAGTTTTTTCAATCTCTCCTTCGCATCCTCAACTTCTTTTATCCCCGGGTCTGCATTTTTCCAGATATCCAGAAACTCCTCATATTTCTCAATCGCCTTTCTGTTCCAGCCTGATTTCTCATAAGCCAGACCCAAAAGATAATAAGCTTTCACTGCTGTGGTACCCCATACTCTGTCATCATCATATCTTGAAAGTGCATTTTCTAATTGACTTACTGCCTCGTCCAACCTACTTTTATTCAAGTAAATTTCCGCCAGATTACAACGGAGATCAAAGGACGGAGTTGGTAAGTCTCTGTATACTCTTTCTAAATAGTTCAATGCCATGTTGGTGTCCCCTTTGACTAACTCAATTTCGCCCAAAGTCCCCCAGTAAGAATACATCCAGGTTGAATCCTTTCCTTCAAGGTCCTTTTTCAAAGCCCGCATCAGCTTTTCAGCTTCCGCGATTCTTCCGCTCTTTGCCAGAAGATAAGCGTAACCATCCCTGCCATATACCGGGTCATCAGGTTTGGCTTTTTTGTATATTTCCATGCCTATTTCTTCTTCCTTGAATGCTAAAGACATCTTTTTCTGCCTTTCATAGAGAAGAAATGCCTTCCCGAAATGTTTATATGCATTCATCACTCCCTCAGCCTGTTCCATTCTGTCTGCGGCAATGCCGTCGTCCAAAAGCTTGAGGGCATCTTCAAATTTTCCCTGGTATAGGGGAATCAAAACCAAATATAATCTTCCCGCTGATCTCCAGAGTTTCTCACTGCTGGAAGAAAGTGCCTCAAAACAACTTTCCGCTTGGGCATAATCCTTTTTCAAAAGATACATATCCCCCAGTTTGAACCGAGACATATAGAAATCCGGTTTTATCTCTAAAGCTTTTTTGTATGATTCTATCGCCTGGTCAAGTTTGCCATTCCAGGCATAAAGGTCGCCTCTTGAATCATAAGGATTAGGCTCATCCGGGGCTAATTCTATATACTTGTTTATCGCCCAGATGGATTTATCAAAATCCCCGATTTCATTATAAGCATAGGCAAGTGCATTATATGCAACCTTATAGAGAGGGTCTATCTGAATGGCTTTGTTAAGGTAATAAATTGCCTCTTTGAACTCGTGGAGCTTATCAGCATAAATGGAGGCCCCTAAGGTATAAAATGCCTCTTTTTCGTCAGGATAACGTTCCACTATCTTTTGCAGTTCTTTAATCGCCTCACTGTAATTCCCTGACACATACGCTTCCCAACCCTTTATAGAATATCTTTCCTTCTGACTGGCTTTGTCCGAGTATTTTACTGCTTTAGCGGTTAATCTTTTCCGCTCCTCGCCACTTTTAAGCTGAGCTAACCTCATATATGCCATCGCAAAGGTAGAATCAAGCTCCAGTGCTTTCTTTAAGCTTTTCTCAGCCTCTGTAGAATAAAACTTGAAACCATAGTCAACACCCTCCAGATAGTAACGATATGCTTCGGGTGAATGGGTGGTCACCTCTGCTACTGACCGTTCCTTTTCCAACTGGGCTGGAGCAGGAAGCGAAAGGTCTTTTTTGATTTCGGTAGTTAATTTATCAACCATTGAAAATACATCTTCTTTCATCTCTCCAGTGACATCTTGAGATGCCTTTACCTCTCCACTCTTTACATCCACCAATTGAGCGGTTATCACCATTTGCGGCTTAACCTTTAGGATTTTCCCCAGAAGCATCCATTTGGCTCCAGCCTTTGTCGCCACTTCTGAAGCAACACTTTTGTCTATTATCTTGACTCCTTCTTTTCCCAATAACTTCAATATATCATATAGCCGTTGGCTCGAAACCACATTCATATATTGAGATTCAGAAAGGTCAGTTATCAAAAGCTCAGTTACAATCTCTCCTAATCTTTCCTTATCCTCTCTGTCTGCTAAATTCTCAAAATACATTATGGCTAAAGTGTTTCCTTTGGCAATTGCTTTATCCTCTGGAACTATCTCAAATTTGAAAGGTTTAAGAATTAAGAAAAGTAAAATCAGGATAAAAACGATGGAGGCGGGAACTATAAATGGAAGTAATTTTTTCTTAGGTTTGGGTGATATAACCCCTGTAGGAACTATACCACTCTTAGTATAATCTAAAGCTTTTTTCTCCCTTCTCAAATCTGCTAACAAATCATCAATATGTTGATACCTTTCTTCTCTGTCCTTTGCCAGTACCTTAGAAACTATCTCCTCTAACTTAGTTGAAACTTTGTTGTTATAACGAGCTATCGGCTGTGGCTCTTCGTTTAGTATGGAATAGATAATTGCAGCGTGATGCTCTCCTCCAAAAGGCAATTTCCCGGTCAAAAGCTCATATAAAACCACTCCAAAAGAGAAAATATCACTCCTCTGGTCAACCTCTTCTCCTTGAGCCTGCTCCGGCGACATATAAGCAACAGTCCCTAAGGTTGAGCCAGTCTTGGTCAGCTTGGTAGCCCCCTTTAGCTTGGCCAACCCAAAATCCATTATCTTAACCTGCCCCTCTCTGGTGACCATAATGTTATCTGATTTTATATCCCGATGGATTATCTCCTTCTTATGGGCAGATGCCAGTCCTTCACAAACCTGTATGGCAATCTCCAGAACTTTTTTAATAGATGGAGGTTCTTTCTCTACAATTTCCTTTACTGTTTTTCCTTCTATATATTCCATTGCAATAAATAACCCCTCAGGACTACCTTCTATACTATAAATCGTGGTAACATTAGGATGATTCAGAGCCGAAGCAGATTGTGCCTCGTGGATAAAGCGAGCTTTTTCTTCGGGATGGTCAGCAATATGCGGCGGTAAAAACTTCAAAGCAACTAATCGTTGAAGCTGGATATCCTGGGCTTTATAGACCACACCCATGCCACCTTCACCTAACTTTTCAAGGATCTTATAATGTGATATAGTTTTACCAATCATTTTTATAATCCTATCTTCTTTAGTAACGATTTGAACCTCGGCTCCGAGTGGAGATTATCAAACATTGGGAAAACTTTCAGGGTAATAATCCAGTGGTCTTTCTCCTGGTAAGCCTTTTCTAACCATTCGAATGCCTGCTCATTTTTACCAAGACATAGGTAATTTAAGGCTATACTCAACGGAGAGATGTATTTCTTATTCGAGAGCTCAACTACGCTGTCCAGTACTTTCTTCCCTTGCTCTTTGTTGCCCTGTTTTGAATATACCGCTCCTAGCCACCCCAGATTTGGTGAATCATCACCTCCTGAAAGCTCTATCCCCTTGTGCATTTCTGCAACAGCCTCGTTATATAAACCTTTTGACGCGTATGTCATACCGAGAAACATATGAGTTACAGCAGAGTTTGGTTCCATCTCAAGAGCCCTTTGATACTGAGCTATTGCGTCATCATACTTGCGGGCAAGCCAGTAAAAAGCTGCCAGATTGGCGCCCACAATAGGAGACAAAGGATCAAGCTTCAGGGCTCGTCTACCCATTGCGACAGACTCGTCATATCTTCCCGTAAGCGCTAAGGATTCCGCATACCATTGATATGCTGTGGCGTAAGTTGGATTAAGCTCTAGGGCTCTCTTGTATTCCCTCTCAGCAGCTAACCAGTCCCAATCGTAATACATTTTGATATATGCCAGAGAGGTATGAGCTTCAGCCAGGTTTTCATCTATTTTTAATGCCTTCTCTGCTGCTGCTTTTGCTTTTGGATAAGCCTCTATGGGAGGGAGATAATCATAATGTCCAAGCATACTGTAACAATCAGCTATTCCTGCATAGGCCAGAGCGTAAGTGGGGTCTTTTTCGATAGCTATATTAAAATAATTAAGACCTTTCAGAAATCCTTCACTTGTCCTTTTATTCCAGAAGTAGCGACCTTTTAAATAAAGGTCATAGGCTTCAAGATTATCCGTATAACGCCTTAGTAGAAAAGCTTTTTCCTTCATTAGAAGTTTAACCTTTAACATATCCACAATTGCTATGGAGATTTCATCCTGTATAGCAAAGATATCTTCCGGACAGCACATTTCACTTACATTACGGTCATATTTCTCAGACCAGAGGTGGTATCCATCGGCTACATTTATAAGTTGGACCGTGATACGTACACGGTTTCCTATCTTCCGCACACTACCTTCTAACAAAGTTTCTACGTTCAACTTTTTTCCTATTTCACGGATATCCTCATGTTTTCCCTTGAAGACAAAAGCTGAAGTCCGGGCAACAACGCGCAAACCCTCTATATGGGAGAGAGCATTGATTATCTCTTCAGCTACACCACCACAGAAATACTCCTGCTCCGGGTCAGCGCTCACATTGATAAATGGTAGAACAGCTATGGAAGGCTGAGGTCTTTCCATTGAAGAAACTACTTGGGCAGTCAATGTCTCAAGTCCTTTTATAATTTTTATTAAATCAGCTCGTAATTCATCCACGCTTTGATAACGCATTTCCCGCTTCTTCGCTAATGCCCTATCAACTATTCTCTGCAACCCTTCTGGAATACCCCCATTATATTTTTCTAATGGTTCCGGTGTATCATTTATTATAGAATAAATTATAGTAGCTTCATAATCACCTCTGAAGGGTAGTTGTCCGGTTATCGCCTCATACAAGACTACCTCAAATGAGAAGATATCTGAACGCTGGTCAATCTCCAACCCCTGAATTTGCTCCGGGGACATATATTGTATTGTCCCTAAAGTTGTTCCAGCTATGGTCAAACCAGACACACCTTTGAGCTTAGCCAATCCAAAATCCATTATCTTGATTAAGCCTTCTTCGGTAACCATTATATTATCTGACTTAATATCCCGATGAACTATCCCCTTCTTGTGAGCTATATTTAATCCTTCTGCAATCTGAGTAGCGATCTCTAAAACTTCTTTCAGTGATGGAGTTTTATCCTTAATCAGCTTTTTAAGAGATTTACCCTCGACATATTCCATACAGATGAAGCATTCACCCTCCACTTCGTCTATCTCATAAATAGTGGTGATATTGGTGTGATTCAACGCTGACGCTGCTTTGGCTTCATGCGCAAACCTAGTCTTGGCTTCTTCGTCACACAGAAGATGTTTGGGAAGAAACTTCAAAGCTACGACTCTATCAAGCTTTATATCCTGAGCTTTATAGACCACACCCATCCCACCCTCGCCGAGCTTTTCTAAAATCTTATAATGTGAGATGGTTTTACCAATCATTTTTAAATATTCTCTTTATAGAACTCATCCCCTAACCCCTTCTCTTAAAAATAGAAGGGGGTATAAGTCCCTCTCTTCTCAAGAGAGGGATTTAGGGTGAGTTCGCAATGTGATATCGTTTTCCCGATCATTTTTCCAATCCTATCTTCTTAAGCAGCACCTCATAACGGGGATCAGAGCGCAGACTATCCATAAAGGGAGCGGTTTTGAGAGTAGCCATCCAAGACTCTCGCTCATCATAAGCCTTATCCAGGTATTCAAATGCTTGATCCTTCTTACCCAGTCCACCATAGATCAGCGCTTTGTATAAAGACGAAACATACCTTTTTTTTGATAGTTCATTCAATTCATCAAGCATTTTTAGCGCTTCATCTGTTTGTCCCGACAGAGCATAGGCTAATCCAAGATGCCCTATTCCGATTGGGCTGTTCATGGATAGCGCCACGAACCTTTTCAAAGATGCAATCGCTTCTTTCCACATTTCCTTGCCAACAAAGTTAAATCCCTGAAAAAGATAGGCTAAGGAGAAGTTCGGGTCCATCTCGAGCGTTCTTCGATATTGATCTAATGCTTCATCATACTGGCGCGCCCAATACAATCCAAGTCCTACAACTGTGCTTATCATCAGGGAAAGGGGATCCAACTCAAGAGCCCGTTTCAATAATATCGATGCTTCATCTAATCGTTCCATTGGTGCTAAAGACACCGCGTACCATTCGTACCCTGTCGCATAGTTTGGATTGAGATTAAGGGCACGCTTGAATTCCTCTTCAGCACCAACCCAGTCCCAGTCATAGAACGTTCGAATCCAACCCATTGAGGTATGAGCCTCGGCGAACTTGTCATCAATCTCCAAAGCTTTCTCCGCGGCAGTTCTTGCTCGCGGATAGGCCTCTTTTGGAGGAAGCCAGCCAAAATGCCCTAACAAGATATAACAGTCAGCCATTCCTACATAGGCCAGTGCGTAGAGTGGGTCCTTTTCAATAGCTTGCTGAAAGAACTCAATCCCCTTTTGTAGTCCTCCTTCATAGCGTCTGTTCCAGAAATAACGGCCCTTCAAATACAGGTTATAAGCTTCCTGGTTTTCGGTAAACCGCTTCACCAGTTTCGCTTTCTCTTCTTTTAAAAGCTTCACCTTTAATCTGTCCACAATTGCCAGAGATATTTCATCCTGTATTGCAAAGATGTCTTCTATGTTTCTATCGTATTTATCTGACCAGAGATGATAGCCGTCAGCTACATTAATAAGCTGGGCGGTAATGCGCACCCTGTTTCCCGCTTTCCGTACACTCCCTTCAAGCAAGTTCTCCACATTCAGCTTCCTGCCAATCTCGCGGATATCTATTTCCTTACCTCTGAACGAAAAAGACGAAGTTCGAGCAACTACGCGCAAACCTTCCAACTGCGTGAGCGCATTGATGATCTCCTCTGCCATTCCATCACAGAAGTACTCCTGCTCTTTATCTGCACTTAAATTAGTAAACGGTAGCACTGCGATGGAAGGCTGAGGTTTTCCTGTCGGAGCAAACACACCTAACATTTCAAGTTCCTTTCTCTTTTTTGCTAAATCAATCCTTAAATCATCCACATTCTGATAACGCACCTCCCGGTTTTTCTCCAGTGCCTTATCTATTATTATCTGCAGCCCTTCCGGAACATTCCTTTCATACCTTGCCAATGGCTCTGGTGTTTCATTTAAAATAGAATAAATTATCGCCGCAGGATGCTCTCCCTTAAAGGGAAGTTGAGCGGTTATCATCTCATATAAAACCACACCAAAAGAAAAAATGTCTGAACGCTGATCCAGCTCAATTCCTTGTGCTTGTTCCGGGGACATATAAGCTATTGTGCCAACCGTAGAACCTGTCTGGGTTAACCCAGAAGCTCCTCTGAGTTTGGCTAATCCAAAATCCATTATCTTGACCAGACCCTCGTTAGCCACCATTATGTTATCTGATTTGATATCCCGGTGAATAATACCTTTTCTGTGAGCGATATTCAGACCGTCTGCTATTTGAATGGCTATATCCAGAACTTCCTTTAGAGTAAAAGTTTTTTCTTTCAAAAACTGTTTTATGGATTTCCCCTCGATGAACTCCATCGCAATAAAACATTCATCCTCAACTTCATCTATCTCATAAATTGTAGTGATATTGGTGTGATTTAGTGCAGACGCAGCTTTGGCTTCATGCTCAAACCTTGTCTTGGCCTCTAAATCACAAAGAAGGTGAGGAGACAAGAACTTCAAAGCCACAATCCGATCCAGCTTGGTGTCCTGGGCTTTATAGACCACACCCATACCACCCTCGCCCAGCTTTTCTAAGATTTTGTAATGGGAAATTATTTTGTCAATCATTAGATTTTTCTTCTCGTCGTTTTCGAACTCATCCCCCACCCCCTTCTCTTTGTAAGAGAAGGGGAGTTTGAGTCCCTCTCTTCCTAAGAGAGGGATTAAGGGTGATTTCATTATGAGAAATTATTTTTCCAATCATAAACTCACTTCACCTCAGGGTCGAAATTCTCCATTAGCCAGGCATCTGATTGGGTTTCAGATATTGTGCAAATTATCTTCTTTCCGTCCGGAGACATACTGATGGCACCAATCTTTTCAAAAGGGAGAGTCAAAAATGTTTTGGCTTCACCACTACTCACAGGTATCATTAATATCTCTGAAGGTTTTTCGGCATCATTCAAACTATAAACCCAATTCCCGTTTGATGACCACCCTATCGGAAAAATGAATCCAGGATGCAGTAAAACTTGAGAAGAATCCTGCAGGGATATGATCCAAAGTCCGCGGACTGGCCTGCGATTCCAATATACTGCAACTTTCTTCCCATCTGGTGAATACTCTGGATTAAACAACCAGCCAACGGAATCGTTTTTAACTAAAGGTTTTTCCTCATCTGTATTTGGATTGAGAAAATAAAAGTTTCTATTCCCCGGTCTCTGATAAAGAATTTCAGAGCCAGGAGCCCAAGTGAGTCTAAAAGTTGTAGACAACTCGCTCTTATTGAAAACAACAGGGGTTCCCCCACTTGCATTGACCTTCCACACCTTCGGAGCACCAGTTTGATTAGAGCCAAAAGCAATCTTTTTTCCATCTGGAGACCAGACTGGACCGTAGTTGTCCCAATGGAGAAAAGTTAGTTGCTGGATTTGGCCACCTTCTATCGGCATAACGAAGATATTAGACTCAGATGGTTCTCCTACACTAAAGGCAATTTTTTTTCCATCCGGAGAAATACTCGGAGAAGCGAACGAAGAGGTACCTGTGGTTAGCTGTTTTGTTTTAATAGTTTTTGTATCTCCTTTACCCTCATAAGTCGCCAGCCAGAGATTTGAGAAAGACTGCACCCGGGTATAAAGCAATTGCTTGTTATCTCTCGAAAGTGTAAACCAACTGCCAGCCTGTAAGCCGGTCTGTGCTGGAATTGGAGTTCCTTTCACTTTTCCAGTCTTTGTGTCAATTCTTATTTTCATTAAATCCGCTGTTTGGCCCTGCGAACGTAAATAATAGATAGCATCCCCCTTTGAATCCCAGCGTGGAGAAAAAAGATAAAAGCTATCTTCTACAATCTTATATTGCTGGGTTCCGTCAGTTGTAATTGTCCAAATGGTAACGTACTTCTCTCCTTCCGTAACAAATAATAGCCGATTCCCTGCCGGGGACCAATCAATATCTTTAAACCATATATAAGACCCTTTAAGTGAGATTGAAGTTGTATCACCGTTGGATTTATTCCAGAACCAGATGCGTTTTTGTGATGTGTAACCTCCAGCAAAGCGAGAACCATCCGGAGACCAACTTACATAAGGAAAGTACCCCATCTTTCGAGAAGTTCCACCAAGTCGAGGTACGATATAGGAGCCCAGAACGGAATCATTATAAGCGGAAATCAGTATTTCAGAACCATCAGGAGACCATTCCAATTGAAATATACGCTGGTCCTTGAATACCTCAAGGGGTTGCCCGCCAGTTAAATCTTGCACTAATACCTTCTTTTCGGTTCGAGATATTTCAGAAACATAAGCCACGAATTTGCCATCCGGAGAAATAGAGGGAAACCAAACTTTTCCAGTAAAGGTAATTTGCCGATGGGTGGGTTGAATTTGTTTGAATGACTCTTTTCTAATGAATTTATTGAAAAAAATCGAAATAATAGCAAGAATAATCATTACTACTGCCAATGTTCCATAAATTAGCCGTCTGCTTTGTGCTTTTTTTCTTTCTCTATCTTCAGGTAACTGGAATTTTTGGGGTGTTTTGGGCAAAACTTTGTCAGTATCCCTTTTTAATCTACGCAAATCAACTAACATCTCTTCTACGTGCTGATAACGGTCATCTTTTTTCTTTTCCAGCGCCTTAGAGACAATGCGTTCCAATTCCATTGGCACACCAGTGCGTAAACCGGTCATTGGCTCAGGCTCTTCATTCATAATGGAATAAATTACTGCTTGCTCATATTCGCTCTTAAAGGGCAATTGTCCTGTTACTATCTCATACAAAACAACCCCCAAAGACCAAATGTCTGTTCGCTGGTCAGTTTTTTCTCCTTTCGCCTGCTCGGGTGACATATAAGGCATAGTGCCCATTGTAGCCCCGGTTTTAGTAAGCCTGGTCTGTCCGGCTAACTTGGCTAAGCCGAAATCCATTATTTTCGCTTGACCTTTTGAGGTTATCATAATATTGCCACTTTTGATATCCCGATGAACAATCCCTTTCTCGTGCGCCTGTTGTAAACCATCTGCAACCTGAATGGCTAGGTCTATGGCTTCATCTATTTTCAATGGAGTTAATTCGATTCTCTGTTTTAGGTTTTGCCCCTCAATGTAAGCCATGGAGATAAAGCATTCATCTTCAACTTCATCTATCTCAAAAACTGTGCAGATATTGGGATGGTCTAAGGCAGATGCGGCTTTGGCTTCATTAGCAAATCTTTGCTTGGATTCTTCATCACACAAAAGGGATTTTGGCAGAAACTTTAACGCCACAATTCTATCTAACTTGGTATCCTGGGCTTTATAGACCACACCCATTCCACCCTCACCCAGTTTTTCCAAGATTTTGTAATGTGAAATGGTTTTACCAATCATAGACCACACCTCCCGCTTACGCTTCAGCGGGATCCGCAAAACTGCTATCACTCGCTAAAGAAGCGCTCGTGGGCAGTTTTGGGATGTACCCCCTTCACTCAGCTTTTCTAAGATTTTGTAATGAGAAATGGTTTTGCCAATCATAAGGCTCTTCTTCCTGTCGATCTCGAACTCATCCCCTAACCCCTTCTCTTACCAAGAGAAGGGGAGCGAAAGTCCCTCTCTTCTTAAGAGAGGGATTCAGGGTGAGTTCATCATGTGAAATAACTTTACCAACCATTGTTTATACCTGGTAGCCACAAACTTTAGTCTGCGTCAAGATATGGCATTGTCACGGACGATGCACTCCATATCTCGCAAGCTGAAGTCCGAGAGATGGAGACTGCGTCTGGCGTAGCCACCGTAGGACTTGCACCTACCTCTAATTATTATACCCTTAATAAATTGAGAAGTTATTTGATTGTCAACTAATAAAGTAACAAAACATCCGGGATAAACCCGGACATTAAACTTATCTTCTTTAATTAAAATGGATAAGAGACGTTTATCTCAAGCCTTTTCCCCGATTGAGTATTCTCTCCACTTTTGAGCAAATTCCATTAGCTTTTTATCCACCAAATAATTTACACTCTCTTCTTCAAATGTCCCATCCTCTTTCCTTTTACCGGCTCTTACCCCAGTAAGAATTTCAATCCCCTGATCTATAGTCTTGATGGAATAGATGCGGAATTTACCTTCTCTAACCGCTTCGACCACATCTTGACGTAACATCAAATCTTCTACATTCTGATGAGGGATAATTACCCCCTGAGTCCCGGTCATGCCTTTAGATTTACATACATCAAAAAAACCCTCAATTTTCTGATTGACTCCACCAATAGGTTGAATCTCCCCTTTCTGATTCACTGAGCCGGTAACTGCTACATCCTGTCTTATAGGTAGCTCAGAGAGGCTTGATAGAATCCCATAAATCTCTGTGGAAGAAGCTGAATCACCATCTACTCCAGAATAAGATTGCTCAAAGCAGATGCTGGCATTCACCACCAGGGGTTTATCCTGAGCATATCTCCCTTGTAAAAATCCGCTTAAAATCAATACCCCTTTGTTATGAGTGCGTCCAGAAAGCTCCGCTTCTCTTTCTATATTTATCACCCCGATCCTGCCTATGGAGGTGCGGGCTGTTATCCGGGTGGGCTTACCAAACATATATTGTCCCAAGTCATAGATCGAAAGACCATTCACCTGTCCCAGCACTGAACCTTCGGTATCGACCATTATAGTTCCTTCATCTATCATCTCCTGGATTTTATCCTCAGGCAGGTTCACCCTTTTTTTCCATTCCTCATTCGCTTTCTCTATATGTTTACCTGAAACCCTTTTGGTTTTCTCAGTGCAAGCCCAGTAATTTGCCTCCCGGATTAAGTCTGCTATCACATTGAATCTGGTGGAAAGCTTAGTCTGCCTGCCAGCTAATCTTACTCCAAACTCTACTACTGCAGCTATGGCGCTTTTGTCAAAGGGTTTGAGTTTCTCATCCTTGCAGACTTTGCGAATAAATGTAGCATATTCCCAGATGGTATCATCTTTTTTAGGCATTACCAGATCAAAATCTGCCTTCACCTTGAAGACCTTCCTGAAATCGTCATCCAACTGATAAAGGGTCTGGTAAATATAAGGGTCTCCAATCATCACCACTTTTACTTCAGACTCAATCGCCTCGGGCTTTAGAGCTGAAGCGGAGAAAAAATAGAACGGGTCATAGGTCTGAATCTCCACTATCCCGTTACGCATTGTTCTTTTCAGAGCTTGCCAGACCCCTGGCTCAACTAAAGCATCTATGGCATTTAAAACTAAATACCCTCCGTTCGCTCTCAAAAAAGAGCCAACTTTTATTTTGGTGAAATCGGTCCTGCCAGCACCCGTACGGTCAAAACTCCTTTCGATCGTTCCGAAAAGATTGCGGTAGGTGGGGCTGGTCTCGATTATAATTGGAGCTCCTTTGATCTCGCTGTTATCCACTATTACATTCACCTCATATTCCCTGAATGGCTCCTCTGGTTTTAAGGAGGGTAAGCCCGGAATAGCTCCTTCAGAAGATTCTTCCTTTTTATCTCTGAATTTTTGATATTCGGCTAAAATATCCTCTTGAGCCTCATTTAGGTATTCATCTATCTTTTTATTCCCTTCATACTTGGTCTTGATCTCTTGAATATGTTCTTTCACCATCGGGGAGATCACCTCTTTATCTAACTCATTTAGAGCCTGTTCTAATTCCTTAGCCTTGACTCTGGTTTCCCGAAATACCTTCTCCATCTCCTCACTTAACTGAGAATATCTTTCTCTTAAAGAATTTAAGTTCTCTTCTGGAAACTTCCCTTCATCAGTTAGCACTTCCAATTTCCCTATAGCCATGGGTTTGTTCTCTATCAACGGCTCTAAATCTGGCTTGATAAAAGGACCTAACTGAACCTGAACTAAAGCGAATCCCTCTTTAGCTACTTTTTTCTCGAAATCGCTAATCATCTTTTTCTGGCTTAATTGATAAGCGTTAAGCTGCTCTTTCTTGCGACGTTGATAAACCTCGCTCTCGAAAACCTCCGGTATCCCTCTGGCTAAAGCTGTGACCAGATCTTCCATATCTTTTTTAAAAATAATCCCTTTGCTGGCTGGAAGGCTTACCACCTTGGGCATATCTGGATTCTTAAAATTATTTACATAGCATTTATCATCCGGAGTTTTTTCCACTTTTTCCAGTTTTTCTAAAAGATGCTTGATAGTAGTGGTCCTGCCAGTTCCCACCAGACCAGTAACGAAAATATTATATCCCACGCTTTTTATCTCTAACCCCAATCCTATAGCCCGAATAGCCCTATCCTGTCCGATAATCCCCTCGCAGGCTTCCACATCATCCGTGGAATTCAACTTCAAGCTTACCGGATCACATCTCCATCTCAGTTTCTCCACTGGAACTTCCTCAAATTTTAATTCCTCAGACATAACTCCTCCTGACTATCAATAATTTTTAAAAATTTATTTCTACCACAGTTCAAGATAGAAATTTAGAATTGCCTAAGTCAAGCATAAAATTTTTGAATAAGATGACGAATAATGTATTCCGAATGACGGATAAAAGAAAAAAAGATGGAAGATAAAACCTCACCCTTTTCCTCTCCTTAGAAAGGAGAGGAAAGAAGAGTCCCCTCTCTTCCTACGGATCCGTTTCTCGAATTTAAGAAGTGGACCTTAGGGGAGGTTTAGAACTATTATTTGACATAGAGTGCATCGACATTGGCGATTCCTAAGTAATTTCCCTCTCCCCTCTACGAGCCAATCCACCTCAGGCGGATTAACGGCTTGCGGGAGAGGGTCAGTGAGACTATGCCCCCTTACTCCTCCCCATCGAGGAAGGGTAAAAATAATGGTAGCCGCAACCTTCAGGTTGCGGGATATGGCAAATAAGCAGCTTAACGCAGACTAAAGTCTGCGGCTACCTTGGTTGGAAGCGACCCTGATCCCGCCAATGGCGGGACAAGCTGGGTCGCACTACGATTCTTTCAGATTTGACTTTCAATGTGCTTGTCGGGTCCCCTGACCCGACGGAAATAACTCCTTTAAAACTTGACTTTAGAGTTTATTTTTTTAACTTTTAATCCGATGCAGAAAAAATTTGAAAAAATAGTTCATCTTTTATCCCCTCCGAAGACAATTCTTTTTTTTGCTCTCCTTTTCTTTTCAGGAGTTATATTCTTAGGACTATTCCGACTGGGTTTTCTTTTAAGATATCACAATCTTGCCTCCGGAATCCCTTCATCCATATTATTTCAATCTTTTATCATCGGTGCTCGTTTTGATATGGTGGTCTTAAGTTATCTTCTTATTCCTTTTTTTATTTTAAGCTCCTTTCCCTTCATAAACACCTTTCGATTGAAGCTAACTCGAAATCTAACCCTCTTTTTAATTTTCTTAGGTTTGAGTTTCCTTTTTTTACTCTCTTTAGTAGATCTGGAATATTTTAGCGAATTTGGAACTCGTCTGAACCACTGGGCTTTAGAATATTTAGACCGTCCTGATTTTGTCTTTTATTCTATCTGGTCAAGTTATCCAGTTATTCCCTATCTTATCCTCTGGGCGTTTATTTGCTTCATCTTCATATTTTTTATGCTAAAACTCAGTCGAAGCTTTTTTAAAAAAAGCAGTAATCGTTTTTTTCTGAACGAAATCTTTTACTTCATCTTAGCTCTTTTTCTATTATTTTTCTCTGCCAGGGGTCGATTGAAACTTGCTCCCATTGACTGGGGGCTGGCTTATTTCTCAAAATACGATTTTGCCAATCAGTTAGCCCTAAACGGCATTCATACCCTGGGAAAAACAATGTTAGACGAGCATAAGGAGTCAAGTCCAGATTATTTGGCTGAATTTCACTTCTCAGATGACAGGGAAGCTCTATCCCATGTGCAAAAGTTACTTTTACAAAAGAATGAGAGACTCGAAGATTCTCTAAACTCCATCCGCCGTTATATCTTTATTGATTCAACTGAAAATGAACATAAACATCCAAATGTAGTTATTGTTTTTCTGGAAAGCTGGCTGGCAGAATACGTTGGCTCCTTAGGTGGTAAATTAGACCTGACCCCTCATTTTGACAGTTTAGCCCGTAGGGGAATTTTATTTGAGAACTTCTTTGCCACAGGCACCCGCACCAATAGAGGGCTCCTTTCCATCTTATGCTCTTTTCCTTCTCAGCCTGGAACAACTCTGATGAAAAAGTTTAATTCCTTCGGATCCGCTCCCGGACATAATCAACCGTTTATCTCCCTTTCTAAAATTTTAAAACAGAGAGGGTACAAAACCAGCTTCATCTATGGCGGCGATCTTTTGTTTGATAATATGGAAGGATTCTTCCGGCAACAAGGTTTTGACTATTTTATCGGACAGGAGGATTTCTCTAAAAACGAATTTACCAATAAATGGGGCGTTCCCGACGATATCGTTTTCAGCCGGGCAATAGAGGAGTTTTCCAGAATTGGAGATAATCCCTTTTTAGGGGTGATAGTTACCTTAAGTAATCACGAGCCTTTTACTGTGCCCAGGAATGCAACCAAGCCCTATCCTCCTGATTACCCCAATAGCGAATATCTAAACGCTTTTCATTATTCAGACTGGGCTTTAGGCAAGTTTTTCCATCAAGCAGAAAAAGAGGCTTTTTTTAAGAATACCATCTTCGTTTTGGTAGCAGACCACGGCAGACTTCTTCAGAGCCAGAGCGATCTACCTTTAGAGCGCTTCCATATTGCCTGTCTTATCTATTCCCCGGAGATTTTAGGGAAAGAGCCAGAGAGAATAAAAACCGTAGCCAGCCAGACTGACCTATTACCTACAATTTTAGGTCTATTGGGTAAACCTGCTTTGCACGAATCCTGGGGAAGGGACCTCCTCTCTCTTTCCTCAGAGGATAAAGGATTTGCAATGATGGTGGACGGGAAAAGGATAGGCTGGGTAGATCCGCCTTATTTCTTAGTTGACAGAATAGGCGCCACCACTTCTCTTTACAACTATACAGATGATCCGGAGCAGAAAAAAGATATCTCTTCCGAATATCCGCAGATAACAAAAGAACTTCAGAAAAAAGAAAGGTCCTTCCTTCAACTGAGCATTCAACAATCAGCTAAAAAGGTGATAAAGACAAAAGTGCAATGAAGAGATCGTTGGGGCGGGTTTTAAACCCGCCCCAACACATTTGTTCTGATGCTTCGGGAATAGTCTCAAGCTCCCCTACGGCGAGAATTCCCGAAACCAAATATCCTCGGCATTTCCTAATGCCGATGCATCAAAGCAAAATCAAACCTTTTCTTTTTCCTTTTCCTGCTCTAACTCAAATTCCTTATCTGCTCTTTTCACCTTCAGGTAAAGAATTATCACCACAAAAAAGATAAATAGCCATACTAAACCCAATCCCACTTTCCTCATTCGCAGAGATTTAAAATATTTATTCACGGAAGAGGATATCTCTCCAGCCACAGTTCTGGCATTGTTGGTGATCTTTTCTATTTCTGCGAGGTTAAGAGTATGAGTTACCGGTAAAACCTGTAACATATCCGTATTCGCCTGCTCTAACTGGTTCTCATATCCGGAAACATCCTGCCCCTTGGAATTAGCTTTCACGATCAACTTTTTAGCTTTAGTAATCTCCTCATCCGCTTCCAGGATCAGAAATTTTATTTGCTGCCCTTTTTTAAAAGCACCTGAGTTAGTCTCGTGGCAGTTTGCACATATACGATCAAACATAGATATCTCAGGGTATTTGATGGAATGATTCCCATGACAGGAGGTGCATTGGGACATCTTCTTTCTCTGCATTGCTTCAAAATGTGGGCTTTGAGCAAAATAGGTCTCTGAATTTATGTGGCATTTTCCGCATACATTTCCCACCTCCGTTACTCCTGGAGGTGTTGCTCCATGATTTCCATGACAGCTGGCACAGGTAGGTGCTGAACGGTCGTTTTTCTCTAAAAGCGCTTTGCCGTGTACTCCTGAGATATATTTCTCCAAGGTATTAGAAGGTAGCTGATAACGATCCATCAGCTTTTTATCAGAATGACAGACTGAACAGGTTTGGGGAAGATTAGTAGGAAAGACCAGGTTTTGAGGGTCTTTAACTGAACTGATAGCATGACTGCCATGACAATCCACACAACCGGCTACATTTTGATCATTTTTCTCAAGAAGGGCAATTCCGTGTTGACTGGTCCGGTAATATTCTAATTGATCAGTAGATACCCCGTATTGCTTCATCCTTTTCTTATCTGAATGACAATTCCCGCATAACAATACTGCTTCTTTTTTAGACAACTTCCCTTTAAAACCTGCTTTTGAGGACATCGAGACTTCTGGATCCTGGCTGGATGGGTCACCACCGTGACAATCAGTACAGAAGATATTTTTCTCCAGATGGATACTTTTCAGATATTCTGTTTTCTTATCCCCGTGACAGACCATACAGGAATAAGACTCTAAATCTATGGACCAGCCCAAGCGGGTAAAGAGAAAAAGGGCTACTATGATCAGGCAAAATTCTTTTAGAGTTTTAATTCTCACTTATTTTTTGTCTCCTCGATTTTGTGAGGCACCCCTTTCAAATCGAAATGGTATTTCTCTCCCAGAATAGTTTTAGTTGATTCAGATAGATATCCTAAAATTGTAAAAAGAAGGGCAAAAAATATCACCACAATTCCAATGGACCAGGCAAATTTTCTTTTAGAAGGCTGACGCTCCGGACTTCTTTCCAAAAACGGAACTAAAAAAAGTATTATTAATAGAACTCCAATCCCAAGTATACCGACAACTTTGGGGACATACTTCAAAAGCTGATACCCGGTTAAGAAATACCATTCTGGCTTAATCCCTTCAGGGGTCTGGAACGGATTAGCTTTTTCGTGAAAAGGGAACGGGAAGAATACCGCTAAAGTCAGGATAAACCCGAAAAGAAGAAAGGCAACCATAACCTCTTTGAGAAAATGATTCGGGAAAAAAGGCTTCCCTTCTTCTATTTCCTCTGTAACTCTTTTCTCTATTTCCTTTTCCATCTAACCTCTCACGTCTTACGTCTAACTTCTCACGTCTCACTAATTTTTTACAAAGGTTTAGCAACCCCCTGCCTTTTTACTATCGCAAAATGAACTGCTAAAAACAGAGCGGTTATCCAGGGAAGGATAAGGACATGCACTGCATAAAATCTGGTTAAGGTATCACCGGTCACATTCAAGCTACCTCTTAAAAGAATTAAAAGATAACTACCTATAAAAGGAACACCACCTGCTACCTCCGTCCCTACAGTTGTTCCCCAGTAGGACCTTTGGTCCCAGGGCAGAAGATAACCGGTAAATCCAAAACCAAGAGTTAGAATAAGTAAAACCACACCTATCATCCAGTTCAATTCTCTGGGATTTTTAAAAGCTCCGTGAAAATATACCCTGAGCATATGGATAAGCAAAGTCAAAATCATTAGATTTGCACCCCAGGCGTGGATCTGTCTTACCAGCCAGCCCAGAGGAACCTGGTTAGTGATGAATTTTACACTATTGTAAGCATCAGCAGCTGATGGTTTATAATATATTGCTAAGAGTATCCCGGTTATAACCTGAATAACAAATAGAAGAAAGGTCATCCCCCCAAAGCAATGAAAAAAGCTAAGACCTTTAGGAACCGGCTTTTTGAGAAGTTTTTGCAACCCTTCTTTAACATCTAATCTCTGGTCTAATTCACCATAGATTATCGGGAAGATATTTAAAAGAATCCCTACCACCTGTCTGAGATTTAACCTCTCCTCAGTCCAGTGTCTTACCTTTCGACCTATCTTTTTTTTCTTTTCATCCATCTTTAAGCTAATCCGGTAACGTAGATGATATCGTTTGCCACTTCTACCTTATATAATGGAAGAGGCTTTGGTGCCGGTCCTGAGATGACTTTACCCTGATAATCAAAAAAAGCGGCATGACAGGGGCATTTTAAAATCTGAGAACTTTCTTCCCACTCCACCATACAACCTAAATGGGTACATCTCATATCCACAGCAAAAAGCCCCGCCTTCACATGCATCACCATAACATTTTTATCCTGATAGACCACTGGCTTGGCTTTCCCCACTGGAAGATCAGCTAAAGGGGCCACCTCCACCCTCTCAGCTTTCTCTGCGCCACCTTCTTTTTTTGGCGGGTAAACATAAGTGATAACCGCACCAAGCACTGCTAAGGCAGACACGACTATCGAGCCGCCTATCAGGAGGTCTAAAAAAGACCGCCTGGAGATTTTCTTTTCATCCTTCTCAAACATAAACTCACAATTTATTAACAATCCTTGTTACTTTTTTCACAAACAAGACTATTTTAGTAATGATTATATTGAAAAACCAAAAAATGTCAAGAAAAAAATTGGAAAGTTTTTTTAAAGAGATTTGTAGGGACAGAATCCGCCTCAGGTGGATTCTGTCATTACTTTTTCAATCTCCAGAAAAGTAAAACCGCAAAACCACCCCAGATGCTCAAGTGGAATAGGTTCATCCAGAGATTTGCGTGGGGGTGGAGCTTGTTCACGGGTATCCAAATTCGGATCAGGCGAAGCTAAATCCCTCTCCGGCGTGGCTTCCTCCCGTATCCCGCATGCACTTACCCATTAACAGAAAAAGAAATGGATTCTTTTACGAAAAATGATGTAATCTAACAGATAGATAATCAGCAAAGTCAAACCGGATAATAGAAGCAGGTTTATATCTATATTTAGATTTTGCAGACCTCTTTCTGCTAAACCCCATGAAGTAATGATGAGATTGATTTGCGGCTGGAGGATGGCGGTTATTTTCTGACTGATATATTTCCAGCCCATAAAATACAGGGGGATACAAATCCCGGCTATCAGTCCTAAAATCACCAGAAATATTTCGGTGTAATTCAAACGAGACTTAGATATCGACACCGGGGAAAGTTTCGAAAAAACCTTTTCAGTAAAATCGGGAGACAGCTCAAAACCTTTATCTGTTTTTAGGCCGGCATATAATCTTTTATATCCCTCTAAAGCTTTTTGACAGAGTTGACAGCTCCTGAGATGCTCTTCCACAAAACTATTCCCGGAGCCAGGGATATTATCCAGATAATCCTGAATCTCTTCCTCTGTCAGATGTCTTAATTCCATAAACCCTCCTTCTGATATTTTTTTATCAATTTTCCCCTTAGAAGTCTTCTTGCCCGAAAAAGGTAACTTTTAACTGTCCCCTCCGGCAGCTGCATAACCTTTGATATCTCAGTATAACTCATATCCTCCAGATGGTAAAGGGTTAGAATGGTCCGAAAGTGAACTGGCAATTTTTCAATCTCTTTTTGCAGAAGGTAAAATATCTCGAACCTTTCAATAGACTCATCCGGAGGAAAATCACCTGCGATAAGATTCTTCTGAGCTATGTTCTCCAGTGTAATAGTATTATAGAGATTCTTTTTGTTCTTTCCGAGGAAATCGAGACAGGTATTATAAGCGATTTTAGCAATCCAGGAGGAAAGTTTAGCTCCAAAATGAAAGCCGGATAAATTAGTGTAAACTTTAACGAAAATCTCCTGACAGAGGTCCTCCCGGTCTTTCTGATTAAAAACCATTCTAAAAACTATATGACTGACCAGGCGCTGGTGCTCTTCGATAATGCTCCGGAAAGCATTCCGGTCTCCAGACAATATTCTATTGATAAGAGACCTGGTATCTGACATTATCTCCTTCCTGATATAATAGACCACCTAAAAAAAGAAAAGTTGCATTTTTTAAATCTTTAGTGCAACATTTTTTTGCCTGTCCTGTCTAATTTAATGTAAAGATGAACCAGAACCTAAAGGAAAGGAGTAAATATGGATCACCCCTGGGAAATAATACCCTTGATTGCTATGTTTGTGGGGGTAGCGGTTATTGTTAAATACATTCTGGATTATAAGACCAGAGCTAAACTGATTGATAAGGGGATGGTGGACGAAAACATCAAATATCTTTATACTCAAAAACCAGAAACTCAGACCCTCTCCTCTTTGAAATGGGGAATAATTTTAATTGCGGTGGGACTGCCGGTTTTCATCGGTCGAGCGGTTTTGATCCAGATGGTTCCGCCAGATTCAGCCGACGCGATTACTATTGGCGGAATGCTTGTTTGTTCTGGCCTGGGACTGTGCCTCTATTATTTAATCGCGAGCCGTAAGATGCGGAAGATTAAGGAAAATGGCACTGAACCTAAAAATTTTCATCAGGTATAAAGCCCTGCTTTACTGTCTTATTTCTCCTTGGAAAGGAGAGGGAAAATAATTTCCCCTCCTTTTTAAGGAGGGGAAAAAGGGGAGGTTTCACTCCTCGGGGAGCGGATAGAACAGGGCGAGGTAACCTCGCCCCTACAACAAACTTCAAATTCCAAACTGCTTTTTAGCAGGGTGGCGGTCCGCCCTTGAAAAGATAATTGATTAAATAAACCACATCGCTTACCGATGTCTTACCATCACAATTAACATCTGCTGCTTTTAAAGGATTTGGTGGAAGTCCTCCTTTAAAAAGGTAATTTATCATATGTATCACATCCGATACACTTACCTCACCATTTTCATCACAATCTCCACACAAATAAAGATATAAGCTCCAGCCCGGATCAGAATATATTACCGTTCCCGATTGATCATAAGCTTTCACTTTCCAGTACCAGAGCTTAAGGTCAAGAGAGTCTGTAAAACTATTATTCAACAGGTTATCATAGACAATAGTTGAATCAGGCTCAAACCTCATCGAACGACTTAAATACAGGTCATATCTGACTGTGTCCTCCGGATGCGGGCTTATCAGAGGTTGCCAGCTAAAATCTATAGGGTTTGTAACAGAATCTTTATCAGCAGGAGCAAATCGAGATAAATTAATGGTCAAATTCTTTAGGATATAAACCACAGCGCCTCCTAAATCCCCTACTGCTAAATCCAGATCTGTATCTCCATCTAAATCCGCACAAAAAACTGAACGAGGAGAAGAATATTCTCTTATACGGTAATTAACTGCATTTTCAAATGTCCCATCCCCGTTGTTCCTCAGAATAGAGACATCCCAGCTATTATCATTGGTCACAGCCAAGTCCAAATCCAGATCACCATCCAGATCCGCACAATAAACAGAAGTAGGATTAGCTCCAGCAGTATAGTCAACTTTAGGTTGAAAAATTCCATCTCCATTGTTCTTTAAAATAGAGACACCACTATCACTGGCAAAACTTGCTACAGCAATATCTTGATCAAAGTCTCCATCTAAATCCGCACAGAAAACAGACATAGGACCTTTACCTGCAGGGTATTGCCTTGATGATTGAAAAGTCCCATCCCCATTATTTAATAAGATGGAAACATCATCGCTAAAACCATTTGCCACAGCCAAGTCTAAATCCTGGTCTCCATCCAGATCTGAACAGAAAACAGACCAAGGGATGGAGCCTACAGTATAATCAACTTTATTCTGAAAAGTTCCATCACCATTGTTTTTCAAAATGGAAACTCTACCACCATTCTCATGGCTTGCTACGGCCAGATCCAAATCTCCATCCTGGTCTAAGTCCGCACAGAAAACAGAATTAGGATAAAGTCCTGTATTATAGTCAACTTTTGGCAGAAAAGTTCCATCACCATTATTCTTTAAGATTGAAACCACAGTGCTGTCAAAATATCCCACAGCTAAATCCAGATCTAAATCTCCATCTAAATCAGCACAAAAAACAGAAGTGGCAGACTCTCCTGCATAATAATCGACTTTATCTTGAAAGGACCCATTCCCATTATTCTTCAGTATAGAAACACCGTTCCCCCACGAATGTGCTACTGCTAAATCCAGATCCTTATCCTTATCTAAATCTGCACAGAAAACAGAAGTAACCCAGATATCTTCTACCCTGTACCACACAGCCGGAGCAAAGGGGATGGAATCAGTATTGGGTTGAGTAGTCTGGGAATAAGGGTTATCAAATGGAGTAAATGAGAATAATAAAAAGAAAATAATAAACCAGTACTTAGATAGCGGTATTGAACTTCTGAGTAACATCTTCTCCTCCTGTGGTTTTGAAATTCATTTATCATCTCTTTCGTCAAGCAATCCTTCGGATATGCTTGACCTACCAGCTACTCCCCCACAAGGTAATGCAGGTTACTCCACCTCTTCTTCTTAGGGGAGGATCAGGGAGAGGTCATCTTCCATATTACATCTTCCTTAAAGCCAAATTCGACAGATTCTTCCCCCGCCAGAGGCGGGGTCAGAATGACCGCTAAGAGATTAGCAGGTCAGATGAAAGAGGGCGATTACTTTTTCTTTGGGGGAAAGCTCGTTATAGTTTTTAACCGCCTTTTTAGTATCCTCCACAATCAGTCTTATACCTTTGGAAATGATATAATCCTCAGTTTCTGGCAACACTTTCAGCAACTCATTATAACCTGTTCCCACGATTATGGTATCCGGCTTCTCCTTTACCGCCATTTTAACATCCTCCAATCTCAATTCATGGCTTGATTTCCTCCACCAGTCAGGCTCGATTCTGTCCGGATAGATGATTAAGTCAGCAGTATATTTCTCCCCATTGATTACCATCTCCCCGAACTCGTAAGACTCAATCATTTCTTCTCCTTGGATTGATCTTCTTTAACATAATTTAAAATCCCCTGATAAATACCTGAAGCGCATTTCTTTTGAAAAACCTCATTTCCTAAAAGCTCCTCCTGTTCCGGATGGATGATAAATGCACATTCCACCAGGACAGAGAGAAACTGATATGGTCTGGTTAAAGCAAAGTTGGCATAATAAAGCCCCTGATCTGGAATCTTTAATCTTTTGACCAGCTCCTTTTGAATAGCCCTGGCAAGCTCTAAACTCTGCGGATGATAATAGTAAGTGGAAACCCCATTATTTAAAAAAGGATTCACCCCATCCGGGAGTGCATTATTGTGAATGCTTATCAGAATATGGCAATTATTATCTTTGGCTTTTTCAGGCCTTTCGTAGATCCCAACCCCTTCCATACCGTAACGGGTTAAAATCACATCTGCGCCATTTGTCTCCAGGATTTTTTTTAATTTTAAAGCTATCTCTAAATTCACCACCTTCTCCTCTAAACCAGTTGGTCCTACTGCACCGCTCTCTGGAGAATGTCCAGGGTCTATGCAGACTTTAAGTCCTTTAAGTTTAAGTTTTATCTCTGGCTCTTTTCTTATCTCTAAACAAAGCTTATTCCCTGAATAATAAATATCATAGCCCCAGAACCTTTTCTGCTTCAGATAGAATTTGAGCTGATAAACCTTTTTTTCAATCTGTTCCCATTTGATCTCTCTGATGATCTCATCTTTTGAATCATATCTTATCCAGTCCGTATCCGAATTCCCGCCATAAATCTTTAATAATAAAACCGGTGGCGAATTCTCCTGCACTACTTCATAAGGTAATTTCTGGCTGAGAGATATTTTAATTCGGGTTCGATCATTCAACATTTCCGACCTGATGAATTTTATGTTACTTTCCGGAACAGGAGTCCCTGCAGCTAAAATATTCAGGGCTTCAGCTTTTACCCATCCTTCAATGTTTTCTGCTAAGTTTAACCTTATCCAGCTACCATTTTTGCCATTCGCCACAAACCTTACCCCCTGAGGTTGATACAGTAGAAGATACCCCAGACCAGGACCTGTGCGGATAATAGTGGAACTATCTTTCAACTCCACGATCTGTGGAATTTCCTCTTCTTTTATAACTATCTTCCCCGGTGCAGAATCAACCAAACAAACCAGCCCCTTTTCCTTATCATAAAATGCCTCTGCTGGAAAATAAAATGAATCGGGGTTTTCAATTATTTTAAAAATTTCAAAGACTATTTTCCCGTTCTCGATTTTATCAGTAGATTTAATTTTATATAAACCTGTGTAAATCCCATCTGGTAAAATCAAATCTTCAGTTTCCCATTTACCAAACACACCTTCACCCCAGAATACAGGATTTGATTCATACGACTCAATCATCGGAAGAGGGGAAGTCAAGCCCTGAATATAAAAGAAAGCCGAACAGTTTGGAGTCCCCTTGAAACTGGTCTGGATTATATCCCCAGGATTTAAAACCAGATCAAAAAAAGGTACTTTTCCGGAGGATTCTATGCGTAAAGTATCTTCTGGAGTAGGGAGTAAAGGAAAAGGAACTTTCACCGTTACCTTCTTGGTGGAAATCTCGCTCTGATTTGAAGCGATCAGTTCAAAAACAAAACCCCCCGGCTTTAAAGGGAGATAAGCTAAAAATGCCCCGTTTTTATATATTTTCACACTCTGCCCATTTATCTTCAAATCTGAGCCCGGGGTAACTGAGCCGAAAATAAAAGTGGAATCAGAAGAAGTTATCTCTCGTCCTTCGGTCGGATAGACCACTTTAATAATTGGAAGATCAGTCTCTCCGAAAGAAGTCTTTATTAATATTAAGAAAATAATGGTCAGTATAAATTTAATCTTCATTGGTTCAATGGTTCAACGGTTCAATAGTTCAAGGATTAAATTTCAAAAAACATTTAGCTTTGAGATTCTTTTTTAAACTTATTCCCTCTAAGTTTAGACTGCTTTAAATAAGCAATAAAATTCGACAGCATCCCCGATAATTTTAAAGCTACTTCTTTAGCCTTTTCGAGTTCCTCTTTACTGATGTAACCCTGATCAAATGCAATCATCAACTGTGTTCTCACTTCTCCACAGGATGCTTTAGCAATATATAAGAATTGAATTAACTCGACATTTGAACCCCTCTCATAACCCTCAGCGATATTGCACATAACTGATATGACTGCTCTTCTAATTTGATCAACCAAACTGAAATCTCTTCTAAATCCTGGCTTTTTAGTAAGATCGTATATTTTATTAACTAGCTCTCTGGCTTTCTGCCAGACCAATAATTCTTCAATATTTTTTGCTTTCATAACCTTTGAACTATTAAACTATTAAACCTTTTGTAATCCTAACCCCGGCAAATCATTTAAAATCCATTTCCCTTCTTTCAATTCAACTCCAGAATACGGGTCATTGGAGATTAAAAGGTTGCCGTCCAAATCCACGTAATCGACCAATGGAGCTATCTGGGCTGCCGCAGAAATCCCCACAGAGCTTTCGATCATACATCCTAACATAACCTTTAAATCGTAAGCCCGGGCAGTGTGAATCATCTTTATTGCTTCCCTTATCCCTCCACATTTCATCAATTTGATATTTATCCCATCTACTATACCCCGAAATTGAGGGATATCTTTTGCGCACATCACCCACTCATCCACGAAAATAGGGATATCTGTATTTTCCCGGATTATCCTTAAATCCTCCAAATTCCCAGGCGGTATCGGCTGTTCAATTAACTCAATCTCAAATTTTTCTAATTCCTTAATTTTTTTCAAAGCCTCTTTCGTGTTCCACCCGCAATTAGCATCTAACCTGATTTTAGCATCCGTTATCTCTCTTATCGCCTCCACCATTTTCAAATCATTCTCCACCCCTACCTTTACTTTATAAACAGAAAAGTTTGAAGCCTCTTTAACTTTCTCCTGCATCCTTTTTATGGTATCCAGTCCTATAGTATATGAAGTGATAATTTCCTTCTTCTCAATCCCTAATAATTTATAAACCGGTAAATTAAATCTCTTACCTATAAGATCGTGCAGTGCCAGGTCTATCCCGGCCTTGGCTGAAAAGTTACATG
This sequence comes from uncultured Ignavibacteria bacterium, assembly GCA_964570765.1. GTDB lineage: Bacteria > Zixibacteria > MSB-5A5 > MSB-5A5 > RBG-16-43-9 > CAZMZF01. Next base: position 107,104 of record CAZMZF010000006.1, read on the forward strand.
CAATTTTATTGTTAACCTTCTCTATAATTGACTCTATCTCCAGAGGGTCATTTCCCAGTTCATTTTTCAGAGCATCCAATACCGATCTTACCGTTCCTTCATTTTCCCCATAATAAGATGAAGGTGATGCTTCACCTATCCCCTCATCTATCTGGACATAGACAACTTTTTTAGATTCAATTGAACTTCTTGAGATAGTAAAAGGATCTTTTAATCTTAGCTCAAAAGATTCGTATTTTAAAATCATCTCTGTCACCTATTTCCTTTCTGCTATTTGTCTTTGTCTATTTCAATTCTTCTATTCCAGTTTTGTCAGGCAGCCCCCGTAGAGGACATGCTTGACCTACTTAATTTTCTATTTTATCTGTTATCTGTCATTTCTTATCTATTTATCTTATCTGCTGCGAGGAATTCATTTGACTTTAGACTTTAGCCTGTAGACTTATTTTACATAGATCCGTGGAAACCTTTTCCCCATCCTGGAGACTATCTCGTAACTAAAGCTTTCAGCCCATTTTCCTATCTGGTTAGCCTCGATTTTTTCTTTACCCTGTTTTCCTAAAAGAATAACCTCTTCTCCAATTTTAACCTCAGGAATAGAAGTTAAATCGACCATAAAAGCATCCATACAAACCCTCCCGATAATTGGAGCTCTTTTACCTTTTATTAAAACCTCACCCCGGTTGGAAAGCAGTCGTGGATAGCCGTCCGCATAACCTAAGGGGATAGTCCCGATTCTCGTTATTCTTTTAGTTATAAAACTCCTGCTATAACCAACTGGGGTTCCCTTGTCCACTTCCTTTATTTGAATGATTTTGCTTTTCAGACTCATCACTGGATTTACCTCCACCCTTTTAGATAACTTTTCAGATGGGTAGATTCCATACATCAATATTCCCACCCTGACCTGGTCGAAATAGCTTTGAGGCAGATCCAGAACCGCACCAGAGTTGGCGATCGAACGGATAAGTTTCCCACCATTGAATTCCTCTACCTGTTTAACCGTCTTCTTAAAAAGTGAAAGTTGTTTTTTAGCAAAATCCTTATCCTTTTCTTCAGTAGTAGAAAATTGAGACATTATCCCTTTGAGTTTAATATTTTTCAGCTTTTTCATTCGCCTGACAAAATCCAGAGCCAAAGAAGGCTCTATGCCGTACCGACGCATCCCTGTATCTATTTTCATAAATGTTTCTGCAATTTTATTCTGTTTCTCTGCCTCAGAAGAAAGTGCACGGACGAAATCAAAATCTGTTACCACAGATTGCAAATTATATTCGGCTATATTTTTCTCTCTGCCATAAAATTCCGGACATAAAATCAGGATAGGAGCAGAAATCCCTTTTTCCCTTAATTCTATTCCTTCTTCTAAGAAAGCCACGCCTAAGGAACCAGCCCCATTTTTTGAAGCAACTCTTGAGACCTCATAAGCTCCGTGACCATATCCATCTGCTTTAACCACCGCTAAGAGCTCTACCCCATCACCTAATCTTCTTTTAATCTTTTTGAGATTGGATGCTAAAACTCTAAGGTCTATTTCCAAATAAGCTGGACGAAAATATTTATTGCCGTTTTCTTCCGTCATATATAAATCCTGAGTTCTGTTTTCAAGTTTATATATTCAATTATAAACACCTTGTCAAGAAATTTAAGGTGTAGGGGTTCAAAATTTTGAACCCCTACGATTCTTGAAGAGCGTAAGAGGTAAGGGCGACCCGGTGGGTCGGCCCCTACAATATATAATTAACTAAAAAGGATAAAAAAACGCTGGCTTTTTTGAAGCCAGCGTTTTTTTAACGAATTGCTTTTAGAAGCCTAATCCGAGGGTGAAACGATGCACACTATCCAGTAATCCAAAATCAGCAAAAGCATAGTCGAATTTAGCATTGAACTTAGAGCTGAGCTTATAGACTATCCCTGCTCCTGCGGTCAAACGACTATATCTATCCTATCCTAATTCTTCCGTTCTTCCGGCAAAGCCTTGCTGACTACAAAGCTGATATCCCAACCGGGCAAAAAAGGTTTTCTTATAGGAATATTCCAGTCCAAATGCTCCCATTTCTCTTGAATCATTCGGCTGAACACCATCTAAGTTCGCCGTCAGCATATTATTCTCATCCTCTAAGAAATTATAAGACAAGCCAATGCGTAAAAGCAAAGGCAAAGGATACCCTCTGCTTTCCACAGAAATTGTTAAAGAGATAGGGTATAAAGCAGGAGAATCAATATGCTACACAAATTTAGGGAATACTTATACTAACTTAAGCGATTTTAAGAAGGCGATTGATTATTTTTTGAAAGCAGAGAAGATCTTTACAGAGACTGGACAAATTCATTATCTCAAAAGGTTTATAATAGTTTATCCATTGCTTATGAAAAACTTGCAGATAATGAGAATGCGAAAAAATATAAGAGATTGGCAAATTCTAAATAGTAAAAAGGCAGGCGCAGTCAAAAAAACGTCCGGGATAAACCCGGACGTTACATTCACCATTCTAAACCAGACCTCTATTATTTAATTTTTCCATCTACCGTCTTACGTCTCACATCTTACTGCTTTAGATTACAAATCAGCTAAAAACTTCTTAATCCTCTCTAAAGCTTTATTGATGTTCTCTACTGAATTGGCATAGGAGAGTCGCAGGTAACCTTCTCCGAATTTACCAAAAGAGGTGCCGGATAAAACTGCTACCCCAGCTTCAGAAAGAATAGCATCTGCCAATTTCTTGGTATCCCAGCCAATCTTTTTCACATTCGGGAAAACATAGAAAGCTCCCTTGGGAGAGGGACAGGAAAGCTTGGGTATAGCGCAGAGCCCTTTAACGATTACATCTCTTCTCTTTCTGAACTCCTTAACCATTTTATCTGCCCCTGACTGATCTCCGGTAATAGCCTCAATTGCTGCCCTTTGCGTAAAACTGGCAGTGCAGGAATTGCAGTTAGTCATAAGTCTTGCTATATGCGGAGCCAAAGTCTTATTCATTACCCCGTACCCTATTCTCCATCCAGTCATTGCATAGGTTTTGGAAAGCCCGTCTAAGATTATGGTCCTTTCTTTCATATCCGGAAGAGAAGCTATGCTGTGATGCTCCCCTTCGTAAATTATGCGGGAATAGATTTCATCTGAGAGAACATATATATCCTTGGAGATGGTAATTTCAGCAACAGCTTTTAAATCATCCAGGGTTAAAATACCACCAGTTGGATTTTGAGGGGAATTGATAATTATCAACCTGGTTTTTGAGGTAACCAGTTTCTTCAGCTCCTTCACATCTAATCTAAAATCGTTTTCCTCACGCAGTTGGATTGGAACTGCCTTGGCCCCGATAAAATCGATTACCGACTCATAAATAGGAAATCCAGGATTTGGATAAATTACTTCATCCCCTTCGTTCACTAAAGCTAAGATGGTGAAAAACATAATAGGTTTTCCGCCGGGAGTAACTACGACCTCTTCCCAGTCAACATTGATCTTCCTGGTATCTGAGATATATTTGGCTATTACTTCCCTTACCTCTGGCAGTCCGGCTGAAGGACCATAATGAGTCCACCCCTCTTTCATAGCTTTAATTGCTGCTTCGGTGATATTCCGGGGTGTATCGAAATCTGGCTCCCCGATCTCCAGGTGAACGATTTCCTTCCCCTCTTTTTCCAATTGTTTCGCCCTGGCTAAAACTTCAAAGGCAGTTTCAGTTCCCAGGCGTGACATTCTCTGGGCTAATCTCATATCATCCTCCAAAAATTTTAATTTATATCAAGCGAGATCTTATAAAGATTCCCCTCCCTTAATGGGAGGGGTAAGGGGAGGGTGACCCCTCTCCTCCTATGGATCCAAATTCGGACTAACCCTTTCCCACAAGGGGAGAGGGAACTGATATCCGACAAATCTTTCTCACTTTAATCGAAAATTCAAATTATTTATTACCTTTCAAAATCTAAACAAAGTTTAATTCTAAAAATCATTTTTTATTTTTAAAATCGTAAAGCTCTTTAGCTTTTGCGGCGATATGCTCAGCTGAGACCTCGAACTCCTTGATAAGCTCCCAGGGTTGTCCGGATTCACCAAATCGGTCCTTAACCCCGACCATCCCGAACAATATCGGCTTCTGATAAACCTCCTTTGCTTCAAGGATTGAAGAGGCAATCCAGTTCCCTAAACCGCCGACCTGATGTTCTTCTGCAGTAATGACAATTCCGGTTTCTAAGGCTGCTTTGATAATTGTTTTTTTATCCAGAGGTTTTAAGGTATGTAAATTCACTATTCTGGTCTCAATCCCGAAATCCTCCTTTAAAATCCAGGCCGCTCTCATCGCCTCAGGCACTTCTGGTCCACAGGCGATTATGGTCAAATCTTCATGTTCAGATTTATACTGTGAGGACAGTTTCGTCTCAAAGGCGTGAATAAACTCTTCCTCTTCTCCTCTATACCTGATTATATTTGCCTCTCCGAATACAAAAGGTGTATCCGTAAAGGTAACTATCGGAGTTGCCTCTCTGGCAAATCTCAAGAACTTTGGTCCTTTAACATCGAATAAGAGAAATTCAGTAGCTTTTTTGGTCTCGATCGCATCGCAAGGGGCCACCACATTCATATTGGGAAGCCCGCACATCTGGAAAAGGTCTTCTAAAGCCTGATGGGTGGCACCATCCGGACCAACTGAGACCCCGCCGTGCGCGCCAGCTATGAAAACATTGAAGTTCCCATAACAAACTGTAGTTCTCAACTGGTCTAAATTCCTGCCTGCAGCAAAAACGCCATAGGTGCCGAAAACCGGGATTTTCCCTTCTTTTGCTAAGCCAGCTGCAACTCCGGTTCCGCTCTGTTCAGCAATCCCCATACTCAAAAATCTATTTTTTCTTTCTGGATGTTTTTCGTAGAACTGGCTTATAGCAATTGAGCCGGATATATCCGCACCTAAACAGACGATCCTTTTATCATCCCCTTTCTCATCTAAAGCTCTGCCAAATCCCATCCTGGTTGGGTCCATCTTCACCTTCATATTAAGCTGTTTGTTCCAGAAATAATCCTTTTTAAACCTTGGCATTTTCGATTCCAATTTCTGAGAGGCCACAGCTTGATAATCCTCAGCTTTTTTGAATAGTCTGTCCCGGTCCAGATTCCCCTTAAGCCCTAACTCCTCTAAGGCTTTATCCATCTGCTCACACACTGGTGATTTTCCATGCCAGCCAGCTACATTCTCCATAAAACTTACCCCTTTACCTTTTATTGTATGAGCGATTATTACTGTAGGCTTGTCCTTGAAAGATTTTGCCTTCTCAAAAGCTTCTAAGATCTCCTTCATATTATGCCCATCAATCTCTATGACGTTCCAGTTGAAAGCTTTATATTTCTCCACGATCGGGTCAACATTCATCACCTCTTCTACCCAGCCATCTATCTGCAAGCGGTTTTTGTCCAAGATGCAGGTCAGGTTATCTAATTTATAGTGCCCGGCCTCCATTATCGCTTCCCAGATCTGCCCTTCCTGATGTTCACCATCTCCGGTTAAAGCAAAAACGTGATAATCTTTGTTATCTAGTTTACCTGCTAAGGCGATACCATTAGCAATACTTAACCCCTGACCTAAAGAGCCAGTAGAAGCTTCAACTCCAGGTAGCTTCAACCAGTGAGGATGACCTTGAAAAGGGGAGTAAAGCTTTCTCAAAGTTACTACTTCTTCTATATCAAAATAACCTGACATCCCCAAGCCTAAATACAAAGCTGGTGCTTTATGGCCGGTTGACCAGATGATCCTGTCCCGATCTTCCCAGAAAGGGTTTTTGGGATCATGACGGGCAACGGAAAGATAAAGAGCCGCACATATATCCATAATGGACATAGTTCCGCCTGAATGACCTGAGCCAGCCGCACATAAAGAGACCATATTATAGCCTCTCATCCGATTAGCTGACTCGATCAGCTCTTCTACAGAATAGCTTTTCCTTACCTTTCCAGTCTTTGAATCTAAAATCGGCATCTTACCTCCTGTCCTACGGACACGCTTCAGTGAATAATTTTTTTATATAAAATAAAAAGAACAAACCTTGTGAAATTTTTAACATAGTATATTACGAAAATTAAACTCTTTTGTCAATTTTTTTCAGAGTAAATTAATTTCCATAAAGAGACCGTTTTTCTCCTTAATTCTGTTAAATCCTTATCATTTTTTATGATATAATCTGCGTATTTACGTCTGGTTTCATCTTTCAACTGCATTTCAATCCGGTCTAAAGCTTCTCTTTGAGAATATCCCAAATTTTCTTTTAGCCTTTCTATCCTGTTTTGAAGAGCCGACTCAACTAAGATGAGATAATCTAATTCTTTCTGTAAACTCCATTCTATAATCAAAGCCGCATCCACAACTGCAATCCCTGAATCTTTTTTTCTATATACTTTGATCTTTTTCTTCAAGTTAGAAAGAAGATAGGGATGGATGATTTTATTCAATTTGTCTCTACTCTTATGGGAGGAGAAAGCCATCTCCCCTAATTTTCTTCGATTCAGACTCTTATCTTTATTTAAGATCTCTTCCCCGAAAGCTTTTATCAGTTTTTTCAAAGCAATCGGGTTTCTCTCCACCACTTCTTTGCCGATTTCATCCCCAGATAAGATTTTCGCTCCTAATTTTTTAAAAACCTTTGCTACCTCAGTTTTACCTGAGCCTATACCACCGGTTATGCCGATTATTTTCATATGGTTATTATTGAGAGCATCCAGTGGATGTCATTTATAATTATATGCGGGCGGAGACAAGCTCCGCCCCTACCCGACTCTCGTCGCCTTCGGTAAGGACAGAACACTGTTCTGTCCCTACACCATGCGAGGCTGAAAGTCTCAAGACCTTGACGGCCTCGCATTACGTTTTTCCCCTTGAACCTTTGAACATTTGAACTTTTGAACCTTTTTATTAACTCGCCTCCAGCCAGTTCTTCCCAATTTTTATATCAACTTTAACCGGCACTTTTAATTTCACCGTATTTTCCATCTTATCTTTGATCATCTCTTTTATTTCTTCTAACTCAGACTTATGCACCTCGAAGACCAGCTCGTCGTGCACCTGCAAAATCATCTTGGACTTTGTTTGTCTGAGAGCTTTAGCTATTTCTA
>CAZMZF010000007.1:0-109193 GCA_964570765.1 uncultured Ignavibacteria bacterium
GGGTTACCGGAATATACTGGCTGGCATGCAGGACTATCGAAAAGGGAACCGAGATGTTTTTCCCATAACCAAAAAGACTTAACCCTATTACCGTGAAAAAATGGACTGTGCCCACATAACCCGGAGAAGAAGGGATTATTGCTCCTAAAGTGACGATCACCATTAATATCAAAGAGGCTTGTATAGGTGGATGAAGTCCAAAAGCTAAAAACACCAGATAGTTACTGATTCCGATACCAGCCCAGAGGATTAAAGACCAGAGAAAAATCCAGCTTACTCTGGGAAGGTCTTTAAAAACCCTTACGCCACTGGAAAACTTATCTAAAATAACTTCTGCTTTCTCTGAAAGTTTTCCAGGCAGAAATCTTAATAACCTTTTAATAAAATTCAAAATCGGATCTGGCTTTAACTCCAGTAGAATTAATATTAAAAAAAGCAACAAATTGGCAAGCAGGGCTAAATTAGCCCCCTTTCTAACCAGCTCGCCAACCTTCTCGGATGAACGCGAAAGAGGGAAAAAAAGTAAAGTCAGCCAGAGTATAAAAAGTAACGAAAATCCATCAAAGACTCTTTCCATAACTATTGTGGCAAAAGCAGCACTTTTTGATATATTCTCTTTAGCCCCCAGAGAATAGGCTCTGACCAGTTCTCCTAATCTAACTGGAAGGACATTATTAGCCATAAACCCTATCATAGTTGAGGAGAAAAGACTTGAATATCCTACTTTTTTTAAAGGATCAACCATAAACTTCCAGCGATACGCCCTTATCCACATTAAAAATATTATCGCCATCATAAAAAGGAAAAGGTAGAAAAAGTTTACTCCCCGTAATGCTTCCCATAGTTTATGATAATCCACCCCTCTGAAGGCAAAATATAAGAATACTAAACTGATGAAAATTCCGATAAATAATCTTCTCTTCAACTTTTCCCTCGATCTCTTACTACATCCTTCAGCAACTCTTCTATCTCTTTTGCCACCTTATCCCAGCTAAAATTATCTGCCCAGAGAATACTCTCTTTGGAGAATCTATCTCTTAGTTCTTCATCCGTAATGATTTTGATAATCTTATCAGCTAAATCCTGGATATTTCCATACTCAAATAAAAACCCAGTTTTTCCTGGCAGGACTGATTCCCTTAAGCCCGGCACATTGCTGGCGATAGCTGGTGTTCCGCAGGCATTTGCCTCGATATTGGTCAAACCCCACCCCTCTTTTATAGATGGATAAACTGAGACCCAGGCACGATGAAGCCATTCTATCTTAGTTTTTTCATCCACAAAGCCGGTGAAAATAACATTATCCTCTAATCCTAAATTCCTGGTCAAATTTTGAAGCTCCGACTTATAATCCCCTTCACCCACAATCACTAATCTGACATCTGAAACTTTTTTCAGTATCAGGGGAAGTGCCTTGATCAAAAGGTCAATGCTTTTATATTTTTTTAACCTTCCTAAATAAAGTAAGGTTGGGATAGGATCCTTCTTTAGATCAAGATTAACTCTGTAAAGTTGATGATCGATTCCACCGTAGATAACTTTTATCCTCTCCTCTGGGATCCCCCTTCTCAGCAGTTCCTCCTTTGTGCTCTGGGATACAGCTAAAAACCTTTTACGGTGATAAAATATGGGGACACTCCTCTCGGAGAAGTAAACGTAAGAGCCAAAAAGAGGATTTACTTCTCTAAAGATAGCTTTATCGAAAAAATGATGCACTATGACTAAAAGAGGAAGTTTATGCCAGTAAAAAGAATAGAAAGGGAGTTTATTTATATCCTCTACTACCAGATCCCATTTTCTCTGCTTTAAGATTTTTCTAACCTCCCAGAAAGCAGAAAAATTGAAGAGGAAAAAAGAGCCTTTTCGAATAATTTTTATCCCTTCTAACTCATCACATTCTTTTGCTCCAGGATAATGCGAGCAGAGTAAGGTAACCTCATTCCCTTTTTGGACAATCCGCTTAAATATCTCCTGAAAATGAATCTCCGCCCCCCCTGCCCTGGGACTGGTAAGGTCCTGCCAATTTATTGCTAATATCTGCAAGTTAGTTTTTTAAGGGTATATTTTTTCTAATTCACAAACACGCATTTTAATCTTATTGCTTTGGAAATACAAACCCGGGCTTGGAAAGTTGGCCAAGTAAAGCCGCTGCGTAATCATCTGTAGAATTATCGGTAACCCATCTTCTTAGAAGTTTCTCTAAAGAATCTTTATCCTGTTTTTTATAAAAGGTCGCTATTAAAAATTCAAATGCTGGTTTGAACTTAGGGTTAAAGGATAGGATCTTATACATAACCTTTATAGCCTTATCCTCTCTCCCTAACTCCTTAAAGGCATATCCAAAGTTGAAATAGAGCCTTTCCTTCTCTATCCCTTTGGAGTTTTTAATGAACTCCTCTGCTTTCTGGATTTCATCCATCTCCGCATATACCTGGACTATGAAAGCATAAGGCCTCCAGTCCTGAGGTAGAATTTCGATATTCTTCTGGGCTATCTGGATTCCTTTTTCATATTCCTTTGCCCGTCTGAGAGAATCAGCTAAATTAAGAAAGATGATTGAGTAATTCACGGTTAACCTTTCTTCATTCCAATCCTTATATACACTGGGATCAGAAAGACCCCGGAACTTAAGCTCCTCTAACAGAAGTTTTTCAGTTTTCTCCACATTCACCATCATCTTTCCTTCTGTTTGAACTAACAGGTAAACCATCCCCTCCATCAACAGATGACTCTCTAAAGGTCTTCCTTTATAAACCCGATTGGTCGGATCAACTGTGGTGGAAAAAGATATCGGATATTTCCATTTATTAGTTTCCAAAATGTTATCTATTATCTGATCCTGAACCCTGGAAACCTTACCATCGGGATAGGCAATGTTTACTAATTTTTCTATCTGGCGATCGGTGAAACTTAAAGGCACTTTCCAGATGTTCTTCTGCTGTTTCATATACCAGTCAGTATTGGCTAAGCTTAAATTAATCACTCTGACATCGGTTCTGACCTTTTCCACCTGCTGTATAAACCATAAAGGGAAAGTATCGTTATCCCCGTTGGTAAATAGAATAGCATCCTTCTCACAGGAGTTCAAAATGTTATAAGCATAATCATAAGCCAGATAATTATTCCGCCGATTGATGGGCGAATGAAGCCCTCGCTCCAGTGGCATTAAAGGCACTAAGAGGAATATAACTGAAAGCCCATAAATTAAACTCTTGCCTCCAAACTCTCCTATCTTCCATCTATTATAATTTTCTCCTAAGTAACTCAAAACCCTGGATATCCCTAAACCCATTAATATCGCATAAAACACAAATGCCGGAATGAAAAAGTAATCACGGTCTCTCACCTCTAACCTCTGTATCTCACCAGCTAATGGATTATACTTTGTCCCGTCCCCAAAATTCATATAGACGACCAACCCGACCGAAGAAATCAATACCAAAAACAATAACATCCACCCTATACCCTTAAGTCGCCTTATACTCTCTGCTACCCCTAATAAACCTAAAATTATCGGAATAAACCACAAAGATTTGTCCAGATACTGCTCCCGGAAAAATCCCCAGAATCCCATCCGCTCATGTACCCCAAACTGATTTTTCCAGCTACCCAAACGGGTGAACATCCGCTGAACCATTGATACCTGTCCATACTGCTTACGCCCTAAAAAATACTGAAAACTATTCCAGTCTTTCGGATCGTTCTCATCTATGGCTGGCTCTAAAGCTGAACGTATCGGGATATATAACTGCACTATATAGCCAATAGAAGCAAATAATACTAAGGCAAATATGAAATTCCAGGCACGGGAATTGGGATTTAACTGCCAGAAAATAAAACTCAGCACCAGCCAGATGAATAAAGAAACTAAAAAGGGAACTAAGGTGAACATCACTAAAGATAATATTATTCCGCTTATCCAGAACCGTATATCTTTTAACTTGCTCTTATCCTCCATGATGACTAATAGAAATATCGGGGGCATTATAAGATAGACCGTCATATGAATGCCAGTAGATAATACTCCTAAGAAACCGATTAAAACCAAAAGCCGGTCTGAGCCGGGCTCACCCTTTTTCTCCCACCACAATAACCCCAAATAGGCTATCAAAACCATCAAAAACATCGAGATCCCATAAACCTCCGCCTCTACTGCACTTGACCAGAAGGTATATGAAAAACCTAAAAATAAACTGCCTGATATACCTCCCACATAACTGGAAAGCTTTACCAATGTACCTTCTTTACCTTTTAAAATGTGCCCTATCACCCGCACGATAAGTAAATAGCTTAACCAGACGGTTAAAGCAGATGATAAAACCGAGATGAAATTAACTCGTGGAGCTATTGCCCCAAAGATGGGCAATAGAGAAAATATCCGCCCTATCAGGACAAACAAAGGGGTGCCGGGTGGATGTGGTATCCCCAGAATATAAGAACAGGCGATAAACTCACCACAGTCCCAGAAGGGGACTGTGGGTGCCATAGTGTATAAATAGACTATAAAGGCAAATAAAAAGACGATTACGGATAACCAGACATTTATCGGGTCTTTCTTATACCAGGAGACAATTCCCATAACTTTTAACCTCCATTAACATTGCCAAACCTCGAAAAAAATTAATATATATCCTTTCATTTATTTGTCAATCTTTTCCTTCTTCAGGATTGTAGGGGCGACCCGTCCTTCGACTATGCTCAGGACAGTGAGCTTGTCGAACTGTCGGGTCGCCCCTACAATCTTTTACGCTTTTTTGATTTTCTTAGCTATGGCGTCTAAAACTCCATTCACAAAGGAGCCAGAATCCTCAGAACTATACTTCTTTGCCAGTTCAATTGCCTCGTCTAAGGAGACCTTTAACGGAATATCTTCGATATACAAAATTTCACAGATACCCATCCTTAAGATATTCTTATCTACTACCGCTATTCTGGAGAAATCCCAGTGCTGAACGTTCTCCTTTATCAGCTCATCAATCTTCTTCTGATTTTCGACTACCTTTCTAAATAGCTCTCCAGCAAAAAGCTTAGACGAAGGGTCAAGCTCTTCTTTGGAAATAAGGTCATTGAAAACCTCCTCCGGCTTACTCCCGCTTATCTCCCAGGAGTAAAGAGACTTTAAAACCAGCTCTCTTGCCTTCCTCCTTTTACCCATATTCCTCTCTTCTTACAAGTTAATTTATCAAAACAACCTTAAGACTTTAGACTATAGCCTTTAGCCTTATTTTTTTATCCGTCATTCGTTATCCAACATCCGTCATATTCTTTTTCTATATCTGCTCAAATAGATTGGTCATCTCAATCGCTGATAGTGCCGCATCCCAGCCTTTGTTCCCCGCTTTGGTCCCGGCTCTTTCGATTGCCTGTTCTAAGTTATCAGTGGTGATTATCCCGAAGATGACCGGCACTCCTGTTTCTAAAGAGGTTTTGGCTATTCCCTTAGTTACCTCGCTGGCGATATAATCATAATGCGGAGTATCACCTTTTATAACCGCACCTAAACAGATTACTGCATCATATTTTTTACTCTTTGCCAGTTTAGATGCGGCATAGGGAATCTCAAAAGAACCTGGAGTCCAGACTATAGTTATCTTCTTCTCATCTGCACCATGACGGTAAAGACAATCTAAAGCCCCATCTAAAAGCTTCTGGGTAACAAACTCATTAAAGCGAGAAGTCACCAGGGCAAAGCTTTTATCCTTTGCCTGTAGGTTTCCTTTAATTGTTTTAGGCATAAATCCTCCTGTTTTGATATTTTTCTTAATTTGATTCAAATCTTTATTTTTTTATCCTCAGCAGATGTCCCAACTTATCCCTCTTAGTCTCCAGATATTTCAGGTTTTCAGGAGTTGGATTTATCTCCATCGGAATTCTTTCCACCACTTTAAGACCATAACCTTCAATGCCGATTATCTTCCGTGGGTTATTGGTGACTAGCCTTATACTGCTTAAACCCATATCCACCAAAATCTGAGCACCGACACCATAATCCCTTAAATCCGCATCAAATCCCAATTCTAAATTCGCCTCAACTGTATCCCGACCTAAATCCTGCAACTCATAAGCTAAAATCTTATTGGCTAAGCCTATCCCCCTTCCCTCCTGTCGCATATACAGGAAAACTCCTGACCCTTCATCCTCTATCATAGATAAAGCCATAGAAAGCTGGTCACCACAATCACACCTTCTCGAATGGAAAACATCTCCGGTCAAACACTGGGAATGAACACGTACTAAGACATTCTCCTTACCTCTAACCTCACCTTTTTCCAAAGCTAAATGATGATGTTCATCAATAGAACTCTTATAGAGATGTAGCTTGAATTTTCCAAACTCAGTCGGGAAATTAACTGTTACTATCTTCTCAATCAGCTTCTCAGTTCTTCTCCGATATTCGATTAAATCTTTTACCGAGATAATCTTTAAGTCAAATTTTTCAGCCACCTCTATTAATTTGGGCAGGCGTGCCATATGCCCATCTTCGTCCATTATCTCACACAGAACACCAGCCGGATACAACCCTGCTATCTTAGCTAAATCAACAGATGCCTCAGTATGCCCGGCCCGGCTCAAAACCCCACCATCTAATGCCTGAATAGGAAAGATATGTCCGGGCCGAGCCAAATCCTCAGGTTTGGTTTTGCAATCGATCAAAGTCTTTATGGTCTGGGCACGGTCATGAGCTGAAATTCCGGTAGTGGTATTGTGAACCGCATCCACCGAGATTGTAAAACGAGTCCCCATCTTAGCAGTATTCACCCCTACCATTGGGTGCAATTTTAGCTCGTCTAATCTTTTAGTGGTAAGAGGGACACAGATTAACCCCCGGGCATATTTGGAGATAAAATTTATACTCTCTGGAGTTGTCTTCTCCGCTGCCAATATCATATCCCCCTCATTCTCCCGGTCCGCATCATCTACCACGATGACTATTTTCCCTTTTTTTATCTCTTCAATCGTATCTTCGATACCATTCAACTCTGACATAACACACCTCTTTCTGTTTAGCTATTAGCTTTTTTAAACTCTATACATCTTACATCTCACGTCTAATGTCTCTTTTCTTATTTACCCTTGAGCTTTTGAACCTTTGAACCATTGAACATTTTACAGCTTTTGATTTAACCATTCCTCAGTGATTTTACTCTCTTCCTTTTCTTTTGATTCTAAAATCCTTTTAACATATTTCCCCAAAAGATCAAATTCTAAATTTACTATATCTTTTATTTTCTTTTCTTTTAAATTAGTCGTTTTGAGGGTAAAAGGAATAACCGAAACTACAAAAGAGCTTTTCTTCAACTCAGCTATAGTCAGACTGATCCCCTCAACCGCAATTGAACCTTTCTCCACTAATAAATCTGCATATTCTAAGGGGAAACTGATCTCAAATATTAAACTATCTCCGGCTGAGTTAATAGATTTGATCTCGGCGGTGCAATCAATATGTCCACTTATAAGATGCCCTCCCAATCTATCTGAAAATCTCAGAGCTCTTTCTAAGTTCACCCTATCCCTTTTTTTCAATCTGCTAAGATCTGTTCTTTTTAAAGTTTCCTCCATTGCTTGAACGGTAAAACTTTTCTGCTTAACTTCTATCACCGTCTGGCAGGCACCATTGATATTTACACTATCCCCGATTCTCAGATCTTTTAAGACCTTTTCTGCTTTTATCTCCAGCTTTTTACTTTTTATACCTGAAGAGATATTTTCAATTCCTCCAATCTCCTCAATAATTCCAGTAAACACCTTCAGCTCCTCCGTTCTGGATAACCCATTAAAAGTAAATCATCAGAAAATCTTTTAAGTTTAACCTCTTTTAAATTCAGTGAAGCTTTTATACTGTTTATTCCTAAATCCCCGAAAGTCTCCAGACCTTTCCCAAGGATTTTCGGAGATAGAAAATAATAGACTTCATCAACCAATCCGTTTTTCAGAAAAGAGGTAAAGATCTCTTTACCCCCCTCAATTAAAATCGATGCAATCTTTTCTTGACCTGCTTTTTTCAAGAATTCCTGAAGGTCGATTTTCCTATCTCTGTTCTCTGGTATCTCCCATATCTCTGCCTGATAACTCTTCAGACGTGAGGTAATCTTAGAGGTTACTATGATAGTTTTATTATCTTTATTGTTTTTCAGTACTCTGGAATCAAGAGGAATTTGACCTGAGGCAGTTAAGATTATCCTTTTAGGATTTTTCCCTTTAATTTTATGAATGGTCAGCTCCGGATTATCTTTTATAATCGTTTTAAATCCCACCAGGACCGCATCCACTTTACTTCTGAGTTTATACACAAATTCGCGTGAAGTCTCTGAGGTAATCCATTTTGAATCACCCTTAAGCGTTGCGATTTTACCATCTAAAGTCTGGGCTACTTTCAAAATCACAAAAGGGATTCTGGTGGTTATATATTTAAGATAAACCTCATTTAATCTCTTTGCCTCTTGGCTTAATAAGCCTACTTCAACCTGTATCCCGGAAGACTTTAACTTTTTTACTCCTTCACCATTCACCTGAGGATTGGGGTCGATAATTGAGCAAAGTACTTCCTTAATTCCTGCTTCAATTATTGCTTCAGTGCAGGGAGGGGTTTTACCTATAAAGGAATGAGGTTCCAAATTCACGTATAGAGTTCCACCTTTAGCTTTTTTCCCGGCTTCTTTTAAAGCATTAATCTCTGCATGAGGTCCACCAAATCGTTTATGATAACCTGACCCAACTATTTTGCCATCTTTTACAATAACTGCACCAACCAAAGGGTTGGGAGAGACCTTCCCCTCCCCTTTACGGGCAAGTCTTAAAGCTAACTGCATCATCTTGGTATTTTGCATAAGACTATTAATAAAAAATCCCGAATTTCTTCGGGGTAGGGTTATTTTTTATCCTTTCGACTATAGCCTTAAGACTTTAGCTTATAGCCTGCTTTTCTCCCTTCTTCCATCCGGACTTTAACCGTCGGCACTGGAATCACACCAGTTCAGTTCCGCCTCTGACGAAACGCATGGGCTTTCACCACCGATCGAGGAATTACACCTCACCCCGAAAGGTTCAAACTATTATATAAAAAATACGCAAAGAGTCAAGGTTTTTTTGAAAAGAAGTAGGGGCACAGCATGCTCTGCCCCTACTTAAGATGTCTGTGACCAGGATTGTGCAATCTATTCCTATGTCTTCGACATCACCTTAGCTATGATTTTTTTGACATGCTCTAAATGAAAAGGTTTTGGCAGAACCTGGTCCACGCAGTTCTCCTGAAGCTGGTCTTTTTGTAAGGTGGCTCCCCAGCCTGAGATCACAATAACTTTTTTGGATGGGTCTTTACTCTTTATCCTTCTGGCCACTTCCCAGCCTGAGATGCCCGGCATTCCTAAGTCAGTAATAATCACATCCGGCAGGTTTTCCTCGAAAATCAGGAGAGCTTGTTCCCCATCTTCTGCTAAAAGAATTTCATGCCCTTCCAGAAGCAGAAGATCCGCCAGAACTTCTCTTATATTCTCATCATCATCCACCACCAAAATCTTTAATTTAACTTTATCTTCCTCTTCGGTAAATTCAAAATCGCCTTCTTTAACCTCACCCGGGTTTTCTACCACCTCACCCTCCAAATTATTTTTTTTATACTAATATTAACCTGAAACTAATCGACCTGCACTGCTTATCCATTTTTCGGAAAATGATCTTCTTTTCTTGATTTATTTTTCAGATAAAAGAAATGACAGAAAAAATTCGATATGGAAAAAATGACTTCTCTTAATAGCCCTGAGCAGTTATAATTTTTTAATTAAAATATCTTCCTCTATCCACTGGATCTCCGGTGGTCCCGATTTAGACAGATGGCGGATAGTCAAAAGATACTCTTTATTTAATTCACTTTTCTACAAGCACGGAATCTTGCTGGTTGAAAAATTTTTCCATATTTTCTTTTATCCTCCATGCTCCTTTTTCAATGATTTTAAGATATCGCTCTGATTTCTCCTCAGTTAGGTTTTTCTTTAGATTTAAGAGTTCTAACGAACCGATTATCGAGGTGAGTGAATTGTTAACCTCTAATCCAAACTGTGATATGCTTGGGTCTAAATAGGTTCGGGGTTTAGGATCGTAAAATCCTCTGGATAAACTCTCTTTACGAACAAAGCTTATCTGCTCGCCAATTTTTTCCACGAAATCTATCTCTTTTTTTCTGAAAGGTCTGCGCTCCCAGCTCCTCATCTCACCTAAGGAGACTAAGCCTACGCTCTGGTCTTTATGTACCAGCGGTAAAAGCAGGGCTGATTTCAGATTTGGAGTCAAAAAGAGGGTTGATTCTTCCCGGGAGATTGTGCTTTCCGGATCATCCTGATTTATCAACATCGGCTTTTTAATTTCCAAAGCTAAACGATGCCAGGGCAGAGCTTCTAAAGGTTGTGAGCTCAGGGGCAAAAAGCTAATATCCTCTCTCCTTTTGTAACTGGAAAAAAGCTCTAAGTTATTTTTCTCAGGATTCAAGAAAGAGATCCGGCAGAAACTGACTGGCAGGATTTGAGTAAGATTTTCGGACAAGCCATCCAGATACCCTTTAAGATCTCCATGGTTGAGAAATTCCAGAAGATGAGCGGAGAAGGTTTGAAAATACTCTTGTTCCTGATTTATCGAATCTTTCAATTTCTTTCTCTGTAAGTAAAGAGAGAAAAGAGATGAGAACAAACTCAATTTCTTAATAGATTTTGCATTATAGAGATTTGGATTTTTGCTTCCTAAACTCAATGTCCCGACGATATTATCTTTGATCTTCAAAGGCAAAACAATCTTAGAGCGAACACCCAAGAGCTTTGAGAGATTATCCTCATAGTATCCCTTTGACTCAACCTCAGATTCGATTAGAGGTTCTCCGGAATCGATAACCCAGCCAACAGAGGTACCATATACGGGCAGATTAGCATTCTTATCTAACAGGATATTCTCTCCTAAACCTAAAGAGAATTTCTTAACATTTTTACCTGAACCCTCCACTAAAGATAGAGAGAGATAATCGAATTCAAACACCTTTCTGAGATTATGGGCAAGGGATGGTAAATCCTCTTCAAAGTTTTTTGACTCCAGAACGACTTTGCTGATCTCATCTGCGGTCTCTAAACGTTTTTGGTTAGATCTCGCTTTCTCTAAAAGGAGTGACTGCTCAATCATTAAGCCAAATGTATCTTTCAGGCTGGTAAGGAACTGAGCCTCTTCAAATATGAATCTCTCGGGATCTGAGTCATAGATACACAAAAGCCCGAAAACCTTAGAGGAATATTTAAGTGGAACACAGGCAAAAGAGCAAATTTTTTCTCCATCCGGGAAAAGTTTCTGCCATTCGGTTAAACCTTTGAAGTGGTTTATGGATACAATCTCCCTGGTTTTAAGTGCATCGTTATAGAAGCCTTCACTCAAATTTAGACCATAAAATTGCAGGAGCTCTTCTGGAGTTAGATTGAAATGGGAAAGGAGGAACATCTCCGGAGAGTTAAAAGTTGAGCGATAAAGAACACCTTTTTGATATCCCATAAAATGCATCACTTTACTAAGGGCTTCTTTTAAATTCATCTCCAGTTCCTGATTATTTTGAGAAAGAGACTGAATCTGTTTTAAGCAGGCTAATCTCTTAAGACGTCTGGTTGATACTGATTTCGTTCTGGATAGATGCGAAAACCAGCTCTTCAAACCCGAAAGTATCAGGATGCCACCTAAAAGATATATGCCCGTCTCTGCTCCAGCTTTAAGATTAGAATTAAACGGCAGGGAAATATCCGTTAAGGGCAGGATGAAACTTGAGAAAGCTCCCAGAAACAAAAGGAAAAATCCTGTAGCTAAACTCCATTTCACTCCCGGATAGAACTTAAAATATTTTTGTTCAAACTTTAGAACAAGTATTAAAAAGGTGCCAAAGATCAAAAGCTGCAGGTATCCGTTAATTAAATTTTGCATCTACTCCTCCTCTCAAAAAATGGAAAAAGTCCTCATTTGGATCCACAGGAGAAAACAGAAAAAGGAAGATAAAATTAAAACTTTTTTCCTTTTCCTTATTTCCTTTAGTTGTGGATTCAATTTAAAAAACTAATTCTTTGATTTATTTTAAAAATAATTTGATTTCTTCAAACTGTTTAATTTTTACACACCCCTAAGTGGTTTAACTAAATTTATTTATAGAAATCTATTAGATTTATCGTCAGATTGGAGAGGAGCTTTAATCCTCAAAAAAGACAATAACAGATGACAGATTAAAGATGACAAATACGTGAAAAAAAGTCATTGCTAGGAGTCCCCCACAGGGATGACGAAGCCCCGCCTTTGGCGGGATTTCACCTCCATCTCGCAATATCGGGAGAAGTAGTATTTTGTAGGGACAGGGCTTGTCCCTGTCCGAACATAAAGTTGTAGGGCAAGGCTTTCAGCCTCGCTTGGTGATCCTATCTGTCATACGTTGGCAACGCCAGACGCCCAACGGGCTGGCAGGCTCGTAGTCTTCGTTATTAGGAAACGGGTCTCACTACGTTTTTTTCGTAGCGTCTGGGTTTATCCTAGACGTTTTTTCGTCCTGCGGATGCTACTGACAACTGTCCACTATATTTTTTCAGACCAGTCAATCGGTCCTTCAATAAATCTTTTTTTGAGGTTATCCAGCACATAAGACCAGGCTCTGTCGAAATAGTTAAACAGTTTATCCCAGTCCTCTCCCTTACCCCAGCCAAGCTGTGATAAAACAACCTTCACCTTGTCTGGCGCGATCTCCTCGAATTGCAAAACCACTCTGGTGCGTTTATTACGCAATTCTCCAAAATCCGGCGGAGCATTCCATTCAAACGAAAGTATTTCCATAGGAAGGTAACTCAAAATCTTACAATCTTCTGACCCTTTTAAACCATAAGGTGCTTCGAGGATAAAATAAATCTCATAAGGACCACCGATAGCCAGCTCAACTTTTGCATCAGATGAGAAAAAAGTCTTCACCCCTTCCGTAGTCGTCCAGGTATCCCACACCTCTTTAAGGGACGCAGGAATAACACTCTCCTTACGGAGGACTTTGTCAGATGTATTTTTTAAATGGCGATTGTATAAGGAGTTCATATATTTATTCAGTTTCGTAGTGCGAGGCTTTCAGCCTCGCTTGAGCGACCCTGTCCTACAGTGCCTACGGCAGACGTAGTCTCCGTTATAGGAAAAAGGTCACACTACTTTTTCCCCTCTCCTTTCCAAGGAGAGGCAAGGGTGTGGTTCTTCTCTTCGTCGGGCGTAAAACCCGACGCTACTTATTTGTCTATTTGAATAAAGGTAGGGGTTCAAAATTTTGAGCCCCTACAACCTCAATATATCATAGGAATTAAACGTTTGGTCGTTTTAGAGTAATTTGTGTATTCCTGCCCAAAAGCCTGGATTAGAGCTTTTTCCTCAACTCGAATTCTATAAATGAAAGCTATTAATATCGGTATAAATATAACCAGCGTGCTTAGCCAATTTGAAAAAGCCAATCCTAATCCAAGAAAGGAAAGCAGGCTTCCAGCATAAGCCGGATGACGAATGATTTTATAGATTCCTTTATCGATGATTTTGTGATTGCTTAGAATAGACACGTCAACTGTGAAATATTTTTTCAAAGTAAGAATTGCCGTCCATCTAACAATTAATCCCAGAACAATTAAAACTAAGCCTATCAGTGAAATGAATTTTACAGGGATATAGCCAATCCTCCAGCCAATCCTCCAAACCCCTAAAAAGACCCCGATAAAAACGCAAATAATTATAGTTATCCATAAAAATCTCAAGGAAGATTTATCCAGCTCCTTTGAGTCTTTTGTCCTTGAGTGCTTTATTCTCGCTAATCCAATCTCGGAAAGCAACCAGACTAAAGAAATAAAAATAAGGATTATGCTGATATTCATTTTTTAAAACTCCAAATATTGCCTTCCTCTTGTTCGTGCAGGAATTGGAATTCCCGAACCAACTAAAAAAGGCGGGTATCTAAAATTACGGATGAATTCTTCTTTTCCCAAGAGTGGTAATCTTATAGTGTGCTCTTTCAAATTTCTGTATACATCCTTTTTCTTTTAAATTGGCTATGATGCTACGCACTTCGTGTTGATAGCTGGGGCGCCCATAGCTTTTTGCTAAATGCCTCTCAGATAAAGTAACATATCTGCCTTTTTCTATAGCTTCATAGATTTCAGGCAAAGTGGCACTATCATTTAAATCGTAAAGTATTCTGAGAATTGCTTCTTCTCATGTTTGCCGCATAGAAATTCCTCTTTTATAGAAGTTGGGTAGCTTTTCTCTTATACAAGGTCGCTATATACCTTAGACTAATCTCCTATGCCCACCTCACCCTCAAGGTGGAATATGATACTAGCCTTCATCAATGATTTTTTCTATTCGATTTTTAATCCAATTTCCAAATACAACTGGTTTCCAATTCTCACCCATTTTTGACGCTAAATCAAAAATATACCCTATCCCTACTCCCATGGCAGAACCTAAAACAGCTCCTGGAGTTCCTCCAGCAGATTCACCTAAATACCCCCCTAAAGCAGAACCACCAAGCCGACCAAATAATTGTAAACTTTTTCTTCCGAATTTTAATAGTCCTAGTTCTTTTGCTACTTCACTATGATATGCAATTATTGCATTTCTATCGTGTTCTCCTTCTTCCTGTAACCATTCACGAAATTTTATTGCTTTTTTCCTAAATAAGAAAATATTATCTAAGTTGAGCTTTCCTGCATTTACTAATGATCTGATATCTGGAAATTCTACTTCAGCATTTAATTGTTCAATAATATCTTTCAATTTAGCTGCTTTATATCCACATTCATAGAGTTTGTCGCCAACTAATGTACTCATAGGTCTGCCAAGATAAAGATCACAATTAAGATTTGCAGCAGACCATAGAAGGCGATTACAATGAGCTGCTGCAGTAAAAGGAGTTGATAAATGAAAATTTAAGTTCTTACCCAATAATTTAGACAATTGATCAAAATTAATGTTAAAAGTAATGCGATGTCTACCATCATTTAAATTCTGTATTACTGTCGCAATGTTAGGAGGATTTCCCAAATTGATCATGGGATATATTTCATCTAGAAAAGCCTGTAACAACAAAGTACATCTTGCAGGATTTTGATAATCAAGTTTTGCGTTGTCTATAGCCGGTCCAAACTCTGACGCTTTTACCTCTATTACTTTACCTCGTAAGGCCTTATACAATTTGGTTCTTTCATGAGAGTGCTTAAGACATTCATTGATTCTTTTATCATATAAAAAACGCTTTTCAAAAGTATTTGGTTCTGCCTGTATTGGGTCTTGAATGTTTACTAGGGAAATACTTCCATCTTCTTCAATTTCTACCGCAGTCGTGATAAATGCATAATCATATATTTGTAGTGTCCCATCATTAAAAAGATTTATTAAATCCGAATACTTCCCTTGTTTAAAAAACCACGAAATAAATTCTGCAAATTGTACTTGGTTTGTTACATTAACTAAAACTTGATCATAGTAAATGAGGGCTTCAGCCAAAATTCCCATATCAAGAGAACCACCTTTAAAACTAATTTCTGGAGAATTATAACTCCAAGATTCTAATGGAACCAATGCTTTAAAATGATCTGACATACAAATTTCATATCCCCACATTACCCTCAAGATGGGATATTATCCAACCTATGTTGTGGGCAACGAGGATTGACCTATTATTTATTTTTAACCCGCGTAGCCGAGCCTTCAGGGCTCGGCAGAGGTTTAAAACCTCTGCTACGCGATTTGGGCAACCCTAAAAGGGTCGCACTACATTCGTCCATCAGACGCCACATAATTGGTTCTGGAATTCCAATTCCCGAACCAACAAGAAATCCCGAGGCCACTGATCACTGTCCACTGACCACTGTTTTTACGCTCCACAGCATTTCTTATACTTCTTTCCGGACCCGCAGGGGCAGGGGTCATTTCTGCCTACTTTTTGCCCTACTTTTACCGGCTTGGACTTACCCGGAGCTACCTCTTCTGCCTGGTTGGTGGTGGAATAACCCATCCCTGCTGCTTCCTGATGAATCGCCTGCAACCTTCTTTCCGGCTCTCTTCTTCTGGCCTGCTCTTCTTTTTCCCTGACCTGTAATTTATAAATTAAAGATAAAGCCTCTTCATCTACCCGGTCCACCATCTCCGCAAACATCTGGAAAGCTTCTTTCTTGTATTCTAAAAGAGGGTCTTTCTGACCATAAGCTCTTAATCCTATTCCGGTTTTCAACATATCCAGTTCATAGAGATGTTCTTTCCAGCTCTCATCAATCGCCTGAAGCATAGCAAATCTCTCCAGCTGTCTCATTATCTCAGAACCATACGCCTTTTCTTTATTCTCGTAGATCTCCTTCACCACAGAAGTAATCTTTTCCTTTAATTCATTCTGAGTTAATTTAGGAATATCCTCATCCTTAAACTTAAGCTCTAATAAAAATATCTTCCTTAGCTCTTCCCTGAGACCAGTCAGATTCCAGTTCTCCGGATATTCGTTGGAACCAGTAAATTGATTGATTTTGCTTTCCACCACCTTCTCGATCAACCCTAAGACCTCCTCTTTCAAATCTGCGCCTTCTAATGCGGCCGCTCTGCGGTCGTAAATAACCTCCCTCTGCTGGTTCATCACGTTATCATATTCTAAAAGATGTTTTCGGATGGCAAAATTCTGTGCCTCCACCCTTTTCTGAGCCCTTTCAATTGCCTTAGTCACCATTCCGTGCTGGATAACCTCCCCATCTTTTACTCCTAATCTATCCATAACCGCGGCTATTCTATCCGAGCCAAAAAGTCTCATCAGGTCATCTTCCAATGAAAGATAAAATCTGGATGAGCCCGGATCCCCCTGTCTTCCGCTTCTGCCCCTTAACTGCCGATCGATCCGGCGAGCCTCATGCCTTTCAGTACCAAGGATATGCAGACCACAGGGAACATTCTCGTAACAGTTTAACTCTTCTAAATGAGGACATTGCCCTTCAGGGTTTTCTGCTATTAATCTACAATACGGTGATTTTACCACACCTGAACCTAATTTTATATCTGTCCCTCTTCCCGCCATATTGGTGGCTATAGTAACGGTTCCGGATTTTCCAGCTTGAGATACGATCTCTGCTTCCTGCTGGTGATATTTTGCATTCAAAACCGAATGTTTTATACCCTCCCTTTTCAACATCCGGGAGAGAGTCTCTGAGACATCTACTGAAACCGTTCCAACTAAGATCGGAAGCCCGGCCTGGTGATATTCTCTTATCTCCTCAATAATGGCATTATACTTCTCCCTTTTAGTCCGGTAAACCACGTCATTAGAATCTATCCTTCTAACTGGCTCATTGGTGGGGATAACCAACACATCTAATTTATAGATCTCCCAGAACTCTCCTGCCTCAGTTACCGCAGTCCCGGTCATACCGGCTAACTTTTGATAAAGCCGGAAATAGTTCTGCAAGGTTATGGTAGCTAAAGTCTGGGTTTCACCTTCAACCTTCACCCCCTCTTTGGCTTCAATGGCCTGATGCAGACCATCCGAATACCTTCTTCCCGGCATAAGCCTGCCAGTGAATTCATCCACGATTAGTACTTTTCCATCCTGAACCACATATTCCACGTCCCTCTCAAATAGAGAATAAGCTTTTAAAATCTGGGAGATATTATGAACTTTTTCGCTTCTTTCTGCATGCAGATGATAAAGCTCCTCCTTCTTCTCTAATTTCTCCTGAAAGGAAAGGTCGGGATTTGAATCTATTTCGTGAATCCCTTCTGTTATATCCGGGATAACAAAAAGAGCTTGCTCCTGCGGGGAAAGAAGAGAGCGACCCATCTCATTTAAGTTGGTGGAACTCTCCCTCTCATCAATTGAAAAGTATAGAAGATCGTCTATCTCGCTAAGTTTTTTCTCCCGCATAAAGTCCAGTTCCACTCCGGTGATCATTTTTTTTACCCCGGTCTCTTTTAATAGCTTCATCAGCTTTTTGTTCTTGGGAGCACCCCTCTGAGCAGTCAGAAGTTTCATTCCAGCCTCATATTCTTTCCCATCTTTTAGAAGCTCCTCTCCTTCAGCTACCAGCTTATTAACTAAAACCGTCTGCCTTTTAACCAGTTGGTCCACTAAAGGCTTCATCTCATTATATCTCTGAGTGGAGGAACTAACCGGTCCGGAGATGATCAGAGGTGTTCTGGCTTCATCGATTAAAACGCTGTCTACCTCATCCACGATCGCATAGTAAAAACCTCTTTGCACCCGGTCCTCCGCCCTGATGGCCATATTATCCCTTAGATAATCAAACCCAAATTCGTTATTTGTTCCGTAAGTGATGTCGTAGTTATATTGAACTTTCCTTTCCGCATTGTCCATCTCATTCTGGATACACCCCACAGTCAGACCTAAGAATTTGTAGATTTCTCCCATCCACTGGGAATCCCTTTTTGCCAGATAATCGTTCACCGTGACCAAATGAACCCCTTTTCCTGAGAGGGCATTCAGATAAACAGGCATAGTGGCAACTAAAGTTTTACCCTCGCCTGTTGCCATCTCCGCAATCTTTCCTTGATGCAGAACTACCGCTCCAATCAACTGCACATCAAAGGGGACCATATCCCATTCGATCTCAATCCCGCAAACCTCCCACTTTTTCCCCACAAGTCTTCTGCAGGTCTCTTTAACCACGGCAAAAGCCTCAGGCAGAATCTGGTCTAAAATCTCCTGCTCAGCTTTCTTCAATTCTTCAGCCGGGGTTCCTTCAATTTGATAAGGTTCTAAATACTCCTTTATCCTCTGCTTGAATTCCCCGGTTTTACCTTTGAGCTCCTCATCCGAAAGAGGTTTATACTCCTCAAAAAGAGGATTTATCTCTTCAACCATTGGCTTGATCTTCTTTATATCCCGCTCGTGTTTAGAGCCGAAGATTTTGGTTATTATATTTTCAGACATTTAAAACCACTCCTCAAGTTTTCATACTAAAATACGACTTTTTTCAAAAATATCAAAAATGGTTGGATTAAGCAAGATAAAAGAGTGGATTTTTTTCTCTGCAGGTATCTGATGCTTCGGGAATAATCTCAATATCATTTACGGGGAGAATTCCCGAAGCTGAATGGCATCCGCATTTCCTAATGCCGATGCATCGAAAGTTAATGTAGGGACAGCCCTTGTTGAGTTTTTTACGAAATCCAGTTTTATGGATGGCTGTCCTCATTAGGGTTAGGACAGGGACAAGCCCTGTCCCTACTTAAAACCTCTCCCAAAAAAGACTTCCGCAATAGCCCCCGGTGTGTGCCATCCGCCTCAGTGTACTACTTCATAATTTCGGTAACAGATTTAAGTTTGTCAAGAGGTGTAATATAACGGGTGTGTCAAGTAAATTGTGTTTGGTCTCTGAAAAAGTGTTAAAATAAAGCGGACAAGGGTGCCCACCCTACGAAATATCAATGGGTTGTGACTCGTAGGCAGGGCTCCCAGCCCTGCAAATCATACTTTTTCAGAGACCACGCTGATTTTTCTTGACATTCAGAAAAGATTATCTTATTATCTTTTTCAAAATGGTAGCTGAGCCATTTAGAGCTTGGCAGAGATAAAATCCTGTAAAAAAGCAGGATGTTATGCTCTTAATGGAGGATAAATTAGCGTTTTTTGTTAAAGAGTTATTTTTGTAAGCCTGGAAGTTAAAAAAAGTAAATCGGTTCTGCATCTATTGATTCTATAGTTTTCAGGCATAACTCTTTAATTTAGTTGAGGTGATGAGATCAATTTATCAACCGGGTTTCCATGGGGTAAATCACCTTATTACACTCGGTTTTTTTATAAAAAGATATTTCCTGAAGGATAAAAAATCAAAAAAACTCAAGGGGAAAAATGATGTCGAAATTCGTATTAAGTCTTTTATTTCTGCTATCTTTTTATCCCTGGTCTAATGCTCAAATTCTTGAAGATATAAATTATCAGGATACTCTAATTTCCAAGTCCAGGGAGGTTTATGTAGGGGAGCAGACTTTAGAGAAAGCTATTAATCCAAAGGAATATATAGTTGGGCCTGGCGATGTTCTTTTCATTGTGCTCTGGGATGGGTTTCAGACAAATTATTCTCTGAAAATAACCCCGGAGGGGACGATCTTGATACCCAGAGTAGGGAGCCTTATGGTAGCGGGCAAGAGCTTAGAAGAGGTTAAGTTATCAGTTAAGGAAGAAGCTTTGAAAAAATACAGGAATATTGATATAACCGTTAGTTTACTCAATTTGAGAAGGTTTAAAGTATCAGTAACCGGGGCAGTTAAAAATCCTGGAATTTATTCAACCTATGCCAATGAAAGAGTCTCAGAGATAATCGAGAAAGCGGGGAAAAGCTTGCCAAATTCATCTACCAGAAACATAATTCTCAAAAGAAATGATGGCTCAGAAACGAAAGTAGATGTATTAAGATTTTTGAAGACCGGGAAAAGTGACCGGAATCCCTATGTTTTAGACGGGGATATAATCTATGTCCCCTTAAAAGATATTTCTATTTATATTTTCGGGATCTATGGTGCAGTGAAAGACCCTGGAGAATATGAATATTTTGAAGGTAATAGCCTCTTGGATCTTATAGATTTAGCAGGTGGATTAACTGCAGATGCAGATTCTTCTTATGCTGAAATCGTTAGGTTTAGTTCTGATAATAAGAATACCCAGACTTTAAAAAGAGATTTAAAACCCCTTTTCTCAACTGGTTCTCAGGAAAAAGATACACCTTTACTGCCAGATGATAGGGTCTTTATTCGTTCAATACCTGACTTCAGAGAAAAAAAACAGGTTACCGTTGAAGGAGAGGTTTTATATCCTGGTGTCTATGCTATTAATGAGGGAATAATTAAACTTTCAGATTTAATTGAGCTGGCTGGTGGATTTACAAAAGAGGCCTCCTTAGAAGAAGCAGATATGATAAGAGGATTTTATTCGGAAGAAGTCGATCTGGAATATGAAAGGCTTAAGAAAATTCCGGTCTCGGATATGAAAAGTTATGAGTACGAATATTTTAAGACCAAATCCAGAGAAAAACCAGGTAGAGTTTCAGTTGATTTTGTTAAACTTTTTAAAGGTAAAGATCAAAATGAGGATATACTGTTAAGAAATGGTGACCAGATATTCATTCCCAAGATAAGTTTGGTAGTTAAAGTATCCGGTCGGGTGGTTAATCCCGGCTATTTGACTTATGAGCCTGGGAAAAACTACCTATATTACATAGATAAGACTGGAGGTTTTTCCTGGAGGGCAGATAAGGGAAAGATCAAACTGATTAAAGGAGTAACTGGTGAGTGGGTGAAACCTGACAAGAATTTAGAGCCAGGTGATGTTATCTGGGTACCGGAGAAACCGGAAAGACACTACTGGAATAATTTTCGGGATATCCTGATGGCCGCTGGATCTGCGGCTACTGTTTACTTAGCAGTTAAAAAGGCGATTGAATAGCAGTTTTAAAAGGAGAAGATAAGTGGAAGAGGTGACTTCAAAAGAAGAGAGGATAAACCTTTACAGTTACCTTGCAGTTCTGGTAAAATATCGTAGGTTTATCTTTTTGAATTTTCTTCTGGTTTGCTTTATGGTTGCCCTATTCTCACTTTTTTTACCCAACTGGTACCGAGCTAAAACTACTCTTCTACCTCCGGAAAGAGGTGGTGGTCTGGGAATTGGCCTTGCCAGCTCACTTTTAGGGGAGTTTTCCAGTTTTGGTGGGCTCAGTCTTCCTATGACTGCAACTCCATCCGATATTTTCGCGGCAATACTTAAAAGTAGGGCAGTGGTAGATTCAGTAATCCAAAAAGAAAATCTACTTAAGGTTTATGGGGTTAATAAGATGGAGGATGGTCTGAGGGAGTTCTTTTCCCATCTTCAGGTGAAAGTCGAGAATGAAGGGATTATTTCAATTGAGTTTGAGGACAAAAATAGAGAAAGAGCCGCTCGTGTGGCTAATCTACTGGTAGAAGAATTAGATCGGGTAAACCAGTTGACCAATACATCGAAAGCTAAGAATGCCAGAATCTTCATTGAGGAGAGGTTGAATCAGACACAGTCAAATCTAAAGGCGGCAGAGGATAGTTTGAGAAGTTTTCAGGAAAGGAATAGAGCTATAGTCTTAGATGAACAGATGAGAGCTTCAGTTAAAGGAGCCGCAGAGCTAAAAGCCCAGCTGATTTCTTATGAGATTGAGATGAACGTCTTGAGTAAAAATATGTCACCTAACCATCCTCAGATTCAACTATTGAAATCCAAAATTAATGAGATCAGAAGGCAATTGGAGGTTTTTGAATCTGGTTCTCAATCCTCTAAAGGCAACAAAGCCTTAGGTGTCCCATTAACCCAGGCACCATCATTAAGCTTAGAACTGGTTCGACTTATGCGAGAAGTTAAGATTCAGGAAACATTATTTGAGCTTTTGACCCAGCAGTATGAGCAATACAAGATCGAGGAGACCAAAGATACGCCAACGGTTCAGATACTGGATAAAGCTTCTCCTCCAGAGAAAAAAGCTAAACCTAAACGGGCTATGATGGTTTTAATAGCCGGGGTAGCCAGTTTGCTTCTCAGTGTCATTTTCTCATTTGGTTTAGAATATATAGATAAGGCAAAGAAAAGGCAGCCAGAGGATTTTAAAAGAGTAGAAGAGATGATCTCGGTTGTGCGAGAGGACCTTGCTGGTTTAAAAAATATCATAAATTTCAGAAAGAAGGAAAAAAGCAACCCTAAAGGGTTGCCCTACGAAAAATTGTAGGGCAAGGACTCAAGGTCTTGAGACTTTAGCCTTGCGGAAAAAAGATGCAAACCTGAAGGTCCAGAAGGGATCTTGAGATTTGCCCTACGAAAGATAAAAATGATAGATTGACGCAGGGCTCCGACTACAGCAGATTAACAGAAGGCAACCCTAAAGGGTTGCCCTATGAAAAACAAAGAAATAATCAGGAGCATGAATGCAAAACTATATCGACCCTAAAGCCAAATTAGGTGAAAATGTTAAAGTAGGATGGTATTCTATCATCGGAGAAGGGGTTCAGATAGGGAAAGGATGTGTGATCGGGAATAACGTTACTATCTATTCAGGAACTCAAATTGGGGATAATGTAAGAATTGATGATAATACGGTGATTGGTAAAAAACCGATGAAGGCTGTTATCAGTGCCACTACCAAGGAGCAGGAGCTATCCCCGACTAAAATCGGGGATAACTGCCTTATAGGGACCTCTGTAGTTATATACAGAGGTGCAATTTTGGGAAATAAGATATTAGTAGCGGATCTATCCACAATCAGAGAAAATGTGACTATAGGTGATTTCACCATTGTTGGCAGAGGGGTAGCCATAGAAAATTTCTGTAAGATCGGCTCTTACTGTAAATTAGAAACCAATGTCTATATTACCGCTTATTCAGAATTAGGGGATGATTGTTTTATAGCTCCCTGTGTGGCAACCAGTAATGATAATTATATGGGAAGGAGTAAAGAAAGGTTCAAACATTTCAAAGGGATTACAGTTAAAAAAGGTGGAAGGATTGGGCTTAATGCTACAATTCTGCCAGGAAAAGTTATCGCTGAAGATTCACAGGTAGCAGCTGGAGCTGTGGTCACCAAAGATACACCTCCAAAAAAGATAGTATTAGGTACTCCAGCTAAGGTATGGGGAGATGTGCCTGAAGATCAACTCTTGGAGAATCAATAAAAATCTGGAGGAGAAAATGAAAGTTCCATTTCTGGATCTGAAAAGGGAATATGCTTCTATAAAGAAAGAGATAGATAAAGCCGTTTTTGAAGTATTGAACCATACCCAGTTCATCTTAGGACCGGAAGTAAAAAGTTTGGAAGAAGAGATTGCCAGATATTGTGAAACCAAATATGCTATAGGGGTTGCCTCAGGTACAGACGCACTGCTTTTGTCTTTAAGGGCATTTGGAGTTGAGCCCGGGGATGAGGTTATCACCCCTACTTTTTCCTTTTTTGCCTCAGCTGGAGTGATTGCCAATCTAAAGGCAATACCGGTTTTCGTGGATATTGATCCATTTACCTATAATCTAAACCCTCAACAGATCGAGAAAAAGATTACACTTAAGACCAAGGCTATAATGCCGGTTCACCTTTTTGGTCAGTGTGCGGATATGGATCCGATTTTAGAAGTGGCAAAAAAGTATAGTCTTAAAGTAGTAGAAGATGCGGCCCAGTCGATTGGTGCAAAATACAAAGAGAAGAAAGCTGGTTCTATGGGTGATGCTGGATGTTTCAGTTTTTATCCCTCAAAGAATTTAGGGGGCGCGGGTGATGGTGGAATGATAGTTACCAATGACCCGGATTTAGCTGAGAAATTAAGACTTTTAAGGACGCATGGTTCAAAGACTAAATATTTTAATACTATTGTTGGATATAATAGCCGGTTAGATACTTTGCAAGCAGCCATATTAAAAGTCAAACTTAAATATTTAGACTCCTGGCATGAAAAAAGAAGAAATAATGCAGCTTATTATGACAAGTCGTTTGAGGGGATGAACCTCGTTACTCCCAAAGCAGAGAGTTACAATTATCATATTTACAACCAATATACCATAGCAGTTAATAACCGGGAAAAACTAAAAGAACACTTAGCCCAAAATCAGATCGGGTATGATACTTATTATCCTCTCCCCTTGCATCTGCAGAAATGCTTTGAAGATTTAGGTTACAAAAATGGAGATTTGCCCAATTCTGAAAAGAAAGCCTTAGAGGTCCTCTCCCTCCCTATCTATCCGGAGTTGACCAGGAAGGAACAGGATTACGTGATAGAGAAGATAAAAGAATTTCTGGTTCAAAAGTAGAGAAAGGCAGTTCCTGTAGTCTTTGGAGTGAGCTATTCTATAGATTTTGATTAAAACCGAAAAATAGTCGAGATTGAATAGAATTCTAAAAAATTTCTTATTCTTGTCTTTTGGGGAGTTTTTTTTTAGACTCTTAGGATTTTTTGCTGTTACCTATTTAGCTAGGATTCTGGGACCTAAAGGCTTTGGTGAAATCGGATTTGCCGCTGCCATATTAGCTTATTTTCTTCTTCCGGTTAACTTAGGGCTGGACACTTTTGGAGTTAGGGAGGTGTCTAGAGACCATACTAAGATCGATAACTACTTTAACAATATATTAACCATAAGACTAATGGCTTTCTTTATCTCTTTTCTTTTTTTGCTCATTTTCATATATTTTATTCCAAAGTCCGTAGAGGTAAAAAAGCTAATTCTTTTCTATGGACTTAGCTTGTTTTCTTTTTCTATAACCATCGAGTGGGTTTTCATGGGAATTGAAAAAATGGAATATGTTGCCGTATCAAGGGTTGCAAAACAAGCGATATATTTAGTGCTGGTTTTAATTCTGGTTAAAGGTTCAGACCAGATATTATCCGTCCCCTTCACCTATTTAAGTTCGACTTTGATAGGTAGTATAATCCTGCTCTCTTTTTACATCAGTGCTCATGGTGCTTATAAACCGAAGTTCGATCTACTGTCCTGGAAGAAAATTTTGCAACAATCTCTCCCCATGGGTTTCTCGTATATGATGATTCAGGTCTACTATAATTTTGATCTCGTGATGCTTGGTTTTTTGAAAGGGGAGGAAGTAGTTGGTTGGTACAGTGCAGCCTACAAAATCATTCTTTTATTATTCGCAATACCAACTTTGGTGATAACTATTTTTTTCCCCTTACTTTCAAATTATTTTAAAAACTATTTTTCACAGTTGAAAGATGTGACGAGTATTTATGTCAAGATATTAGTTACTTTAGGTCTCCCCTTCGGGTTTGGTGGAACTATATTAGCTAAAGAGCTAATTACCTTTATTTATGGTCAGAATTATTCTGCTTCCATCTTAGCCTTTCACATTCTCATATGGAATTTAGTTGTAGTTTTTCTTAATATAGCTTTTGGAAATCCTCTCTTGGCCTGGGACCTTCAGAGAAGACATATGAAATGTATGGCCTTAGGCACCACAGTCAATTTAGCTTTAAATTTCTTGTTAATCCCAAAATACAGTCTTTATGGCGCTTCGGTTGCAACTTTATTATCAGAGGTAACAGTTTTTCTGGGTGTCTACCCTGCATTTCAGAAGATCGTGAAGATAAATATCTTAAGTCAGATAGTGAAGCCGATTTTAGCATCGATAGGAATGTCTGTTATACTGATATTTATAAAGGGTTACTCAGACAATATTTTCTTTTTAATTTCACTTGGAATTTTCATCTACTTTTTTCTATTATGGATCTTAAGAGGGATAACCAGACAGGATTTTGGCTTTCTTTTTGGCAGAAAAGGTGGACTAATTTCTCATGCATATAAACGGCCTGGGCGGTGAACGAGAAATTAAAGTCCAATCAAGTGGAAGGTGGTAAGTTTTAATGATCTCTGCGGTTGTAAACACCCTGAATGAGGAGAAGAATATCCGTGCCTGTCTTGAGTGTCTCCGCTGGTGTGATGAGATTGTAATAGTGGATATGTATAGTGAAGACAACACAGTAAGCATAGCACAAGAATTCACCGATAAGATATTTTTTCATGAGAAAATATTATATTTCGACTCAGCTCGCAGCTTGGCCATTCAGATGACTAAATTTGAATGGATTTTAATTGTAGATGCTGATGAGTTGATAACTCCAAAATTATCTAAAGCCCTAAGAGACGTTGAAAGGAAAAATATAGCAGATGTGGTCCTAATCCCCCGGCAAAACTACTTGATGGGAACCTGGATTAAGTATACCGGTTGGTGGCCAGACTACCAGGCACGTTTTTTTAGAAAAGAAAAGATGAGAATTAGTTCTACACTTCATTCATATCTACACCCTTCAGGCAGTATTTTCAAGCTAGGTCCAACTGAAGA
Source organism: uncultured Ignavibacteria bacterium (assembly GCA_964570765.1). GTDB lineage: Bacteria > Zixibacteria > MSB-5A5 > MSB-5A5 > RBG-16-43-9 > CAZMZF01. The sequence continues at coordinate 26,859 of CAZMZF010000007.1, forward strand.
TAACGCTATAATTCATCTCAATTACTATGATAGCGCTCATTTCATAGAAAGGCTTAATCGTTATACCTATATTGAAGCTAAACAAATGTATGAGAAAAAGATCTTTTTCAAGATGAGCTTACTTTTTAAATCAGCCCTGAAGGAATTCCTAGTTCGTTTTATTAAGCATCGAGGTTACAAGGATGGTTTTCGCGGTTTCGCTTTATCGACCTTAATGACATTTTATAGGATTGCCAGTCTAATAAAACTTTGGGAAATGGGTGAGTATGCTAGAAAGGGAACTCCTCAAGAGATTTACAAGAATATTCGAGAATCGGTAGTTAAAGAATGGTCAGTTAATAACAATCCCTAACAAGAATTCCACTTAGCTTTGTCAAAGAGATGAATAATCTGATATCGGCAAATAATTTCTATCTGGATAAAAAATTCTTTTTTGTTTTCTTGGCGTTGGAGCTAATCTGTATTTTTTTTATTGCTTTTTTCGGATTTTACTTTATGCCCATTTTAATTTTAGCAAGTTTACCTTTTGTGTTTACTTTAGCTTTTAAGTATGGGATTAACCTCTATACTTTTTTAATATTGCTGATCATATATACTGCGCCTTTAGAAAGAATTCGATGGGATGTTGGATTTGCTTTGAGGCCGGTCATGATCATATCTCTCATTTTATTTTATCTGCTCATAATTAAATATTCTCTACAGAGAGAGATTATTAATTTAGAAACAAGGAAATTACTTAGTGTACTTTTAATTTTGATTTTCATCTTCGTCTTTTCGCTTTTGATAACAATAGACCCCCATAAGGGGATGAGAGTGATAATACTATATATAACCTTGTTTTTGCTTTTTTTCTTAATAGTTCAGGAGATTAAAAACAAAGAAAGACTTTGTTATTTTTTAAAACACTATATGTTTATCGGCTTGCTTCTTTCTTTATTTGGGTTAGCGCAATTTGTAGGCTATTTTTTTAGATTTGATCCAGACGCATTACTTTTTAAGGGAATTGAACCTTCCTCCTTCAAAATACCTTTGGGCCCTCTTAAAGCTTTAAGTTATAGGATTAACTCTCTTTTTAATGATAGCAATAACTTTGCGGGATATCTGAACTCAGTTTTCCCGCTTTTTTTAGCCGGTATGTTTAATTATTTTAAGTTTAAGAGTAAAAAACAGCTTTTGATTTTTGGTTTAAGTGCTTTTTTTGTAGGTTTAGCGCTTTTTCTTACCCTATCTAGAAGTGGATGGATGGGGATGTTCTTTGGCTTGCTCACTCTGTTAATTGATAGAAGGAGACAAATTTTTAACAGGAGGAATTTGAAATATTTAATTGGAATTTCCCTGATACTATTTTTTTTAATTTATCCATTTCTTAACATATTAACCTATACTGTAGAGCTAAGATTGGAAGAAAAAAATTCCAAGGGAATTCATATCTACGTAGCTAAATCAGCCTGGTCGATGTTCTTAAATAATCCTCTTCTGGGTGTGGGAATAGGTAATTTCGGTGAACACTATGGAAGGTATTACAGGCCCGGTCATGAATATTACAATCCTCATTCAGCTTTCTTAGCCATCCTTTCAGAAGTTGGTCTTATTGGCTTTTTGTTTTACATGTTATTTTATTATTATGTCTTAAAGCAGATACTGATTTTTAAAAAGAGAGGGAAAGGAACTGAGTATGAATACTTAGGAAGCGGTTTGTTAGCTGGTTTTGTTGGTCTTATGGTAGCCAATATCTTTTATCAGAATTATACCTTTCAATTCTTTTATGTGTTCTTAGCGATAGCCTTTGCTTCTGGAAATACGTTGGGAGAAAAGTGAAAGAAGTAGAATTATCTATCATAATAGTTAACTGGAATGTTCAAGAACTTTTAAAGGAATGTCTGAATTCAATTTTTCATAATCCAGGACAATATCCTTTAGAGGTAATCGTGGTTGACAATGCCTCTGAAGATGGCAGTGTCGAAATGATAAAAAGAAAATTTCCCGAAGTGAAGTTAATTATTAACAATGAAAATTGTGGATTTGCAAAAGCATGCAATCAAGGTATAAAGATCGCTCAGGGTAAGTATCTCTTTCTTCTAAACCCTGACTCCGAAGTCATTAATAGCATATACGACCAAGTAGTAAATTTCATGGAATCGCGCCCCGAAGTTGGTGTGAGTGGTTGTTATCTTTATTATCCAGACAGAAGGATTCAGACATCCTTTTACAAGTTCACCTCTTTGGCAAATCTTTTGGGCAGGGCACTGCTTCTTTATTCTTTCTTACCTAGGAATGCCTTAACAGGCCCCCTTTTTTCTGATTACTTGAGATCGAATAGATCTATAGGGCGTGTGTGCGGAGGGGCTATGGTTGTGCGCCGAGAAGCTTTTGAAGAGGTGGGGCTTTTTGACGAATCTTTTTTCTTATATTATGAAGATGAGGATCTATGCTATCGGATGAGACAAAAGGGATGGAAGATCGCTCCCATACCTGATACAAAAATAATCCATCATCACAATCAGAGCGGTAAAAAAAATATCCGTAATGCTATATTTTCCTTCTACCAGAGCCAGTTTCTTTTTTATAGAAAATTCCATTCTCTTTCTAAGTTGGTGATTTTCAGAACGATTCAGCTGGTTGGGGTCTCCCTGAGAACTCTTTTTTGGCTTTTCACACTTATGGTTAGCACAAGGCCGGAAGAGGCGAAAGAAAGGTTTAGGGGATACTTATCCCTTTTATTATCCGATTTTTCCTACACGAAATCTTTGATCAATTAAATCTCATGCGAATCGCAATCGACGGACGAAAAATAGAACTGCCCTTGACGGGCATGGGAAGGTATACTAAAAATCTCTTAACTCACATTGCGAGGATAGATAAGGACAACGAATATATAGTCCTGCGAACTAAGGACTTTCAGCAAAAAATTACCCAGGCAGAAAATTTCAGAACGGTCGTAGTCGATTACCCTGCCTTCTCTTTACAATCCTTGTTTTTTTTGCATAGAATTCTATATCGTGAAAAGGTAGATTTATTCCATTCGCCCTTCATCTCTGCACCTTTATTTGCAAAGTGCAAGATCATTTTAACGGTATATGACTTAATCCCCTTAAAGTTTGCAAAAGGTTTTGGAAAAGAAAAGCACTTATCTTCAGTACTCAAGAAAATAATATTTAGGTCAATCCTTTTAACCGGCGTAAGAAAAGCTCAGCGCATTATTACGGTTTCCCAATTCAGCCAGAAAGAATTAGAGAGATTAGATGGATCGCTTAGTAAGAAAATAAAGGTGGTATATCCTGCGGCCGAAGAGGTTTTCAAAAAGAGTTTAAAGCGAGAAGAAATTGAAAAAACCAAAGCAAAATTTTGCACGGAAGGGGAGTTGATTTTATACCTAGGGGCAATTCGCCCGCATAAAAACTTAGTCAAGCTGCTTGAAGCGGTGAGCTTATTAATCCGGAAAGGAAATCTGCATTGCCATCTGGTAATAGGAGGCGGAAAAGAAACTGAGCTTTTTTTTCTAAAAGAAATGGCTGAGAAATTGGGAATATCAAAATATGTTTTTTTCACAGGCAGTTTGACTGATTCCGAGATGGTAGGCTTATTGAATGCGGCTGATGTTTTTATTTTCCCATCTCTAGAAGAGGGATTTGGTCTCCCTCCTCTGGAGGCTATGGCTTGTGGGACTCCAGTTATCACTTCTGATTCGTCATCTTTGCCAGAAGTGGTTGGAGATGCAGCCTTGCTGGTTGATCCTTACAATGTAAGAGCACTAGCCCATGCCATACTGCATCTTTTGAGGGATGAAGAGCTGAGAAATAAATTAATTGAAAAGGGGTATGAAAGGGTAAAACTTTTCTCATGGGAAAAAACAGCCAGGGAGACACTTGAGGTTTATAAAGCTGTGATGAAAGAAAAATAATAAAAGATAAGTTTTGAAATGGGGAAAATAAAAATCTTACATGTCTATAAAGATTACTTCCCGGTATTGGGCGGGATTGAAAACCATGTCAGACTTCTGTGTTCAGAGTTGGCTAAGGATGAGAACTTCCAGGTGGAAGTTCTGGCTACCAACCAAGGGTTCAGAACCAGCGTTGAGAAAGAGGGGAAGGTCAAGATTATAAAGGCAGCCTGGTTGGGCAAATTTGCCTCCACCCCCTTAAGCCTTAGTTTATTTAACTGGGCCATTAAATTAAAACCCGATCTTATCCACGTTCATTTTCCATACCCCTTAGGCGAGCTGGCAGTCTTGCTCAAAGGGAATGCAAGTAAAATTGTATTAACCTATCATAGCGATATAGTGAAACAGAAGAAACTACTTTTGCTTTATCGCCCTTTCCTTAAAAAAATTCTTAAAAGAGCTAAAGTGATTATCGTTAGCAATTCCAAATATATCCAGACTTCTGATTTTCTTTATGATTATAGAGAAAAGATACAGGTCATCCCTTATGGCATTGATCTTGACCGCTTCGCTTACCGAGATGAAAAGAAAATAGGGGAGATCAAAAATAAATATCCAGGTCCTCTGACTCTTTTCGTGGGTAAACTGCGTTATTATAAAGGATTGAAATATTTGATCGAATCAGCTAAGGATGTAGATGGAAAGATTTTGATCGTTGGAGATGGAATATTAAAAGATGAGTTTGAGGAAAAGATAGGTAAGGATAATCTAAAGGAAAAAGTTTTTTTTACCGGGGAAGTCACAGAGAAAGAATTAAGCTCTTTTTACCAGGCAGCAGATATTTTCGTCCTCCCTTCCTCTCATAAAAGTGAAGCTTTTGGAATTTCTATCTTAGAGGCTATGGCCTCTGGTTTGCCAGTCATCTCCACGGAATTGGGCACCGGAACCTCATTTGTGAACCTGAACAATAAAACTGGTTTGGTCATCCCTCCCAGAGATTCAGTTGCTTTATCCCAGGCGATAAATTATCTTTTAAAAAATAAATCGCTTAGGGAAGAGTTTGGAAAAGTAGGCAGAGAAAGGGCACAGAAATATTTCCATAAAGAACTTATGGTGTCTCGGATAAAAAAGCTTTATATTGATGTGTTGAAAGATTAAAAAAAAAGACGAAGAGTAGAAAAAATGAGAGTTTTAATCACCGGTGGGGCTGGGTTTATCGGATCACATTTAGCGGAGGAACTCTTGCGCCAGGGCGAGGAGGTTTATGTGATTGACAATCTTTCCACTGGCAGGCTGGAGAATATAAAACATCTGGCAGCTAATCCAAGGTTTCATATTACCATTGAGACGATATTGGAAGAGAAGGCAGTGGAGGAACTAACCTCAAAGTGTGAGCTGATTTTTCATCTGGCGGCTGCAGTAGGTGTACGTCTGATTATCGAAAAACCAGTGGATACCATCGAAACCAATATCCTGGGGACTGAGATCGTCATGAGAGCGGCAAATAAATTCAAAAGGAAAGTAATCCTGGCTTCCACTTCAGAAGTATATGGGAAAAATAGTAAAGTCCCTTTTAGAGAAGATGATGACAGTGTTTATGGACCTACTACCAAAAGTCGATGGAGCTATGCCTGTTCAAAAGCCATTGATGAATTTTTAGCCTTAGCTTATTTTCACGAAAAGAAACTTCCAATAGTGATCGCCAGACTGTTCAATACCATAGGTCCTCGTCAAACTGGCAGATATGGTATGGTGGTTCCTTCTTTTGTTCAACAGGCACTCCTTTCCCATCCCATAACCGTGTACGGAGATGGAAAACAGAGCCGCAGTTTCACCCATGTCTCAGATGTGGTCTCAGCTCTGATTGGCCTATCCGAACACTCCAAAGCTGTTGGCGAAGTGTTCAATGTGGGGAATGGTAGAGAAATCACAATTGAACGATTAGCCCAGCTTGTTAAGAAGATGATTAATAGCAAATCCAAGATCGTATATATCCCCTATGAAAAAGCTTTTGAAAAAGGGTTTGAGGATATGAAAAGAAGGGTTCCAGATATCTCCAAGATAAATAATCTATTAGGATATAAGCCCAAGGTTGATTTAGAGGAAAGCTTACAGAGAATCATCGACTATTATCGAGAGTAGGTTCGAAGGATGTTTTACCTTTCTATCTTTTTCGTCTCTTTACTTTTAGCTTTAGCCCTTACTCCTTTATTTATAAAGGTAGCTTTTAAAAAGAATTTTCTGGACTACCCTGACCCGAAAAAGGTTCACTTCCACCCGACCCCTCTTTTAGGAGGTGCTTCTGTCTTCCTGGGATTCTGTGGAGGAGTTTTTTTGAGTCTTTTGTCTGGCCATCCCTGGACAGATGAACTTTCTGGGGTTTTGATCGGAGGTTCGATTATCTTAGGATTGGGACTTTGGGATGATAAAAAGGGTATGCAGCCAGGAGTTAAATTATTAGTACAGATAATCGCTTCATTCCTTTTCCTCTGGGTAAGCCATACCTTAGGGGGCTTAGGTTTTGGATTGATAGGTGATTTACTTTTTTTCCTCTGGATGGTTGGATTGATGAACGCCTTTAACTTCTTAGATATTATGGATGGTCTATGTAGCGGCATGTCCTTCGTAGCGGCAGCTGCTTTTATGGTGATTTTTATTTTCACCGGTCAAACCACCCAGGCTATATTCTGCTTAGCCCTTATGGGAGCGCTCTTGGGGTTTCTCTGGTATAATTTCCCACCGGCCAAAATCTTCTTGGGAGATGCCGGCAGTATGTTCGATGGCTTTATTTTGTCAGTTCTGGGAATTCTGTCTGTGCAAAAAACGTACTCCTCTTCCAACCTTTTAGTTCCAGTCTTGATTTTAAGTTACCCCATCTTCGACATCTCTTTTGTCACTTTAATCCGAGCCAGAGAGGGGAGAAAAATCTATATCGGGGACTATAATAACTCCCCCCGCCGGATATTTAAAATGTCCCTAAACACGATCAAGACGGTCCTGTGGATCTATTTGATCTGTGCGCTTCTGGGGATGATCGGGATTTTGATCTATTTCTTTTTTGACTCTCCGATGAAGATCCTTTTATCTTTCTTGGTCGGTCTGGTTTTGATCATTTTCGGGATCCATCTCCATCGAAGATTTGTAAGCATCAAAGAAAAAATCGCTTTAATTTTAGGTGATGCCTTTATAATAAATTTGGTTTTCCTGTTCTTCTTCTGGCTCAGATTCAGATCGGGGATTTTTCCTGTGGGAATCTTCGTCCCCTTCTCCGAGTATTTTGTTCCCAGCATCTGGATAACCATATTCTGGCTTAACCTTTTTGCCATATTGGGGCTTTACGATTTCTCTTTAGATTCATTTCTGAGGGAAGAATGGAAAAGAATTTTTAAAGCCATAGGGATGGGGCTAGTTATCTTTATAATTTTAAGTTTCAATTCCTCTTATCTTTTACCAAAATCCTGGTTACTTTTTATCATTTACGGGGTTTCTCTTTGCTTGTCTCTGGGAGTGAGTAGAGGTCTTATTATCTTTTTGTTCAGAAAGTTGTACTTATCAAAAAAGATCAGACGAAAAGCCATAATTGTGGGCACGGGCGAGAATGCAGTTTCACTTCAAAAAAAGATAGACTCCCATTCGGCCTGGGGTTATGAGCTTTTGGGATTTGTAGCTTGCGATGATAACGCTCAAGCCAATGATTTGAATATCCTGGGAGAATTGGAGAATTTAGACCAGATCTTATGGTCAAACCCGATTCAAGATATTCTGATCGCAGTTGATTCTGGATGGAACGGTTCTTTAGAGGATCTAAGCGAGAAGGTGGGAAAGGTGGAGGTTAACTTTAAAACTATACCCGAACTGAAAAATTTGATCAAAGGATACCGAACCGAAAAACAAAAATCCGATCTTTTATTAATACATTATTCCAGCCATTTAAAGACCTGGGAATGGGGAGTAAAACGGATGCTGGATTTTATTATCTCTTTATTCTCAATTCTGGTTTTGAGTCCGCTCTGGCTTTTGATCTCATTTTTTATTTCTCTAAATTATTCAGGTGGTATTATAAATAGAAAGAGATTTCTGGGAAAAGGAGGTAAACCTTTTGAGCTTTTCAGCTTTAATTCCGGACCTTTAGATTCTCAAAGTCGATTGATCAAATTCATGAAAAGTTCCAGGATTGAAAAGCTACCGGTTTTGCTCAATGTTTTAAAAGGTGAGATGAGTTTAGTTGGACCTCAGCCGGAGGAAGAAAGCACTGATGGTTATTCCTCAGAGCTTTCAGATTATTATAAAAGGGTAGAGCTTAAACCTGGTATCTTCAGCCTAAAAAAGAAAAGAAAAGAAACTTTAGTTTATTCCGAAAATATGATAAAAGGGAAGATAGAAGATAATCTTCTCTATACGGAGAAGGTTTCTCTATGGTTAGATTTCAAGATTATCTTAAATCAGATTTTTAAACCAATCTTGAGGAGGCAGGATGTTTGACCTGAAGTTTATCAGAGAAAATAAAGATATCATTAGAAATGCCATTCAAAATAAGAACGAGTCCTTAAATTTAGATGAGCTTTTGAAATTGGATGAGAAAAGAAGGGGGATTATTTCTGAGGTTGAGGAATTAAAACATCAGAAAAATCTTTTTAATCAAAAGATCGCATTACTTAAGAGGGAAAAAAAGGATTCTCAAGAAGAGATTGAGAAGACCAAAATAATTTCTCAACAAATCTCTTCTTTAGATGATTCCCTGAAAGATTTAGAGGAAGAAATCGAGAAATTACTTTTGAGAGTTCCAAATATTCCACACCCTTCAGTGCCAGTAGGGTTTGATGAGAACTCAAATGTGGTAATAAGAAGCTGGGGAGAACAGCCGGAATTTAGCTTTGAGCCAAAGCCACATTGGGAGATAGGAGAGCTTTTAGGGATTTTAGACCTGGCTCGAGGAGCAAAGCTTTCTGGCTCGGGATTTTATACTCTCAAAGGTAAGGGTGCCCTTTTAGAAAGAGGGCTAATAAATTTTATGTTAGACCTGCATACTAAAAAGCATGGGTATAAAGAAATCTGGTCTCCTTTTGTGGTGAACAGAGCCTGTATGATTGGCACCGGGCAATTGCCTAAATTAGAAGAGGATATGTATCTATGTGAAAAAGACGATCTTTTCTTGATACCTACAGCCGAGGTGCCGGTTACCAATCTGCATAGAGATGAAATCCTTAAATCAGAAGAGCTTCCAATCTATTATGTTGCCTATACTCCCTGTTTCAGAAGGGAGGCAGGTTCTTATGGCAAGGATACCCGTGGAATATTGAGGGTACATCAGTTTGATAAAGTTGAACTGGTGAAATTAGTAAAGCCAGAAGAATCTTTTGCAGAGCTTGAAAAGTTGGTATTGGATGCAGAGGAGGTTTTACAACTTTTGAAAATCCCCTATCGGGTCAGGCTTTTGTGCACCGGTGATTTGAGCTTTGCTGCGGCTAAATGTTATGATTTGGAAGCCTGGGCACCTGGGATTAAGAAATACTTAGAGGTTTCTTCTTGCAGTAACTATGAGGCTTTTCAAGCCAGAAGGATCGGGATAAAATTCAAGCCTGACCCGAAATCTAAACCCGAATATATTCATACCTTAAACGGCTCAGGCGTGGCTTTAGCCCGCACAGTTGCAGCCATATTGGAAAATTTTCAAACTGAAAAAGGGACGGTTATTTTACCTGAAGTCTTAAAGCCTTACCTGGGTGGAGTGGAAGAGATAAGCTGACTTCTGGATATTAAATATAAGATAATCGATATCGAATGTGGTGTCCGGGGCAAGCCCAGATGCTACGCTAATTAAATTGTAAGACGATCCTTTCCAGAGTCGTCCCCTTAAAGACTATTTTTGCCATTCCTCTATTTTTTGTGAATACTCTTTAAATAACTTCTCAGCCATAGATTTATCTTTAGATTCAATATAAATATGAAAGCTGGCCTTCCTTCTATCCGGAACAACCAGAACCCAGGAATCATCCAGTAAAACTCTAACCCCATCTATCAGTTCTCTTTTAGACTTCTCTGTATACTGTATAAGCTCCCTCATTACCTGCCCTTTTTTACTCCAGTCACAGGGCATCATTTCTTTAATCCAGTAAAATTGCTCCAGCTCTCCTCTAAGATCACCTAATCTCTTTTTAGTCTTAGCCATAAGTTCTAAGATTTTAATCACATCATACATCCCATCTGCACCTAATTGAAATCCCGGGAAGATAAAACCTCCTTTAGTCCCACCAACAAAATCAACCTTTAAGGAACTTATGGCATCCATCATAGCTAAATGGTCATTTCTAACCCTTATAACCTTAACCCCATATTCTGAGGCTATTTCCTCCACACCCATCGATGCCACCACGGGGACAGCTATCTTCTGAGCTTTATTAGAGCTCAAAAACAAGGAGGTAACCATTAAAAGCAACAAATCTGCAGAGATGAATTCACCTTTTTCATCAATAGCGGAGATCTTCTCAGCTCCTGGGTCTAAGAGAAATCCAACATCTGCTTTTAATGATTTAACAATGGTAGAAAGTTGTTGTAAAGATTGAGCCTCCTCCCTCCCATTTCGGGCTAATTTCTTTGGATCCAAATAGGCATTTAAAGAGATTACATCACACTCTAAAGCTCCTAAAATTGAAGGGAATATCTCTGAGGCACCTCCATAAGAATAATCGATAACTACCTTGTATTTAGCCTGTTTGATTGCTTCAGTATCAATAGCCTTAAGGAAATCGTCTCGATAAAATTCAATCACCCTCTGGGGAAAATCGAGCTGTCCTACCTCCTCCATCGAAGCCCTTCTGAAATCTTCTCTGAAGAAAAATCTTTCCACCGCTTTAGCTTTAGAAGTTGGAAGGTCCTGACCATTTCCATCAAAAAAGATAATATCTATGGTTTTCTCCTCTAAGGGTGAAGTTCTGACATGAATACCACCCTTTTCCCTGCCTGATTTCAACTCATATCTTACCACCGGTATAGGTAGAGTTCTCAGATCTTGTACATTTACACCCGAGGACAAAAGCCCGCAGATAAAGGCCCGGTTAGTCATCCTGGAGGTTTTTCCAGCATCTCGACTGGTAACCACGGTTGCCCCTTTTCCTAAAATTGCTCCAAAAGCTGCACCTAATTTTACTGCAAATTCAGGTGTCAACTCTAAGTTTCCCAAACCACTAACCTTAGCATCTGTGAACAGTTCTCGGTTCCATTTCTCACCCCAGACCAAGCTTGTGGAAAGGATTGCTCCGGATTCAACTTCTTTTACAGGCCAGATCTTTACATTAGAATTTATCTTGGACCTCGAGCCTATGATACAATTCTCGCTTACAATAGAGTCTTCTAAAAGAGTAGCCTCCTCCCCGATGATTGTTTTAAAACTTACTACAGTCTCCCTTAAAGTAGCACGATTCCCTATGAAACTATCTTTCCAGATCACTGAACGGTTAATACTAACCCCCTCTCCGCAGTGCACCCCTTCCCCTATTACAGAATTAGAGATAATAGACTTCGATCCTATATTGGAATTACTTCCTAAGATAACCACCCCATCGAATTCCACCTCCTCCCCTACCTTCACATTTTTACCCACCCAGAGCAATGCTTCTTTTCTTTTTAAAAGATTCCCTTCAATTTCAATCTTAACCTTACCCTCTAATATATCCTGATGAGCTTGAGAATATTCTGCTAAATTCCCCACATCTCTCCAGTAATCCGGGGAGACATATCCAAAAAGCCGTTCATTTTCTTTAAGCATCAAAGGAAAAAGGTCTTTGCTAAAATCGAATTCTTTTTTTACGGGAATTTTTTCCAATACATCCGTCTCTAAGATATAGATCCCGGTATTGACCGTATCGCTGAAAACTTCCCCCCAGGTAGGCTTTTCCAGAAAGCGAGAGATTCTTCCATCCTCCTGCGTAAAAACTACCCCATAGGATAAAGGATTTTCCATCCGTGACAAAACCATAGTAGCTTTAGCCTTGTTTTTCAAATGAAAATCTATGGCTAAAGATAGATCGATATCAGTAAGAACATCCCCGGAGATTACCAAGAACCTCTCCTTTGATCCGGATGAAGAACCCTTATATAAAAGCTCTTCCGCATTCTTAACGCTTCCTGCAGTGCCATAATCTTCAGTAGCAGTGATATATTCGATCTTTACTCCGAATTTTGAACCATCTCCGAAATAATTTTTTATCTCCTCTCCCTGGAAAAAAAGTAAAGCGACAATTTCTTTAAGATTATGCTTCTTCGAAAGGTCGAGAATATGCTCCATCATCGGCTTATTGGCAATGGAAACCATCGGTTTGGGAAGGTTACAGGTTAAAGGTCTGAGCCTGGTTCCAAACCCACCTGCCATTATCACGGTTTTCATTACGAATCCTCTACCTTAATTTATTTATTAAAACAATAAAACGATTTTAAATCCAAAATCAACAGTTTTTAGAAAATTGTGGCTTGATAAATTAAACCTCTACTTTTATTTTGTCTTTCGTAGGGCAACCCTGAAGGGTTGCTTGTTCTTACTTAAGGCTAATTTGCCAGAGATTAATACCTTGTGATTACTCCCTTATATTCTATCTGTTTTTTTGTAGGGGAGGGGTTTGTTGAGCTCTGCGAGATCCTGCTATGCGGGGTCCCCTCCCGTTTTTTTCACCACCCACGGGCGACCACAAGGGTCGCCCCTACAGGGTCTCACCTGTTTTGCTACATCTCAAATTTTAAAAGACGTATAGCCGAGCCTTCAGGGCTCGGTAGCAGAGGTCTAAAACCTCTGCTACGCGAGTTTAATTATATCTCAAATCCTTAAAACCGAGAAAATTATACTCCCGATCAAGATTAAAAGAACTCCAGATGAAATCCAGATATATTTTTTATCCTTCTCCAAAAAGAAGGAGATTATTGCTACAATTACTCTCAATACCGGAGTAAAAATCAAAATTACGACACCTAAATTTATAAAAGCATAAGGATTTAACTTGAATATTTCAGAAAATAGTTCTGAAAAAGAAAAAAGGGTGGCAGAAGTTTTCGAAGGGGAAAAAATCAACAGGATAAATCCTAATACCAAGATCGAACCTGATAAATATGTACCTAATTTTAAGATTGAACTGATGTAACGGTGAACAATATCTTCCTTTTGCATACTTTTTTAGTCTTAATTCTTTGGAGAATTTATACTTACATTTAGACTTATCGGCTGAAATTCAGTTTTTTTAGCCAAAAAATAAAAAATGAATTTTCATTCCTTTGAAAAACATCTCTAAACAAAGATAAAACAAAACCAGAATAAAAGCTATTCTTATATAATTAGTTTTAATTTTATGAATTATCCTTGAGCCTATTTGAGCACCCAAGAATACACCTAAAATTGAGATCCCGGAGACCAGAAGGTTTATATCCCCTCTGAAATAGTAGATAAAAGCGCTGGCACAAGCAGTAACACCGATCATAAAATTGCTGGTAGCAGTGGCAACTTTCAAAGGAATTTTCATAAAAAGATACATCGCCGGAACCTTAATTATCCCACCACCAATACCCAGAAGCCCGGAAAAATTACCCGCTAAAAAAGATAGCCCTAAACCTACGGGTAGATTTTGAACTCGATATGAAGGAACTGAGTTTTGTCCAGTTAAATTTTCTTCCTTTTTTTCTTTTTTCGATAACATTGACAGAGCACTGTAAAGTAAAAGAAATGAAAAAAGTATGCTCAGGCTATTCCAATTAATCAGCCCTGCGATAATTCCTCCCATAATCGCTCCTAAGGTGGTGGCCAATTCCAGAGTCATCCCCAGGCGGACATCTGTTAGTTTATTCTGAACATAAGTAGTCGCCGCTGCAGAGGAGGTAGCAATCACACAGAGCAAAGAGGTGCCTATAGCAGTATGAATGGGTACTTTAAAGAAAAGGGTCAAAGCCGGCACAAGAAGAATCCCCCCACCCAAGCCGAGTATTGCTCCATATAACCCCGCTAAAACCCCCATCCCAGCCATTAAGATTAGATTAATCCAGTTCAAAATATATTTTGTTTTTGATTTTAGTAGGGGAGGGGCTTGTTGAGCTTTGCGAAATCCAGCTTTGCGGTGATCCCCTCCCTTTATTATTTTTCGTAGGGCAACTCTCAAGATTCATTCTGGACCTTCAGGGTTGCTTCTTTAATTTTCTTTTGTTTTTAGCAAGGCTGAATCCTTGCCTTACGTTCTTCCACCCCACACCCCTACAGAACAGACTAAAAGTCTGTCCTACCTTCACTATAGCTACTCATCCTTTATGGTGAACTTAACAACCTCTCATACTCCTCTTTATTTTTCAAAATCTCAACCGCCCTTTTAATCTGCTCCTGGTATTTAGCCCAGACCTTATACCTGGTTGAGGAGCCGAATTCTTTAGTTATTATAGCCTCTTCAATCTGCCATTTCAAAAGCTCTTTATTTTTCTCGAAATCAGCTTCTTTTCCCTTTTCAATCAGGTAATTTAACCCGTTCAAAGTCTCCTTCATTTCATTTGATACCTGCTCGGCACCTTTCTCTTCTTTAATTGTCTCTTCTAATTTTTCAAGTTCGGACTCAGTTGCAGTTTTATATTCAAATCTCTTTGCTTTAATAAAATCTTTGAACTCTTTTAAAACCCTATCATCTGCCTGAAAATCTTCTGGTATATTTTTGTGAACTGTCGAATTTGACCTTGAGGAAGTGTAATGAATCGCAAAATCGAAAAAATACTGCTTTTGTAAAAGATTTTGTATCAGGGGAGGAAAAGCAAGATCAGGTATGACCATATCCGGAACAATCCCACCACCTCCATAAACTTTTCTTCCTTTCTTGGTATAATAGACCTTCTCTTTTGACTTATTTTGTAGAGTGTCAACTATTTCTGTGGTATCCGCAATAAGGTTCTTATTATGACTGAATTCTTTTTGAATCAGTCGACCACTGGGGATATAGTACTTAGCAGTAGTTAGCTTTAAAGCAGTATTATTTGCCAGCTCAAATAGAGTCTGGACTGCTCCTTTACCAAAGGTAGTATCCCCTAAAACCAAACCCCGATCCTGATCCTGAATAGCACCGGATACAATCTCTGAGGCTGAGGCAGAGCCGTAATTCACCAGGACAATCAGAGGAAGACTATCAAAAATAGGCTGAGTCTGTGAGTAAAACTTTTTAGTATCAGAACCTTTCCTCCCTTTGATCTCAACTATAAGCTCACCCTTTTCAAGAAAAAGCTCTGTTACTCCAACGGCTTCTGGAAGTAGCCCGCCCGGATTTCCTCTTAAATCCAAGATCAGTCCCGTAATATTTTTGATCTTTAAATCTTCTAAAGCCTTACTTAACTCTCCGGGTGCATTCTCTGAGAATCTGATTAACCTGATATACCCAATCCCATCCTCCCTACGGGTCGTAGAGCTTTTATCGACTATTTCCCCAGCAAAGGCAACGCTTCTTATCTCAATTACTTCCCGGATTAAACTGAATTCAAGAGGCTCTGCTATCCCTTCTCTCACAATAGTCATCTTAACCTTACTACCTTTAGGACCTCTGATCTTCTGCTGTGCCCCTTCTCCGGATAAACCCTCAGTTGAAATACAATTTATCTCGATAATCCTGTCCCCTGCCTTAATCCCGGCTTTATAGGCTGGACTTCCCTCTAACGGTGAGACAACCGTAGGATAACCATCCCGTATGGCAATTTCCAATCCAATCCCCTGAAACTCTCCTTTACTCTCTTCTAAAAGACCGCTTAATTCTTTTTTATCTAAATACTCGGAATAAGGGTCTAAATCAGCTACCATCCCTGTAATCCCATCCTTGATAACCTTTTCCTTCGCTATCCTGTCCACATAACTGTAACTTATCAAAGATGCCACCCTGTCCAATCCACTAATTCTCCCAAAAGATACAAATCTATACGTTGTGTTAAAAATCAAAACCAGAAGCACGATCACCACAAACAACAATACAAAAGTTGAACTTTTCATCTTTATCTCAGACATTTTTACTCCTGAAAACTATTTTGATAATCAAGTATCTTCGTCAAACAATTTTATTTGACCAGTTTCATCTGATGCGATTTTATTGGAGATAATTGCTTTGAAAGAATTTATGTTTAGTTCCTTTTTTCTTTTTATCCAGGAGAAAAATTCTTCTAATTTTGTATAGTAGATAAATTTCCAATTTTCATCAATAATCCTATCCTCTAAGACAGGCTCTTTAATTTTTCTTTTAAGCAAATCTGCCCGTTCATCCGGTATTACGATATAACGATTAATATCATACGGAATATGCGAACCTCTGATTATGGATTCAGTAATACTGGTTGTATTTTCGATTTCAAATTCGCTTATAATTTTACTGCCTTTACACCACAACAGATCTATATTCTCTATTTTCTTTAATTGTTCTTTGGTTAGATCATGCAAATCCTGTATTTTGAAATTACAAAGCTCTGTCAACCTCTTGCCTTCAAAAACTTGACCCTGTTCTTTAGAACCGATCCAGATTCTGCAACCAAGTTTCTCACCGATAATAGCAAGGTAATAAATCATCTTAGAATGTTCGGATTCTCTCTGTTTAACCGAAGGTTTAAGTAGCCATTTACCGTCTTTAGTTGGCTTAGCGTATTCCTTCAGTAGAGTCTTAATGTCATAAGGTTCAGGAGTTAGTGCATTGGGAAACTTTATGAAAATCTCTTGCAGAACATCATCAAAACTAATTTTTACTTTTCTTCTCAACACATCTACAATAGCAGTTTCAACCCTATCAGCTAAAGGCACTAATTCCAGGTATGGAATATTCGTTGGATCTAAAAACCACCACTTCTGCCCGATTAATTTACCTTTTTCATCAATAACATTAATCAGTGTGAACTCCTTACATAGAAACTCTTTCATCACTTCATCTACATTTGTCGCTCCAGTCAAAAATACTCCTTCTTTTTTTAGTTCAACATAAATGCCATTCAAGATATAAGTATAAGGTGTCGGCTCACCTCTTTCTGCCAAAATCTTTTTCGCTGATTCTAAAACTACCTTTTTATATCGATCTTCGCTTACCTCTTCTTCTGTTTTGGGTTTAACGCTTTTAGGTTTTCTAAATCTTATGTAATAGTCTCCAACTGCGCTGGCATAAGGATGCAACAGCCCCTTAGCGGATGGACGAGCAGGTGGCTGATAGGTAATCTTCTCTAAATCAAATCCTCCATAAGTAACTGCACTTATTATAGATTTCCAAACTTTTATATCTGTATTATGAAAAGTAACAGTGAGATATTTACCTGATTTTAAAACTCTGAAAACTTCCCTGAATGCAACTTTAAGCATTTTATCATATAATTCAAAATTCTTGTTCCTCACCGGACTATTACTGATAATTATCTCATCCTCGAAATTTACAGAAAACTTTAACCAGGAATTCCACATATAGTCTAATTCTAAATATGGAACGCTATCCCCATATGGGGGATCAGTAAATATGTAATCAACGCTATTTGAAGGGATAATAGACAAATCCAGAGAAGAGCGAGTTAAAAATAAGATATTCGCTTTATTATCAAGGTCTGAGAATTCTTTTCCTTCATTATAAATTTCTATTAATTTATTTGATTCTTCTTTTCCTCTAACTATTTTTTTAAATCGTTCTTCAAAACAGTTCCAGGCATTTATCTCGAAATATTCAGATGGAACCCAGTAACCTCTTGTTGCCCAGCCTCCTACATCTTTTTCTCGTTTTTTCATTCGATATACAAAAACCATCTTACTTGCTTGGGGTAAAGCAGATGAAAAGGTAAATTGCATTAATTCTTTTATGGTTTTATCCCTAATTGCTTCTAACTCATGATAAATCATAGATAAAGCAATTAAATTTCTCCTTGTAAATAAATTAGATACCCTGGTTCCCTTATGAACATTAACCCTGGTATTCCAGATAAGCTCATTTTGAGGATACCAGTAGGGGATATCCCTTTTCTCAATTTTCTTTAGTATTTTATAATCGTCTTTAGTCATCTCTTTCCATTGAGTTCCGTTTTCGCAATCACAAGAATATCTTATTTCTTTGGGAGTATCTTTACCCCAGATTATTGCCTCTGCAATTACTTCCTTTTTGCATTTTAAACATTTAGTGAGATATAAAGTATTAATTGTTTCTTTTGTCTTTTTTTCAATTTTTTGGAAGACCCTCGAAAACTCTTTAAGATCAAGTGGTAAAAGAGTACATCTGGCAATAAAATTTGCCAGAGGGTCCAAATCTATCGCAATCGCCTTCCTTTTTAATTTTAACGATTCAATAGCAGTAACCCCAGAACCTGAAAAAGGATCAAGAACAATATCATTCGGTTTTGAATAGGTTTTGATATACTCTGCAACCACATTATGAGGTTTGCGTGCCCAGTATTTATGCATTAAATACATTGATATATGAGGTTTCGCCACTATCGGATAATTTATATGCTTCAATTTATCCACCATCACTAATATCTCCTGTCTTTTAAGAAAATATCTGTAATCTCTTTGACATTCTTCCAGACTTCATCAATCTCACCACTGCCATCAATCACTTTGAACCTCATTTTCTCTCTTCGAGCAATCTTCAAATATCCCTCTCTAACTTTCTTATAAAAACCTACCTTCTCCTTTTCAATTCTGTCTTTTTTCTTATTATTTCTTCTCATTCTCTTTACAAATATCTCTATAGGAATATCAATCAAAATAGTCAAATCAGGTTTAATTCCGAGAGTTGAAATTTTGTTAAGATACTCGATCATCTTTATATCCAGACCCCTGCCATATCCCTGATAAGCCAGGGTCGAATCGTAAAACCGGTCGCAGATTACGATTTTACCATTTTTCAAAGCAGGCAAAATTATTTTGGAGACCAATTGAGCCCTTGAAGCAATGTAGAGCAATAGCTCAGTCACAGGATTCATTCCAGTGTTTTTAGATGCCAAAAGAACCTGGCGGATATTCTCAGAAACTTTCTCTCCACCTGGCTCCCTTAAAAGTATCACCTTATAACCTTTTCTTCTCAGATAACTAACAAGTTTTTTCACTTGTGTAGTTTTCCCGGAATAATCAATCCCTTCAAATGTAATTAAGATACCTTTCATATTATTTTATATCATCTTTTTTCGGAGGGCAACCCTTCAGGGTTGCGTTCTTTTTAATTCGTAAGGCTGAATTTTTGCCCTACGTTATTCACAATTGGCGGGTGACCACAGGGGGTCGCCCCTACAGTTAAAAAAACTTCAAAACAAAGAGGTGGTTTTAACCACCTCTTTTATATTTAAATAAATCAATCCACCTTCATCCCTGATTATCTTTTCTTTTCAGTAGTCTTTCTTTTTTCAACAGTAGGCTTCTTAGTATATTTCTTGATATACTCCTCGGTCTGTTCCCGAGCTTCTTCATCTGTAAATTGTTTAGGAGGTGATTTCATAAAATAAGAGGAAGGAGCCTCCATCGCTCCAGAAAGACCATTATCTAAAGCTAATTTACAGCACCTGACTGCATCGATGACCACTCCGGCAGAGTTAGGTGAATCCCAGACCTCCAATTTCAACTCCAAATTCAAAGGAACATCTCCAAAGGTCTTCCCTTCCAATCTGATATAGGCAGTTTTTCGGTCTAATAACCAGGCAACATAATCAGAAGGTCCTATATGCACATTATCCCTTCCTAAATCATAATCTAACTGAGAAGTTACTGCATCGGTTTTGGAGATTTTTTTAGATTCCAGCCTGGAGCGCTCCAGCATATTAAGGAAATCGGTATTCCCACCTACATTTAATTGATAGGTCCTTTCCAATTTTACCCCTCTGGTACGGAAAAGACGGGTAAGAACCCGGTGAACGATAGTAGCTCCAACCTGAGATTTTATATCATCCCCAATTACCGGAAGATTCCGGTCCGCAAATCTTTTCTGCCAGTACTTCTCCCGGGCGATAAAAACCGGAATACAGTTGACAAAACCACATCCTGCATCTAATACCTGTTCCACATACCATTTGGTAGCTTCCTCACTTCCTACTGGCAAATAATTAACCACAACATCTGTATTGGTCTCCTTAAGTATTTTCACAATGTCCGCTGTAGGTCCTGGCGCTTTCTCGATTATTTTAGAAAGATACTCTCCTAAACCATCATGGGTCATCCCCCGGTGAACCGGGATTCCCTGATTGGGAACCGAGCAGAATTTATAAGTATTATTAGGCCAGGTGAAGATCGCCTGGCTCAAATCCTTGCCCACTTTATTTTTATCAATATCAAAGCAGGCTGAGAATTCGATATCCCGGATATGATACCCGCTTAAATTCACATGCATTATCCCGGGGATAAGCTGGTTTTCTCTGGCGTTCTTATAATATTCAACTCCTTGAACAAAGGAGGAGGCACAATTCCCCACGCCAATTATCGCCACCCTGACTTTGCCCATTCTTTTCTCCTTTCCTTAGTTTCCTTGAGTTTCTTCTAATCTTCTCTTAATATATATAATTCTCTGTAAAACGGTAATATTAGCAAAAATAGCAATTATCCACAAAGAGAGCATCAAAAAAAAATTCTTAGTTCCGGGGATTGAGCCCAAGATAGCTCCAGCCGCTAAATAGGTGATCCTTTCCTGCCTTTGCATAATCCCAACTTTGCATTCTATCCCTAATCCCTCTGCCCGGGCCCGGGTATAACTTACCATAAAAGAGCCGGCAATAGCTACGATAATTACTAAAACTATATATGAACTCCTCATCAGAAAATAGGTAGAAAGTCCTAAGAAGATCAAAACCTCAGAATAACGATCAATGCTGGAGTCAAATAAAGCCCCAAACTTGCTCATCTTATTAGTCTCCCTTGCCAGTCTACCATCAAGTACGTCGCAGATTCCGGCTAAAATAACCATTATCCCGGCATTAAAAAACTCCCCATCTTTGAAGAAAAAAGCCGCAAAAATACTAAACCCTAACCCGGCAAAGGTTACCACATGAGGATGCACTTTTAAGCTTATCAAAAGCTTAGCAATTGGCTCAATTACCGTAAGAAAGCCATTCACTAAATATCTATTTAAAAGTTTAATCTCTGCCATAAGACAAATTTTAAAAAACTATAATATCATTTCTTTTCAACTAAGTCAAGCGAAAAATCCTTCTCTTGAAAATTGAAGTCTTTTTTCTTTTCCCTGAAACGTTCAATTTTCTCAACCAGGTACAGGCTCAAAAGACCTACTATAATCCCGGCTAAAACATCTAAAATATAATGAAACCGACCCCAGACTGTGCCAATAAAAAGGCTAATGATCAAAGGTCCCAGAAAATAAAATAATCTACGGCAATATTTGTAAACAAAAATGAAGACCACGCAGGCAACTGCTACATGAGAGCTGGGCATACAGCCACCGTGTAAACCACCCACTTTAACTATCCACTGGGCTAAAGGCACAAAAATAAACCCTTTTATTGGAATTTGATGAAAAGCAGAAAGAGCATATCTGGGTCCTTCAACCGGGAAAAAGATAAATCCCAGATAGGAGATATAAAAAGCCACGGCTGAGGCAAAAACCATCCTATCGAACTCTTTTATCTTTTTACTAAAATAAAGAGCTATCCCGGAAACAGGTAGAAGAAAATAGTAGGAGAAATAAGCTAATAGAAAATATTCATTTAAGATCGGAATAGAATATTTTTCCAAAAAGACCGTGGGATAATTTCCGAGGAGGTTAAATTCTAAATTATTGATCCAGAAATCAAAAAAGCCCGGAAAAATAATATGAACCAGGTAACGGGTCTGCTCATACAGAAAGGTGAAAAGAATAACCGGATACCAGTGCCTGATAAATTTTGCTAATCCATTAGTAAAAGATAGGAATTTCACCCCTAAAAGAATAAGAACTACAATTGAGAAATTGAAAATAATATAATAAAACCAGAGAGGTTGATTATGTTTGAAAAAAAGAATTATAAGGCTCAAAACTAAAAGATAGATAATAGTTGCCCGGTCAACTGGTAGAAAGATTGAATTCTTTTTCATGTTTTCTTTTCGTTTCGTAGCGTCCCGTATTTTGCGTGATAAAAGAAACGTCAGGGATAAACCCTAACGCTACGAAATTCAAATTTTACTTTTCCCTTCGATTATTATAACAAATTCTCCTTTGATCTTTGAAGTTCCAAAATATTCCATTATTTCGGAGAGATTCCCTCTTTTAACCTCTTCGAACTTTTTGGTCAACTCCCGGGCTATACAGGCTCTTCTGTCTCCTAATATACTTAAAAGGTCACTCAAGGTTTCCAAAAATCGATGAGGTGACTCGTAAAAGATCAGAGTTCTTTTTTCTTCAGATAGCTCTAAAATCCTTTTTTTTCTTCTTCCAGCTTTAACGGGAAGAAAACCTTCAAATATGAATTTATCCGTAGGAAGACCTGAGATTATCAAGGCTGAGACGAAAGCTGTAGGTCCCGGCACAGATTCCACCCTGATCCCCTCCTGAATGGCTAACTTAACTAAAAGAAAAGCCGGATCAGAAATCCCCGGAGTGCCCGCATCCGAGACCAGAGCGATGGAGTTGCCAACTCTCAATTCCTGAATCAATGAATGAACTTTTTGTTCTTTATTAAAATCATGATAGCTGATCAGACGATTGGAAATAGAATAATTTTTAAGGAGAATCCCGGTTTTCCTGGTATCCTCTGCGGCAATTAAATTAACTTCTTTTAAAATCCTCAGAGCTCTTAAAGTTATATCCTCTAAATTTCCAATCGGAGTGCTGACCAGATAGAGAGTCCCTGTATTTCTCAGTTCTTGATTCATCAGTATTCTATTAATTTTACGCTATCAGGATACTTTTAGTAGGAACCCAGTCATCATTCTTCTTCTCTAAGGGAATCATTCCCCTCTTCTTATATCCCCAGAAAAGTTGATAAAGATAAGGCAGACCTAATTGAAAAATTTTCTTAGGCCTTAAGTAAAAGGAAAGATAAGCCCGGATGATTAATCTTTGCAACTCCTTAGGAGTAATCTTGTCCAGGCTCATAACCGGCTGTCCACCCCAGAAGATCTCCCAGTTATCAGTTAAAAGCTTATTTTTTACTACATCGTAAAGCCGGGTCCCTGGATAGGGGGTTAAAATGGAGAACTGGGCATAAGCTGGGTTAAGTTTTTTTGCAAAGCGGATGGTCTCTTTAACCATTTTTTTACTCTCATCTAATCCTCCGATTATAAAACTTCCCCAGACATCGATCTTGTTTTTCTTTAGAATCTCCATCCCTTTGAAAACAGTATCCACCTCTAAATTTTTACCAAATCCATCTAAGGTCTCCTGATTAGCACTCTCAAATCCGATGAAAACCTGTTTTAGCCCGGCTTTGCTCATCATCTCAACCATCTTTTCATTCTTTACGATAGTATCAATTCTGGAGAAAGCCCACCATTCTAAATCCCATCCGTTTTGTAATATCTTTTCACAGAAATCTATAACCCTAAATGGGTTTAATGTAAAATTATCATCCAGGAAGGCTATGGCTCGATAACCATACCGATGGTAAAGAATCGAGACTTCTTCTATGATATTCTCAACTGATCTGGTTCTCCATTTTATCCCGGAGAATTCGGAACAGGAACAGAAATCACAATTAAAAGGACATCCCCTTGAGGTTACCATTGTAGCGCTGAACCTTTTTCCCATATTAAGAGTATAAAGGTTCAAAGGAAGAAGATCCCTGGCGGGAAATGGTAAAAAATCAAGATTTTGAATATAAGGGCGTGGAGGATTTTTATCCCATGTGCCGTTATTACGGTAGGACAACCCATTTACCTTCTTAAACTCCTCTCCATTTCCTAACGTCTCCACTAAATCTAAGATGCCGTATTCACCCTCCCCCCTTATCACGTAGTCAACTGAATCAGAGGTCAAGATCTCCTCATCAAAAAAAGTAGCATGCGGTCCACCCATCACTACTTTTACCTTGTGCCTTTTAGCCGCACGAGCGATCTTCTGGGAGACAGGATAGCGGGTAGTGTCAACTGAAATTCCAACTAAGTCGAAATCCTGATACGGAAGAAACCGGTAATCAAAAGGCTCCACATTTAAATCCACAATTTTCACCTGATGTTTTTCCCCTCTCAAGATGCTGGCTAAATAAGCCAGGCCCAAAGGGGGAAGCTTGAGACCAATCCGGTGATAGAAGTTTATCGCCGGAGGATTAATTAAAAGTATTTTCGTCTTACTCTCCTTCTCTAAATTGTTTTAAAAATTTCTATTAATCAAATCTTCAAACTCAAAATCTTTTTCCTTAAGGTCTGGTTTATTTCTGCAGGATAGCACTGAGAGAAATTGTCAGAGAATATTTCTTACTTCATATACGGTTCATATTCAGAAAACCATATCCTTCCTTATAGTTATATTTATAATATCAAAAAATTGAATGCTTTGCAAATAAAATTTAAAACTTTTTTTAATTTTATCTACTATTGAATAAAAATGCAGGGCAAGACCTCAGCCTTGCGAAAGATGGTAGGGGTGGACTCCCCTAATACCAGATCTGTAGGGGCAACTCATTAATTATCCCTACCAACTCAGGTTAACCTTGAATTTTTCAGAGTAATCCTCTACTCAAATCGCATTACTCCATAATATTTAATATCATAAGTAATCGGATAAATCCAGTCAGAAGCAGAGTTTAACCTTTTCTGTTTTCGTCTGAAGTTAAGTTCCCAGATATCACCTTTCTTGGGTTTGGCTTTTATTTGAGAAAAAGGAATCATGATTTCAATATTCCATCCTCCTTCATCTATAGAAGTCTTAACTTCATATTTTCCGTCCCAGCTCCTGTCTGTATCATAATTCCCGCCATTATATTTGATCCATTGATCAAAAGGTGTTCCCCGGGGATTAAAATAAATCTGATAAATATCTTTTATGCTCGTATCCGGACAGAAGAAATACCCCACGCAGTCTTCAGCATAAACCGCTCCATCTTGAACCTTGGCTGAAGCAACCATTTGATCCTTTTTACTTTCTGTGCATTTAGCAGCTAAATACAGATTATTCTTGTCGTAGCTAAAATAGAATTCTGTAGGCTCGACAATCGATTTATCTCCACCCGGAGATCCAAATGAGGTTATAGGAATGATCTCCCTCCATTCATCTTCTGAAATATTCCCGTCTATCTTTGGGGATTTTTTCATCTTTTTGCAGACCATCTCCCTTTTAATCCAGAGCTTATCTTTAAGCGGGTAGATTTTCTTTTCCCCGACCGGATAGTTAAAACTATAACTTGGTAGAGGGAAGATTTCTCCTTTCAAGGCAACCTGAAAGCTCAAATCTTTAGTCTGGGATGGAGCTATCTCAATTAACTGAACTTTTGGCTCTATTACCCAGTTATCCTGACATTCCCATCTGAGAGTATCTTTCAAAGTAGTCTCACCCGCATTCAGGATCTTGAGTTTTTCCTCGCCGGAATATCCATGAATACCTTCAGTAATTGAAATCGGAGTGAACTCCAGACATTTTCCATCAATTATTTTATCCATAACTAATTCATCTTTTATGGTAACAAGATTCTTATCAAATACATTTCCCAGTCCAATAACTGCAATATCTAATTTATTCCCCTTTACTGTGCACCAGAGGAATTGATGGAAATGCCCTAACTCTTTGCTATCAATGGAAAGTGTTGCTCCAGAGGCTCCCATGCTGGTATATTCTATTCCATCTTTTTCTCCGGCAAAATAGTTATGAAAGTGTCCGTTAAAAACTGCATCCACTCCAAAACCTTTAAAGATCTGGTGAAGCGAATCCGGTTTGCTATCTCTCATCAGATGTAACCATAAAGGCTTATGAAAAAAAACGTAAATGTTCTCTTTGCCCTTATTTTTCTCCAGATCACTAACTAGCCAATTTATCTGTTCTTTAGGAATATCCTCAAATTTTTCCGAACGGGAAACATCCAAGATGATAAAATGAGTATTCTTGAAATCAAAAGAATAATAGGGATTTCCGATTCTGTTTTTATAGTTTATTTCACTGGTTTTATCCCAGATATCGTGATTTCCAGGAGTGAAATAAACCTTAGCTTTAAGCTCTTTAAGTAGTCCCATATACTCATCCCACTGCTTATTGGTGATAATGGTATCTGAATTATAACCTTCGATAAAATCGCCCACAGTCAGGATAATATCTGGACTCAAACGATTCACCTCAGCTAAAACTTTTTCATATACCCCCGGCTGAGCCCCTCCTGTTCTATCCCCTAATACTGCAAAATGAAAAGATTCCTCCGCATAGGCATTCAGGAAGAATACTGATATAAACAGTAGTAATAACATTGTAAACCTTATTTTTCTTCCAGATCTGAACATAAACTTTACTTCCTCTTATATGGTTGATTATTTTCATTTATTTATGAGTATAATTAAAAAGATTAATTGTCAAGTGAAAAAGAAGGAAAAATTTTTGAACAATTGATGATTAATGAAAATGTAGGTCAAGATCTCAGACTTGCGTGGTTTATTAAAAGCAGTGGTTCGAAATTTTGAACTCCTACAAAACAAAATGCCGGAGCCCGGAATTGAACCGGGACAGTGATAAATCACCGAGGGATTTTAAGTCCCTTGCGTCTACCTGTTTCGCCACTCCGGCGTTTTAAAGATAGTGGTTAGCTCATTGTGGTCAATTTTTAGTCCTCCCCACCCCAAAAAAACCTATGGTCTAACCTCTCGAAAAAATAATTATATAAAATTAGCTGTTCTTGTCAAGTTTTCTTTTTAAGAACTCTGAAAAACTTATGTTGCAAGGCTGGGAGCCCCGCCTACGAAGCTATTTCTTCAATCTTTCCTGAATCTCTTCCTTTTCTCTTTATCAATCTTTTCAGTCGCATACTGGATTACCAAGCGCGGAGCTTTATTTTTCCACTTAAAGAGAAAATTTTCAACCTCTACGGGTGATTTTTTCCAGATCTCTCTTAAAAGCCAGCCCACACCCTGATGAACAACCCTTTCCGGATCAAGGATAAGTTTTCGGGAAACGGATAAACCTTCTTTGATGTAATCATCTTTTGAGACCAATTTCACCAGGGTAACTGCTACCGCTCTCCTTTTCCATTTTGAGGAGGACTTTGTCCAATCCACCAGCTCCTTAAGGGAAACTACTTTATCTTTGATGAAGAAATATAAAATATCACTACAGGCCCAATCAGAATGTGCCCAGTTAATTATATATTTCTGAAACCATTTCCCCATAATATTAAACATCTTCTTATTATAATTTTCCCTCAGCTTGATAAAATAATTAAGTGCAATTGATGCTTCTTCATATTTACCGGTCTTGATTAGATTTTCACATAGGGTAAGAATCTCCTCTAATGTTAAATATTTTTCGCAGAACCTAAACCATTCATCTCTTTTCCGGCTGAATTTTTCTTTATTAATTCCATAAGAGTTGTATCCTTCATTAAAATAGCGAGCGTACTTTCGAACGATCTTCTCATCTGAATTATTCTTTAAAAACTCTCTGATCTCTTTTTCAATCTTTTTAATCATAAGTTTTATCTTTGTAAAGAAAATTATCGGGCTTGATAAATCAAGCCCCTACAAAACTGGCATAGGAAATTTATTTATCGAAACCGATTTTGCAATTAGATCCTAATAAACTTCTAAACTCTTAAACTTTTAAACTGTATTTTAAAAGGCGGCTTCCGGATTTGAACCGGAGAATCGAGGTTTTGCAGACCTCTGCCTTACCACTTGGCTAAGCCGCCGGAATCCTGCCGTAGGCAGGATAGTTGTTAGTTCACAGTAGATAGTTCATGGTAAAAGATTTTTACTAATTACCATGAATCATTAACTATTAACAAATTTTTGTCCTGCGGGCAAAAATTGGAGCGGGAAACGGGATTTGAACCCGCGACATTCACCTTGGCAAGGTGACGCTCTAGCCAACTGAGCTATTCCCGCTTATCCTAATTTGCATCCATAGGACAGTTTTAAAATATACGTCTAATATTAGCTTGTCAATAAAATTTTTCTGATCATCGTCCCGATATAGCTTTACTCTTCGTCCGAATTTGTCATCAAGACCCAAAATCGGGGATCCGTAGGATTGGTGTCCCATTAACGAAGAGTGGGTCTTTGGTCTGGAGACAAAAAAACAGCTGAAACGACTTTAGACTATAGCCTTTAGCCTTTATTAGCTTCCCTTCTCTTTGCCACTGCTTTATTATACAACTGAATATACCTCTTGGCTGAAACCTCCCAGGAAAAATCCTTTTCCATCCCCTCAACCATAAGATTTTTCCAGGCAGTCCTGTCTTTGAAAAGCTCTAAGGCTTTTTTCAAGGCAAAGAAAAGCTCCTCACCATTATAATCTTTAAAAACAAACCCTGTTCCTTTTTTCGTCCGGGGATTATAATCCTCTATGGTATCTGCTAAACCACCAGTTTCGCGTACCAGAGGGATAGTACCATATTTTAAACTATATAACTGATTCAAACCACAAGGCTCGTACCTTGAAGGCATAAGAAAGATATCTGACCCGGCTTCAATTAAATGAGCCAATTTATTATCATATTTCAGATATACTTTTATCTTTTCGGGATATTTTTTCTCCAGCTCTGGTAGAAATCTATGATATTTTTCCTCACCTGTCCCCAAAATCACTAATTTAAGTTCTAATGACAAAAGTCTATTTGCAATCTCTTGAAGTAGATCAAACCCTTTCTGGTCAGCTAATCTGGAGATCATCCCGATCAAAGGGGTATTTTCATTATATCCCAAGCCTGCCTGTTTCAACAGAAATTCTTTATTTTTTGTTTTTACCCACAGGTTCCCTTTACCATAATTATAAGGAATGAGATTATCTTTTTCCGGGCTCCACTCCTCATAATCTACCCCATTTAATACCCCATATAGGTCCTGGCCTCTATCTCGTAGAACCCCCTCCATACCATATCCGAACTCAGGTCCTGATTGAATCTCCATGGCATACCTTTCACTTACGGTATTAATCAGATCAGAAAAAATTATTCCGATCTTCAAAAAATTTACCCTGCCCCAGTATTCAAAAGGGCTTAAAGGATAAAATAGTTCGCTTTTTACTCCAAGCTTTTCAAAGGTTTCCCTGGGGAAATTCCCCTGATAGGCGATGTTATGTATGGTAAAAAGTGTAGCAATTTTTTTATAAAATAAGTCATCTTTATAGATAGTTTTAATATATGCCGGTATCAAAGCTGACTGCCAGTCATTACATTGGATAAGGTCAGGCTTCCAGTTTAAAGCTTTAACAGTCTCCAGAACCCCCCTCCCAAAAAGGATGTATCTCTCATCATTATCTTCATAATCATATCCACTCTTTCTATCCCGATAAAGCTCCTCCCTATCATAATACTCACCATTCTCTACAAAAAGATATTCTGATTGAGAAAGCTGGCATTTCTTTACCTCAAATTTTACTTTCTTTTCCCCTATTTTAATCTCAGGAAGATGAAGGTCTATTTTTTCCAAGTTGAACTTTCTGTTATCCACCATCTTATACTTAGGTAGAATAGTCTTAATCTCATATCCGCCTTTGATGGATAAAACTTTGGATAATGCACCTGCTACATCCGCCAGCCCTCCGGTTTTAGCAAAGGGAACCACTTCCGGAGATACAATCAAAACTTTGAGTTTATCTTTATTCAATTTCATTCCTATTTTAACTATTGCCTTTTGACTAAATTTCAATTTCCTTCAGATACTTAGCCGCATCCTCTGGTGAGGTAGGATTTATGTAGAAACCAGTCCCCCATTCAAATCCCGCTACCCGGGTAAGTTTGGGCATAATCTCAATATGCCAGTGGTATTCTTCTAAGTCTTCATGATTACCTAGGGGAGAAGTGTGGATAATATAATTATAGGGTGGATTATTAAGTGCCTTAGACAGACGGAGAAGAGTCTCCTTGAGTATTTTAGCCAGGGATGGTATTGCTTCTTTTTTAGTATTCTCAAAATGGGAGATATGCGATTTAGGAAGAATCCAGGTCTCAAATGGAAATCTGGGAGCAAATGGTTCTACCGCTATGAAGAAATCGTTCTGCAGAACTATCCTTTCATTTTCGGAGATCTCCTGCCTAACTATGTCACAGAAAATACATCGCTCCTTATAGTCGAAATAGACCTTAGATCTCTCTACTTCCTCCATCACCCTTTTTGGTATAACCGGCGTAGCGATAAGCTGGCTATGACTGTGCTCTAAAGAGGCACCCGCCTCTTCACCCTGATTTTTAAAGATCATTATATATCTGAAGCGCGGGTCTTTCTTTAAATCGGTGATCCGGTAAATATAAGCCCGGATTGTGTCCTCAACCTCTTTATCATCAAAATAGGGCATATCTTTTATATGATCTGGGGTTTCGATGATGACCTCATGCGCACCTATACCATTCATCTTATCATATATTCCTTTCCCCTCTCTATTTAGATCCCCTTCGATCCTCAAGGCCGGATACTTATTCGAGATAACCCGAAGGGTCCAGCCGGGTTTATTAGGCTCCGAAAGTGGGGATCTGAAAGCTAAGACCTCAGGCGGAGTTGAGGATTCATTCCCTGGACAGAAAGGACACAGGGAACTTCCTTTCCTTTTAGGAAGACTGGAAAAATCAGAAGGCCTTTTGCCCCTTTCTGTGGAGATAATCACCCATCTACCAATAATCGGGTCTTTTCTCAACTCCGGCATCTTCTCACCTCTCTCGTGATTTTTTACTTAGATAATATAATTTAAAACACCTATTGTCAACATCTAAAGTTCACTGGTACTTGATAAATCAAGCTCCTACTAATGTAGGGGTTCGATTTATCGAACCCTGATTAACTTCCTTTCCTCTTTGGTCAACTCAAACAATTTCAAAAAAAGCTTTTTCTCCTTTGACGTCAACTTCTTATTTCTTCGTTTCATCACCTTTTCTGTTGTATTTATCATCTTCCCCAGCTCATACTCAGAAAAACCCTGAACTCCGCCCCAGTAAAAAGATGGTATGAACTTTTCCTTAACCATCCCCCCGCCGAAAAGATTAGATCCAAAACCAATATTTATACCGGTATTGAGCAGAGTACCGATTCCGGTTTTAACATGATCCCCCATTATTGAGCCAACTTTGATCAATCCGGTGTCGATATTCTTCCCATTTAAAAAGACCTTGATATTACCATAATTATTTTTCAAGTCGCTATTAGTAGTCAAAGCTCCCAAGTTCACCCATTCGCCCACATAGGAATGACCTAAGAACCCTTCATGATATTTATTACTATAACCTAAAAATATAGAATTCTCAACCTCTCCTCCTATTCGGCAAAAAGGACCTATGCTTGTCCCCTCCCTTATCTTTGCACCAAGCAAGATACTTCCTGCACCGATATAGGCAGGTCCTTCTATCCGGGTATGTGACTGAATGACAACATCCTCATCCATATAAATAGGTCCCTTCCTGGCATCTAAGACCACAAAAGCATCTATATGGGTATGCTTGCCAATATAAACGTCTTTTTGATTATAGATTTTGACTGAAGATTCTACCCCCTTCTTCAAATCTTTTTTCCTAACTCGAAAAAGCCTTTTGAAATCCTTTTCTATTTCTTCAGGATTTAACTTTATGAGATCCCAGATATGGTTTATAATTTTAAGTTTAATCTCTACTGTTTTTATCTTTTTAATTATCGACCTAATTTTATCTTTCTTGTATAAGGTTTTAACCTCATCTTCATATTTTTTAAAATCCTCACCTCTTAAACTCAGGGCAACCAGTTCACTCTTAAAGGTAAACCCTTTCTCTTTTCCAGAAAAATTTATCTTTTGAGGAAGCTTATTTTCTGCTAATATACGCCCATTAATAAAAAGGAGCTGGTCTTCTTTTTTAACGGTAAAGCTATTAACTTTATAGGAACTCTTTAGTCTCAAGACCTCAGCTAAATAATCTCGACATAAAAGAATAACCTCAGCTTCAGGATAAAGAGGAATCAGTTTATCCTTCAATTTTGTAATCCCGCATAGAAGCTCATATACCGGACGATTATAGGTCAAAGAATAAAAGTTTTCAAATTTATCATCCTCGAAGATAAAGAGTTTTTTAGCCATTTTGTCCTCTATTTCTATTTGTAGGACAGAACATTGTTCTGTCATTACAATCTCTACTGCCGAGCCTTGAAGGCTCGGCTACGCGTTTATTTTTTTATCTGTCATCTTTCATCTGTCATTTGACAAAATTCATCGCTCTTAGTCGCTTAATCCTCTCCTCAGTCGGAGGATGGGTAGAAAAAAGATCATTCAACTTACCCCGGTGATCCAGCAAGGGATTGACAATATAAAGATGGGCAGTGGCTTTATTAGCCACCTCCAACGGTTCGGTATCTTTTGAGATTTTCTCCAAAGCTGAAGCCAATCCTTCTGGATAACGCGTGAGCAAAGCCCCTGAGGAATCTGCTAAATACTCCCTCTGCCTGGAAATAGCGAGTTGAATCAATTTAGCAATCACCGGAGCTAAAATCACCAGGATCAAAGCTAAGAGAACAAAAATCGCATTCCCTCCACCTCTTCTATCTCTTCTCCCTCTTCCGTAGAAAAAACTTCTACCCATCCAGTCAGAAAGTAAAGCCACAGTTCCAACCAGGACCACTACCAAAGTAGCATAGCGAATATCAAAATTTTTAATATGCGACATCTCGTGAGCAATTACACCTTCCAGTTCCAGCCGGTCCATCTTCTGCAAAAGACCAGTTGTAACAACAATGGCTGAATTCTGTAGATTTCTACCAGTAGCAAAAGCATTTGGGGCAGTGTCGTCGATGATATAAGCCTTAGGTGCAGGAACACCAGCCCCGATAGCCAACCCTTCGATAACATTATGAAGATAAGGGTTTTCCTTGGGATCGACTGGCTTTGCCTGGCTTATTCCTAAAACCATTTTATCGCCATAGAAAAAGGTAACAAAGGAGATAATAAGAGCAACCACCAGAGCGATGATAAGTCCTGCTTCACCTGATTGATAAGCTTCACCAAAAACCCACCCCAAGAAAAGGAGGAAAACTATGAATAAAAAAAGGAGAAGAAAACTTTTCCTTTTGTTCTCAGCTATTTGTTCATAAATCATAGACAATTGGTAGAACAGACATTCCTGTCTGTTCTCAGTTATAGTCAGACAAGAATGTCTGACCTACCATCTTATTCCCGGTAGAACAGACATTCCTGTCTGTTCTTATTTAACATTATATCTGCCATATCTCTCATTGAAATACCAACCATGATATTGCCACGGATCCTCGGTCAAATGTTTTTTTACTGGATTGTATAACATATAATTTAACTTCTCATCCAGTTCTTTCTGATCTCGTATTATTCTATCAAAAGACTCCTCTCTCCAGATAGAGCCTGATGACCCTCTTTTTAAATTGATTTGTCGGGCAGTTGTACCCTTGATCCCTTTCATTATTCTGCTAAGATCATACTCTTTCACTGGCGTCAATAACAGATGAATATGGTCCAGCATTACCACAACTGCAATGAGCTTATAAAATTTCTCATTGCTCTTTAGTATATTCTCCAGAACAAGTTTTTGCTCTTCAATAGTTAGCTCCCCCTGGGCTGTTCTGAAAGTGATAAAATATATTGAACCCTTTAATGTCCAATGTGGCAGATTTCTTCTGGTGATTTGAAGCCCATCTTCTTTATCATCGGTAGCATAGACATTCCTGTCTGTGCTATTTACTCTATCTCTCTTTCGATTGTTTAAGTCAGACATTGTGTCACTAAATCAATCTGTGTTCCTTCAAGGCTTCAAGAAATTTTATTGTAGCCTTCTCCATTTCTTTCACATCATCTCGTATAAAGTAGATGACCTCTTTCTCATAGTCCAAACCAGCAATATCTTTTATCCCTCGCTCCACCCA
This sequence comes from uncultured Ignavibacteria bacterium, assembly GCA_964570765.1. Taxonomy (GTDB): domain Bacteria; phylum Zixibacteria; class MSB-5A5; order MSB-5A5; family RBG-16-43-9; genus CAZMZF01. The sequence continues at coordinate 60,632 of CAZMZF010000007.1, forward strand.
TGCAATGACATCTTTTCCTTTTCCCTGCGCAAACTTAACTTCACCTATTAGCCATGGCGGAGTCGTATAACCACCACCTTTTATCTCGTCTCGTCTGACAAAGATGGAAATTATAAGACCACAGTTGGCGATTCGTCCTTGTACTTTTTCTGGGATACTTTTTTTGGAATAAGGGTCTCCAGTTACAAAATTAATCTGCAACGCCGTTAACATGCCTGTGACATATTCGTTAAGGTCTTTGTCTGCTTCATCAAAACTCATTGCCACAAATGGCACTACAGATTCCCCCGTAGTTGTTTCCGTCTTATCTGACCAGAAATTTTCGACCCTTTCTTTATATGCTTTTAGGTGTGCTATACACTTACCAATGTGCTCTTTATAATCTCGAACTTTTTCCGCATAATTTTCTCTCCCAAAAGCTGCAAGTGGTCCAGTTACTCTCATTCTGAACTTCTCTGCTTCTTCCTCAGAAAACAATTCTGTCAGAAGCATCTTTGCTCCTTCATATACCAACTGATAGTTCCCATTATAACGGTTTTCATAAGTAGCATTTTTAGCAACATCTTCAAACTGTTTTATTTTCTCGTCAATTAGCTCAATCGCTTTAGTTTTTGGAATCTTCATTCAAAACCTCTTCATTTCTGTGTCAGACAAGAATGTCTGATCTACCGTCCTATACTAGGTAAAACAGGCATTCCTGCCTGTTCTTCTTTCAGGGTCAGACAGGAATGTCTGACTTACCATAAGCCTTTAGCCTGTTTTTCAGAACCCTACTTTCGGCACTTCTCTTTTGCCAGCCTCTTCCACTTCGAAATACTCTCTGGGTTTGAAGTTGAACATATTCGCAATGATATTTGAGGGGAAGACTTGCTGAGCATTATTATAGGCTAAAATTGTATCATTATAAAACTGCCTGGCATAAGCTATCTTGCTTTCGATCCCAGCCAATTCCTCCTGAAGCATAAGAAAATTCTGATTAGCTTTTAAATCCGGATAATTCTCAGCCACTGCAAAAAGAGTCTTCAGGGCGGAAGTAAGCATTTCGTTTGCTTCAGCTTTTTCCTTTACACTTCCTGCTTGAGCCCATTGAGTTCGGGCTTTAGTTACCGCTTCAAAAACTCCCTTCTCATGTGCTGCATAACCTTTAACGGTCTCAACTAAATTCGGCACTAAATCCGCTCTTCTCTCCAACTGCACATCTATCTGATGCCAAGCATTATCCCCTCGGTTTCTTAGAACCACCAGACGATTATAGATTCCAATGATAATCAAAATCGGCACCCCGAAGACGATTAGCAAAAATAATAAGGCGATTAACATTTTACCTCCTTTAGGTTAGTAGACAGTAGGTAGTAGACAGTATATAGGGCACAACCCCACCCCTGTCTACTGTATGCTTCTGATTAACCCATAAATCATCCTCCCAATTTCCTCAACTGAATCAAGTATTTCTTGATCGTCTATTAAATATTTTAAATCCTTTGATAAGATGAGATAATAGCGCAATTCTTCAAGCGAGCCCTGAGCAATGTTGTAGAAATTTGATTTGTCTTTGGATGTCCGTTTTTTGAAACCTTCAGCAAGATTAGCTGGTATCGAAACTGCTGCCCGACGCATTTGAGAAACAAGACCAAATTTTTCCTCTTTTGGAAAATCTCGAGTAAGTCTATATATATGTAAGACAAGTTTATGAGCCTTTTTCCAAACCTCTAAATCCTCAAACCTTTCTGCTCTCCCCTGTCTATCCATAATTATTGTTTTTCCCTGTCTACTGTATACTATCTACTGTCTACTTTTTTAGTCTTTTTCTTAACTTATCGTCATTCAAAGCCAAAATCTGTGCCGCTAAGATAGCCGCATTTTTTGCACCTGGAACACCCACTGACATAGTAGCTACTGGCACGCCATAAGGCATTTGGAGGATAGAAAAAAAAGAATCCATACCTTTAAAAGGAGTTGAAGGTAAAGGAATACCAATAACCGGCAGTTTTGTATGGGCAGCTATAACACCAGGCAGATGAGCCGCCATCCCGGCACCAGCGATGATCACTTTAAACCCTTTTCTCTCCGCCTCTTTTGCTAATTTCCTGGTCTTTTCTGGATTACGATGAGCAGAGGAAACAACCATTTCAAACCCGATCCCAAAATCAGTTAGAGCTTCTGCGGCCTTGTTCATTACCTCCCTATCCGACTCACTTCCTATAACAATCAATACTTTATTTTTCTTCATTTTGTTTCCTTATTTAAGAATCGAATTGGACAGAACAATGTTCTGTCCCTACAATCCCAATTCAATTATAACGTAATAGCTATGCGTCGCTTTATTTTTTATCTTTAATTTGTCATCTGTCATTGTATTCTAACGTTTGAACTATTGGACCTTTGAACCTCTTTCAAAAGTATTCTCTTCTCACATTAGTGGCTCGATAACCGATGTCGTGTCTATAATGCATCCCGGCAAATTTTATTTTATCTATGCTTGAATAGGCTTTACCCAAAGCCCCTTCCATGGTTGTGTCAAAAGCTGTTACTCCTAAGACTCTTCCCCCGTTGGTAACTATCTTATCTCCAGCTTTTTTAGTTCCGGCATGAAAAATCATAATATCTGAATTCCCCACTCTATTCAATCCAAAGATCTCTTTCCCCTTATCATATTTATCCGGGTACCCTCCGGAAGCTAAAACCACACATACAGCTGAGCCATCTTTCCACTTGACATCCTGCAACTCAAGTTCCTCCTCCACAATGGAAAAAAATATCTCTGCCAAATCACTCTCCAGTAAAGGAAGAATCACCTGGGTCTCGGGATCGCCAAATCGACAGTTGAACTCGATAACTTTGGGACCCAATTCAGTTATCATCAACCCAGCGTATAAAACTCCCTTGTAAACCCTTCCTTCTCTATTTAAACCGAAAATAGTTGGTTCCAAAATCTCCTCGGTGATTTTTTTCATCATCTTATCATTAACTATCAGAGTGGGAGCATATGCTCCCATACCTCCAGTGTTTGGACCCCTATCCCCATCATAAATCCTTTTGTGGTCCTGGGAGGAAACCATTGGCAGGATAGTCCTACCATCGGTAAAGGCTAAAATAGCAACCTCTTCGCCGGTCAAGAAATCCTCCACTACTACTCTGTTCCCTGCTTCACCAAAGATCTTCTCCCCCATTACCTTTTCTACAGCTTCTTCAGCGCTTTTCAAATCCTCAACTACAAAAGCACCCTTTCCAGCCGCCAGCCCATCCGCTTTGATCACCAAAGGGAATTCTGAGGAATGGATAAAATCTATAGCTTCCTCTTTTTGCTCAAAGATTTTGAAGCTGGCTGTGGGGATATGATACTTCTTCATAAACTCCTTGGCAAATCCTTTACTCCCCTCAATTAAGGCGGCTTCTTTTCTGGGTCCAAAAATCTTTAGATTCCTTTTCTCGAATTCATCCACAATCCCCAGAGTTAAAGGAAGTTCTGGTCCCACCACCGTCAGGTTAATTGTATTCCTCAGTGCAAAATCCGCCAATCCCGTGATATCTTCAGACGAGATCTCCACGCAATCTCCTAAATTAGCTATTCCAGCATTTCCAGGTGCAGTATAGATTTTATCAACTAAAGGAGATTGTGAAAGCTTCCAGGCAATGGCATGTTCTCTCCCACCCCCACCAATGATTAATATCTTCATTTTCACCTCTTCTGAACTCTCAAATCCTATATTTAAAAACTAATAATAAACCCAATTAGGACTAAAAGGCAAGGATTTTTTTGTTGACAATTGTCTCCTTCAAGCTTTTTATTAGTCTGAAAATTGTAACACTAATCGGTTCAAATGTATTTTTCGACTAAATATATTGCTCAAGCCGGAATAATTGCGGCTCTTTATGCTATAATAACTATACTTCTGGCACCAATAAGTTATGGACCGGTTCAGGTCAGGGTCTCAGAGGCTTTGACTGTTCTACCTTATTTAACACCATCCGCCATTCCCGGTCTTTTCCTGGGCTGTTTATTGGCAAATATATTTGGAGGCTTGGGCATTTATGACATTATAGGCGGAAGTTTTTTAACCTTGCTGGCAGGCTTTCTTACTTACCTGATATCTAAAAAAGGTAACCCAGTTCTTGCTCCCTTACCACCGGTGCTTTTGAATGCCTTTGGAGTGAGCCTTTATCTGCATTTTCTCTTCAAGCTCCCCTACTGGTTAACCGTTATCTATGTGGGCGCAGGGGAAATAGTGGCTTGTTATCTTTTAGGTTACCCTCTCTTGAGAATCATATTGAGCCAGAAAAACTGGAAAGAATTTTTCAGAACATAAAATTGTAAGGGCATCTGCCTATGATCGTGCCCCTAAAGATCTCTAATAGGTTAAACATTTCTGTCTCACACCAAACAACAGACAAGAATGTCTGTTTTACCGATTATGTTCATCCCGGAGAACTTGAAACCTAAAGGCTTCCCCTACATTAAACTATCTTAATAGAAGCATCTTCTTGGTTTCTTTAAATCCACTGGTTTCCAACCGATAAAAATAGATTCCGCTGGAAGCCTCTTTCCCTTTTTCATCCTTTCCATCCCAGATAACTACATATCTACCTGGTAATTTATTTTCATCTACCAGAGTCCTCACCCTCTGACCTAAGATATTGTAAACAGTGAGGGTGGTATGGATGGGACTATGAACTATGAACTGTGAACCACAAACGGTGAAGGGTATTCGGGTTGAAGGGTTAAAGGGATTCGGATAGTTCTGCCCTAAACTATAATCAGTGGGAACCAGGGGCTCCTCTGGTGATTCAACCTCAGTTCTCAGATCATAATATTTTATTTTAGCAGATTTGACATTCTCCTTAAGATCAAAAAGACTATTCCCCGCCACTACCACGAAGCCAACTATTACACTTTCCTCCGGAGGAATACTAAAAGGTCCGCAAGAGGAGATTATAGACCAGTCACCTGCATAAAGAATAGAAGCGGTATCGGAGGCTATAAGGGTATCACCACTTAAGAACAAATATTTCTCTCCTTCAGTAAATCCATCATAAAGATAGAGCTGATTGTCAATCAGCTTATAGGAAGCTGGAGGTTGGTTCAAAGGGAAAATGGTTAAATAAACCGATAAAGTTGAGTCATATTGATAAACTATAGGAATATTTGAAACTGTATCGCGACCTGCCAGATCATCTTTAGGTGAAAATAGATTAATATCCCAGTCAAAGAAAAGTCCTGGGTAAATCCCCCGTAGGGTATCTGAGGTTTTATTTTTTAAATTAAACTCTAAGATAACATAATCATTATCCGGAGGATTAGCAAAAGCAAAACTTTTCTGCACGATCTCTACTCCAATTCGATTTTCTGCTCCTCTATCTGAGAAAATCCCTATCCCGTCTTGATCGGACAACTCACCGGGTGTAGAGATAGTCAATAATCCTTCGGGCACAAAATCGTTTTCTGAAGATTTGCCGCTTCCATCCCTTGCCGCATCCATCACCTGCTCTTTTGACTTCCCGATTAAAAAAGCTCCTTCGAAAAGGTTATCCTCTCCAGATTTTGGAAATCTAAAACCTTTCCCTCCTGAAGGAGTGATTGACCCCTCGCCTAATCCATATTTACCTGAGTTAGAAAGGGTGAAAATCACATTACCGATATTATGCTCACCTGAAGTGTAATTTGAAGCTGGTTTAAGGATAACTGAAAACTGAAGACTATCCACATAATTTCTGGAACTGTCATAGAGCTTAAGATAGAAGATCACAGGATAATCCAAAGGAAGATTATTACCGTAGGATACGACCAGGGGTGAATTTATACTCAGCTCTATCATCTTAGAACCTATTGAATCGAAATACAAGCTATCTTCAATAATAGCAACTGAAGAATCCATAGTCTTCAGAATAAGACTGAGTGAATCAACCCCTTCCCCATAGTTTTTTAAACTCAGATAGATTTTTGATCTTATCCGTCCATCCGGGTAGACTAAAGTATCTTTTTCAACATAAGCACTATCAAGCCAGACCTTAGGAAAAGGGGGTGGAGGCATAAAATCTAATGCTTTTTTTAGATTAAGCAATCCCCAGCCATAGTCATTATCCTCACCTATAGGACCTAAGTCTGTACTTGAAAGAAGGAGTGCATTTTTTATCTCCTCAACGGTTACCTCAGGATTAAATTCCCTTAAAAGAGCAACTGCCCCTGAGACAAAAGGAGCCGCAGTTGAGGTCCCACTTAAAGCTTTATAGGTTCCATTAAGATAGCTTGAGCGGATACTAACTCCTGGAGCGCAGATCTCTGGTTTAATAGTTATATTATCACAGTCTGAAGGACCCCGACTGCTGAAAGGAGCAATCGGAAAACCATAAATCTGAGCATCCACAGCTCCAACTGAAAAGCTATTTGTAGGAGAAGTGGCTCTATCCGCTGGAGTCCTTATGGAGCTATTAGAAGGACCTTCATTCCCCGCTGCAAAGACAACTACTATCCCGGCCGCCTCAACATTATCAATTGCAGACCAGAAGGTTTGATCACAGGGTGGTTTTGCGGCTAAAGGTATTCCCCAGGAATTATTAATCACATCCGGGACATCATCCGTAGTTGCAGGATTTCCATCCGGATCAATTGCCCATTCAAAAGCCGATAGAATATCAGCTATAGTCTCTTCAAAACTTCTACCCCGATCAATAACTCCGGCTGCAATCCAGCGTGCTCCAAAAGCTACGCCTAAAGTTTCAGCAGTAGTTTTACCCGCCATTATCCCCATAGAATGAGTTCCGTGTCCATTGGCATCCACAGGAAAACTTGAACCATAAGGATCAAACCACTCACTACCATCTCCTCCTTGTAAACCTCCTTTCCAGTTGGAAAAAAGCGCTGGATGAGACCCTTCCACACCAGTATCAAACCCGCAAACTAACCTGCCTTTGCCGGTATAACCCATCTTCCATAGCTCCCTGACACCTATAGCCTGAAAATAATCGATTACGCCAGCTTTAGAAGAGTTTACCTCTTCAGATACCGGTGCGATAAGGGAAACAGGATAGTTTGGAGAAACCATCTCCACCTCTGGACGTAAAGCGATTTTCTCTATCTCCTCTTTAGTCGAAGTAATCTGAATACCATTAACTATCCAGAAGCTTCGATAATTTTTGACTGAGCCTTTATTTTTTTGTTCCTCTAAATAGGATAGAATATCCTTTTGGGCTTTATCTTTTTTATCTTTAAGTTTGTAGATTATGCTCGAATGTCTTTCCGGTTGAGTTTTCAATTTACGGCAAAGCTCTATATCCCCTGGGCTAACCCGGTCTCTGAACATCACCAGGCAGGAAATGTACTCATCCTCTTTTAAGGTTTTTAACCTCTCCTTTAAATCCTGGCTGAGTTCACCAGAGATGGAATAAGCAAAGTTAAAGATTAGAAGGATTATTAGGATTGAAATTGGTTTGAGCAGTTTCATTTTCTCCCCTCAAGTTTATGAATCCAATCTTATTAAAGCAAAAATTCTGCCTCTGAAATAAAACTGTGCAATTATTAGGTAGTAGCTTTATTTAAAAATACAGTTTGCATAAGTTCCGAGATTATATCAAGATAAAATGATTGTCAAGGATTATTTTAAAAGAAGTTCAATTGCAAAATGCGAAATTTTTTAACAGGAGAATTTCTTATGCAAATAGATATAAATAAGATGCACTCGTTTGCATAAATTGAGGAGTATGGTAGAACAGGCATCCTGCCTGTTCAAATGCTCAGTAGTGTAGGTCAGGCTGTCGAAGACTGCCCGAAAAAACCTTTTGTGTCGGGTAGCTCACCGAATGTTTCGTAACACGGTCTACTTTCTGGGAGCCCTGCTTACAAGTCATAATTCATTGACATTTCATAGGGGGGCTCTTACCCGCCTTATTTTAACACTTTTTCAAAGACCTCACACAATTATCTTGACATAATCCGAATAAGAAAATTTTAAAAAAACACTTGACAAACTCTTTTGAATTTCTATTTTCTGTTTGAACCTTTTAAACTAATCCAGCGAGATTAGTAAAGGGAAAATAAAAGTGATGAAATTTATAAATAAGAAAACTTCTTGCCCTCCTCAATCTAAGGGGAGGGTATTTTTTTGCCTGTTTTTTGAGAAGAGAGAAGGAGGTAAAATTGCCTAAGAGAAAAGGTGTTCTTATAATTGATGAGAAGACGATTCGTCGGATCCTTATCAGAATTGCTCATGAGATAATTGAAAGGAACAAAGGCGCAGAAAATTTAGGGATTATCGGGATAAAGACCCGTGGTGCTTATTTAGCCGAGAGGTTAGCGAAGTTGATTCAGGAAATAGAAGAAGTAGAAGTCCCTTTAGGGTTTATGGACATTACTTTATATCGAGATGATATCCAGACAAAATTAGACCAGCCCATTGTGCAAAAGACCGAAATAATGTTCGATGTTGCAAATAAGATAATAATCCTGGTAGATGATGTCCTTTTTACTGGCAGAACTATCCGGGCGGCATTAGACCAGATTATCGATTTTGGCAGGCCCAAGTTAATCCAGTTAGCAGTTTTGATTGACAGAGGTCACCGGGAGCTACCCATCCGAGCGGATTATATTGGTAAAAATATACCAACAGCTTTAAATGAACAGGTAAAGGTAAAATTGAAAGAGTTTAATGGGGAGGATAGTGTCAGTCTTGAAAAAGAAAAAAGGAGATAAAAGAGAGACGTAGAGATGCATTGTAATGCGTTTCTATAGATGCAAAAGTAATGATTCGATTTACCTAACTAAATTATCTGGAGTGCAAACCTTTCCTAAGAATCGTCTTTTCGGAGAGGTTTGCTTAAAATGAATCATCTAATCTCCAAATAGCTCAGAGGTAAAGCTAAAGTCTCAAGACCTTGAGACTTTACACTCCAGTATTAAGTATATGAAACACATTGATAATACAAAGGATATGAAAGCAACTTAAACCAATACTTTAATATAATGAGGAATAGATGAAATTAAGAAGCAGGCATCTTTTAGGTTTAGAAGGTCTTTTAAAAGAGGAGATAGACCTGATTCTGGATACTGCTGAAACCTTTAAAGAAATCCTGGAAAGACCCATCAAAAAAGTGCCCACTCTACGTGGAGTGACCGTAGTTAATCTTTTCTATGAGCCTTCTACCCGAACCAGAATCTCATTTGAGCTGGCAGAAAAAAGATTATCTGCTGATCTGGTGAACTTCTCTGCCTCTACTTCCAGTGTTAAAAAAGGTGAAACCCTTAAAGATACAGTTAAAAATATTGAGGCTATGAGAATCGATATGGTGGTAATAAGACACCAGTCATCAGGGACCCCTTACTTTTTAACTCAATGTTTAACTTCGTCCATAATCAATGCCGGCGATGGTGCACACGAACATCCAACTCAGGGACTTTTAGATTTATTTACCTTACGGGAGAAATATAAGAAGCTCGAAGGTTTGAGAGTGGTGATAGTTGGAGATATAAAACATAGCCGGGTTGCCAGATCAAATATCTGGGGCTTGAAGACAATGGGAGTCTCAGTCGCGGTTTGCGGACCAACTACCCTTATGCCCTATGAGATTGAAAAGATGGGTGTAGATGTTTACTCGAATTTAGACCAGGCTTTGGAGGGAGCGGATGTAGTTAATGTCTTGCGCATCCAGTTAGAAAGACAAAAAGGCGGACTCTTGCCTTCATTAAGGGAATATTCAAATGAGTTCGGGATAAACGCAGAACGGCTTAAAAGGTTAAATCCGAATTTCACCATAATGCATCCTGGACCCATAAATCGAGGAGTGGAGATAACTCCGGAGGTAGCAGATGGTCCCTATTCAGTGATATTAAACCAGGTGACCAATGGCGTTGCCATCCGGATGGCAGTATTATATCTTTTAAGTGGAGGAGAAGCAAAGGTTGAACAAGAATAAATCGATTGAGGCTGAGTTAATCTTAGCAGGCGGAAGGATTATCGACCCGGCTTCCAAGTTAGATAAGGTGGGAGATATTTACATACGTGATGGAAAAATTCTCAAGATCGAGACTAAGAAACTAATCCCTAAAAAAAGGATCAGATTTTCACCTGAGATTATAGATGCCTATGATAAAATAGTAACTCCAGGTTTAATCGATATGCATACTCATTTAAGAGAGCCGGGCAGGGAAGATGAGGAAACCATCTTCACCGGCTCTACCGCCGCAGTAGCAGGAGGATTTACCTCCATCTGTTGTATGCCTAACACCGAGCCACCCATCGATAACCAGGAAGCAGTTAAATTTATTTACGAGAAAGCTAAGAAATCTAAGTGTAAAGTTTATCCAGTCGCAGGAGCAACCAAAGGTCTAAAAGGCGAAGAGCTGACTGAGATTGCAGATTTAGTCAAAGCTGGAGCTATTGCTATCTCAGATGATGGTAAACCGATTCATAATTCGGCTATAATGAGATCTGCCTTAGAATACAGTAAAATGTACGATCTTCCGGTCATCTCACACTGTGAAGATCTAACTTTGTCTTCAGATGGAGTGATGAATGAGGGTTTTATCTCTACTGTTTTAGGATTAAAAGGTATCCCTTCAGCAGCAGAAACGGTAATGGTTGCACGGGATATAAAGTTGGTTGAGTTCACCAGAGCAAAAGTTCATATTGCCCATGTTTCAACTGAGGGCTCGGTTAACCTTATCCGCGAAGCCAAGAGGAAGGGATTAAAAATTACTTGTGAGGTAACTCCTCATCATTTCTCACTAACAGATGAAGTAATAAAGACCTTTGATACCAATGCTAAGGTAAATCCACCTTTAAGAACCAGGAAAGATGTTGATGCTTTGAAAAAAGGACTGAAAGATGGGACAATCGATTGCATCGCCACAGACCATGCACCCCATTCAATTGAGGAAAAAGATGTGGAGTTCGATGCCGCTCCTTTTGGTCTGGTGGGTTTAGAGACTGCTTTAGGATTAATAATTACAGAGTTGATCGAGAAAAAAATCTTGTCCTGGGCGGAGGCAATTGCCAGGCTAACACTAAATCCTGCTAAGATTTTAAGATTAAATGCCGGGCAGATTAAAGTAGGTATGCCTGCAGACTTGACAGTAATAGATCCAGAGATAAGCTGGGTCGTAGAACCAAAAGATTTCAAGTCCAAATCGAAGAATTCACCTTTTAGCGGAAGAAAACTAAAAGGGAAAGCTTGTTTTACAATTGTGGACGGGAAGATAGTTTATCAGGTATGATCTTTTAGATATGTTTTAAATGTATTATTGTAGGGGCACGGCATGCCGTGCCCCTACGAAGCTATAACAAATTATGAATATGAATGTGATCACCAAATCCTTCAAAATAAAAACCAGAGGAAATACAGATATATTAGATGTTACTTCTGAGGTGCAGAGGATAATAAACGATTCCAGATTAAGCGAAGGTCAGGCAACAGTTTTTGTTCCGGGTTCAACTGCTGGTATTACCACACTCGAATATGAGCCGGGCTTGTTGAAAGATCTACCTTTAGCTTTTGATAGGATCGCTCCTCAGGATATCGAATATGCTCATCATCTAACCTGGGGCGATTATAACGGCCATGCACATATACGTGCATCTCTTCTGGGTGCTTCTAAGACTTTCCCCTTTACTAAAGGAGAGTTAATCTTAGGCACCTGGCAGCAGATTATATTAGTGGATTTTGACGAAAGGCCCAGACAAAGAGAAATCGTAGTGCAGATTATCGGAATATAGGGGCACGGCATGCCGTGCCCCTATAAAAAAATTTTGCTGGAGGTCTGAAGACCTCCGCTACATCTATATCCAGAAATGTAGCGGAAGGCTTTAGCCTTCCATTCTCATCTTGCAAGGAGTGGAAAAAGTGGATATCAAATTAAAATTCAAAACTGTGGATTGGGTAAAAAACAGAATCAGGATATTAGATCAGACAAAACTTCCTTTGAAGGTTTCATATTTAGAATATAAAGACTATAAACAGGTGGCAAAAGCGATCAAAGACCTCAAGATTCGCGGTGCACCAGCTATCGGAATAGTCGCAGCTTACGGGGTGGTTTTAGGGATGATTAACAGAAAATACAAAGACAAAAATGATTACAATAAAAGATTGGATCGGGTTCTCTCAATTTTAAAATCTACCAGACCAACTGCAGTTAACCTTTCCTGGGCTTTAGAGAGGATGAGAAAAATCGCTTTGAGATTTGAGAATTACGATAGCGAAAGCAAAAACAGAAGGCTTCTAAAAGAGGCTTTTTTGATCCATCAAGAAGATAGAATTATGTGTCAAAAGATTGGAGAAAATGGAGCAAAGCTTTTGAAGGATGGTTGCAGAGTGCTCACTCACTGCAATGCTGGTGCCTTAGCCACAGGTGGAATTGGAACTGCTCTGGCTCCGATCTTTATAGCTAAAAAACAGGGCAAGAAGATAAAAGTCTATGTAGATGAGACTCGTCCGGTCCTGCAGGGAGCAAGATTAACTACCTGGGAACTTCTTCAGCAGGGAATTGATACCACTTTGATCTGCGACGATATGACAGCTTTTTTAATGCAGAAGAAGATGGTGGATTGTATAATTACTGGAGCTGACAGGATTGTAAAGAATTTAGATGCGGCTAATAAGATCGGGACATATAATTTAGCAGTATTAGCCAAATTTCATAAAATCCCATTTTATATGGCTGCGCCAAGCTCCAGCTTCGATCATTCACTTGAATGTGGGGATAAAATAAAAATCGAGGAAAGGTCTTCTGAAGAGGTTACACATTTCCAAGGCAAGCGTATTGCACCCCTGAAAGTTAAAGTTTTCTCGCCGGCATTTGATGTTACTCCAGTCGATCTGATAACTGCCATAATCACCGAAAAGGGAATAATTAAAGGTAAAAGAAAAGATTAAAGTGCTTAGTTACCTGATAGATCATACTGTGCTTCTGCTAATTTTCAGAATAGCTAAACACTTCTGCCGGCATGAGGTTACCTCGCCCCTACACTCTATTTTTTCTGAAAAAGTTTTTGCAAGCTTAGAAAATTGCGATTGTATATAAAGATTTGTATGCTCATTAAAAGTAAAATAATATCTTGAGTCAAGTGCACTGCTCCTACTTTTTTAGCATTAGGATCAGTGGTGAAACATCCGCAGGCAATATCTATTCCTCTGAGGAAATTCAGCGAAAGGGCGAGGGCGAAGACGAGTGAAAGGAATAAAATTAAAATGGAAGCGCTCTCAATAAAAAGTCCCAGGATTAGAAATAGTCCGCAGAAAAGCTCTATCCAGGGCAAGGTGATGGCAAAAATATTAATTAGAAAACCTGGTAAAATCCTATAATTATACACAGCCCGGGCAAATTCATCCGGGTGAGCGATCTTGTCCAGGCTGGCATAAACAAAGGTTATCCCAACTATTAATCTGAAAAGCAAAACTAAATATTGACTGCTTATTATTCTTTTCATAATAATACTAAAGTGTTTTCTCCACCGGGAGTCCAGCTTTGTTCCACTCGTTACAGCCTCCAAAGAAAATCTTCAGGTTTTTAAAACCTCTTTCTTTCAAAAGGCGAGCTAAAAATAAACTGGCTTCACATTCGGTTCCATCACAATAAGTAATTATATTTTTATCCTTTGATAAGAGAGGCTCTATCTTAGGATAATATTGTTCAAATTCCTCAAAGGGCAGATTCAAAGCCTTGGGTATATGGCCAGCCTTGTAATCCCCCTCTAATCTAGCATCTAAAAAGATGGTGTTGCGAGTCTGGAAATAGGTCATAGCCTGAGTCAAGGTTACAGCTGGAGGGTCAGCTTTATCATAAGAATAGGGAACAACCAGACTATCAGAAAGAACCTTTCTGCTCCAGCTTCCTTTAAGAGAGATACCTTCTTTAGAGAGGGTATTATATATCACACCTATAAAAAGGGAAAAAACAACGATTAAAGCTGCCTGGAATAAAATCTTGAGAAAACTTTTTTTTGGGCTCATCTATTTGGATATAATGGTTCCACTAATCGGCAGGGTAAATCTCATTTTCTCTGAACCCTGTCCTGTGGATCCATTGGAAAAATCAAGGGTCAAATTGGTTTTGAAAGGTCCGGAAGCAGCTTTAGGATCAATCTGGAATAAAATCTCAACCTTCTCTTTTGGGTTTAAGCTATTTTTGGAGAGCTGAAAATCGATGAAATCTCTGGGTTTATCAACTACCAGCATCTGAAGAGGAAAATTGGATTTATTCGAAATGGTTACTTTTTTTGGATTTGATTTTTCTATTCTCAAAGAGTCGAACTTAACCTGCAACGGCTCGACCTGAATAAGAGGAAATTCATTTTCTATATTGGCGGTGAAATTGATATCCGAGATATTTGAAGTGTCAGTTGAAAAGATAGCCACAGCCATAGATTTTAGACCCTGATAGTTTTTGGAATTAAAAACAACCTCCAGAGAGGTACTCTCCTGTGGGGCTAAGAGGTCTTTTTTCAAGGGAGCAAAGGTGCAAGCACAACCAGGTCTAACCTTTACGATAAGCAGAGTATCATCCCCAACATTTTTGATCCTGAAAAAATGAGAGACCGTTGAATTCTGGGGGATATAACCGAAATCCCATTCCTTTTCAGGTAAAAAGATCTTTGGACCTTTGACTGACTTTTTTTCTCCAGAAGATAAGGAGAAAAAGACTATCAATTGAAAGATTGGAATAAGGTAGATCAGTTTTTTCATAACTTTTCAACTCTCCTTTTATAGTTCTCTTATTAATAGAATTACGCTTATAGTGATGAGGAGTTGGAGTATTATCTTAAAAAATTTGCAGAAGCAACATCACACTCTACGTGTGGGAGTTTAAATATACAAAAAATCGTAGCAAAAAGCGGGAGGGTACAAGCCCCTCCCCTACGAAAGACAAAAGAGATTTTACTCGATTTTATTGACAAATCCTTAAAGCTAGGATATATTTTCAGTATGAGACTCAAAAATGCTCTTGAGAAAAAGAAGTTATATTTTCTTTTTGGGATTTTCATATTCAGCTTTATCTTGCGTTTAATCTATCTTTTACAGATCAAGTCCAGTCCCCATTTTTATTCACCTACAATGGATCCATTATATCATGACCTCTGGGCACAATCGATTGCCCAGGGAAACTGGATTGGTGACCAGGTCTTTTTCCGCGCACCCTTTTATCCCTATTTTTTAGGGATAATTTACAAACTGTTTGGACATAACTATTTTATCCCCAGATTGTTCCAGCATCTGATCGGCTCTTTCTCTGTGATACTAATCTATTTTCTATCCATAAAATTCTTCAATCGTAAAGTAGCCTGTCTTTCGGCTTTCATTGCATCTATTTATGGAATCTTTATTTACTTTGAAGATGAGCTCTTACTGGATTTCCTATTAGTTTTCTTTGGGGTTTTATTAGTCTTACTTTTACTACGGGCAGAAGAAAATCCTAAAAAATCCAGATTCCTCTGGGCAGGCTTAATCTCAGGTCTCTTCGCTATCACCCGACCGAACATCTTGATTTTCATCCTTTTTGTCCTTCTCTGGATATATTTACTGTTAAAATTTGATTTAAAGGAAAAGCTCATTTACTCCTTATTTTTTCTCTTAGGCCTTATTCTTCTTATCATTCCTATAACTTTAAGAAACTACTTTGTCGGAAAAGATTTCGTCCTGGTCTCCTCTCAGGGGGGGATTAATTTTTATGTAGGAAACAACCCGGATGCGGATGGAACCAGTGCCTTTCTCCCCCCTTTTGGGGATGACTGGGAATATCAGGATGCTCTTTATGAGGTGCAGAAGGTTACAAATACCCCACCCAAACCATCTGAGGTTTCGGATTATTACTTTAAAAAAGGGATAGATTTCATAATTCATTCCCCGGTTAAATTTTTATCTTTGTTCATTAAAAAACTATACCTCTTCTGGAATTCTTTTGAGATCAGTAATAATCAGGATATCTATTTTTTCAGAAGATACTCAGCTTTAATCCGTATCCTTCCTTTAGGTTTCTGGTTGATAGGAGCATTAAGCCTTTTGGGAATTGCCCTTAGCCTGAAGAACTGGAAAAGATTTTTTCTACCTTTAAGCTTCATCTTTTCTTACTCTTTTTCAGTTCTGCTATTCTTTGTTAACTCTCGATTTCGCCTGCCAGTTTTACCCTTTTTGATTATCTTCTCCTCTTTCGCCTTAATCCAGTTTTATGAATTTACCAGAAGAGGCTCCTTTAAAAAGCTCTTTTTTGCTTTAATCCTTTTTCTTTTATTTTTCTTTTTAATTAACTCAAATTTTTATCATCTAAGCAAAACAAATTTCGCTCAAGCCTATTTCAGTCTGGGTAATCTTTATCTTAAAAAGGGTGAGCTTCAAAAGGCGAAAGAACAATATCTTTTAGCTCTTAAAGAAGACCCTTATTTAAGGAGAGCTCATCTTAACTTAGGAAACATCTATTTCCGTGAGCGAAACTACTCCAGGGCAGAAGAGGAATTCCTCGAGGAGTTAAAACTTCACCCCAGACAGGAGAAAGCTTATAATAATCTTTCAGTATTATCCCGGATCAAAGGTGATTTTCCATCAGCCATAGAGCAAGCGAAAGAAGCTCTTATAGTCAAACCCTACTATCCGGAAGCTTATATAAACCTATCCTTAGCCTATCTCAGAGAAGAAAACTTTCCTTTAGCCGAGAGCACACTCAATGCCGCCGCAACCTTCTATCCATCCTCTACGAGTTTAAGATTCTACCTGGGGATTATTTATCAAAAACAAGGAAAACCAGATGAAGCCCTGCGGGAATATGAGCTACTTTTAAGCGAAAAGAGCAAATCTGAAAACTTAGACTATAATTTAGGACTTATCTATTCCAGGGATGATCCAGCTCAAGAAGGTTTAAATGGTTTAAAAGCCTATGCGGCTTACAACTCCGGGCTAATCTATTTACAAAACAAAGAAATTATTCCTGCCCAGAAAAGCTTAACCCAGTCTATTAAGCTCAAACCTGATTTCGCCGAAGCTCATGCAACTTTAGGAAACTTATATGACCTAAAGAAAGAACACCAACTAGCAATTAAGGAATTGAAAGAGGCATTAAGACTCAGTCCGAATAATCCAATCTATCATTACAATTTAGGTTTGATTTTTGCCAAGATCGAGAATCTTCTGAACGCCAAGCAAGAATTACAGATGGCTTTAAACCTTTTATCTGAATTTAAACTTGCCCAGGAGAAACTCAGATTAGTCGATTCGCTTCTTTCACAAAAACCCTCTAAATAAAAAAAGAGACCAGGAAATGTAGATACGTAGGTCAACCATATCCGAAGGATTGGTTGACAACCTATTTTAAAAGTCTGTTTATCATCTGCTTGATCAAACCGGCTCTTCCATGCTTGACCTACATTTTTTCCTAAATAAAAAAGAAGACCAGGCTAAAAAACCTGGTCTTCTTAAAGGAAAAAACTGTAGAGGTGTATGAGCCCGTTTTTTTAGGGCAAATAGGCCTCTTCCTGCAGAAACCACTTTGTCATAACCACCATCAGGCTATCCATATCATCTCTTTTCATAGCAAAAGCCGGGAAGCAGAACTCTGCAGTTCGCCACTGTAAGATCGGTTGTCCTGGTTCATCATAATAGGTCAAGGGATTCGGACTATAGGCTCTGGAGGCGCAAGCCCTTCCATGTAACTTTGAGTCAGACTCTTTGTAAGATATAAAAGTATAAAGCCGTTCATTATAATTAGTATTCCAGACCCCCTCATAACCAGCCCAGGGAATTCCCTTTAAGGACTCACCTGGTGGCTGAATGCCATAGAAATAGCCGTTGTCAGAAACACCGGGAGGAACTTTTAATTTCACACTGTCAACTTCTAATAGCGGTAGCTCAGGGTGAGTTTCATATGGTTCAGCCGCAATCATCTCCTCAGTTCTATAAATGGCTCCTCCCATAGCTGGATTAAAATATCCAGTTACTCCACAGAAATAGTTAGCCACTCTTACCACAGTATTTGTGTAACCATATTCAGCGGTATCAGTGCGAGAGATGGGCATATACTGAGGCTTAGCCAACTCATCTAATAGCCCGAAGTTATTATACCCAATCATCCAGACCCTACCACCTACTCTGAGATATCTTTCAATCTGAATGAAGCCGGTGTCTCTCGCGGTTGAAGGAAAATTATATCTTCCCTGGATTGAAGAATATCTGCCTTCATTTATGTAAATAACTAATCTATAATGAGAAAGAGTATCTTCCGGAGGAGGATTCTGGGTATTGATAGAAAATCTACTAATTATACCTGAGTCTTTAAGCTCCTGTAGGAATCCCCTATAGAATGCCCGTAATGAATCAATTCTCGGATAAAATAATCCTCCGCCGTTTGTAACATCCACTAAAAGCACACTTTTCTCGTCATAATCTGAAAAGAGGAAAGGTGGTTTTATGATCTTGAAAGTGACTTTAGCAGGAGTTGTGTCAGGTACGAAAGCATCATCTCTCGCCTGCACCACGAACTGATACCAGCCATAATCCTTTTCAGGAGCATTTTCTAAATCGACCAGAAGGCGAGAGGTGTTGTCCACCCAGGGTATCTTATAAGTATCATCCCAGGATGAATAGTAGATGCTGTCCTGATTTTGATTTATATCACTTTTCGAGCCAAACGGTCCTAAAAGCACCCATTTAAAGCTCAAGGGGGGTGTTACCCTGGGAGGGTAATCCGGGTCTTGAGCGGACCAGTAAATCCTTATCCCTTTCCAGTCAACTGTAGTCTCGGGCAAGCAATATTCGATTCTCAAAGAATCATAGTCAACTTTGGTAATGGGCGGACGATTAGTTCGGTTAAAGAGGCGAAAAATACTTCCCCTTTCTGAATCAGGCTTCCAGATCCTGGAAACACCTCCCTCATTGTCCACACCCCTTACGAAGAAATACTGACCTACCATTTTTGCGGTATCCATAGAGGCAAAAAGCATAACATTGTCCCAGCTTCCGTTGCCTGTGACTGAATCAACCGCGTGGATATCATTCCTACTTATAGGTATAGTAGGGTAACTTCTTTTTAAGATTGCAGACAGGGAATCATCATTCCAATCTTCAGGTTTTACCTGTTCAATTGTCTTCACAAAAAGAGAATCTATATACACATACATAACCGTATCGATGAAAAGAGTATCTTTGAGAATAATCTTACCTGTGTCGGGAATTACCAGATATTGATAGCGAGAGATATAGCCATCCTGATCAAACCCATACCAGTAGATCTTACTTAAGATAAAAAAATTGGTTCCATCTGGAGGAATATTTACCAAAAAGACCTCCGGTGGTAAATTTGTGGGAGCAGTTCCCTTTCTACTAAGCTTACCACAGGAAAAGAATAATAAACTAACCAAAAGCAAAAAGGCTAAACCCATCATCCATTTCTTCATCTTTAAAAACTCCTCTTTAAAAGGTTAAGGGCTCAATTTAAAAACTAAGATTCAGAGTAAATCTATGCACCTCAGACAAATTTCCGAAATCATAATAACCATAATCCACTTTTAGCTTAGTCTTATTATAAAAAGGCACCTTGATACCTGCTCCTACGCTAATATCACCTGTATCGTATCCAGATTGACTCCCAATCCTCAGGGCAAGCAGGTCCTGGAACAAATATTCCACCCCACCATTGAACTTCTCTAAGTTATCATTTGGATGTCCAAGCTCTAAATCTACTAAAGCCTTGTGGTCCCCTAACTTAATCACTTCCATCGAGACGCCGAATTTAAAGGTTATCGGCAGCGGATATTCTTCCTGGATGAACTTAAGGTCTGATCCAAAGTTACTCATCACCATACCAATCTTGAAATTTCTGAATCCAGTATTATACATCGTTCCGATATCAGCGGCCCAACCTGTGGCACGTTCCTCCTCATAGAGCTCATCGATGAGTTTCAAAGTAGTGCCAATGCTAAAACGTTCAGTCAAACGACGGCCATAGCTCAAGGATACCGCATATTCCTTAGCTGAAAAGGTTTGACCGGAACTCCATTCTGTTCCAGGAAGGGGGTCATGAGGAGTGGTTATATCCATATCGCCAGCATTCAAGAAGTAAAATCCTAAGCCCAATACTCCTCCCAATTTGGTCAGCGGGTAAGCTAAGCCACCGAAATCATAAGTGATATCTGCTGGATAATCCACATGGGTAAGGATAATCTCTCTCTGGGAAAGCTGAGTAAGTCCAGCCACATTATAATAGATAGCAGAAGCATCATCTGCTACAGCCAGAAAAGCATTTCCCATCCCCACAGCTCGGGCTGAAACTCCCAATTCCAAGAACTGGGCACCTGCTGTTCCGGTCTTAGCCTGTCCCCAGGCAAGCTCCGGGATAAGGAATAGAAGCAAAAGTATTATCCATAGCTTTCTCATACTATCTCCTTTCTTCGCCTTTGGCGGATTTAGAGTTCTATTTTATAATCACGAATTTACCTATCTGGTTTCCTGATTCTGACTCTACGCTGTAAAGATAGATCCCTGAAACCACTGCCTGGGTATTTTCATTGATCAGATTCCAAGAACCATAACTTGAACTCGGATCGTTATGCTTTATCTCCTTCACCAGATCGCCATCTAAAGTGTAAATCCGAATAGTACATTTTGCCGGCAAATTGTAAAAACTTATCCTCTTGTCAAATTGACCCCCACCCTTCTCCAATCCATTTGGAAACCGATAATTCTCAGAAATCTTATAAGGATTGGGAACAACTACCACCTTTTTCCTTGACTCCTGTGCCTTAGAAGGTGAGTCTAACGCAAATACCATCTTGGCAGTGATCGACTTGGCTGACTCCAACCCACCTGTCTTCTCCCCTAATTTGGTCTTGGCATCACCAAAATCAAATGCCGTAACCGAAACCCAAACTGGAGAACTGGGTAAGAAGCCCTCTTGTGTATACTCGCACTCATAATACTCATCCCGAATCAAACTGTCGGGAATATCATTCGTCTCAATACTATCAGTGTTAACATTATTAACACTATCCACATAAGCCTTGTTCACCTTCAAATCCCTTATATTCCTGTTCCAGTCCTGTGAAGCAAAGAAAAGTTGATCCCCTTTTTTTATCTCATACCAGTTAATATATATAGTCGTCTCCGTAACAGTATAAACCCAGGGATTAGATGCAGTATATTTATTCGGATTCTTTTCCAGGGTATCCCGAAGAGCCTTCCCAAAATATTTCTCTATCGTGTGCGGCCTGATCCCCTCGTCTAACCACACTGTATCATACCCAACCGCCTTGGACTTTAATTTCCACATCTTGTAATCTATGAAATCGTATGAAGCTAAAAGCATCCAGTCATTGGCTAATCCTGTATAGCTCATATATATCCGGTAACCCTCGAAATCACGAACTCCTGTAAATTGGTCTGGAGTTTCCTCCGTTTTCCTGCCATTCCATTTCACCTTTATATAACCATCGCCATTATCAAAGCTCAAAAATGGTGGAGTAGGTGGCGGCGGACCCTTAAAATCCGGTATACTATCCCCCTCATAATAGAAAAGACATGTATCGGCAGTCCGGTCTTTATAACACTTCCCTTTATAATGACCCGGATCTGTCAGCGAATCCGTATCCACCCCGGGATTATCATATACCCAGGAACTCCAAACTGCATTGGTAGCAAAATCACTGAAATCTAAATTGTTATAATAAACCTTAGGGTTATTCGGGTCTATAGGATTTAACTTGGTATGAAAATTCTCACCCGCTACATAAGCCACCGTGACCTTGGTTGAATCGCCAACGCCAAGAAAAGATATGGGTCCAAAGGAGAAAAGATAACGCGTATCATAACCATTAGCTAAAGTAAAACAGCTATCAGACTTCGGCAACCAACCATCAGCAGTATGATCGAGACAGGCGAAAATTTCATCATAATCAAACTCCTGATTGGACATTATATAATATTTAGCCTTATCACCACACGGTGTCCCGGTTTGACCTTCGCCACTACACCAGGCTCCATAATTTTCAACCCAGAGATCCCAATTTTTCTGCAGTTGCGGTCCCCAGTCTAAAGTAAGCGGAGAATACCCCCAGGACAGCCACCAGTTAAAGGAAATTTGTTTAGTCGGTGCTCGAACTACCTTAACCCCGGTCACACTGGTAACGCTCGTATCCGTAACCGCACCTCGTTTATTTAAATCACCATCGTTATCCGCTATCCAGGCAATATTGATAGTATCTTGATAGGCCATTGTGTCCGGACATAATGGAGGCATACATAAAGGAGAAGGATATGTCTTCCGAAAACCAGCTATGTCATCTTGGGAACCTGCTGCCCCTAATTTAACAGTGGCCACATCTGCATCAATATAAAGACCTATCCAGATCCCCTTGATATCTTTCTTCCCGATATTTTTTATGGTGAAATCGATCAAGGCAAAATCCTCAGCATAATCATAACTCCAGCTATAACTCCTCTGCTCGACCTGAATGCCTATGGGTCGATGAGGCCGGTTATCATTCGGATCCATCGGAGCATTTACAGTTCCAGTGTCTGAATAAATAGCAATGATATCCTGTTCTGAAATAGCTCCAGCTGTGTCAGGCGGATTACAGTTGGGAGTACTCACGCGTGTGCTTTTCTCTTTTATACAGCCACCTTGGCCCTCTGTAGCTGGGTACATCTCATTAATACGCTCCCAGCCATCCGCTCCTACGCTTACCAGGGTCTCCCCCTCCACTACCGCACCCACCCATAACGCTCCCTGAAAAAGATACTCTAAGTCTGATCCGCAGGGGAAATCAAAAGAAGGGGCCTTAGGGTACTGAAGCGGAAATTTAGGATTAAAACAACCTCCTTCAGACTCAGCCTCTTCCCTGGATCCACTTCCGAAAAATCCCCAGTTGGTTAAGGTAAGACAGTATTTAGCTACCCGGTGAGTCCTCTGCTGGCTGCAAGGTTCAGCAGCCAAAGGCTTGTGTAGAGAAAAAGATGGTTCCGTATTTGTCCCAGTGGTTTTGGTACGGGCTAAAGCAAAAGACAAAGAAAGGAAGAGAATAAAGAAGAGTACAAACCCTGAGAGAATAAAAACAGAACTTTTCCTTTCATGCATAAAAACCTCCGTTTCTTAAAAATTAAAAATCGGCGTTCGATCTTCCCTCAAAACAAAAACTTGGTTTAGAAATTGACTGTCAATCCTAATTTCAAATTTCTTCCCGGGCCTAGATTATAGGGATTCTTATCTATCTCAGAACCTGGTAAGGTGATATAATCACCAAAGTAATCACTATAGCCGTTTAAATCTGTATCCGGCCTGCCAGTTTTACTGGAAACTGAGTAAATATTTTTCCGGTCAAAAAGGTTACTAACCCAGACGGTAAAGGAGTAGCTGAACTTCCAGAAATCGAAATCTTTGTTAAACCTTAAATCCACCGTGCTGGAAGCTGGCATCCTATTTGAGTTGGGAAGAGGACTCTCATCCCGGCGTAAAGTCCTACTTAGTCCAGGATAAGTTGCATCCGGGGTATAGGGGAAACCGGTACCATACTGCCAGATAACATTAACACCCCAGTTATCCGGCGTTTTGAGTCCAAATATCTTAGGATGGTCATCCTCGGGAATCCTCAGATCCAGGTTTAAAGTGAGCTGATGTCTGATATCCCAGTCTAAGGGGTATTCATGAATGGGAATCTCCCCGGCTTCAGCGCGGGCATAGTAATTGGATGCCTCAGCCGAACTTTTTCCAAAAGCATAGGCATATTGATAATTAAGGCGCCCTCCCACGTAACCACCAGCCATCTTCTCTAACTCAACTTCTATTCCTCGGGTTCTACCGTAGTCAGTATTTTCATAGTACTCCCAGGTGGCTGGACCTCTCTTGTACTCTGTGGAGTTAATTAGACCAAAATAATCTTTATAGAAACCAGACAGGTCGATCTTATAATTATTCGAGATGGCATATTGAATCCCAAATTCATAGGCTATGCTCTTGGTGAAACTCAAATTCGGATTTCCATAAAACTGAATCCCTGAAGAAGCTTGGGTAGGACGTTCATACATAAAGCGCAGTTCCGGCAGGTCATAAAAATGACCATAGTTGAAGTAAACTTTGGCTTTTTCTAAGATAGGATAAGAAACCCCTATTCTGGGAGAGACTTTATTCTTGTACCTTTGGATGGCAATAGGCTTTTTTAAATCCGTGCTTAACTTTGTCAGCTCCTCCTCACCCATAAACACAATATCATCTGGCTGAATAAAGAAGTCGAAGCGGGCTCCTAATTTGGCTATCATCTCACCATACTCGATGTTATCTTCAAGAAAGAAGGCACCCATAACCGGTTTACGAGTATAGAAATCTCTGAAAATCCCTTTATCGGGCCAAGGTCCTCCATCCGGTATACCATTATAATGATAATAAGGATACCGTATGTCCGCCATAGTTAGCTTCTGTCTCTGAACTTTGAATCCGGTCTTTATCTGATGCTGTTTAGTTACCTGGCTGGTGAATTTGAAATCCAGAGTCCAGCGACCCTCAGTCCGGTGCTGATAATAACATCTTCTCTCATATCCCCGATCGAAAAAGCCATCGCTCCCATCATATTTACCATTCCCGTTCAGATCCGCATAGGCTTCTCCTGCATCCCAATGACCATTGGGCTCATCATACTCCCCGTTATGATTGAGGTCAACATAAGGTATCGCAGTAGAACAATGCTGTAAACCTGCACAGGGGTCAGAATTTGGACCATCATAAATACCGCTACCGTTTAAATCATCAGTAAGGGGATTAAAGATATCTATCCCTTCATCATAAACTCCGTTCTTGTTTATATCTGTAAAAGGTTCTCCTAAGAGTATGTCTCCATCCGTGTAAGGTTCAGGGTCATCGACTAACTGTATGTCTGCCTTCTCAGGATCATATTTACCATTCCCCTTATCGTTCGGGTCATCACTGTCGGGAGTATCCGTAAGAGGCTCAGCCTGGTCCCATCTGCCATTTCCATTTAAGTCCTCAAAAGGCTCATTCTCATTATCCCAAACCTCATTCCCATTCAAATCAGTGAATCGCTCACCCGGATCCCATCTGCCATTTCCATTATCATCTCTCCAAGACTCAGTCTTAAATCCATCTCCATTCACATCAATTGACGGTTCCGCTGGATCCCATTTGCCATTCTTATTCAGATCGGTGTAAGATTCCCATTGGTCATAAAAGTAAAACCTACCAGGATCAACGCCACCTCCTGGATTATTCGGGTCACCAGGAATCTGCAAAAAGTCAGAATTTAGATTGCTCAAGGTTACTTCATAGAAAGAGCTCCGGCTGACATTGTGGGTAAAAAGGAAGCTAAAGCTCTTGGTGCTGTTTTCGAACTGAGGAAGGGTTGAAGGAGTGTATCTATACCACCAGACGCTATTATCCCCTCTGCCCTCTGAAGATGGATCAAAATAAAGGGTGTATCTTTCCCAGTTGCCGTTATAAGAGAAGATAAGCTTCTTGGTTGGGCTTATCTTATAAGAGAGCTTAAGCTGAGCGGTATAAAAGTTAGTCATTTTCTCCGGAACCTCAAACCCCAAGAAATTATCAATCCTGAATTTTTTCTGGGTGAGAGGAGTTGCAAATTTATTAACGTCCATATAGGTATTGCTTTTGTAAACACTCCCGCTCAGCCGGTAGGTTAGATTTCCACCGGTCAGATCAATCCCCAACGAAGGCAAAAAATCTCGGGTAAGGAAAGAGGGGAATAGATACTTAGAAAAAAGTTTCTCTGGACCTCCGATGCTAAACTCCAGTCTATCAGTATCGAATGAATATTTGTTAAGATCTTTTGAGCCGAAATCATCGGTTAGAAAATCTAACCTCACATTAGTCTTCTTGCTGCTACCCTCTTTGGTAATTATGTTTATTGCCGCGGACTGAACATTACCATATTCAGCACTAAACCCACCTTTCAAAATATTCATCTCCTCCACATCTTCGGTAGACACATTCATACCAGGGGTAACTAAACCCAAGCCCCCTAAAAGACTCTTAGTCTCAACCCCATCTACTATATAATTGACTTCCCCAGCTCTTCCTCCTCTGACATGTATCTCCCCACCCCGGACCACAAAACCCACCTGAGTTCTCAAAACATCAGAGACTGCCTTGACCGGCATATATTGAACTTCCTCTGTGGAGATGGTTCTTAAGTTACCCGTTACCCCTTTTTCGATAATGGGTCGTTCAGCTGTAACTGTAATGCTTTTTTGTAAAGTTACAGCTTGAGTCTTCAATTTAAAACTGACTTCAGTTGTCTGGTCTGCAATGACTTTGACTTTTTCAACTTTTATGGAAGTATAACCAATCATTGAAGCGACTACCGTATAGGTTCCCGGAGAGACATTAATAACGTAATAAGAACCATCAGGACCGGCTTTATTTCCCATACTTGTCCCTTCGATTAATACCGTAGCTCCGAACAATCCTTCACCGGTGACATCATCTGATACTTTGCCAGCGATCTTCCCTGTTATTCCGGCATAAGCTGAGGTAGAAAATATCAGGGATAAGACCAGAGAAAAGACAAATAAAAATACCTTAAACCCATTAAAAACTTTCATTTCTTTCCTCCTTACAGGTTAAAGTTTCCATTTTTCCTAAACTCAATCCATAATCTAATATTTCATATTATAAGAACTTATTAAAATTGTCAAGATTTTTTTTGAATATACTATATAAATTATTTTTCCCCCTTTCATAATTCATAATAAAGGGTTAAACTAAATCTTTTTAAATTTTTCCTCTCTCTCATTTTTCACCCCTGCTTACCTTTTTGGTAAGCAGGGGTCCTAGGAGGTTTTAATATGAAAGAAGGAGGAAATACCACCTAATTATATATACAAAAAATATGCCTATATTATAGATTTCAGGCTCTCAACCCATCATTTTTAAGTTCTTATTTAACAATAACTTAAATCAACTGAGTCCAGAGAATTAATATTATTTTCTTTAATTCAAATCTCCTTTCGCAAAAGGCAAAGATAAATCTTTTTAAAACGCTGATTAAGAATACTTAACTTTTTGTGTTATAGAGACTTAACTAAACGCAGAATATTACGCTATTTTAGATTTAAATTGCGCTAAATTTTAAAATTTTAAGTTCCACTCATCTTTTGAATATCTTTCTTCTATTAGTCTTTGAGTATCTTTGAGTTCATCCGGGGTTAATAAACTTTCATCAAAATCTTTTTTAAAAAACCTACCAAACCCTTGTTTTAATGATCGAATGATTTCGAGATACGAAACCTCTCCACCTCTTATCTCTCCGAGGCTGGTAGAGTTTTCCTCTACATATATTTTCTTAAAGGAATTATCCTTAGGCAGAAAATAAGTTAATTTCAAATCTCCTTTCCTTAATAAAATTGAGCCATGCTGAAGAAAGAAATCACCAAATCTTCTTTGGGCACTCCCTATAAGCTTTTTACCCTGAAAGCTGATCTCATATCTGGAAAAACTGGAAAAACAGGGCAGGTCGAAAATATTTTTTTCAGATAATTTATCTCCCTTTACAGCGAATGAGTTTTTTATATTTCTCTCTTCCCTTGAAGGTTTAACCCATTGAGCTTCAATCCCTAAAGCTTTTAGAGAAACTACTAGGGCTGTAGAAATTGTCTGATAGGTCTCTGCAACATTTTTACCTAACTCTGGAAAAGTTTTGGAGTAACCGCAAAAACTATAGGTCAACTCTTTGTTATGCAGAACTGCTCTACCCCCGGTTACCCTACGGACAAGTTTTACTCCTGATCTATTGCATTTATCTAAATCCACAGCCTTTTCTACTTCCTGAAAATAGCCAATTGAAATAGTAGCTGGATTCCATTCATAAAGACGTAAAACTGGTGGATCCCCTTTTTGTACTGAGTGCAGAAGCGCCTCATCCGCTGCCATATTAAAATAAGGACCATTTACCCCGGTATAAATAAATCTCCAATTCCGTTCTTTCATAATAATTAAATTGAAGGGGCAATAAATAAATTGCCCTTTCAATGTTTTTATAAAAATCATCAGGGCAGACACGCAGGTCTGCCCCTACAAAATCTTTCGTCTTTCGATATTCGACATCGGACATTCTTTTTTCTTTTTTCTTTTTTCTATTTTCGTTTGGCGATCTCCTTAATCAAGTTCAAAGCGATAATATTTCTCTGGATCTCATTCGTCCCTTCATAAATCTGAGTGATCTTAGCATCTCGCATCATCTTCTCTACTGGATAGTTTCTAAGATAACCATATCCACCGAAAATCTGTACAGCCATACTGGTCACTTTAACTGCTACATCTGAGGAAAAAACTTTTGCCATAGAAGATTCTTTCGAGACCCTCTCTGCTCCAGAGTCAATAAGTCTTGCAACTGAATAGATTAAAGCTCTTGCCGCCTCTATCAGGGTAGCCATCTCTGCCAACTTAAATTGGACATCTTGAAAAGAGGAGATGCTTTTGCCAAACTGTTCCCTTTTTTTAGAATAAATTAAAGCCTCATCTAAGGCACCCTGAGCAATCCCCAGAGCTTGAGCTGCCACTCCAGGTCTGGTCTTATTAAAAGTTTTCATCGCTACAATAAACCCGTACCCCTCTCTACTTAAAAGATTTTCCTCTGGAACAAAGCAATCATTGAAAACCAGTTCCCTTGTAGCTGAGGCTCTTATTCCCATTTTCCTCTCTTTTTTTCCAAATGAAAAACCTTTAAACCCTTTTTCTATTATAAAAGCGCTGGCACCTCTGGCACCTTTTGTCTTATCAGTAACCGCAATTATGGTATAAATCTCAGCCTCCCCTCCATTGGTAATCCACTGCTTGGTTCCATTCAGGATATAACCACCTTCTATAGGTTTTGCCTGGGTTTGAATAGCTGAAACATCGCTTCCGGCATTGGCTTCTGTCAAACCGAAAGCGGCTAATTTCTCCCCTTTAGCTATACTGGGCAAATATTTTTTCTTCTGCTCTTCATTTCCAAAAAGCAAGATAGGATAGGAACCTAATGCTGTTCCAGCATAGGCTAAAGCAATTCCACCGCAGATTCTGGAAAGCTCTTCAGTAACTATACAAAGCTCAGTTACCCCTCCACCTTTACCACCATAATCCTCAGGAATATAAACCTCAAAAAGTCCGGCTGAATATAAATCCTTTACTAACTCCCAGGGGAAATCCTCAGTTTCATCATAATACTCCCTTTTAGGTAGAATTTTTTCCTGAGCTATTTTTCTGCTAAGAACTTTAAGCTCCTTTTGTTCTTTACTAAACCAGAATTCCATATTTAATTTAAATTCTTCTCGAGCTCCTCTAAGGCCATCTTGGCAGCATTCTGTTCGGCTTCTTTTTTACTTGCACCCTTCCCTATTCCCAGACGTCTTCCTTTTGAATAAACCCCGATGGTAAACATTTTTTGATGATCAGGTCCACGTTCTTCTAACACTTCGTATCTAGGAATACCTTCTCCTTCAGCTTGCAGATATTCTAAAAGCTCACCCTTATAATTCTGGAAAGACCTATCCAGTGTCGTCTCTTTTAAGTTTCTTAAAATCTGAGCTTGAATAAATTTTTCAGCTCCCTCCAGTCCACCATCTAAGAAAATTGCACCTAAAAGCGCTTCATATGAATCTGAAAGGATAGAAGTTCTTAACCTGCCACCAGATTTTTCCTCCTCCGGACTTAAAAGGAGATGTTTCCCTAAATAGATAAGTTTGGCTTTTCGAGCAAGATTAGCTTCACTCACTAAGGTAGCTTTGAGCTTGGTTAGTTCACCTTCATCTTTATCAGGAAAATTCTCAAATAAAAAACGACTGACTGAAAGTCCTAAGACCGCATCGCCTAAAAACTCCAGCCTTTCATATGAAGCTTCCCTTTGCTTACCTTGTTCTTTTAAGGAGGAGCGATGAGTCAGGGATTCAATCAAAAGATCTTTATTTTTAAACTTATACCCTAACCTTAATTCCAGCCCCTCTATCGCTTGTATCTTTGGTCTGGAAAGTAAGTATTTAATGAACCTGCCAACTCCGAATTTCATAAGACCATAGAAGTATGAAGAGTTCCTAATCTTCGAATCTTTTTACGATCAGGGTGATGTTGTGCCCTCCGAAGCCAAAGGAATTACTTAAAGCTACCCTTATCCGTGCTTCTCGGGACTGATTTGCTACATAATCTAAGTCACACTCAGGATCAGGAACCTCTTGGTTTATGGTGGGATGTAAAACCCCCTTTTCCATCGATTTTAAAACCGCGATCAGCTCAACTGCACCTGCAGCCCCTAAGAGATGACCAATCATCGATTTGGTTGAATTAGCGGGAATTTTATAAGCCCTTTCTCCGAAAACATTTTTTATGGCTTGAGTCTCGCTAATATCTCCTAAATCAGTTGAAGTTCCATGGGTATTGATATAATCTACGTCTTCCGGTTCAAGCTCAGCATCTTGTAGGGCAAGTTTCATTGCTCGGGCTGCCCCCTCTCCACCTGGAGCTGGAGCAGTGATATGATAAGCATCCGCACTCATCCCTACCCCAATCATCTCCGCATAGATTTTAGCACCCCTTCTTTGTGCGTGTTCCAAACTCTCCAGGACAATCATCCCGGAACCTTCACCCATCACAAAGCCATCCCTTAATTTGTCAAAAGGCCTTGAGGCTTTTTCTGGCTCTTCATTCCTGGTGGAAAGGGCCCTGGCAGAACAAAAACCTGCCAAGGACAGTGGAGTAATTGAAGCTTCGCTACCTCCAGCTATCATAACCTCTGCATCCCCTCTCTGAATAATCTTAAAAGCATCTCCAATCGCATTTGCACCAGAAGCACAGGCAGAGACTGTAGCATAATTTGGTCCTTTAAGATTATACTTGATAGAAACCAAACCAGCAGACATATCGATAATCATCATCGGGACGAAGAATGGGCTAACTCTTCCTGGTCCATCCTTCAAGTAAATCGAATACTGTTTCTCTAAGGTCTCGATTCCTCCAATTCCACTCCCGATAATCGTACCGGCTTTTTCCGGGTCATAAGAATTAGAATCCAGTTTAGCATCCTGCATAACTTGAAAAGCGGTAGCTAAAGAATATTGTTCACTTAAATCCATCCTGCGGGCTTCTTTCTTATCTATATAATTCAAGGGCTCAAACTCTTTAACCTCAGCTGCAATCTGAGTAGTGTAATTGGAAACATCAAATCTGGAGATTTTGCCTGCTCCAGACTTACCATTTTTCAAAGCTTCCCAGAACTCCTCTACCGTATTCCCCACAGGAGAGACAACCCCCAACCCGGTGATAACTACTCTCTTCTTCATTTAACTCCACTGAATTTGTTAATCTTCCTCATACTTGGAAAGATTTTTTAGAATTCTACGCCTCTTTAGCACTATTTGCCCTTATATATTCGATTGCCTGTCCAACTGTGGAAATTTTCTCTGCTTCCTCATCCGGTATTTCCAGATTAAACTCCTCCTCCAAAGCCATAACTAACTCTACCGTGTCCAGAGAATCTGCACCCAAGTCATTTACAAAAGAAGCCTCTGGAGTAACCTGAGCTGGATCCACCCCTAACTGCTCGACGATGATCTCTTTTATTTTTTCTTCAATTGACGCCATCTTTTCACCTCCTCCTCCTTTATCCGCGTCTCACGGATTGTTTTTTATCTATTTATCACTTTTTCTCTTTATTCCTTGAACCCTTAAACTTTGAACCTTTAAACCATCTTTTACATTAACAGTCCCCCATCTACTTGTATAACCTGTCCGGTAATATAGCTGGCTTCATCTGAGACCAAAAAAGCAACCAAATTAGCCACATCTTCCGGCAATCCTTCTCTTTTCAAAGGGATCAATGAAAGAAAAGCCTTTTTAGCTTCTTCTGAAATTTTTTCAGTCATCTCGGTCTTGATATACCCGGGAGCAATAGCATTAACCGTTATACCACGAGAGGCTAACTCCTTGGCTAAAGATTTTGTCAAACCGATAATCCCAGCCTTGGAGGCTGAATAGTTCACCTGTCCGATATTCCCCATTATACCCACATCTGAGCTTATATTTACGATCCTCCCGGATTTCTGTCTCAACATTATCTTGGAGACAGCCTTACATAGATTAAATGTCCCTTTTAGATTCACCGCCATAACCTTATCCCAATCCTCCTCGCTCATCCGGATCAAAAGACCATCTCTGGTAATCCCGGCATTATTTACTAAAATATCGATCTGGGGAAATTTTTCAAGAACTTCTTTTACGCTCTCCTCCACAGAGAAGTAATCTGAAACATCTACTTTAAAAACTAAGGCTGAGACTCTCTTTCCCTCGTGCAATTCCTGAGCTACTTTCTCTGCCAATTCAATATTTATATCCCAGAGAACTAAATTTATTCCTGAAGTAGCTAATTTCTCAGAAATTGCTTTTCCTATTCCCTGAGCCGCACCGGTAATTAAAGCTACTTTCCCTTTTAATTCCATCCTCAGACCTTCACCGTTTTATAATCTTCTATGAACTTTTCAAGTTCAGAAAGTTTATCTATCCCGTATAAATTAATCTCTTTAAAGGATCTTTTCAACAGTCCTTGCAAAACCTTTCCAGGTCCTATTTCCACAAAATCTCTTATCCCTTGTTCGTAAAGATATTCCATCGACTGATGCCAGAGAACCGGACTGGTTATCTGGTTCACTAAAAGATTTTTTATTTCAACAGGATTATCCACAGGTTCTGCAGTAACATTAGCAATCAACGGCACCTTCCCCTGATTTATCTTTACTCTATTCAGAACTTCAGCCATTCCATCTTTGGCTGAGTTCATTAAAGGAGAATGATAAGCTCCCCCGACTGCAAGCATCATCACCCTTTTAGCTCCAGCCTCCTTAGCCAGCTCCGCTCCCTTTTCCACTCCCTTAAGATCTCCGGTTATAGCTACCTGATCTGAGGAATTGAAATTAGCTGGCTGGATTATACCGAACTCTGAGGCTCGTTTACAGATCTCCAGAATTTTATCTCTGGACAAACCGATGATTGCAGCCATAGTCCCTTTTTCCTTATCACAGGCTTCCTGCATCAAACTGCTGCGATTCTTCACCGCAAAAAGTCCATCCTCAAATGAGAAAATCCCAGCGCTAACCGCCGCTGAATATTCACCTAAACTGTGTCCTGCCACATAAGAAGGTTTGATTCCTTCCTTTTCTAAAAAATAATGAAGTGAAATGCTGTGCACAAAGATAGCTGGCTGGGTATATTTAGTCTGGACTAACACTTCCTCTGAACCTTCGAAACATACTTTAGCCAGATCATATTCTAATATCTCTCCAGCCTTTTTATAGAGCTCCTTCACCTCAGGAGAAGACTCGAACAAATCCTTAGCCATCCCCACATATTGAGACCCCTGACCTGGAAAAAGAAACGCAAATTTTTTATCGCTCATTTTTACCCGTAATTAGTTTTTATCTTCTTTCTTTAAGCTCCTTGCTACTGGCTACCTGCTACTTACTTTTTTTACCATCTGATCAACGCTGAACCCCAGGTAAATCCCCCACCAAAGGTTACCAGAAGAGTAATACTCCCTGGTTTTGTTAAACCTGATTTTCTTGCCTCATCTAAAGCAATTGGGACAGAAGCGGATGAGGTATTCCCATATTTATCTATATTCACGAAAACCTTTTCCATAGGCATTTTAAGTCTTTTAGCGGTTGCCTCAATTATCCGGATATTAGCTTGATGTGGTATCAAAAGATCAACCTGGTCTGATGAGACTCCCGCCTCATTCAGGACCCGCATAGCTGCATCCCCCATCGACCTGACTGCAGATTTGAACACCTCACTTCCTGCCATTTTGATATATTGGTCCCCTCTATCGATATTTTCTTTAGTCAAAGGGGTCCTGGTGCCGCCAACCGGAATATGTAAAAGATTAGCTAAGGAGCCATCTCCAGATATATAGGTGGCTAAAAGCCCCTTATCCTTTTCACCAGAACTCTGAACAATAGCCGCACCAGCTCCATCTCCGAAAAGGACACAGGTATTCCTGTCAGTCCAGTTTGTTATTCTTGTTAAAATTTCTACTCCTATAACCAAAATCGTTTTATATTTTCCAGAATTGATAAAAGCCTGAGCAATCGAAAGCCCATAGATAAACCCACTGCAGGCAGCAACTATATCCATAACTGCTGCATTTTTAGCTCCCAGTTTATCCTGAAGAATACAGGCGGTTGAAGGTAAAAGGAAATCCGGAGTAACGGTTCCAATAATGATTAAATCTATCTCCTCTGATTTTACCTTAGCCTCTTCCATTGCTCGCCTTGATGCTTGTAAAGATAAATCAGAGGCGGCCGTATCTTTATCTGCAATCCTCCTTTCTTTAATCCCGGTGCGGGTAGTTATCCATTCATCTGAGGTCTCCACTATCTTCTCTAAATCTGCATTTGTTAAAATCCTTTCGGGGACAGAAGAACCTGTTCCAGTAATAGCTGCATTATATTTATTTTGTCCTGTAATTTTTTTTTCTAACATCTTTATCCCTTGATTAAATTATTATTAGAAAGTTTCTCCTGAATTAGCTCATTTACTTTCTCCTTAACCATATCTATGCCAACCTTTATGGCATTCTTGATCGCTTTGGGAGAAGACTTGCCATGACAGATAATACACACACCGTTCAATCCTAAAAGAGGAGACCCACCATATTCAGCATAATCTAAAACCTTTCTTAAATCCCGGATGGAGATTTTTAAAAGAAAAGCACCCAACCTGAAAAGCAAACTCTGTTTAACCCTTTTATGAACCAGAGAGGTTAAAAATCCGTCAATACTTTCTGTGAGTTTCAAAACTATATTACCCACAAATCCATCTGTTACCACCACATCACAGGTTCCCTTCAACAGATCGGTTCCCTCTACATTCCCCACGAAATTAACCGGACCCTTCTCCAGAAGCTTATAGGCTTCAAAGATCAGCTCATTCCCTTTGGTGCTCTCCTCGCCAATAGAGAGAAGCCCAACCTTAGGCGATTCCTTTCTTAGAATATGGGATGCATAAATACCCCCCATTATTCCAAACTGATAAAGATTTATAGCTTTACATTCAGCATTAGCCCCGACATCCAAAATGATCGCCACTCCTTTCTCCGTTGGCAGACAGGTAGCAATAGCTGGCCGGCTAACCCCTTCTAATCGACCTAAGGTCAAAAGGGAGGTAACCATCACCGCTCCTGTATTCCCGCTGGAGATAAAAGCATCTACCTTATTCTCTTTCTGTAATCTAGTTCCCACGGTAAGAGATGAATCCTTCTTCTTAATCGTATCAGTGGGATGTTCCCCCATCCCCACATACTCTGAAGCCTTTTCTATAGTAAAAAAGGAGTTTTGTAAATTCAGCCGGGAAAGTTCCTTATTTATTTTATCCTCTTCTCCAATCAGGGTGATTTGAAAATCTTCCCTGCTTTTCTTTCCTCTGGGTCCAAATTCGGAAAAGGCTAAATAGGCACCTTCGACTATAGACTGAGGCGCGTAATCGCCACCCATAGCATCTAAGGCAATCCGGATCAAAATTTACTCCTCCCTGCTAAATATAATGCCTCCTGCAATATGCAAGACTGAAAAGCTTAAAAAGCCTATGTCTCCTCAATGGTTATGATCTCTTTCCCATCGTAATATCCACAATGAGGGCAGATATGATGAGGGAGTTTAGGCTGATGACAGTGAGAGCATCTGGTTACATTCGGGGTATCAAGTTTCCAGTGGGTTCTTCTCTTGGCTCCCCTGGCTTTGGAATGTCTTCTTTTAGGTAGTGGCATTTTTTCTCCTCAATTATCTTTTATCTACTTTTCTTCTATCTTCTCACGTCTTACGTTTTACTTCTTACTCTTTTCCTTATTCTTTTCCCCCAATTTCAGATCCTTCAGCTTCTCCCAGCGAGGATCGATTAAATCCTTTTTACACTTACAGGTTGATAAATTCAAATCGATACCACAAACCGGACAAAGCCCTTTACAATCTTCAGAGCATAACGGTTTTAAAGGTAAAGAGAGAACTAAGCTCTCCCTTACCAGATCATCTAATTTGAAAATACTTACAGGTTGAACCTGGTTTTCTCTGTCTTCCGATTCCAGTATCAGTTGATCTTTTTCTTCCTTAAGGAGGAATCTTATTTCGGATTTAAGATTTTGAGTAAATTTTTTTAAACAACGGGAACATTCTATATTAATTTTAGTCTCGACTTCACCTTTCCCTATATAATTCTTCCCGGATTTCAATAATTTCAAATTTAATTTCACCGGGCAAGAAAACTCAACTCCTTCGGCTTCAAGCTTCAACCCACCTGAGGTGGATGGAGATTCTTCCAGCTCTAAATAGTTAACTTCATCCCTCAGCGATCTCAAATCTATCTTCATAGTCTGAATTAAATAAAAAATTTAACCCCGTTTGTCAAGTAAAATCTCCTCTGACAAACAAAACAAGAAGACCCAGGCATATGCCTGAGCCTGTGAAAATATATTACATCAACTATCTTCATTCTGTTGGAGTTTTAACTAAAAATTATTTTTTACATGGCGTAAGGGTTCAATCCCGCCAGAAACGGGATGAACCCCCCACAATCTCTGATTAAAAATATAATAAATTTAAAAAGGAAATCAATTGTTCTTGAAAAGAGGGCTATTATGCTTTTGAGAAACTCTCTTTCTCTATCTCGAGATAGCGATTGTCGAAAGTTTATATGGTTAACCCAACTCTTCTGTTATTGAGGGGAGAGCTGGGTGTTTTTATTTTTTAAATAGAGGCTAATAAAAATATTCATCTATAAAAATAACAGGGGTGTAAGATGAAAAAATTTATTTTAATATTGACCATACTAACTTGCTTGATTATAATTAATCATACCATAGCCCAAGAGTTAAATATGGATTTTGAACCAGGCAAACTCATTATTAAGACAAATGAGGCTTTAAACTTGCAAGTTACAGGTTATACGGGAATTTCCTCAATTGACAGTTTGAACAATTACTTTGGAGTCAGTTCAATTGAACAGCTTTTAACCTCTGCAGGCCTTGATCCGCAGAAGCTTGCGCTTTACAATCAGATTGGCTTAGGCAGAATTTATGTTTTAACTTTACCAGACACAACTGACATTTTAAACGCTGTGGAAGCTTATAAAAATCTTACAGAAATAGAATATGCAGAACCCAATATGTATCTACGACCACTGGAGGTCTATCCCTGCGATTGGTTCTTTCAAGAAGAGGGATGGCAATGGGGTCTTTATAACGATGGAAGTTATGGGTATGGTTGCAAGGTGAGAGCGGATATAAAGGCGCCAGAAACCTGGCAGATTGAGAAAGGGGATACAAATCTGATTGTGGCTATAGTAGATTTAGGCATTAACAGATTTCTGTGGGAGCTTCAAAACAGGATCTGGGTTAACTATGCTGAAAGGAATGGATTACCTGGTGTGGACGATGATGGTAACAATTACGTTGATGACAGCCTTGGATGGAATTTTGCAACCAACACACCTTTTGTGGATCCAGATATTTCTCTACACGGTACTGAAATGGCGGCTATTATAGGTTCAGAAACAGACTTAACTAATTACTGCCAAGATGTCGCTGGTATAAATTGGAAATGCAAGTTGATGAATCTTAAAACAGACGTTTACCAATGTGCGAACGATAGCTGTTATGTTTTAATCAAAGCCACAGCAATCGCAGAAGCAATTTATTATGCCACAAATATGGGGGCTAAGGTGATAAACATATCTTTAACTCGTTTGATTGATATGAAGTATCCTCTTCCACGTACAGATTTGGTAGTAGAGCATGCCCTTGAATACGCTTATAATGGTGGAATTGTAACTATTACCGGTATGGGGAATGGAGGAGAACCAACTTATAATCACGCTTACTATCCCGCTACCTCTACCAAAACTCTGGCAGTGGGTGCCACCAATTGGAATGACGATAGAGTAACAGAATTAATTAGTTATTGGGAGAGCAGTTACGGTTCACATATAGATTTGGTCGCTCCCGGGTTATCAATCGTAACAGCCATTGGGCCCTTTGGTTATACAAGCGGAACTTCAACCTCAACTGCTTTCGTTTCTGGTATAACCTCTTCAGTAATTACCCATAGGAAAAAATTGATACCGAATGAGGTATTAACTGCTGAACAGATATACGATGTTTTGCGCCATACAGCAGATGATACGGTTGGGCATACTTATAATCAATGGGGAGAGTTTGAAGATACTCTTTGCTTTGATAACTATTATGGCTGGGGCAGAGCCAATGCTTTCAAAGCCTTGGTGGCGGTAAGCCATGGAGATGTAAATAACGATAGTCGAATCAATGCAATAGATATAACCTATCTTATTAATTATCTTTTTAAATTTGGTCCTCCTCCTGTTCCGGTTATGGATATGGCAGATGCTAACTGTGATAAGAAAGTTTCCTTATCCGATACTGTGTTTTTAATCAACTATTTATTCAAAGGCGGACCAGCTCCTTCTCTATGTTATACCGATTGCTCTCAACCTTAAGAGGAGAGAATGAGATGAAAAAACCATATATAACAATTATACTACCACATAGAAATAGGATTTTTTGTAGGGGAGGGGCTTGCCCCCTCCCGTCTTTATTAAAATTCATATTTTTACTTCTTATAATCCTTTTTCTGACAGGCATTGCCCGGGCCCAGGAGGTCTGGAAAAATTACACCAGCAATAGATATGTCAACTGGTTAGCTCTTGAAGGAGATTATCTCTGGGAAGCAACCACAGGCGGTGTGGTTAAAAGGAGCATCACCAATCCCTTAACTGAC
Organism: uncultured Ignavibacteria bacterium; assembly: GCA_964570765.1. Classification (GTDB taxonomy): domain Bacteria; phylum Zixibacteria; class MSB-5A5; order MSB-5A5; family RBG-16-43-9; genus CAZMZF01. The sequence goes on from CAZMZF010000007.1 coordinate 99,359, forward strand.
GTGGTCTATTACACCAAGGAAAACAGCGGTTTAGTTTCTGTTTATCTTTACTCCATGGCCATAGATAAGTCAGGGAACAAGTGGTTCGGGACCCGGGACAGGGGAGTGAGTAAATTCGATGGCACAAACTGGACCAGTTATAACACCTACAATAGCGGCTTAGTTGATAATAGTATCTTATCCATAGCCATAGACAGTTCAGGTAATGTCTGGTTCGGGACACAATTTAATGGTGTGAGCAAATTCGATGGCACAAACTGGACCACTTATGATACCTTAAATAGCGGTTTGTCTTTTAACATTGTCTGGTTTATTACAGTTGATGGAAGCGGAAATATATGGTTCGCACCATCTGACCGTGGTGTAGACAAATTCGATGGGATAAACTGGACTAATTATAACCGTTCAAATAGTGGGCTGGTTGATAACGGGGTTAATTCAATAGCCCAGGACAGTTCAGGGAATATGTGGTTTGCCACTTTTGGCGGAGTTAGCAAATTCGATGGTTTAAACTGGGCCACTTATACCACTAAAAATAGCGGACTGGCTCATAATATTGTTATGTCTATGGCAATAGACAGTTCAGATACCAAGTGGTTCGGGACCTGGGGTAGAGGTGTGAGCAAATTCGATGGCACAATCTGGACCACCTACAATCCATCTAATAGCGGTTTAGCTAATGATACGATAATGTTTATATTAGCAGATGGTTCAGGTAATATATGGTGTGCGACTTTATGGACCTGGGTGAGTAAGTTCGACGGGACTAACTGGGAAACCTATATTAACTCTAACAGCGGATTACCGGATAATTCGATCTATTCTATCGGGATAGAAAATTCAGGTGTGAAATGGTTCGGGACCTGGCAGAATGGGGTAAGCGGGTTCGATGGGACAAACTGGGAGACTTATGATTCCTCTAATAGTGAGTTGGCTAATAACCAGGTCTTTGCTATAGCTATTGATGATTCCAATAAAAAGTGGTTTGGAACCTGGGGTGGTGGAGTAAGCAGGTTTGACGGGATAAACTGGAGCACCTATGATACTTCAAGTAGCGGTCTGGTTTCTGACTGGTTAAATTGTATAACTATAGATAGAGAAGGAAATAAATGGTTTGGGACAGTTATGGGTGTCAGTAAGTTCGATGGGACTAACTGGACTACCTATACCACCTCTAACAGTGGCTTGGCTTCTAATGGTGTTCAGTCTGTGGTCGTAGATGGTTCAGATAATAAGTGGTTCGGGACTTGGGGTGGGGGAGTAAGCAAATTTGATGGGACCAACTGGACTACTTATAACACCTCTAACAGTGGCTTGGCTTCTAATGATGTTCAGTCTGTGGTCGTAGATGGTTCAGATAATAAGTGGTTCGGGACTTGGGGTGGGGGAGTAAGCAAATTTGATGGGACCAACTGGACTACTTATAACACCTCTAACAGTGGCTTGGCTTCTAATGATGTTTATTCAGTGCTTGTGGATGGTTCAGAGAATAAGTGGTTCGGTTCTTTTGGTAGTGGGGTGAGTAAATTTGATGGGACCAACTGGACTACTTATAATACCTCTAATAGTGGACTGCCTAATGATTTTGTATACGCTATAGCCATAGATGGCTCTGGTAACAAATGGTTTGCTACTTCTGGTGGCGTAGCTTATCTTGGTTCACCTACATCCGTGCCTGAAGAAGAGCAACCAAATATCCCGCTTGTTTTTGAGCTTTTCCAGAACTATCCTAATCCTTTTAACCCAACAACCACCATACCCTTCACGGTTTATGGTTCACAGTTCATAGTTCATAGTCCCATCTACACTACCCTGAATATTTATAATATTCGGGGGCAGAAGGTAAGAACATTGGTGGATGATGAAAGATTGCCTGGATATTATCAAGTATTCTGGGATGGGAAAGATAACTCAGGTAAAGAAGTGGCAAGCGGGATATATTTCTATCAGTTGAAAACCAAGGATTACTCTGATACCAGAAAGATGATTTTGTTGAGATAGTTTTTAGTAGACGTGTAGGGTCGTAAGGCAATACGCACTTCTTTTAAATAGTAAGGGTTCAATCCCGCAAGATGCGATAGAAATTTAAGGGCTAAAAAATTTAAACGATTAAAAACGAAATGGTTTTGTCTATAGCAAATAATGAATACTGATTATTTATTGAAGAAAATTAAATATTCTTTCGGGATTATAAAGCGCGGACAAAATTCTTTTCTTTTGAGGGAGGCTCGACTGGAGTCTCTCCTTTTTTAGGTCTGAGCTTCAGAGCTTTATCGATAGCCCTCTTTAGATTTTCTCTTTTTATGGGCTTGGACAAAATCAATTCTACTCCTAAATCTTTTGCTTCCTTGGTCAAAATCTGATCTCCCCACTCGTTAACCAGGATAACCGGTATTTTGGGATTTATCTCTTTAGCCTCCGATGCAAAATCCCAGCCTGTCATTCCAGATATGCCTAAGTCAGAGATTATCACATCATATTTCTCTACCTTCAATAAAGAGATCCCTTCGGTTCCACTGTTAGCCACTTTGATCTCATAACCTTCAGCTGAAATCATATCTGCTAAAACCCCTTGCAGGTCTTCATTATCCTCAATCAGAAGCACGTTCACCTTTTCCACAGGCAACTCTATTTTAGCGGTTCTTTCCTCTTTTTCCTTTACTTTGGATACCGGCACTCTGATAACAAAGGTAGTCCCTTTACCTTCTTTGCTTTCAACTGTGATTTTTCCATTATGTTGAAGAATTATACTGTGAGCTACTGTCAATCCCAGCCCGTTCCCTTTTTCAGGTTTGGAGCTGAAGAAAGGATCGAAAAGCTTCTTTCCAACCTCCTCATTCATCCCTATTCCGTTGTCTTTTAGCGAAAGATAAATGCTTTGTTCCTCCTGCCAGGTGTGGAAAGAAATTATTCCCCCTTTGGGAAGGGCATCGATGGAGTTTAAGATCATATTTATTATAACTTCTCTTAAATCTGCCGGATTACCAAATACCGGAGGAAGTTGTGAAAGCTCCTGCACAATTCTTATCTTGACCCCTCTCAATTTTGCCCATTCATTCCATTTAGGTCTGGTAAGTTCAATCGCCTCCTTGACCACCTGATTTAAATATATATTTCTAAACTCCTTTTCCGGAATCGGCATGCCGAACTGATTCAGGCGTTGAATTATATCAGCCGCCTGGGTTGAAACCTTTATTATAGCCTCAGTATGTTTGCACAGATTTGGATCGGTGGTCTGAACCGACAAGAGCTGAGCTCTCCCGATTATAATGGATAAGAAGTTATTAAAATCATGCATCAGCGCGCTGATTAATTTCCCTACCGCTTTGAACTTCTCGGTCTGGATAAGCTGATTCATCCTCTCTTTAAGCTCCTGGTGGAGAGAGGCTTTCTCAATAGCCATACCGGCGCTTTCAGCAAAAATGGATAAAAGTTGAAGGTCGTTCTCGTTAAATTTTCTTTGTCGATTTATCAAATTTACATTCAAAACCCCTTTGACCAGCCCATTTACTCTCAAGGGCACACAAAGAGCAGAAGTAATGTTTCGATCTTTCTCCACATAGCCATTATACTGAGAAGGATTAACCTCGTCCTGCAAAAGTAGCGGTTGGTTATTTTTAATCACCCAGCCGGTAACACTTTGGCCTAACTCCAACTCTTTACCTTTGATCTTCTCACTATCCAGACCATAGGCGGCCATACATTCTAATTTATCGGTGTTCGGATTGTAAAACATCAAGGAGGATTGATCCGCTTGCAGGCAGTGGATTACATCCTTAGTAATGGTATCTAAGATAGTAGGCAGGTCCGCTTTGCTATTAACCAGACAACTAACCTTAAATAAGTCTTTTAACTCCTGGAGCTGCCTTTCTAAAGCATTGGTTGTGGCTCTCTCCTCAATCAATTTTACCCGCATTTTCTTTAAAGAGATCTCCTGAGTGATGATATAGGCTAAGAACAATAAGGAGAGTCCTAAGAAACCTATGAATAAAATATTGAAGGAGTAACCCCCGAACTCATCTTCATAAAACTTTCCAATATCAGAGTAAAAGATTACGGAGGTAATGAAAACAATAAACAGGAGGAAGACCAAAGACATTAAAACCCATAAATGCCAGTCTTTCTTGTCTAAGTCTTTTATTTTATCTTTAAACGGATCCATAATCTGCCTCGCTTATTTAATCGGCAATTCAGGGAATTAATTTATCAGAAGGATTAAAAGACTCAAAAAATATTTTCTCGAGCGCAAGCGAAATAGGGGTCACAATTTTTAACGCTTACTAAAAATTGGTAGCGTCAGGATTGATTCCAGACTTTTTTATAATCGGACAAAAACCTAACTTACAGAAACTTTACCGTTTTCCTCTTTAAAAAGAAGGGCTTGTGAGGGTACTTCCTGAATTTCCCTTACATTTAATCTCGTATCTCTAATTTTATCCCACCAAATATTTTCCTTCCTGGATTGGGGTAATCTAAATCCGAGACAGAGTTTCCGAACTGGGTCGGGGTTTTATCCCCAAAAAGGTTATTTATTTTTAAGAAAAAAGTTAATCTCTCAATTGCCTGATTAAAATTAAGGTCGAAATTAGCATAAGCTGGAAGCTTCTTGGTTAGATATTTTATCTCCGGATAGAAAGAATAATCTGGATAGTAGCTCAGCTTTTTGCTACGATAATTGAAAGAAACTTGAGTGGAAAAGGAAGAGAAGATTTTAAGGTTCAGATTCAAATTGAAGATATTTTCAGGCAGAAAGCGAGCTTTTCTTTTCAGCTCCTCAAATCTTTTCTCCCCGGAAAAAAGGAAATCATCATAGACCAGCTCTTTTTTTATTTCCTCTCCTTTATTATAGGTGTAATTCAAGTCCAGATTAAAACCATCCGCGAGTTTATAATCCAGCTCTAATTCTATCCCTTTAGAGTTAAAAAGGTCTAAATTAAAAGGCTGCCATAAACCATTTTCACCCAGCGGCTGCCAGGAGATCAGATTTCTTACCTTACGATAATATAAGGAAGTTTGACCAGAGACCTTTTTACTATTAAACGACAAGCCGGTCTCATAACTTCTACCCCTTGAGATTTTTCTTCTGAACAGAAATTGAAAGTAAAATCTAGAGAAAAATTCTTATCCTTCTGCTGATCAAAAAGTGAGGAAACCTCCGAATTGCCGAAAGCAGGTATATTCAAAGGATCAGGAACAGGTCCGGGAAGACCTAAATCATCATCCTGAGTCAAAAGATAGAGTTTAAGATCAGCATTGGAAGACAAGCGGTAAAAAAGGTTAGAATGAAAGAACAGAGCAGAATAATCTGAATTTTCTCTTTCCCCCTTAGTTTTCTTTTTTCCTAAACCTGAATCGAATCTGAGACTTTTTATCCCTGAGCTAAAATTGATAGAAGAAATGAAAGTGTCTTCTCCCCCACCTTGAATAGAGAAAGATAAATTTTTCTTCAAAGGTAGAGCCGGGATTAAATTCACCACCTCCCCCTGAGGCGTTAGCACCATATAAAGAGGAAAGTGAACCACGCACTATTTCAACTTTTTCCAGATTCTCTAAAGAAAGATCGCTCAAGTTGAAAATCCCGTTCGGGATATAGTTTAACCTTCTACCTTCTAATAAGAGAGACAATGACAGATGACAAATTGAAGATGACAGATAAAAAATAATGATGAATGACGGATGACGAATATCGAATAAAACGTAGGGGAGGGACTTGTCCCCTCCCGTCTTGCCTCTGGCGACCTGCCGGGTTGCCACCCACAAACTCATAGACTCTGCACAGTATTTCAGCAGGGCTGCGGTCCGCCTTTAAAAAGGTAATTGATCAAATAGACCACGTCGCTAACTGTGATTTTCCCATCACAATTAGCATCTGCAGCAGACATAAATTTCGGTGTAGGTCCACCTTTGAAAAGATAGTTAATTAGATAAACTACATCAGAAACGCTCAACTCTCCGTCACCATTACAATCGCCCTCAATCCATGGAGGATATAAGGCTAAAAAGATGGGGCCATTACCGACCAGATATTTTCCCAGCAAAGCTCCGGATGAATTCAAAAGAGTAACATCATCTGCCTGAAAGTTACAGCTCAAAACTTTAGAATGAAACATAGCAGTCACCGATATTACACCAGTATCGGTGGTGATAGGATTTCCCTGCCCGCGTAGCATGGTATCTGCAAAAGTATCAAAAGTGTATATCAATCCAGGCTCAAGATACCAGCCACCAGCGGCCAGATACCCCACACCATCAGCTGCGATGGAAATAACACCCGGACTTCCCCCTGTGGCTGTGCTGTCGATCACCATATCAGAGTAGGTATCAATCCGATAGATCTGTCCCATAACAGACCAGTAATTTCCAGTACACATCACATTCAACTCCCCCTCAGGGTCTAAATCAAGATATTGAGGGTTAAGTCCCACTGATATACTATCCACAACCACTTCACTCTTTAAATCAAATACATACACCCTTCCCGTAATATAGCTATAGGCTTTGACATCATTTGCCCGGTGGGTTGGGTCAAAGACCCACTCTCTCCCGGCAATAGGCTTGTATTTAGGCCACACAAATCCGGTACAGCAAATGTAGAGTTTATTTCTCACAACCATAAGACCTTCAGGAGCCCTACCAACTCCATACTCTCCTACCACAGTGCGATTAATCAGGTCCACCTTGGATATGGTATGGGTACCAAAGTTTGTAACGTAAGCATATTGGGAATCCACAAATGCCATGTGAAATGGATTACGCGGCTCCCCGATATTGATATAACCCACTGTGGTCTCGGTTACAAGGTCTATGATCTGAATATCGTGATCTAGGGAGTTGATCACATAGGCCAGATCTTTTTGAATAACTATCTGATTTGGCGATACTCCTAAATCTAAGATATTGTTGACCACCTGACCGGTAGTCAAATTGATTTTGGATAAGGTTTCATCACCCGGATAACCGTTAACCACATAAGTTATGATATCCGCCTGGGCTGAGGTTAAAGACAAAGCTGTGCTCAGGGAAAGAACCAAAAAAAGATTTTTCAACATAACAAGACCTCCATTTTTATTGGAATTTTTTAAATGAACTGATAAATCAATGCCGTTTTGGCTCCCCAAGGATAGACAGATTTATTGCCATTCTCTACATAAGACCTCCTTTTTATCAGGATTTTTGTTTTAACAAGCTGATTAAATCATTCTCGTTTTAGCTCCCAGACTATAGATAGATTTATTCCCCATTCTCTACCCGGCATAGGATGGCGATAAATCAGTTTGTATTCCTCATCATTCAGATTTTTCCATTCAAATTTTATTCTTGTTTCCACACTTCTGAATTTCTTTTTAAGTCCAAAGGACAGGTCCTCCAGATGATAAGGCTCCTCTTTTTTGGTGTTAGCAGGTCCGGTAAAGCGTTCTGATACCCATCTCACTTTGTATAAGATCTCTAATATCTTGTATTCAAACCTGAAGCCTAAGTTGGTTAAATACCTTGGTCTAAAAGGGATGAATTTCCCATCCTCTAATCTGTCCCCACTTCTGTTTTTAGCTATACAAACGGTGTTGTTATAATTTATCTCAAGCAGGTTTTTTGGGCTTTTCCAGCTTATGAAATCCTCATGCCCGTAGATTTTTGCCTTTGAGATATTGACTGGATAATATCTCTCATCAAAACGCCTACGCCACTCGATGAGGTCTTTAATTACGTTGTGAAAATAGGTTATCCCTGCAGAAAAATTACCTATCCAGGGAAGATTTATTTCACACCCTGTTTCTGAATGCTCTGATCTCTCAGGCAGAAGATCGGGATTCCCTTCAGCAAAAACATCCCCCTTCCAGAACAGAGCATTGTTTGAGGGCTGGCGATAGGATTTGCCGTAATTGGCTCTTAAGGCTATGCGGTATTTTTCTCCTCGTGAAAGCACCAGACCAGCCTGAGGGGAAAGGAAGTCTTTTAAGACTTTAGAATAATCCCATCTTAAGGCAAGATTTAGAGTCAACTCTCTGAAGAGCAAAACCTCAGGTAGTAAAAACTGCTGTTGGTCCGAAAAGAAAAGGCTGAAGGTTCCCCTTTTTATCCTCCCCATGCTTTTTTCAGGAATCTGAAGATCTCTGTGATCCAAGCAATCTTCCTGGAATTGAGTTCCGATTTTGAGCCTATTAGCCGAATTGAGTTGCAGATGAGCAATTGAAGAGAAGTCGATTATCCTGTCCACATATCTGGAGTTAACGACATTTATGGTGTCGTTTTGAAAATGTTGCTCAAACAGAGAGTATCCTAAGCTGTTCTCCAGAACAAAACCGGGGGAGAAATGTTTGGTTAGCTTAAAACTCAAGAGCTTTCGTTTATCTTCAGCCCAGGCCCTTTGATATGCCACCATCCAACCATAACTTCCTGGAATTCCTTTTTTTGCCTGATAAATGTGTCCTGAAAAGCTCAGCTCGGTTGTGGGATTAAAAAGGTAATTCCCGGATAAAAATAAATTAGATGCTTTTTTGTAGGCGTTTTTTCGAGTGGTGGTGCTATCTCCGTTCAGACCTTGTTTATCTAAAAGCTCCCGCTTTTTAGGGTCATTATAGACCCAGATCTTGAAATTATTTTTGGTATACTCGTGAGTATAGGAAAGTTTTAAAAAAAGCTTTTCAAAAAATAAATAGGAAAAAGAGGAGTTGTAGATCTCGGTCTTCCATTTCCCCCAATAGCTTTCTAAACTGAACCGGGATGGCTCTTTCCCTTTCTGGGGTAGAGTGACAATATTTATTACCCCTCCCAGACCATCTGCACCATAAAGGGCAGATTGCCCTCCTTTTAAAATCTCAATCTTCTCTACCATTTCCAGAGGAACTGTATTAAGATCAGCTACCCCGCTTCCAGAAGGGTTGAGTTTTTGCCCGTCCAGAAGTACCAGAACATGTTCAGGTGAGCTTCCACGAATACTAACCAGATGAGTCCCTGCCACTGTTCCACTTTTCTGTAGGTAGACTCCACTTGCAGACTCAATCACATCTGATAATGTTTTTGCCTGCATTTTCTCTATCTCTTTTCTCTCTATGGTTTGGATGGAGATGATTTCGAGGGGAACTTTTTCACCTGTTACCTTGATATTTGGAAGTAAGTATATTTTCTTTTTTAAGCGGGCATTAATTTCTGTGGTGACATCCTCATTTACCCTCACTGGTGAAATTTCTTCCTTTTCAAATCCATAAGCTGAAATCTCCAGAGTATATGTGCCTACTGGAATATTTTCTAAATAGAAATAACCCCGGTCACCAGACTTGCATTCATAATTGGAATTCAATATTCTGATTATGGCTTCGGGAACAGGATGTAAATCGTTTTCGTCGTAAACCCTACCTTCAATTTTTATCGTGGATTGGGCAAAACTAAGAGGTAGAGAATACAAGATATTAAAAATGGTAAATAGAAGAAGTTTTTTCATTCTCCGTCTCCTCAATCACGCTGTCGGGTAGAGGAAAAGCTGGAAGGGTTTACTTCAGGGTAAACAAAAAAGCCAGCTTGCAGAAGGGTAGCTGGCTTAATAGTTTCAAACCTTTTCCCTACCCGCGCAAGGAAAAATTTAGTGTTACACAATCTGGCAGGTTTCCTGACTCTACGGCTTCGGACCTACTTGCTTAACCTTCCTCCCCTACGGGAGTGGCTCAAAAAAGCTTTCGTAGCCGTTAACAGTAGCGGGGCTGTGACGGATTTTCACCGCCTTCCCTTACAGAATCATTTCTTTTATAATAAGAATTCAGGAGATTGTCAAGTATTTTTTAATTTTATTGTTATAGCAAGATTAAAATATCCTAATTTCTGCAAAGTTAAAATGTCCTGT
>CAZMZF010000008.1:0-9378 GCA_964570765.1 uncultured Ignavibacteria bacterium
TCTCCTCAATCTCTTCTCCAAATTGTCCCTTCACCTCTCGAATAAAATACCGACTGGATAGGCAGGTCGCCCCATCTGATCACTATATAAATCCTTGGTCTCCTCCTCCACAAAACCAAAGTCCACCTCTCTTCTGATCTGTAATAACGGATGATCCTCTGGCAGACGCTTCCCATAAACCCACAGGTTAAAAAAATCTTCTTGTGAATTTTCTTTGCCTTTCATCTTCTCCCCTCCTCAATTCAACTTTGGCTTATATTAAATCTCTCGTTACTGAAAGGCAACAAAAATCATACTTTTTCAGAGACCAAACACAGAGATCTTGACATAACCTCCTCTAAATGCTTCCAAAAATATTCCTTGACCCCTGCCCATCTTAAGTTTATATTCTTATCACCAAATTCTACTTGCTTCATAGGGTATATCCTCCTTGATTTTGACGGTTTACTTTAACCTTAAGGAGATATACCCTAATTCATTTCCCAATTTTACACAAAATAATTTACACTGCCCTAAAAGATAAAAGGTTGACAGTCCAGGTTAAATTTATTTCATTGTTGAAAAAGCAAACTCGATAAAAGGAGAAAAAATGGGCAATCGTAATCCAAAAGTAAAAATAATTAAAACCGAAAAAGCACCTAAATCAATTGGACCCTATAGCCAGGGGATAAAACTTGAGGAACTGAGTCTGGTCTTTACTTCAGGGCAGATACCTTTAGACCCAAAAACTGGAGAAATGATTTCAGGAGGAATTGAGAAAGAAACAAAGCAAGTTCTGGAAAATCTGAAAGGAGTTTTAGAGGGTGCGGGCTCAGATTTGACTAAAGTTATCAAGACCACGGTTTATTTAAAAGACATTAAAGATTTCCCCTTGATGAATGAAATCTATGCTCAATACTTCAAAGAGAATCCACCAGTTAGAACAACGATTGCTGTAGCTGACCTGCCCAAAGGAGCGAAAATAGAGATAGAGGCAGTAGCAGTTTTTTAAATATGGAGTGCATCATCCGATGATGCGTGGGGGCATCCTACGGATGCACTCCAAATTCGTAGGGCAAGGCTTTTAGCCTTGCGAGAAACTTGGGGTGTAAAGTATGCGTAACTGAGCCTTTAGGGCTCGGTGGAGATCTAAAACCTCCGTTACGCGTTTTTCTTGAAAAAGGTCGCGCTACGAAATACAAAGAACATAAAACCCTTTGACATTTTGAGGGTGTTGGATAAATTGAATCCAGGGAAAGCATAGGGAGGATGAACAATTAGCAGGAAAATATTTTTGATGGAAATACATCAAGAGGAATTTAAGATAATGTCTCACAAGAAATCTGTTCTTCTCTCTCTTATATTATTATTGATTATTAACGGCTGTGCTTCATATACCACCAGGAGAACCCATCCTGATTTCTTAAAGCGTAGAGAATCCATTATGGCTATAGCGGTTGCTCCGCCTGTGGTTTATTACGGAAAGAAATCTCCTGGGATTCCTATTGGGAAAACCGGGATTTCAATCGGAGAAGAAGATATCGAGACTAAACCGGATCTGGAGCAGAAAGTACGAAAGAATATCGAGGATGCCTGCTGGAACATTCTTAAAGGTTCAAGGTTTCACCTTTCAGGATTTATTGCATCTGACAGCTTATTTGAAACCGATACAACCCTCGCAGTAGCTTTAGAAAATTCTCTGCGAGAAGTGGAGAAAATTGTGCATGAGGTTCGAAGGATTAAAGCTGGTTCTAATCTGAAAATGATGATGAAATCAGATTGCTCTTACCTGGGGAGTAAGATGAAGGCAAGTCATCTCCTGTTTGTCTGGTGCTCAGGATGGGAAACTACTTTTATGGATGAGCTTGTTCCAACCCTGTTAGGTGGTGCAGAAGACTATCAATCTGAGGGATTATATATTGCAATGTTTTTGGTAGATGTTTTAACGGGTGAGGTCATCTGGTATAAAGATACGGACCAGCCTCACAATACTGGTTATCCTGTCTATACATCCGTTTACCAGGGAACAAAAGCTGAGGACGTCCAAGGATTAGTGCGTAAGCTTTTAAATTCTTTGCTGGTGGTGAAAAAATAGAGTAGGTAGCGACTTCCATTTTCTTGAATATCGATGGAACCCTGAAGGCTTCCACTACATTTACGACCCTGTCCTACAGTGGCTACAACAGACGCCCAAAGGGCGGGTTGGCTCGTAGTCTCCACTATTAGGAAAAGGGTCGCGCTACGACACTTAAAGCTGATTTGGAGAAGATACATTGGGTCTTAAAAACTATCTCAAAACAGATCAGTTTTCGATAGACGAGAAATTTCTCACTTTTGTTTTAATTCTCTCCTTAGGCTTGATCTTATTCAACAACCTGAGCGGCTCTGACCTGCCCAGTTTCGATGATGCCTATTATGCTCAGAAGGCAAAAGAGATACTTTCCACTGGCGACCTTTTCACCCTGCATTATGGCGGGGTTCCTCGATTCGATAACACCCCATTTTATATCTGGTTAATCGCTTTGATGTTTAAACTTTTTGGAATTAACGAGTATAATGCCAGGTTTTTTTCAACTGTCTCTTGCCTGGGTTCAATGGTAAGCCTCTTTTTTATCGCCAGGATAATATCTCAGAATAAATGGGTCAGGTTTTTCTCAGTTTTCGTCTTAGCCACTACCTTCTGGTACACCAGATATGCAATGCATGCCATGTTCGATGTAACCCTTTCCTTTTTCTACACTCTGATAATCCTCTTTTTCCTGTTAGGGATAACTAAAAGCGAAAGATATTTTCTCCTATCCGGCATTTTCGTAGGATTTTCGATCTTGACCAAAAGCCTTTTAGGTATTTTCCCCTGGATAATAATGGTTCTTTTCCTTTTGTTTTATGACTCTAAGAAGCTTTTATCCAGATATTTTTTACTTTCTATCCTTGTTTCCTCAGTCATAGCTTTACCCTGGTATTTAGTCGAATATTTCAAATATGGTGAAAGATTTGTATCCGAACAGTTCAGGTGGCTATTTTTTGAAAGGGCTTTTGGCAAAAGCGTACCCGGACAAAATCTTTTTAGTTATTTTTATTATATCAAATTTCTGTTAATTGGTTACCTCCCCTGGTTTCCCTTAGGGATCGCAGGTATTTACACCATAATTAAACGCAAAAGAGAGAAAAAGGAAGACTGGTTGGAGCTTCTGCCGATTATCTGGATCTTAACAGTTTTGGTAATTATGACCATACCGGGATCCAGAAAATCCTGGTATATTATGCCAGTTTTTCCTGCCTTTGCTCTGGTCGTTGGAAAATACTTAAGCGAAAATATTTTGAAAACCGAGAAAAGGAATTTCCTTTTCGCAAAAATATTATCCCTCACCTTTTTTGGGATAATCCTTATTCTCCTGTTTTTCCCCATTCCCATTAAATCCCGGACCTTCAAGGACCTGAGCAAAATGGCACCGGTAATTAAAAGGGCTGTTCCAAAAGAGCAAAAGGTCAATTGTTTCGCTATGGAGTTCTGGTATGCCAACAACAGTTTTTTATTCTACACTGACCGGATGTTGAAAGAACCGGTGAACGATATCGACTCGCTTAAGAGGATAATGGAACCAGAGGATGAATATTGTTATATGAAAACGAAAGATTATGAATCTTATTTCAAAGATAACAAGAAAGAATTTCCGATAATCGCAGGCACAAAAAAGTATGTCTGCATGACGAATGAAAGGACTTATAGAAAGCTATCGAATTATAATTTTCTGGATTTTGAAAAGTAGAGATGGAGTGCAAAGATTTATATTTGTCCCAGTTTAAAAATAACAAAGCCAGGGCAGGAGTTGAACTCCGGCTCTACTCTTTTATGATCTTAGCCTAACCCTCTGCTTCGAGAAGAGGGGATATAATACCCTCCCCTCTGAGGGAAAGGCAGGATGGGGTCAGCTTCCGAGAAAAACATGAAGGGCAGGCACACGGTTCGACAAGCTCCCTTCGGGTCTGAGCCTCAGGGTCGAAGACACCGTCCTGAGTAAGGTCGAAGGAGGGGCCTGCCCCTACAATTTTTTGCGTCGTCACAGACGAACACTCCATAATCAGATTCTTCCCCCGGTATAGGCGGGGTCAGAATTACAATTCGTACTCACTTATAGGGTGGCACCCTCAAACTTGTTTGAGGGTGATGCAAGAGGATTCTGCAAAGGTCTTTTATAACATCCCCCTACGGGGGATGGCACACTGTGTCGTAGACCTTTATCGACTACTTTGGCGACCCTGTCCTACGGATCCGCTAACAGGAAAAGGGTCACGCTACGAAATGCACTAGGGTAAAAAAGTTACCGTATTTTTTTATTGACAAGGTATGTTTACTTTCGTAAAATGTTTTTCGTATTAGAACTGTTAATCAAGATAATTTGTAGAGAATTTTAGATATGAAATCCAAAAATGGATCCGTAGGAAAGGATTTAGTGTTGGGCGTGATTCCAGTCAGGTATAATTCCTCCCGCTTACCTGGAAAGCCACTTATACCCCTACGGGGGAAACCTTTAATCCAGAGAGTTTATGAAAGAGCTTCCAAATCAAAGTTTTTAAACCGTTTAATGGTGGCGACAGATGATCAGAGAATAAAGGATAAAGTAAAAGATTTTGGAGGAGAAGTGGTTTTAACCTCTCAAAAGCCCAGAACTGGAAGCGATAGGGTGGCTGAGGCGGTTAGAAATCTAAACTACGATCTGGTCTTGAACATCCAGGGGGATGAGCCTTTTTTGAAACCTGAGATGCTGGATCAACTGATTAATTTTATGCAAAAGAACAAAAACGTTCAGATGGGGACTTTAGCTAAGAAGGTCAAGGATAAAGATTTTTTTAAAAATCCGGATCGGGTTAAAGTGGTTATGGATAAAAATGGAAATGCCATTTATTTTTCAAGATTTTCTATTCCTTTTCAGAGAAAAAAAGAGAAAATAAATTATTATGAACATATCGGGGTCTATGCTTTTAGAAAAAAATTTCTTTCAAGATATACTGAATTGAAACAGACCCCTCTGGAAAAAAGCGAAAGCCTGGAGCAATTAAGAGTTCTGGAAAATGGCTACAGGATAAAAGTCCTTTTGACAAAATATGGTTCTAAATCTATAAATTCTTTCGTAGATTTAAAAGGATTAAAAATGAGGTCGTAAATTGAGCCAGTCGATAAAAGCTTTACGACGCCTACGGCGGGCTTCGTCCCCCGTAGGGAAAAAAGTACCAAAGTATATCTTCATTACGGGAGGAGTTGTTTCATCCCTGGGTAAAGGGGTAGCCTGTTCTTCTCTGGGGCTTTTACTTAAGAAAAGAGGGCTTAAGGTTAATCTGCAGAAATTCGATCCATATCTTAATGTTGACCCGGGCACGATGAACCCTTTTCAGCACGGGGAGGTTTTTGTCTTGGATGATGGTGCAGAGACCGATCTGGACTTAGGTCATTATGAAAGATTTTTAGGTGAGAGTCTTAATAGAGATAGTAATGTTACTACCGGACAGATATATGGTGAAGTCATAGCACGAGAGAGAAGGGGAGATTACTTAGGAGCAACGGTTCAGGTTATTCCCCACATTACAGATGAGATCAAAAGGAGGATAAAAAAGTTAGCCGAGAAAAACGGGGACGTGGATGTAGTCATAACTGAGATCGGCGGGACAGTTGGGGATATAGAGGGGCTTCCGTTCTTAGAATCGATAAGGCAGATGGGGTTGGAATACGGTCATAATAACGTCCTTTATATTCATCTGACCTTGGTTCCTTTTATCGAATCCGCAGGAGAGGTTAAGACCAAGCCGACGCAACACAGCGTTAAAGAGCTAAGGGGGATCGGAATTCAACCTGATATCCTTTTATGCAGAACATCCAGGCCTTTATCTAAAGAGATAAGGGATAAGATTGGCCTTTTCTGTAATGTTCCCAGCCAGGCAGTAATTCAGGCAATGGATGTGGAATCCATATATGAAATCCCCTTGATCTTTCACCAGGAAGGATTAGATGATTTAGCCTGCAATCGCCTGGATTTGTCCTGTCCGAAACCGGATATGAGCGAATGGGAAAAGATGATAGAGAAAATCAAAAAACCAAAATATGAAGTCAAAATAGGAATCTGCGGAAAATACACGAATTTAAAAGACTCCTATAAAAGCATTATTGAAGCTTTTGTGCATGCCGGGGAAGAGAACGAAGCAAAGGTAGAGCTCAAATGGGTAAGCTCTGAGAGCCTGGAAAAAGAAGGTGCAGAAAGACACCTTAAGGATCTGGATGGGGTTTTGATTCCAGGTGGTTTTGGGGAAAGGGGGATCCAGGGGAAGATAGAAGCGGTGAGATTTATCAGAGAAAATAAAGTTCCGTTTTTAGGAATCTGTTTAGGGATGCAGTGTGCGGTGATTGAATTTGCAAGAAATGTATGCGGGATGAAAGGCGCCAATAGCACCGAGTTTGATAAAAACACTGAATTTCCGGTGATAAGCTTACTGGCTGAGCAGGAGAAGGTGGTGGATAAAGGGGCAACTATGAGGTTAGGTGCTTATCCTTGTAATTTAGATAAGAACAGCTTATCCTATAAAGCTTATGGAGAATTAAAGATAAGTGAAAGGCACCGGCACAGATATGAGTTCAACAATCGTTTCAAAGATGTTTTGACTAAATCTGGTTTAAAAATAGCAGGAGTTTCTCCGGATGGTAAATTAGTAGAGATAATCGAGCTTGAAGCTCATCCCTGGTTTGTAGGAGTGCAATTTCATCCAGAGTTAAAATCCCGACCCCTGCGGGCTCATCCTCTTTTCCGCGAATTTGTTAAGGCTTCCTTGAAATATAAAAGCTCTAAAGATTTTAAAATAGTGGAAAAAGAGCCTCTGTCTAAAAGATAAGGGAACTTTTCTCTATGAAAAAAATAGTTAAGATAAAAGATATCCCTATTGGTCAGGGCTCTCCATTAGTTTTAATCGCTGGTCCCTGTGTAATCGAGTCTGAAAGTTTAGTATTGGAAACTGCTGAGAAGATTAAAAAGATCACCCAGAAACTGAAATTCCCTTTTATCTTTAAATCCTCTTATTCAAAAGCAAATCGTTTAAGTATCGACTCGTATTCTGGACCAGGTCTGGATAAGGGGCTAAAGATTTTAGAAAAAGTAAAAAAAGAGCTGGATATTCCAATCTTGACTGATATTCATTCACCGGATCAAGCTTCTCCCGTTTCAGAGGTGGCAGATATATTGCAAATCCCTGCATTCTTGTGCAGGCAGACAGATTTGGTTATAGCTGCAGCCAAGACTGGAAAGACTTTGAATATAAAAAAAGGGCAATTTATGGCGCCTGAGGATATGGATTTAATTGCAAAAAAAGCTCTTTCAGTTGGAAATAATCAGGTTTTATTAACTGAAAGAGGGACAAGCTTTGGCTATCATAATTTGGTGGTGGATTTTCGTTCTTTGGTAATAATGGGAGATTTAGGTTATCCAGTGGTCTTCGATGCTACCCATTCACTGCAATTACCAGGTGCAGGGAAAACGTTTTCTTCAGGAGAGCCTCAGTTTATCTTCCCTCTTTCACGGGCAGCAGTTGCCTGCGGCTGTGATGCTTTATTTATTGAAACCCATCCAAGAATTGAGGAAGCACTCTGCGATAAAAGCAATATGCTCCCTTTAGAAAAATTAGAAAATCTTTTGACTCAGATGAAAATAATGGATGAGCACAGAAAGAGCTGGTTAAAGGAGGATTAGAATCATAAATTCCAGTTTTAAGAAAAAATTAAGAAAGGTTAAGCTGATCTTGTTGGATGTGGATGGGGTTTTAACGGATAATTTAATTTACTTAGGTGATGATGGTAATGAAACTAAGAGATTTAATGTCTCAGATGGCTTGGGGATATACTTTGCAAAAAGGTCAGGGATAGAGGTAGCTTTTCTTTCAGGCAGGACTTCTAAAGCCACAAAGATAAGAGGGAGAGAATTAGGGATTAAAGAGCTTCATTTAGGGATAAAGGATAAATTGAAGATTTATGAAAAGCTAAAAAGAAAATTGAACCTGAGAGATGAGGAGGTTTTATATATAGGTGATGACCTTTTAGACTATGAGATACTCAAAAAAGTAGGAGTGCCGATCGGAGTAGAAAATGGTGATAAGAGGATAAATCGATTAGCTCTATATGTAACTGAAAAAAGAGGTGGTGAGGGTGCGGTAAGAGAGGTTATTGATTTGATCTTAGAAAACAGAAAAATAAACCCATTGAGGTTTTTAAGATGATAATCGAAAAAGCAAAAGAAGTTATCCGCAAAGAAGCAGAGGCGGTTCTAAATTTAGAGAAGAAGATCAACTCTGAATTCCAGAAAGCAGTGGAGATGGTTTTAAGATGTAAAGGGAGGGTGATCGTTACCGGTATGGGGAAATCCGGGTTAATTGGTAAAAAGATCGCGGCTACTTTAGCCTCAACCGGCACCTCAGCTATCTTTTTACATCCGGTAGAAGGGTTACACGGAGATTTAGGAGTAGTGCGTAGAGATGATGTGGTAATTGCTATTACCAAAAGTGGTGAGACCGAAGAGTTACAACAGCTCTTTCCATTATTTAAAAGGTTGGGAGTGCCTATAATCAGCCTGACCGGTAATCCCAAGTCTCCAGCCGCAGAGAAAAGTGATGTAGTAATCGATGTCTCCGTAGACGAGGAAGCTTGTCCTAATAATTTAGTCCCTACCTCCAGCACAACCGCGGCATTAGTTATGGGGGATGCCTTAGCCATTGCACTTTTAGAGGAAAGGCATTTTTCGGCTGAAGATTTTGCCCTGCTCCATCCAGGTGGTTATTTAGGGAAAAGATTACTTCTAAAGGTGAAGGATATAATGCATACCGGAACTGATATTCCAATAATCTCTGAAGATGCAAATATGAAAGAGGTGATCTTAGAGATGACCTCTAAAAGATTTGGTACTACTACAGTAGTTAATGAGAAAAAGGAGTTAGTGGGAATATTCACCGATGGTGATCTGAGGAGGCTGGTGGAGAAAACCGAAGAGATCTTTAAATTAAAGGCCAGGGAGGTTATGACCAGGAATCCAAAAACAATAAGTGAAGAGGAGTTAGCTGCCAAAGCTTTAAACCGGATGGAATTCTATAACATAACCTGCCTGATTGTTCCCGATGGGAAAAAAGAACCGATAGGGATTTTACATCTGCATGATCTTTTAAAAGCGGGGGTGGTATAATCTTAAAATTTAGATGGTGAAAATTCCTTGGTTAAAACTCAAGAAAAGACTTAAGAATTGGGTTATCTTCAAATTTATAACCTTCTTAATCTTCTTTTTAAATCTATTTCCTCGTAAGTTTTCACTTTTCTTTGGGGCAAGCCTGGGGAGATTAGCTTATCTTATTCTTCCTGAGGCTCGCAAGACAACT
>CAZMZF010000008.1:9478-93342 GCA_964570765.1 uncultured Ignavibacteria bacterium
GGCAAGCCTGGGGAGATTAGCTTATCTTATTCTTCCTGAGGCTCGCAAGACAACTTTTAAGAATCTCAAGTTGGCTTTTCCTCAATTAAAAACAAACAGTTACCAGAAAATCTCCTTAAAAGTATTTGAGAGCCTGGGTAAAAACTCAGTTGATGCGATCAGGTTACCAAAGATGAGCTGGGAGAAAATTCAGAAGCTGGTTAAAGTAGAAGGTATGGAACATCTTGAAAAAGCCTACTCTTTAGGGAAAGGGGTGATAGGAGTTACAGGCCATATCAGTAATTTTGAGCTTTTAGCCGCATACGTCTCTCTGCTAGGGTACAAGCTCTCAGCTATAGGCAGGGAGTTGTACGATCCCAGGCTGAACGAACTTTTAATTAAGAATAGACAGAAAGTTGGAGTGCAAAATATCTATTCAACTGCAAGTGCAAAAGAAGTAATCAAGGTTTTGAACTCAGGCAGAATGATAGGAGTTCTGATGGATCAGGATACTTCGAGAGTAAGAGGGATTTTTGTAAAGTTTTTCGGCAGATTAGCGCGGACTCCAGTTGGTCCTGCAATTTTAGCTTTGAGATTCAATTCCCCGATTGTGCCTATGGCCATAGTTCAAACCAGAAAAGGGGATTATAAAATAATAATTCAGAAGGAAATTAAACCTCTTTCAGAAAAAAACAGAGAAGAAAATATCTATTATCTTACCCAGAAATGCACCGATTTTTTGGAGGAGGTAATCAGAGAATATCCGGACCAATGGGTCTGGATGCATAAACGCTGGCTCAGAAGTCCAGATAGCATCCGAAATCTGGATCTTTTGGACTTGAAAAAATGAAAAAGAAGATATAATATATAGATTTGTATGGACAAAAAGATAATTCTACTTATATTTCTTTTAGGGTTAAGTCAGGTCTTTAGCTGCAAGGAGGAAAGCCAGAAAAAAGCTCAAAAGACAAGAACTTATCCGGACCAGGTGGTGGAGAATACCAGTATGGTCTTTACCCAGAATGGTGTAAAGTCAGCGGAGATAAAGGTAAAATATTTAGAGAAGTACGAAAGGGAAGATCTCTCCAGAGGAAAGGTAATCTTTGCAGACATATACGACCGTGAAGGTAAGCATATTTCCACCATACAGGCTGATTCTGGCTGGATAAAGGAGAAAAGACAGGAGCTTATGGTTTTGGGGAATGTGGTGGTTAAGACTGATCAGGGGATGATCCTTGAGACCCAGAGCCTTAGCTGGAATCCCCGGACCAATAAGGTTACTACAGATGATTTTGTAAAGATAACCAAAGGAAAAGATGTAATAACCGGTTATGGCTTAGAAGCTGACCAGGAACTAAAGGAGCTTAAGATTAAAAAAGAGGTTAAGGGTAAGATAAAAGAGGTTCCAAAGGAAGAGATTGAGGGATAGTATATTAGAGTGTATCCGCCCTACAGGTCGTAAGGCTTTTATCGACCAGAGGCGGGATACTCCAAGCTTGCCGGATTTCCGTAGTTGCTCTTAACACATAATGAGAATATGCAGATATTAAGATCAGAAGATTTGATTAAGGTCTATAAAAACCGTAAGGTAGTGAATGAGGTTTCGATTGAAGTCAAGCAGGGAGAAGTGGTTGGTCTTTTAGGACCCAACGGAGCTGGTAAAACCACTACATTTTATATGTTCATCGGCTTTATTAAGCCTAATTCAGGTAAGGTCTTAATCGATTCCGAGGATATAACTAATCTTCCAATGTATAAAAGGGCTCAAAAGGGGATCGGGTATCTTTCACAGGAACCTTCTATATTCAGAAAATTAACAGTTGAAGAGAATATATTGGCAATTCTGGAGATGCAAAAATTGGATAAAAAAGAGCGTGAGGTTAGATTGGAAGGATTGTTAAATGAGCTGGATATCGCTTCATTAGCCAGGAATAAAGCCTATACCCTTTCAGGTGGAGAAAGGAGAAGGGTTGAAATAACCCGGGCTTTAGTTACTGAGCCAAAGTTCATGCTTTTAGATGAGCCTTTTTTGGGAATTGACCCGATAGCAGTTGAGGATATTCAGAAGATAATCTTCAGGTTAAAACAGAAAAACTTAGGAATCCTGATTACCGACCATAACGTCAGGGAGACCTTAGCCATAACTGATAGAGCCTATATAATGTGTGATGGTCAGATATTGAAGTCCGGCACCTCAGAATTCTTAGCCTCTGATCCGGAGGCAAAGAAAATCTATTTAGGTGAGAAGTTCAGGTTAAATTGAATAGCGCTTTAATCCGATAAAAGATTAGGGAGAAACCATAAAATAAAGATATGAAATTAGGTTTACAGGTAAAGCTTAGACAAACCATAGCCCCTCAACTGATCCAGTCCTTAAGGCTTTTGCAGATGCCCATCCTTAAGTTAGAACAGCTCTTACGGCAGGAGCTTTCAGTTAATCCCTTGTTAGAAGAGGTTGAAACTTTAGAGGATATTGAGACCCCCCCTTCTGAAGAGGAGACAGAAATCGACCCTCAGTTAGGTAAGATCGACTGGGGCGAATATTTAGGTGAGGAAAGTGAGTTCAGAGTAAAAGCAGAAAAAGAAGAACAGGAGGAGAAAAAGGAAAGACCAACTGTGGTGGAGAAAACTTTATGGGAGTACCTTATGGAACAGCTTAATTTTAACAAGCTGAGCGAGGATGAGCACCGGATCGGAGAATACATAATTGGCAATATAGATGAAAATGGTTACCTTTCCTGTTCCTTAGAGGAGATAATTGAAGCGTTGAAGGTGGATCCGGAGGTTGCTAAAAAGGTGCTAAAACTGATTCAGAGTTTTGATCCATTAGGGGTAGGGGCAAGAGATTTAAGAGAATCGCTACTCATCCAGTTGAAAGAGAGGAGACTGGAGCAAAGTTTAGCTTATCGGATTGTGGACCAGTATCTGAATGAGCTGGACAAGAAAAGCCTTACTCAGTTAGCCAGGTCTTCAGGGACAGAGTTTGAAGAGGTCCAGAAAGCTATGGATGTCATTCGGACCCTTTCTCCTAAACCTGCAGCCGGGAGGTTTGTGAATGCGGCTTTTCCTTTAGTTCCGGACCTGATCGTGGAAAAGGTGGGGAACGAGTTTCTGGTCTTTCATAACGATAAGAATGTCCCCCGGATGAGGATTAACCCAGCCTATAAAGGGCTTTTGAAAAAGGATAGCTTAACCAGTTCTGAGGCAAAGGATTATGTGAAGAAAAAATTGGAACAAGCCCGCTGGCTTTTAAATGCTATAAATCAACGCCGTTCTACTATGGTGAATGTTATGGGATCGATCATAGAGGAACAGAAAGAGTTCTTTGAAAAGGGGCCAGAATATTTAAAGCCCTTGACCATGGAAGCTATAGCCAATAGATTGAATATGAATGTGGCAACTGTTTCCCGGGTCTCAAATGATAAATATGTCCAGACCCCCCATGGTTTATTTGAGATCAGATATTTCTTTAACTCCGGGATGACCAAAGATGATGGACAGGAAATCTCCAAACGACATATAAAAAGTATGTTAGAACAGATAATCAAGGAGGAGGACCCTGGTTCACCTTTATCTGACCGGGAGATCTATACTCTGCTTAAAGAAAAGGGGATCAATTTAGCTCGCAGGACTGTAACCAAATATCGGGAGGAGATCAAGATCCTTCCTGCTCGTTTCCGAAAAAGGGTAACCAAAGAGAAAAACAAACCTTTAGAAAAAGAAGAGGATAAGACCAATTCCTCCCCGGATGGGATAAGCTAAATTTATTAACAGGTTTTAGGTTCACCCATCAAGGTAAATCAGGTCAACCGATGGAAAAAAGAAAGGAGCATTTATATGGAAGTGAGAACTACTGCCCGGCATTTCGAATTGACTAAAGAGCTCAAGGATTTGGTTAATAAAGAGATAAACCGTTTAGAGAGATATTTCGATCAGATCATCGACTCACATCTGATCTTAGAAGCAGAGGGATACAGGAAAAGCGCTGAATTGAATTTAAAAGTCTATGGCACAGTGCTTATCAGCCGACACAGCTCAAATGATTTCCGAACTTCGATCGAAGGGGCTTTAGAGAAGATGGAAAGACAGCTTAAAAAATATAAATCCAAGTTAAAGGAAAGAAAATTTCGTGAGAGGAAAAGGGGTAAAACTTTAGTGAACCTTTCCTCAAGTTCCGAAGAAGAATAAGTTTTAAAAAAGATGGAAAATATCGAAGTTGAAAAGCTTTACAAAGATAGAAAAGATTTCTTAGAGCTTACCCTTCTAACCAGTGAGGATGGGCTCAAAAAGAAGATCTTAAATAATGAGATTCACCGGCCAGGCTTGGCCCTTTCCGGATACACGGACAGGTTTGCTTATGAGAGAACCCAGGTTATCGGTGAAACTGAGCTCTCTTTTCTTCAGAGCTTGGATCTGACTAAAAGGAAAGAGCTTTTAGAGAAGGTCTTTCGCTTCGATATCCCCTGTATCATAATCTCTAAAAATATCTACCCTCCTTCAGACCTGCTTGAGATAGCGGATCGGACCAAAACGCCGGTTTTTCAGTCGCGTCTTTCCACAACCGAGCTGACTAACAGGCTAAGCCTTTACCTGGATAATATCTTTGCCCCTCATACCACCATGCATGGAACCCTGGTGGATGTTTACGGGGTAGGGTTATTCTACACTGGTAAAAGTGGCATCGGTAAGAGCGAATGTGCTCTTGATTTAGTCGAGAGGGGACATCGCCTGGTGGCAGATGATGTAGTCCAGATTATCCGAAAAACACCTGAGGTCATCGTGGGTACGGGAAGCGAGCTTTTGGGCCATCATATGGAGATCAGGGGTGTGGGGATAATAGATCTGGAGAGGCTTTTTGGCATCAGAGCAGTCAGGATTCAGAAAAGGATTGAAGTAGAGGTCAGACTGGTCTTTTGGAGGGATGATTTGGAATATGAGAGATTGGGGATTGAGAATAAGTTCACTCGCATCTTAGGTGTGGAAATACCGGTGGTGACTATCCCGGTTTCTCCGGGGAAAAACATTACGGTGATCTCCGAGGTCATCGCGATGAATCATATGTTGAAAATCTACGGACAGGATCCGGCAAAGGAGTTCTCTAAAAAACTTTCAGAGGAGATCTCCCGGAAAAAGCTGGTGAGCGACTATTTGGAGAGCGATATGGAATAGAGAAGGTCAGCGATAATAGAAGAAAAGTACCCAAAGAAAGGGCATTTATTTTTTTAAAAGGGAAAAAGATGGATAATCGAATAGTAGAACTTAGGGTTGGAATTGTAGTGGCGATAGCAGCAATTATCCTTTTTGCCGGGATCATCTGGTTAAAGGAGTATAAGTATAATGTTGAAAGGTATAGATATTCAGTCCTTTTCCCAAATGTTGGAGCTTTGGAGGTGGGCGATCCGGTTACGGTCTTAGGAGTGGCTAAGGGTAAGGTAGAGAAGATCGAGCTTTTGGGTGGGGATGTCCTGGTAGCCTTTAATCTAACCACAGATGTAAAACTGAAAGCGGATGCAAAGTTTACAGTAATGAATATCGGGTTAATGGGAGAAAGGTTTATGGACATAGCGCCTGGTCATTCCCCAGAGCTTCTGGACCTCTCAAAACCAGTTAAAGGTTTCTATGATACCGGGATCCCGGAGATGATGGGGATGTCTGGACAGATGTTAGAGGAGGTCAGGAGATTGGTGGCTCATTTAGAAGGAGTCTTTGGGACACAGTGGTCTCAAGAGTCGATAAAGGGGACGATCCGGGATTTAAAGAAATTGTCCGGAGAGCTGGTTAGACTCCTGGATAAAAATAAAGATAAATTAGAAAAGACTGCAGATAACCTGTCCTATACTTCTTCAGAGCTTAAAGGGATGCTGGAGAAGAATAAAGAGAAAATTCAGTCCACTCTGGATAATTTTACAACTTCTTCAGCTAAGTTAGATACCCTTACCACTACCTTGAGCTCGCTTTCGGTCTCTTTAAAGAATTTGACTCAAAAGATCGAATCCGGAGAAGGAACCTTAGGGAAGTTAGTTAATGATAGCACATTATATTTTGATCTTAAGAAGACAACCAGAAATGTGG
This sequence comes from uncultured Ignavibacteria bacterium, assembly GCA_964570765.1. Taxonomy (GTDB): domain Bacteria; phylum Zixibacteria; class MSB-5A5; order MSB-5A5; family RBG-16-43-9; genus CAZMZF01. The sequence continues at coordinate 15,530 of CAZMZF010000008.1, forward strand.
ATGAGCTTATAACCGATATAAAAAAGAACCCTAAAAGATATTTAAAGTTCAGTCTGTTTTGAAAAAGATAAAATTTGCATTCGGGATTCATAACCACCAGCCGATCGGAAATTTCGAGCAGGTTTTCGAGAAAGCCTGTAGAAGATGTTATTCTCCTTTCCTTGAGCTTTTAGAGAAATACCCCTTTTTTAAACTCTCCTTACATTACTGTGGAATACTTTTCGACTGGCTTTTTGAAAACCATCCGGAATTAATAGAAAAACTCAAAACTTTAATTCGTAAAGAGCAGGTGGAGCTTTTAACTGGAGGTTATTACGAGCCGGTCTTTCCGGTTATCCCGGATGAGGATAAGATCGGGCAGATTGAAAAACTTACCTCCTTTATTCAAGACAAATTTAATTTCACCCCTTCGGGGATGTGGGTGGCAGAAAGGGTCTGGGAACCTCACCTGCCTAAATTTTTTGCCCAAGCCGGGGTGAAATTTGGGCTTTTAGATGATTCTCACTTCAAATATTCCGGACTTGAAGATGAAAGGCTTTTAGGCTATTATCTTACTGAAGAGGAAGGGCATCCTTTAGCTTTATTCCCGATAAGCAAGAAGCTCAGATATTATATCCCTTTTAAAGAGCCAGAAGAGATAGTCGATTATCTCAAAAGCCTTTCTACCGAAGAAGGTGAAAATCTTATAGTCTATGCAGACGATGGCGAGAAATTCGGGATCTGGCCCAAGACTTTTGAACACTGCTATGAAGACCGGTGGCTGGAAAGATTTTTTGAGAAACTCAAAGAGAATTTGGACTGGATTGAGATGGTTCATTTCAGCCAGGCATTAAAAGAAATTCCTCCTTTAGGACGGATATATCTTCCCACTGCCTCCTATTATGAGATGATGCACTGGGCGCTTTTGCCTAAAGCTTTTCAGGAATTTGAGAATTTCGAGAATGCTCTGAAAGAAGAAGACCTTTTCGAGAAGTACGGGATTTTTGTGCGTGGAGGGTTCTGGAGGAATTTTCTGGCTAAATATCCAGAATCGAATCAGATGCACAAACGGATGCTCTATCTGAATCAGAAGATTAAAAAATTGGAAATTAACAAAAAAATAAATAAAAATAAACTTCTGTCGATCAAAGAAGAATGCTGGAAAAGTCAGTGTAACGACCCTTACTGGCATGGGGTCTTTGGAGGGTTATATCTTTCCAATCTGAGGAAGCCCATTTATGAGCATTTGATTAGAGCAGACAAACTCATAGATGAATTGGAGCATAAGGGTAAAAACTGGATCGAGTATGAAGTAATAGATTTCGACAAAGATGGCAATGAAGAAATCATAATCGAATCTCCGATTTTTAATTTTTATTTTGCACCTCAACTTGGCGGGGTATTATATGAAATGGATTTCAAGCCTAAAGATTTTAATCTTCTGGATATTTTATCCCGCAGGGAAGAGGGGTATCATAAAAGGCTTTCGGAGATAAAAAATCAGGAGCTTAAAACCACTGAAAAATTCGCCAGCATCCACGATTTAGTGCAGGTTAAAGAAGAGGGCCTAGAAAAGTATCTGACTTATGACTGGTATAGAAGGGGTTCTTTTATTGACCATTTTCTTGGGAAAAATGCAAACCTGGATGATTTTGCCAGATGCCAGTATCCAGAACAGGGTGATTTTGTTAATCAGCCTTATGAATACAAAATCGATCAAAAAGAGGATTATCTTGAGCTCGTCCTCTCTCGAAGTGGCTTTGTCTGGGTGGATAATCAAAAGGCGAATATTAAGTTGATTAAAAAAATTTCCCTCAAAGGAGATAAAAAAGAATTAGAGATAATCTATGAATTGGAAAACAAACATTCTGAACCTGTGGATTTGTGGTTCGGGATAGAGTTTAACTTCGGGATGCTTTCCTGCGAGGATGAAAGGAAAAGTTATTTTGTGAAGGCTGTTGAGCTAAAAGAGAAAAAGCTCAGCTTAAAAAGTGAAGATGAAAATATTGTATCTTTCGGGATAAAAGATAAAGCTTTAGGGATTTTGATAGATTTTAAGCTTGATAGACCAACAAGTTTATGGCAATTTCCGTTATTTGCGGTTTCTTTGTCTGAATCAGGTTTTGAGAAGACTTACCAGAGCACAGTTTTATTCCCCCACTGGAAAATCAGATTAAATCCAGAAGAAGTCTGGCAGGTTAAGATAGTTAAAAAAGTAGATGTTCTGTAGTAGTAGGTCAAGCATGTCCGCCGAAGTCGGACTGCTTGACAAAAAGATTTATTGGTAGGTCAGACATTCCTGTAGCTACGAGCCAGCCCGCCCCTTGGGCGCCAGGCTTTGCTCTCTGACAATCATGAACAGACAAGAATGTCTGTTCTACCACTCTTGCACTAGTTGTCAACAAGTCCTTCGGACATGGCTGACCTACAAGAGATTTTCTTCAATAATTTTCTTCTTTAAATTCTTCACGTGGGTGCCTCCCCAGTAGAGCTTATCACATCTGGAACAATAGACGAAACTCTCCTGGGTCTTGAACACAAAAGGGGGGACTTTATTTTCCACATCTTTTTTGGGGACTGAAACCAAAACCTGATTGCAGACTATACAGCGGGTGAAAAGAATTTTTTCATCAGGTTTTAAATTGTATTTTTTCAAAACCTCTTTTAACTGTTCCAAAGGCTCGTTGATGGATAAAAGTAAAAGAATTTTCTCCGCAGATCTAAATCTTTTCAGCTCTGTATCCCGGCTCAAGATTATCCGGTTTTCCTTTAAAGCTTTTGAAACCAACTCTGTATCCTCAATATCCAGGCTGAAAAGGGTATCATACCCCAAAGTCCTGAGCCACTTGGCTAACTTCCCTAAATTGTCATCACAGATGAATTTCATAGGATGGCACCTCAGTATAGAAGGTTTATAGAGTTACTTATCGAAAGTATTCTAAATAATTCCATGAGGGTTTGTCAAGGGGTTTAAAGGAAAAAATCCACCTATTATGATTTCGAACAACTGAAAAGCATGAAGCAATCTACTCTTACATAATAAACTTGACAAAATAAAAGAATGATATTAAGTTAATTCGAAATAATATGACCAATCACTCTTTAAACGTGGAGGAATCTGAAGACTATTTTAAAATATTTGTCTTTGTGCTCATATATACCTTTGATTAGCAATAAAAATTCTAAAATTACCTTTTAGGAGATGATGCTTAAGGGGAAAAAATTATTGTAATGTTTAATTTCTATAACTTAAAGGAGAAAGATATGAAAAAGGGTGTAATTTTTTTAGTTATAGTTTTGTTTCTCTTTTTTACTTTAGAACTTTCCTTTGCTCAGATGAGTTTTTCTGAAATCGAAACGATACAGAATGTTATAAAAGAAAAGGGATTACAATGGACTGCTGGGAGAAATAAAATTTCTCAGATGTCTGATGCAGAATTTAAAGTGATGTTAGGTGGGCTTCCTCCGCAGCCAAGTTCTCCAGAGCGTCCCCGAGAAGGAATAGAGAAATTGAAAATAGTACAGTTACCATCTTATTTTAGCTGGGGTAACTATACTGGGCACAACTGGATGACTGCAGTTAAAGATCAAGGTCTCTGCGGAAGTTGTTGGGGATTTGCTACTGCCGGAGCTTTTGAAGTTAGAGAAAGGATTCGTCTAAATCAATATGATCGGTCAATTGATGTTTCCGAACAGAACATGGTTTCCTGTTGGAAGGGTGACTGTGAGGGTTGGGATGTAGAGTCGGCTTTGAACCATTTCAAATATGATGGTTGTCCAGATGAAACCTGCTTCCCCTATGTTTCTGGCACTGGATATATATCACCTTGCAACAATCGATGTTCGGATTGGTTATCCTATGCTTTTTTTGTTGGTAATTGGGGAAGGTATAATTCACCGAGTGTAACTGTAATCAAAAATGAGATACAAGACCATGGTCCTGTAGTTGTGAGAATGGAAGTTTATGATGATTTTCGCGCTTATCAAGGAGGAGTATATGTTCATACTGGAGGAGATTCTTCTGAGGGACATATAGTTGTTTTTTATGGTTGGGATGATGCCAATAACTGCTGGTTTGGTAAAAACTCTTGGGGAACAGAAACAGACTGGGGGGAAACAGGGCCTGATGGAACGAAAGGTTGGTTTAGAATCAGGATGGGAACAAATGAAGTTGGATGTGAGGATTGGATGTGGTATCTGGACCCAGCCCAACAACCTGCCTATGATATAACTCTTGCACCCAAATTTGAGGGTTGTGGGAGTGATTCTGTAATATACCAGCTAAAAACATTAGTTTACTATCATGGAACGACGGAGTGTGCTGCCGAAGGTACCTTGGAACTTCAGATACAGAATTGCCCTACTGCCTATTTTACAATAGACGGGAAGCAGACCTGGACAACCCCGCTGAATGGTGCGAACTGCAGTGTCGGTCCTTGGCCCTATATCTGTAACAAGAATCAGGGTTGCACTGTTACCCTTGCATCACGAGTACAGGGTTATGAATGGCATTATCAGCAGTTGTACCTGGGAGGAAGCTGTCCACCACCAGTATATCCTATTTATACTCTAACGGGTGGATATGAAGTTGACGGAGCTGAAAAATCAGCAGTTTTCAATCACCAGGGAACTAACATGGCTTGTTCTGGCGACCCTGTAAAAATTTATGAACTAAATCCTTTCAAAGAACTCTGTGGAGCGCCTGGTTCCTCTAATTATGCTCTTGATTTTTCACCGACTGGTGATTCGTTGATCATAACTAGGTGGAATGGAACATCCGATTTTGAGCTGATAGATGGCAATAATTGTAACGGATTCTCAGGTTGGCCAAGGGATTGGAGTCAGAGCGCATATTCTTTAGATTGGCAGCCGAATGGTGATGCGATTGCTTATAATCTTAAAAATACTGGGCAGAAATACAAGGTGTATGTTAGAGGCTTAGGCGGAGCCTATAACACGGAACTTACAGATATACCTTCAACCTATGAGGTTTTAACAGTCCAGTGGAGTCCATCTGGTGAATACTTAGCAGCCACCACTAAGAATCCTGGGAATGTCTATGTTTGGAAGTATAATGGTGGTGGTAGCTTTACATTTATTGGATCGGATAATACTGGCAGTATCGATAAGTTTGGCTTAGCATGGAGTTCTGGGGATTATCTTGTAGTAGCTGGTCAGTATCAAAGTTCAAATGGACTGGATAATATTATTAGATACAGGGTAGTTAATGGAGTATTAACAAGAGTTAACTCATTTATTGCTAATACGAATCTACAAGACATTTATTCTGTTGCGTTTTCTCCTGATGGTTCTAAAATTGTGTTAGCAGGGACTAGTAACGCAACTTATCCTTTTGTACGCATATTCGATGTGTCCACAGGTGCCCAAATTGCAGACCTGGTGACTAATATGGGTGGCGGTATTGCCGGGGCTTCTGTCGATTGGTCGATTAACGACTTCATACTGGTAAAAGTAGAGGCCCAAGTCAATCTCTTCACGCCATTTGATGTCACACCTCCTGCGGTGGCTATAACCTATCCTACTAACAACTTTACAACATCCTACGACACAGTAACAGTCAAGGGAGGTATGAGCGATGATTATTCATTAGATTCAGCATTTTACCGAATCAACGGGGGAAGTTATAATTCATTAAGTCTTGATCAAAATTGGGGATTCTATTTTATCGCGCAACTTGAAATCGATACAAACAATATTGAATTCAGGCTAGTGGACAAAATGGGGAATGTGGGGAATTCTACTTTGACTGTTCTCTCTTCTAAAACGGGAGATACTAATGGTGATGGCCAAGTGTCTGTATCGGATGTGGTTTATCTGATAAACTATCTCTTTAAATTTGGACCTGAGCCTATTCCTGAAGCAGAGATTGGAGATACTAATTGTGATAGTCGGGTTTCCATTAGTGATGTAGTCTATTTGATAAATTATCTTTTCAAAGGTGGTCCGCCGCCAATCTGCTAAAACGGTTTAGAGTTTGCAGGAGGGGCACAGTATGCTGTGTCCCTACCTTTATCTTGCACGGACCTTCCTCAAAAGTTATATTAAAGATAGATTAGAGATTTTGCGTAGGGACAGGGCTTGTCCCTGTCCGAATGCGGACAGCCACCCCGCGAAACGGGATTTCGCAAAGCTCAACATGGGCTGTCCCTACATAAAAATACATTGATTGATTATTCCTCTCCAGAAGGAGTGATTGTGAAAAAAGCTGTTGAATTTAAAAAAGTTGCTATTCAGGCAGCTTTTAAGGGTGGGGAGATTTTGCAGGGATATTGTGGTAAGGTTAAAAAGATTGGTTACAAAGGGGTGGTGAATTTAGTTACAAAGGCGGATCGTCTATCTGAAGATAGAATTATAAAAATCATCAGAAAGAATTTTCCTGAACATAATATTTTAACTGAAGAAAGCAAAGGTTATGAAAAGAAATCGGATTATAAATGGATAATCGACCCTCTGGATGGAACGACCAATTATGCCCACGGGTTTCCCGTATATTGCATATCTATTGCCTTAGAAAAAGAAGGAGAGATAATCTTAGGAGTAGTTTATAATCCGGTTTTGAAGGAGCTTTTTGTGGCAGAGAAAAATAAAGGTGCTCTTTTGAATGATAAAAGAATATGCGTATCAAAGACCAGAGAGCTTTCTAAGAGCCTTCTGGCAACTGGTTTTCCGTATGATATAAGGGAAAGCAAAATTAACAATTTAGACCATTTTAAAAATTTTGCCCTTACTTCTCAAGCGATAAGAAGAGCTGGCTCTGCGGCTTTGGATTTGTGCTATCTGGCTAAAGGGATTTTCGATGGGTTCTGGGAGCTTAAGCTTTCTCCCTGGGATACTGCCGCAGGGATTTTAATAGTGAAAGAAGCAGGTGGAAAAGTTACGAACTTTTCAGGTGAGAAATTCAGTATTTATGCAAAAGACATTTTAGCTACGAATGGTAAAATACATAATCAAATGATTCAGGTTTTGAAGAAGGGAAGATTTTAAAATTTGAGAAAGAGATACTAAGAAATAAAAATGAATCTGAAATATATCAGAAATTTTTCTATAATTGCCCATATCGACCATGGTAAATCTACTTTGGCTGACAGGCTCTTAGAGTTCACAAAGACTTTACCTCCCAGGGAGATGAGGGAACAGGTCCTGGATAATATGGACTTAGAAAGGGAAAGGGGAATAACCATAAAAGCTCATGCCATCCGGATGAACTATAAGAGTAAAGATGGGCAGGAATATATATTGAACCTTATCGATACTCCAGGACATGTTGATTTCACCTATGAGGTTTCCAGGTCATTAGCGGCCTGTGAAGGTGTACTTTTAGTGGTGGATGCATCTCAGGGAGTCGAGGCACAAACTATCTCCAACCTTCTCTTGGCTTTAGAAAACAATTTGTCCATTATCCCTATAATCAATAAAATAGACCTGCCGAGTGCTCAGATAGATCTGGTCAAAGGTCAGTTAAAAGAGCTTTTAGGAGTTGAGCAGAAAGAGATACTATTAACCTCTGCAAAACTTGGAGTAGGGATTGAAGAGATATTGGAAGCTATTATAAAAAGGATTCCAGCTCCTTCTGGAAAGGATGAAAATCCTTTAAAAGGTTTGATCTTCGATTCGGTCTTTGACCAATATCGTGGAGCTATCCCTTATATAAGGGTTAAAGATGGCTGTCTGAAAAAGAGAGATAAAATAAAATTTTTTTCCAATCAGAAAGTATATGAAGTAGATGAAGTTGGTTATCTCAGGTTGAAATTAGTCCCTGCAGAAAAGCTTTCAACTGGTGAGGTGGGATATGTAATAGCCAATGTCAAGAATGTAATTGACACCAAAGTAGGGGATACTATTACTTTATCCGATAATCCAGCCAAAGAACCCTTGCCAGGTTTTAGAGATATCAAATCGATGGTTTTCTCCGGATTTTATCCGGCTGATTCTGAGAACTATGAGGAGTTAAGGGATGCGATGGAGAAGTTGAGAATGAATGATGCCTCTTTGATCTTTGAGCCGGAGAGTTCCAATGCTTTAGGGTTTGGGTTCAGGTGCGGTTTTTTAGGACTTCTTCATTTAGAGATAGTTCAGGAAAGGTTAAGAAGGGAATACGGGCAGCCTATAATTGCTACAGTTCCAAATGTGGAATACAGAGTGACCCTGACTGATGGGAAGACTGTCTATATAGATAATCCTGCTTTTTTACCCTCAACCGGTAAAATTGAGAAGATCGAAGAGCCATATGTTCTGGTTCAGATAATCTCTCCTTCTGAATATATAGGTAACATAATGAAATTAGTTATGGAAAGGAGGGGAGTTTATAAGAACACAGAGTATGTAGATAAGACCAGGGTCTCTCTCCATTTTGACCTGCCATTATCTGAGATAATCTTCGATTTCTATGACAAACTGAAGTCTATCACCCGGGGTTATGCCTCTTTAGATTATGAATTAGCTGATTTTAAGGAATCAGATTTAGTGAAATTGAATATCCTGATTAATGGGGAATCGGTTGATGCTTTATCCTCTATCGTGCATAAAGACAAAGCCTATTTCTGGGGAAGAAGCTTATGTCAGAAGTTAAGGGAGCTTATACCCAGACAGCTTTTTGAAGTAGCTATTCAGGCGGCTATAGGCTCAAAGGTAATTGCGCGAGAGTCAGTCAAACCTTTAAGAAAAAATGTGACGGCTAAATGCTATGGCGGTGATATAACCCGGAAAAGGAAACTTCTGGAAAGACAAAGAGAGGGGAAGAAAAGGATGAAACAGGTAGGCTCGGTCGAAATCCCTCAAGAAGCTTTCCTGGCAATTCTGCAGGTTGAAAGATAACTCTCACTATATATAATTAGATAATCTAATTGTAGTTGCCCAATTTATTGGGCATGATTTTATATTTTAATTGCCTAAGAGGGTAGCGTTACCTTTCCTGAGGCAACGGTGTGCCGTCCTTAGGGGAGTGAGGACGCTATGGCTTGTGGAGGTCTAAAGACCTCCGCTACATTTTAGCTCGATAAATCGAGCAACTACCTTTCCACACTTTCTTTGTTTATTGCAGAGATAAACTACCTTCTATGTGGGCTTAAATTTTTGTCTCACTTTACCGATAATTAAATAAGTAAAGCTTTAACTTTACGTTTAAAGGATATAAGATAATGAAGAGAAAAGAGAAACCTTCTATAAAAGGTTATATCGAAGTAATAGTATTGGCGATTTTGATCGCTTTTATCTTAAGGACATTTGTGGTTCAGGCATATAAGATTCCCTCTTCTTCTATGGAGGACTCACTTCTGGGTGGGGATTTTATCCTGGTAAATAAAATTTATTATCATTTTAAAGAGCCTAAACCGGGAGAGGTTGTAGTTTTCAAATATCCTCTAAACCCCAGCAAGGATATGGTGAAAAGAGTGGTGGCTACAGAAGGCCAAACTGTGGAAATAATAAATAAGATAGTTTATGTGGATGGAAAAATGGTGCCAGACCATTTACTGGCTAAACATATAGACCCGCGTATCCTTCCAGTAGATTATTCCACCAGGGATAATTTTGGACCAGCTCAAGTTCCGGCGGGCCATCTTTTTGTCCTGGGGGATAACCGGGATGATAGTCAGGATTCCAGAGATTGGGGTTTTCTGGATATGAGTTATATTAAAGGTAAGGCTATGTTCGTTTACTGGTCCTGGACAATAGATCCGCACGCTCCAAAGTTTGAAAGTCCATATATCACCCCTTTGCTCGAAATAATCTTCTACAATTTAGGACATCTCACCGAAAGACTGCGTCTGGGCCGCATCGGGACGATAGTAAAATAGTAGATAGTAGGCAGTAGACAGGGAAGGGCGAGGTTTCCTCGCCCTTTTTTATTTTAACATTACTTTCTTAGTTGACAATCAAATAATTTCTCAATTTATTAAGGGTATAGTTTTACAAGGTAGGCGAAAGCTTTAGCTTGCGATTAAATAACTCACCCTGAATCCCTCTTTTGCAAAGAGAGGGACTGATGACCCCCCCTTCTCTTTTTAAGTCGAAGATCCCGTCAAAGGCGGGGAGAAGGAGATAGGGGATGAGTTAATAGCGCAGACTAAAGTCTGTGGATAACAGGGATAAAGATATGGTTATAGGCATATATGTTCATATCCCTTTCTGCCTTTCCAAATGTCCCTATTGCGATTTCAACTCTATAGTCTATAGCTCTGAGCTGGTAGATGAATATGTTAGGTCTCTTCTAAAAGAAATTCAGCTCTTTTCTCAAAATCAAAATGAAAAAGTTGTTATTGAAACTATCTACTTTGGAGGGGGAACTCCTTCTATTTTGAAATCTTCTCAGTTCGGAGACATCTTAGAAAAACTTTTCACTTCTTTTGGGATTCAAACTGATTCAGAGATTAGCTTAGAGGCCAATCCAGGGACTTTAACAAAGATAAAAACTAAAGAACTAAAAGGTTTAGGCTTCAACCGGGTGAGCTTAGGGGCTCAGTCTTTTATAGATGAAGAGTTAAAACTCTTAGGGAGAGTCCATACAAGTAAGCAGGCTTTAAAATCATACAAGATTTTAAGAGATTTTTTTGAAAACTTAAACTTAGATTTGATCTTCGGTATTCCGGGACAGAATTTAAAGACTTGGAGAAAAAGTTTGAATATGGCTCTTAAGCTTCATCCAGAACATATCTCCACTTACTGTTTGACCATAGAAGAAAGAACTCCTTTCTATTTGTTGCAGGAGGACAAAAAATTGGATTTGCTGGATGAAGATTCAGTCAGAAAAATGTATCTTGAGGCTATAGGTTTACTTAAATCTTGTGGATATAGACATTATGAGATCTCAAATTTTGCTTTAAAGGGTTTTGAGTGTCAACATAATCTTAGATACTGGGATGGGGCTGAATATACCGGCTTTGGTGCAGGCGCACATTCTTATCAAAAAGGGATAAGATGGGGGAATATTAAAGATATTAAAAAATATATTGAGCATTGCCAAAAGGGTATTCCCATTACAGATTTTAAAGAAAAGCTTTCCTCTACTCAGAAGATAAATGAATTTATTCTCTTAGGGTTGAGGAGAACAGAGGGGATGGATTTGAAAAAGTTAAAAGAAGGTTTGGATTTTGATCTGGAAAAACAAAAAGAAGAAGAAATTCGAGATTTAATTAAAAATAAATTCCTGAAAAAGGTGAAAAATAATCTAAGACTTACCCTGAAAGGGATTTTAGTAACTGATTCCATTATCCAGAAACTTATCCCATAAAAAAGCCGAGGTTTTTTCCTCGGCTTTTTATCTTTTTCTTTTCCGTAAAAAAATCTTAAGGCTCGGTAGGCTCGGTAAAGATGTCAGAATGGAATTTCAAAACCTTTCTTAAACGGTCATAGATGAAGCTGTTGTTCAGGGCAGGGTATCCAGGATAACCTGAATAGATCTCCAGGGTAGTCCTGGCCTTTAGATTAGGAGGAAGCGCCTCATGAAAAGCTTGTGCCTGTTCTGTAAAGTTGAACTCATCCTGATCCCCACAATCGATATAAATTTTCAGATTTCTTAAAGTGTCTTCATCCATTTTGGAGATCCTGGTCCCTATATCGTTATCTATCCATTTCCGCCAGACAGTAGAAACAGTATCCCCTAAGGAATCAAAAGGAAGGTCTACTCCTCTACCTGGTAGAAGTTCAAAGGAAGTGGTCGTGGGATCAGAAGGGTTATGGGGTGAAAAGGCAACGGCCATAGCGAAGAAAAGACAGCTTAACCGGTCAAGGGTATTCGGGTCAGGGTCAATCTGGTAGTAACCGTTACCGTTTGTATCCACTCCATTTGAATCCATAAATTCGGGTATAAAGTCTAAAAGGGACTCAAAGTTCAAAGGGGCAGACATAGCGCTGGCCGAACCAAATGCCAGAGGATAATCAGTAGCTATCCTCAAAGCTCCATATCCACCATTACCATGCCCGGAGATGGCAACATTCCGCCTGAAATATGCGGTGTCATCTGAGATGTTCACAAGGGTGTCAGCGGTAGTATCTACCTCTACAGTTATAAGTGTATCTATATCCTCGATGCTATCTGGAGGACAAGGAGTTGTCGTGCCTTGGCAAACGGTATCGATTTCTATGGTTATAGTTGTATCCATGTGAATGAATACCTTATAACTTATCCCTCTTATCCATTGGCCATAGTTGTAAAGGATTTTATCAAACAATTCCTGGGTTATGTAATCCTCATATTTCCCGCCAAAGTTAGAATCTGCAAGGACTGAGTTGTTGAAGAAGCTACCTCCGAAAATACCAGCGCCATCCGGCATAATAATTATCATTGGCTGGATCTCTCCGGTGGATGTCATTTGATCAGCAATGGTTTTTACATTGTAGAAATGCTGGTAACTCCACCCGTTTTCCTTAAAACCGTGCAGGAGAAACAGGATCGGGTATTCTTTGGCTATACCTTCTTGGAAACCGGGTGGAAGATAAACCAGAAGTGTTCTTCCAACCGGGTCATTCAAGACATTTTCCAGAGAGGAAAATTCAAAAGTATTCTCGAAAAGCCCTCCATTACCTATTTCCATCTTAAGTGGATTTTTCCTCTGGCTACAGCCGGAAATTATTAAGAGGGAAAGAAGGACTAAAAAGATTAATTGTTTTACTCTTCTCATCTTGAACTCTCCTCTTTAAAATTTATAGGTTAAGGTGAAATAAGAAGTATGGTTTGCATTCTCATATCTTCCAGGAAGATTAGTTTGAGAATCAGGGCTTGCATCTTCTGAAGGTTTCAGGAAATTCTGCTTGTATCCGGTGAACTCATAAGAATACCCTAATTCAAAAGATTTAACCTTATAACCAACTCCAAGGGTAATACCATTTTTTTCTCCTGAATCGAAGAATAATGGAGTAAGTGTTTCATCCGGGATAGGAGTAGGGTTCAGGAAATAACCAGCTCTCAGAGCTAAGCTGGTATGAGGTCGATATTCCAGACCAAGGCTGAATCTGGTTACATCTTTCCATTCTAACGGAATTTTATATTCTGTAACTTCGTTACCAAATGGGTCCTTCCCATTTTCCTCAAATTTAAGCTCTTTTAAAGTGGACCAGGTAGTAAGGTTTACATCACAGGTCAAGGTAAGATTAGCATAGGGCATATATGCAATTCCCACTCCAAAGTCTGCCGGGAATTTAAGCTTGACATCAGAGTCAAGAGTAGAGCTCAAGGTATTACCCCTCAAATGGTTAGCGGCAACTGGATCGATCGGGTCAATTTTAAGAGCGGTAGTAGAATCCATAGGTAGATATACCGTGATTTCTCTGGTCCCAGAAAGGTTTATAGTTATCGGGCTTCTGATAGATACACCTATCTGAAACTTAGGAGATGCCTTATATAATAAACCTAAGTTTCCTCCAAATCCCCAGCCATCCCCTTCGAAATTATTATCTACTGCAAAGAGATCACGCGGTTTATTGTTGTAAGGGTAAGGTAAGTCACTAGGAACGAGATCGACTTTTCTTAAGGTAAAATCACCTTTCTGGATACTTATTCCTGCTCCTATCGATAGCTTTCCCTCCATAAACTGTCTGGCTACACTGGGATGAAAATCCAGAACAGTGATATCTGCTTCATGGTCGTACTCCGGATAGGGAATATTATTATTATATCCTGGCAGAGGATCAAATAGGTCCCATTTATAACTGCTGCGGTAAGGGATATAGAAAGCCAAACCGGATACGAAACCATTTAGTTCTGGAAATTTTAAAAAACCGCTGAAACTGGGCAGGGAGAAATTTTTGTCTTCCGGATACCACTTCATACCATTTTTGTAACCAACTTCCCATTTATCCACTCCAAAAGTTACATCCGGCGTGAATTTAGGTCTGGGGCTTAATACCATAAAAGAGAAATTAACCTCAGATTTGGTCTGGAAGGCAAGACCAGCCGGATTCCAGTACGAAGCGCTCCAGTCATCCGCTAACCCGCGGAAAGCTCCTCCTAAGCTAAGCGCTTTTGCACCTACTCCCGAAGGGGTTAATCCAGATGAATAAGTTTGTAAAGGATAGATAAGGAGGAATAACAGAAAAAAAGAGGCAATCAGGTTTTTAGTTCTCATCATCTGCTCCTTAAATTTAAAGGTTTAATATAAAAGTATTAAAAAAAAATTAAAAGCTTCCACCTCCTTTTATATATGACCAAAAAGACCTTATATCTATTCTTTCTCCTATAACAAAAACTTTTAAGTCTTGAAATTACAACATAACTCTTTTTTTGTCAACTATTTTTTTGGGATTTATTAACAAAATCATAAGTTATAATGGAATTAAAGAATGAATTCTGTAATTGATTATTTTTAAAAGGGTTAAAAGGATAAAGAAGAAAGAGGAGAATGCTTGGATTTTTTAGCTAATTTGAAAAGATCAAGTGTACTAAACTGATGACCTAAGCTTATGATATCAAAAACCTTCTAAACTTGTCCGTGTTATCTAAACTAAAATAATCACATAATATCTTTAGCATAAGCTGATTTATCATCGTTAGTAAGTTATTATATATATTCAGTTTTAAAAAATATTTAAAAAATTTTATTTTTTTATCTGACAATTAACTATGGACCATTTAAATGAAAATCAGAGAGAAAAAGAACCTTTATTCACATTGGAGAGTGACAGGGGAAATGGATTTTTACCCTCTTGCCTGTTGAATTGGATTGAGTTTTTTCTACCTTTAATGATTTGAAAATTTCATTCCGTTCAGACGGGATGATAACTAGTTGGTTTACTCCTTCATTGAAAGTTAAAAACCAATTTTTTGTTAGAAAAATTGGAAAGGGTAGCTTTTTGTCTTTTCAAAAAACTTTTTGGGAAGATTATTCTCCTTAGAAATGATGTAAAACAGTATTAAAAACCTTTAACCTTAAAAGGAGACAGAAATAATCAAGAAGCTGATTATATTAGGGATTTTACTACTGGTCAGTGTACCTGCTTTTGGTCAACATCTTGACACCGCTTGGGTGAGGTTCTACGATGGACCGCAGACAAACGGGTACGATAGAGCTAAAGCCATAGCAGTAGATGATTCTGGAAATGTCCATGTGACCGGATTTATAGATGCTACTAAATATGGAGATGGCGGTGATTATGCTACTATAAAATATGACCCAAAAGGGATTAGTCTTTGGTTGGACACCTACAATGGACCAGGAGACTATACAGATGCGGCTACTGACATAGCCGTAGATGATTCAGGTAATGTTTTTGTGACTGGATATAGTTCTCCCTCACCTCCTCCTGGTTCTGCAGACTATTACACTATAGGATATGATAAAGATGGTGGTCTTATCGGTTATGATAGATATGATGGACCAGCAGGTGGTTCTGATAAGGCTCGTGCCATAACGGTAGATGCTTCTGGGAATGTCTATGTGACCGGATATAGCGAAGGAAGCGGAACAGAACGGGATTATGCCACCATAAGGTATAACTCTTCATGTAATCAGGTCTTGGTTAAAAGGTACAACGGATCAGGAAACTTTGGTGACGAGGCTAATGCCATAGCCTTCGGTTTTGCTAAAAATTGCTATGGCAATATCTATGTGACCGGGTATAGCACAGTGTCATGGGAGAACTACGCCACTATCAGATATGCTCAGTTTAAGTGTGGGGATGCCAATTGCGATGGCAATGTGTCAGTCTCAGATGTAAGTTATCTAATAACTATTTATTCAAGGGTGGTCCTCCTCCTTGTCCGATTCTTCAATCTGGAGATGTCAATTGTGATGGAGTAGTCTCAATTTCTGATGTTAACTATTTGATTAATTATCTTTTTAAAGGTGGTCCTCCACCTTGCGATACGGGTGGTAATGGAAACCCGGACTGCTATGGTTATTAGTACACTGTTACTGGCATAAGGTTATAACCGAAAAGATTTGAGCAAGTAGGGGCGACCCGGCAGGTCGCCCCTACAGTTTCTTTTTTCTCATAGGCTGGGCTCCCAGCCCAGCAAAACGAGAATGTAGTTGCTCGATTTATCGAGCATCTCGAAGCATCCGGCCATTATGTCAGATGTTTTTTACATAGGGCAGGAGTTCAACCCCTGCCCCGCAAGTATTATTGTCTTTCTGTCCAAAACCTGAACAATAAATCTTTTTCGGCTAACCTCAAGTATGCAAAGTAGATTAGTTTAAAATCTATCCGGATTAAAAGATTTATCTGTTTAAAAAATGAACATCTTTATAAGGTGGAAAATATTTCCCCAAAAATATTTTAAAAAGGCTCCTCGTAACTTCAAGTAAATAAAAGAGATAAGAATTATTTTTTATACTAAAATTTATGGCATAGATATTGCTGAAATTCTATTTGTAAATTCTCATTTTTGTGAGCAGAGCTCTTTAATTTTAAGTAAGAAACAGAAAAAAAATGAACCATTAACAATTTAAAATAATGAGGAGGTGAAAAAATGAAAAAAGTAGTTATCCTGCTTTTCGTCTCAGCTATACTCTGGTTGTGTTCAGCTACAGCGGGATTGGCAGTGCCGATGACACTTTTCTTCGATAACCACGACCTGGACTTAGGTACTGCGAGCCAGATAAACTTGAATACCCAGTATCAGTCTGCTTACGGCATATGGTTCCAGGAGGTCTACCGTTATATAGATGACCGTGACCCTTTTGTAGACCCCTACCCTGATACTTACGGGAATTTTGGAATCTCTAATGGATTCCTCCAGCAGAATGGTCTTGTCTCCACCCAGGGGAGAGTCAA
The DNA here is from genome assembly GCA_964570765.1 of uncultured Ignavibacteria bacterium. Taxonomy (GTDB): domain Bacteria; phylum Zixibacteria; class MSB-5A5; order MSB-5A5; family RBG-16-43-9; genus CAZMZF01. The sequence goes on from CAZMZF010000008.1 coordinate 32,237, forward strand.
TTTTCTCTTCCCCACCCCTTATCTCCATTTCGACTGGTGGACAATTCCCGAAAATGCATTAACCATCGAGGCATTTAACTCAGTCGGTATCTCCCAGGGTAGTTTATCTGCTTTGAGCGGTTCCGGCACGAATTCCTTAGTCGGCGATATTTCCTATGTTAAGTTCAACGACGCCGGTGGTTTTGTCCAACTCTCCAACATACGTTATGACTCACCTATCCCGGAGCCAGGTACTCTTTTGCTTTTAGGCACTGGTCTTCTGGGCTTGGGTGCTTTCAGGCTTAGAAGGAAAAAGTAAAAAAGAAAAATTAATGTTTTGAAATGCCCGATCCGCTTGAGGTGGATCGGGCGTTTTATTTTGAGTTATTTCGTAGCGCGACCCTTTTCCTAATTATGGATCCGTAGGACAGGGTCGCCTTAATAGTAATAATGTTTAGTGGTGTCTCTTGTTGATATACTTACCTTATCTTTTCTTCAAGCAGTTCTGCGTTAATCAGGAGTAAATTAGTATTATTGTCTTTCTGTCCAAAACCTGAACAAAAGACTTGTTTTTGCTAACCTCAACAGTATAAATAGATTAATCCTGAATTTAGCATAATAAAACTACTTGTTTGTCCAAAGAATGAACAAGTTTTTAAGAAGTAAAATTACTCCATTAATAGAATTTTCAAAGAATTTTTTTAACTTTAAGTAGTTAAAGGAGATAGAAATAAAAAATTTTATAAATATTTTTAGCACACATTTTGCTTGAATACTAAAAAGACAGTCTTTATATATTGATTATATGAAGAAAACAAACAATTAACTTTTAAACTAAAGAAGGAGATGAAAAGATGAAAAAGGTTATTTTGACTCTGGCGATACTTGTGTTAGCGACTTCACCCAGTTGGGCTTTGGTTCTTCTGGATTTTGAGGGCATACCGGATGCATACTATTACTGGGGAGGGAACACAAACTTAGGTAGTTATTATTCTGGAGTGAATTTTGGGTTAGATGCGACTATTCTGGACAAGGTGATTTACGGATACAACGACGCAGATGGTCCTCCTCATTCCGGGAATGCTGTTCTATTCTCGAAAAGTGACCCGGTAATACGGATGAATTTCACCGGTGGATTTGTTAATTATGTTGAAACTTGGTATAGCAGTTATACTGATTTCTACATGGAAGCATATAATTCATCTGACGTCTTGTTAACCAGCACCTCAGGGTCTGGCATTATCGGCAGCAATTCGCTACTTTCCCTTTCGAGCTCCAACTTTGATATCGCTTATGTTTTATATCATGATTACGGCGATTATTATGTCCTGGATGACATAGCTTACAATCCAATCCCAGAGCCAGGTACTTTGATGCTTTTGGGGACTGGTTTGTTGGGCTTGGGTGCTTTCAGGTTTAGAAGGAAAAAGTAAAAAAGAATAGTTAATATTTTGAAATGCCCGATCCACTTGAGGTGAATCGGGCGTTTTATTTACTTGAGGTTTTTCGTAAAACCCGTAGGACGTTTTTTCTTTCGTAGCGCGACCCTTTTCCTAATTATGGATCCGTAGGACAGGGTAGCTTTTCTTTTTTGTAAGAAATTTGCATTTTGGTTAGAAAATTCCTGTTTTAATTTTAAGATTTTTGTTGACTTAAGCCTCTTAATTTCCGTAATTAATATAGAAATAGGGAATAACCTCAAAGAAAACATTAAAATGAATTATTTTTTAACTGGATTGCCAGGGATTGGTAAAACTACTATAATTAAAAAGGTAATTGAGAAGATGGATAAATCCACTTGCGGTTTCTTTACTACCGAGATTAGAGTTGGTGAGAACAGGGTGGGTTTTTCTGTTCAGACACTTTTCGGCATGGAGGGGGTTTTAGCCCACAAAGAATTCAAGAGTAAATACCGGGTGGGTAGCTATGGAATAGCGGTTACTGGTTTTGAGAAAATCGTCTCCCGGGAGTTAGAAAGGTGCTTAAGAGGACGTAGCATCATAATTATAGATGAGATCGGAAAGATGGAGCTTTTCTCCAGAAGGTTTCAAGAGCTGATTCTGGTTTGTCTGGATGCTTCTAATCCGGTGTTAGGGACGATTATGCATGGCTATCACCCATTCGTGGAGAAGGTGAAGAAACGAGAAGATGTAAAAATCTTCGAAGTGACCAAACAGAATAGAAACCAGATGGTTAATATATTGATGGAGGAATTTAAGAAAGAAGATGAGAGCGAAAGCCCTAAAAAAGGAAAAGGCATCTAACTATCTATAGCACTCTGAAGTGAAAATGAAAATTTGGGGCAGAATCTCGGAGAGGCGTGAGACCTATTCTTCAGAAATAATACATGCTTAAGAAGTTTGAATTCAGAAGATTTATTATTCTTTTGACAGAGTTCTAAAGGATATAGGAACCAGGCAATTCGTTTATCTTTTTAGGGATGTGAATGCTGACGACATAAAAGATTTGCTGGATGTGGTTTTTTTGATTAACTACCTTTTTAAATCCGGGGATGCTCCCTGTCCTATGAGAAGGGGAAACCTGAATGCCGATGGGAAAATCTCTTTAGTAGATATACTTGTTTTAATCCATTCTCTTTATAAATCCTGAAATTAGATGTAGGGGCGTATTGCAATACGCCCCTGATTTTCTCGTAACGCCCGACCTTAGTGTCGGGCGTTTATTTTACCCACATTGAGAGCAAGGTTGTTATACAAATATTTTGTAGAGGCACGTTGCAATGTGCCCCTACCATTTTATGGTATTTCCAATACCCCAGCTCCGTTTATCTTTCCCTGCTTGAGTAAACGCAAAACTTGATTTGCTTCTTTTAAGGGGAAAACTGAGATCTGGGTGCGGATAGGGATTTCTTCAGCCAGTCCGAACAACTTTTCACCATCTTTTCTGGTGCTGTTGGCCACACTTCTTAAGGTCTTCTCATAATAAAGATTTTCAGTATAATCAAATTGTGGGATAGAAGACATATAGATTCCAGCCAAGGCAAGTGTTCCACCTTTGTTTAAAGCTTTTAAAGCCAGAGGGACCAGTTCTCCGGCGGGGGCAAAGATGATTGAGCTGTGAAGTTTTTTGGGGGGTGTCTGTTTTGCTTCCCCTGCCCAGACTGCTCCTAATTTTAAAGCTAATTTCTGATGTTCTGTGCTTCGAGTAAAGACATATACTTCACAATTCCAGTAAATAGCTATTTGTATAGCAATATGAGCTGAGGCTCCAAAGCCATAAAGTCCCAATCTTTCTCCTGGTTTGATTTCGCTCAGTTTTAAAGCTCGATATCCGATTATTCCTGCACAGAGTAACGGAGCAGTCTCAGCGGGAGAGAGTTTATCTGGAACAGGGTAGGCGAAATCTTCCTGGATGACTGTATATTGGGCATAACCTCCATCTGAATGATAGCCGGTGAATTTTGCCTGTTCACACAGGTTTTCTTTTCCACTTTTGCAAAATTCACATTTTCCGCAGGTAGAATTTAACCAGGCTATACCAACTCTGTCTCCGATTTTGAATAGCTTTGTATCTTTTCCTTTTTTTTCTACTGTCCCAACAATCTGATGACCAGGTATTAGGGGTAACTTAGGCAAAGGAAGCTCACCTTCAACTGTGTGTAAATCTGTATGGCAGATGCCACAAACCTGAACGCGAACCAAAATCTCCTTTGGTCCGATTTCTGGTATCGGGATTTCCGTAAACTGAAGAGGATTTTCCTCGATTATACCGGGCTTTTTCAAAAGCATTGCCTGCATAGGATTTCCTTCTGGTGGTAGAGACGCATCGCTATGCGTCTCTACTGTTCTCCGTCGACAATCTATTTATTAAAATATTTCTGGCAAGATTAATTTTTGGGCTTTTTTATTTTTTTATCTTTTCCCGCGTCTGATCATCCCCCGTAGGGGGATGGCACCCTCTATATTTTGGCGACCCAAATGGGTCGCACTACAGTGCTGGGCTTGATAAATCAAGCCCCTACAAAACTGTAGGGGTTCGATTTATCGAACCCAAATTGGTGAATGGACCTCACCCTTACCCTTTCCTAAGAGGAGAGGGGAATTTTTATGGCAAGTATTTTAGCGGGGCTGGGAGCCCCGCCTACGAGAAAGATGTATTATTACTTCACGTAGGCGGAGCACCCTGCTCCGCAAATTGGCTGTCAGAACAGGCAGGAATGCCTGTTCTACCGTTTTACTTCATCCCCAAACAAGTTTGGGGATGGCACCCTGATGCAGGGGCGTATAGCAATACGCCCCTACTTTTTTTCTTGCCACCTCTTTTTTCTTCTAATATATTTGACAATATGAATAAAGCTGATAAAAATTCTGCCTCAGCTGAAGATGAGATTAAGAACATTGCCACTAATCGGAAAGCGCGGCATGAATATATTATCTTGGAGACCTATGAGGCGGGGTTGGTTCTGAAAGGGACTGAGGTGAAATCGCTGAGGGAGGGTAAGGCCAATCTCAAAGATTCTTATGCTAAAATAGATAAGGAAGAAGCAGTTCTCCTGAATATGCATATCAGTCCCTATGAGAAAGGGAACAGATATAATCAGGACCCAACCCGACCAAGAAAACTCCTGTTACACAAAAGCCAGATAAAAAGGTTATTAGGTAAGGTGGTTGAAAAAGGATTGACCTTAATCCCTCTCCGGCTCTATTTTAAGGGGAGTTATGCTAAAGTTGAACTGGCTGTAGCTGTGGGGAAGAAGCTTTACGATAAAAGAAAATCAATTACGAAAAGGGACGTAGAACGTGCTTTAAGAAGAGCTCTAAAGGAAAGAAATAAATGAGAAGGCAGATTAATTTCTTCATGATAGTATCTTTTATATTTTTTCTACGCTCTTTTTCATCTGCTGATACAATTACTATAGATAAAGGGGGAGAAAAATATCAGTTAGAGAGTCTAGAGATAGAAGGGTATCAATATATCGCTCTCCCAGATTTAAAGAAAATCTATGGAGGGGAGCTTTTCTGGGAGCCACTGGGGAAAAAAGCAATGTGGGAGGTAAAAGAACATCAATTTAAATTCACCCTTTTCTCGCCTTACATCCTGTTAGATGAGGAAGCTTACAATCTGACCTTGCCAATTGAATTAAAACAGGGTAAAGTTTATCTTCCTTTTAAAACTTTCTGGGCTGTTTTAGAATCGATTGAACCTCCAGAAGAGGTGGTAAAAAAAAGAGATTATAATATTTATGATCTAAAAGTTAGCCAGAAGATGAACGGATTTCTCATAGAGATAAATCTTTCCGAACCTCTTAGTTATGAGGTTTTTAAAAGCGAGAACAACTGGCTCATTATAAATTTCTTTGAAGGAAAGATAGACACCATATATTTCTCAAAATTGAATATAGCGGATGTGATTTTAGAAAGTAAAGCCTATCAATTTCAGGGATCAGCCCAGCTCTCTTTAAAATTTTACAAAGAATTTCCTCGAGAAAATCACTTTATCAAATCCACCCCAGATGGACTTTTTCGCCTACAGATAACTTTAGAGGACACAACTCAGATCCAGTCCCCTGAGGAAAATGAAGAGATAGAAAAAAATCAAATCGATGTTATCATAATAGACCCGGGGCATGGCGGGCAGAATTCTGGAGCAGTTGGCTCTAAGGGTTTAAAGGAAAAGAATGTAGTTTTGGATATCGCTCTGAGACTGGAAAAGCTTTTGAAAGAGGAAGGGAAGGAAGGTTTAAAAGTATATCTTACCAGAAGAGGCGATTATTTCGTTCCTTTAGAACAGAGGTCCTTGTTCGCCAATCAAAAAGGAGGGGATCTATTTGTAAGCATTCATGCCAACGCAGCTAAAAGGAAAAAAGCATCAGGCACTGAAGTATATTTCTTAGCCCAGGCGAATAATGATGAAGCCCGGGCAGTAGCAGCTTTAGAGAATTCAGCTATTCTGTTTGAACGCCCGGAAGGAACTCAAGTAGATACCTCAGAGCTTGATTTCATATTGATGGATATGCTCCAGACAGAGTTTCTAAAGGAATCCAGCGAGTTAGCTCAGATGATTCATGATCGGATGAAAGAATCTTTAAATATACCAAGCCGGGGAGTGGATCAGGCAGGTTTTTTTGTGTTGAACAAAACTTATATGCCTTCGGTTTTAGTGGAGACTGCTTTTATCTCCAACCCGGAGGAAGAAAAGCTTTTAAATAAAGGCACTTTCAGACAGAAGATAGCTGAGGCAATCTATCAGGCGATTCTGGATTTCAAAAATAAATACGAGGTTAAAGAAAAATGAAGCTTCAAGGGTTCTATAGATCTCCTATTGTCCAGAATGGATCCAAATGGAGATCCATTCGGGACAAATTCGGAAAAGCTATAGGGATTTTTGATTCAGGCGTTGGTGGTTTGACTGTGGCAAAACAGGTTTTCAAAAAGCTTCCTTTTGAAGATGTAATCTATTTCGGTGACACTGCCAGAACTCCTTATGGTCCTCGCTCGGCTGAGATAGTGAGGAAATTCTCAGTGCAGAACATTAGCTTCCTTTCAACTCAGGGAGTAAAATTGATCGTAGTTGCCTGCAACACCGCCTCAGCCGTAGCTTTAGAATATTTAAAGAAGATATTTCAACTGCCTCTGATGGGAGTGATAATCCCTGGTTCCAAAGCGGCGGTTAAAGCTACTAAAAATGGAAGAGTCGGTGTAATAGGAACAGTGGGGACTATCCGTTCAGAATCATATACTAAGGCGATTCAGAAAATTGATAAAAAAATAAAGGTATTTGGGTACCCCTGTCCGCTTTTTGTTTCCTTAGCTGAAGAAGGTTATATAGATAAAAAAGCTACTCACCTGATAGCTGAAGAATATTTAGCCCCTTTGAAAAAACAGAAGATCGATACTTTGGTCTTAGGATGTACTCATTATCCTCTTTTGAAAAAGGTAATATCGAAAGCGATGGGCGATAAAGTTACTTTAATCGATTCGGCTGAGGAGACTGCCTTAGAAGTTAAAAGGACCTTGGAAGAAAAGAAAATGATAAATATCTCACACTCAGAACCCCAGTATAAATTTTACGTGTCAGATTTCCCGGAAAAATTTGTTCAGATAAGCGAAAGATTTTTGGGGGAGAAGGTGAGAGAGGTAAAGAAGATAGATATTAATAAATATTAAAAAAACGTGACCGTTATACGTGAGCGTTATTCGTGGTAACATTTAATCGGTCATTGCGAGGGGTTGTAGGGGCGACCCGGCGGGTCGCCCCTACAAATAAATCACATATCTGTCAGAGCCCCTAACCCCAGGGGGAAAAGCCTATGATGAAACTGATCTTAGCTACCCGCAATCAACATAAGATAAAAGAGATTAAAAAGATTTTAGCAGACTCACAAATAGAGATTCTGACCTTAGAAGATTTTCCAGATGTGCCTGAAGTTGAGGAGACAGGAAAGACTTTAGAAGAGAATGCTGTTCTGAAAGCTAAAGCGGTTTATAATGCAACTGGAATACCTGCTTTAGCAGATGACTCTGGCTTGGAAGTCGATGTTCTGGATGGTACACCTGGGGTTATGTCTGCCAGGTTTGCTGGTCCGGGATGTAGTTATAAAGATAATAATCTGAAACTCTTAAGCTTGCTGAAAGGAATCCCGGAAGAAAAGAGAGAGGCGACTTTCAGATGTGTGGTGGCTATAGCTTTAAATCGAGATGAGGTCAGGATAGTAGAAGGTAAGGTGGGAGGATTTATCACTCATAAAGAGATTGGAGAAAACGGTTTTGGGTATGACCCGGTTTTCTTTTATCCAGAGTTAGGTAAGACCTTTGCCCAGTCTGAGCCAGAGGAAAAGAATAGAATCAGCCACAGGGGGATTGCTTTTAGAAAAGCGAAGGAATTAATAAAAAAGATAATGTCGGATAACGAATGACGGATAAAAAATTCGCGTAGGGGTGGAGCTTGTCTCCACCCGAACCCACTTTTTTTGATTGACTAAAGGTTAAAAAAGGGTATATTTATAGAATGAGGGGATCCGCCAGAGGCGGATTAAATTAAGTATCCGAGGGAAAAAGTCGATTTTCTTAATAAAAAAAGGAGAAGATTATGAAAAAGATTAACATTATCCAAAGAATCCAACTTCGGATTATTTTCTCTGTCTTTCTCTGGATACTATTTTCCTTTTCAGCTATCTGGTCAAACGGGATTAACAAAACATCTTTTTACCAAGCTCTTTTAGAGGAAAGGGCAAATTTGGGTAGCTCTGGATACACTTCTCAAGAAATTTTACAACAGAGGTTGAGTAAAGATGATTTTCTGGTCAGGTGGTCTAACTTTTTATCCGGAAATCATTTTTCACCTTCGCTTAAAGCTTCCTATCTGTTAGGGGATTTCAGAGTAAATGAGGAGAATTATCCAGCAACCTTTTCTCAGAGAAGACCAGATTTGGCTTTGTTTAAAGATGGCAGTTTTGTCTCGGTCTGGGAGGATGAGAGGAATGGGGATAAGGATATATTCTGTCAGAAAGTTAACTCCACAGGTGGAATAACAGAGTCAAATCTTAAATTAATTCAGGATGATATTCACACTGATCAGTTAGAACCATCCATCTGCAGGACTTTAGATAGTAACCTGGTTCTGGTATGGGTAGATGGGGCTGAGCTGAATATCTACGGAAAGAGATTTTCTCCTGACCTTTCACCTTCTGGGGATACGTTTAGGGTAAACGACAGTATGATTCCAAATAGTGCCTGGGAGCCAGAGGTTGAATCTTTTATTGATGGAAGTTTTCTGGTGATATGGGTGGATATTAGCTCCGGGAATAACTTATATGCCAGAAGATATGACTCCTCCGGGAACCCCTGGGGTCCCAGTTTTAAAGTTAATACTATAGAAGGGATTGCACCTCCTAAATCACCTTCAGCCTCTTTTGATAAGAACGGCAGATTCGTGATTGGCTGGGAGGATTACAGGAATTTAGATGCGGATATATATTTTCAGAGGTACGATTCTTCAGGCACACCTTCAGGTACCAATGTCTTAGCTAATATAGATTCGTTGAGCGAGGATCAATATTACTCTTCAGTAACTAAAATATCGAAGGGCGATTTTATGGTAACCTGGGTGGATACCAGGGGTGGTAAAGTAGATATCTATGATCGACTGTTTGACTCTTCTGGAAATCCTAAAACATCTCGAGTTAAAGTTAATTCAGATAACGTCTCAGCAGAACACTGGGAGCCTGTTATAGACTCAGATTCTAATGGGAACTATCTGATTGCTTGGGGGGATAACAGGAATGAACCCTCGATTTACTATCAGAAATTTGATTCTGCTGGCACACAGGTTGGAACAAATGTAAAGCTAAGTCAGGACGGAGTCTCTGGATTTAAAGATAATCCTGCTTTATCTGTTAAGGAAAATGGCGATTTTGATGTGGTCTGGAGCGACCACAGAGGTAAAAGCTATGATATCTATTCTCAGAAAGTTGTAGGTGGTATTCTTTCCGGGACAAATTTTAGGCTGAATGATGATTTAGAAGGAGCTATACAGAAAGAACCGGCCATAACTGAAGATTTAGATAAGAATTTTATCATAACCTGGACTGACCAAAGGAATGGAAGCGATGATATCTATATTAAGAAGTTCACCCGTTTTGGGGATTTAATCTTCTCTGATCGGAGAGTGGATACAAATACTTTCTCCTCTCCCTGTGCTCAATCGGATTTAGCTATAGATGGTTCCAGGAATATTATGGTGGTCTGGCAGGATTCAAGAGATGGTTTGAATATATATGCACAGAGATACGATCCCTCTGGCACTCCATTAGATACAAATTTTAAAGTGAATAACTCCACTGGTACCATTCTGCACAATTCTCCTGCCTGTGCTAAAGCTTATGATGGGAAAGCGGTGGTGGTCTGGTCTGCTGCTCTATCCGGGATCAAGAATATTTACGCTCAGCGTCTTGACAGTTCTGGGATACTGGTAGATACAAGTTTTAAAGTAAACGATGACCTGCAGGCTGTAGATCATTTAAGTCCAAAGGTGGGAATAGACAGCGCCGGGAATTTCACAATTGCCTGGTATGACCGGAGAGATTCAGAAGAGAGAATTTATTTACAAAGGTACAATTCTTCCGGTGGTAAAATCGGGTCCAACCTTGCATCTTTTTGTGATTCCTTAAATCCTGTTCAGAGAGAATTCGATTTAGCTTTGAACAGTAAGGGAAATATGGCGCTTACCTGGACTCAATTAGATGGAGATAAGATTAATCTTTATGCTCAAAGGTATTCGAGCTCAGGTTCTCCTTCAGGTAATAATTTTCTGGTTAATGACATCTCCGGGATCCCTGAAGCCCCTTCGGTATCAATAGATGATGATACCTTTTTTGTTGTCGTATGGACAGATTATCGTGCAGGTAATCCTGATATCTATTATCAAGTCTATTATTTTAACGAAGGAGTTCCCCTGGGAGCAAATTCAATTCTGAGCACTGATTTGACAAATGCTCTCAATTTTGATCCAGATGTAGCCCTTTCTCCACCTAACATTTACACTGCCTGGATGGATAACCGGATTTCGGGTTCCGGGTTTGATATCTATTCTAATACTATCAAATACAGACAGACTAAGGTCGAAGAGGAGGAAGTTACCCATCCGGTTGCCTTTGACTTAGGACAAAATTATCCAAATCCGTTCAACCCCTCTACCGCCATTTCCTTCCGAGCTGGGAGCTTGGAGCAAGGAGCTGGAAGACCCATCCACACCACCCTAACTATTTATAATATACTGGGGGAGAAGGTGAAGACTTTAGTGGATGATAAAAGGGAGCCGGGGAATTATCAGGTGATCTGGGATGGAAAGGATGAGACAGGTAAAGAAGCAGCAAGCGGGATTTATTTTTATAGATTGAAAGTTGGAGAGAACTCTATTTCAAAAAGGATGGTGCTTTTAAGGTAAGATAAATTTCTTGCTCTGTAGGGGCTGGGTTTCCCAGCCCAAAAATTAGGACGAGGAGACCTCGCTCCTACAACAAATATCAGTATACCCACGTTGCCCCCAACGTGGGTATAATCTCTCCCGCCTTGAGATTTGTAGAGACGCATGGCAATGCGTCTCTACGTATTTGAATTTTACTAACGGGAGAAGTTCTCAGCCCGTTTTTTTACCTCATAATGATAACATTCTAAGGAGAGCGGAGAAATATTCTACTTTTCTCCTTACAAGTTTTAAATTTGTAATCTTAACCTATTAGTTTAAAAAAGTCCTAAAACACTAAAAATAACAACAACTTATCTAATTCTATAAATTTTTCCCCTTGACATATCTGGCTTTATAGTTATTATAAGATTGCGGTTATAAAGAATTGCTTTCTCTTCATCTAAAAAGGAGGAAACTTGAGATTTACGAAATTAAATTTGTGTTTTTTCTTTATCTCAAATTTATTCTTATTCCTTTTTTCTTTTGAGTCCATTTCTGCAGTCATCCCTCTGGAAACTTCCCCTTCCTGGCGTTCGACTGAAACTAATGTATATTCTACAGGTGCGGTTTTTGGAGATATGGATGGAAATGGCTTTTTAGATTTAGTAGTCTCAAATGGTAACGATATGATTAAGGCTCCGAATTTCGTTTATTTCAATTATAATGGCAGATTAGATACTACTGCAGGCTGGGTCTCGGTTAATTCCGAATTCTCCGGTCACTGTGCTTTGGGGGATATTGATAAAGATGGTTATCTGGAACTGGCAGTTTCAAACTATACTGAAAATAGCTGGAAGAAAACAGTGGTGCAGCTCTATGATAATATCAATGGCTCACTTACTGCTTCTCCTGTCTGGTCCTCTTCTGATTCAATGCACACTTTCTCCTGTGCTTTCGGTGATGTGGATAGGGATGGGGATTTAGATTTAGCAGTTGCCTGCGGTGAGGCTTATAATAACTTTTATGAGCATAATAGAATTTATTATAATCAAAATGGAATTTTAGAAACTACCCCCTCCTGGATCTCCGGGGATTCTGGGTACTGTTACGACGTGGAATGGGGAGACGTGGATAATGATGGCGATCTGGATTTAGCTTTTATCTCTTCTGGAGGGCAGATAAGAGTTTATAAAAATTATGGTGATTCCATTGAAACTTTCCCTTCCTGGAAGTCGAAAAATTCAGATAACGGGAATAGTTTAGCCTGGGGCGATTTGAACAACGATGGTTATTTAGATTTAGCAGTGGCTAATAATACTCAGTTGAGCGGAAAAGGATATTTTGAAGTCTATCTGAATTATTCCGGAGTTTTAGATACACTTCCTTTCTGGACCTCTTCCACCAGAGGTTATGGTTCTGCAGTTTCCTTTTGCGATGTGGATAACGATGGAGATAAAGATTTAGCTGCCGGGAGATGGTGGGGTTATTCAATGGTCTATGAAAATACAGGTGGTAATCTCACAACAGCTCCTGCCTGGAGCTGTACTTCTTCCTATCAAAGTGTAGTGGAGGAGATGGTCTGGGCAGATTTAGATGGGGATGGGTTGATAAAGATTAAAAATGAAGCTCACTCAGCAGATGGGATAAAAAAAGTTTATTATTTGAGCCATTATCCCGCTCATAAATTAGATCGGATTATAGCAGATGAAGATACTTTGACTATAGGTGACTATTGTAATAGTTTAGTCTCTGGCTGGGTCTCTTTTAAAAATCCTCCTTTTTCTCAGGTCTTATTTGATTATAAGTTTTCTTTGAAACAGGATTTAGCAGCTAGTAACTGGGACCGGGAGAATTACTGTTTTTATAATTTGAATCAAATCTATTTGAATGGAGATGCAAATCAGGATCAAAAGGTTTCCGTCTCAGATGTGGTATATCTGATTAATTATCTTTTAAAAGGAGGACCGGAGCCTTATTTTTTAGGCAGCGGGGATGTGACCCGCGACTGTCAAATCAACATCAATGACGTTATTTATCTGATCAATTATCTTTTTAAAAGTGGACCTGCACCTTTAACTGGATGCGTAAAAGCATAACATCAGATCCTGTATTAGAATTCAGGTTATGAGAATTGAAATAATAAACACTCAATACCAAAAAATTGTAGAGACGCATTGCATGCGTCTATATCTTTTGTAGCGTCGGGCTTTATGCCCGACATTTAATTCTTACATTGGGACAGGCTCCCGCATTCTGCGAGGCAAGCAGGGTCGTACTACGAAATAAAATGGTTCGGGAAATCCAATTCCCGAACCAACAAAAAAAGGGCGTGCTACGAATCTGAAACAGACAGGAATGTCTGTTTTACCGCTTTTAGATAAGAAATGCTAAGGGGCACGGTCCGCCTCAAGCGTAGTTTTTCAGTATTTCGGTAACGGTTTTTCTAGTATACTAAACTAGAAAGGAGGCCGTTACAGATGATAAAATCTATAAAATTAGGATTGACATCCAAGTGGCTGTTAGTAGTTCAAGAGTATGAGCTGGTTAGGCAGAAGAGATCGAAGAATTTCAAGACGGTAGAGCAGATCTGCCAGGCATATAAAGTTCATCGCAAAGACATTAGAAAGTATTATGAGCGATGGATTAAGTCCGGTAAGGATATGGAAGCACTTCTACCTCAAAAAAGAGGGCCTAAACCAGGGCAATTAAAGACCCTTACTAATGATGAAGAAAGGACGATTGTCAAGATTCAACGTCGTTTACCGGCAAATGGCAAGATTGAAAGGTTCTGGAAGATATTATATGATGAGTGTACAAGGCTACAAACTATTACTCTTTCAAAGGAGGATTTTATAGCTGAATTAAACGGTTTTATGTATCGTTATAATTATCTAAGAAAATATGGAGGATTAAATTATCTTACACCTCTTAACAAACTTAAATCTGTTACCGAAATTATGAAGTAGTACACTTTGGCGGATAGAGGTGCATAAATATCTGGATGGCTCGGTCAGCATCTTTTATCAAGGTAAAAAACTAAAACATAAACCCATACTAAAGGAAAGAACCAAACTTAAACTAAACGAGCTTATAACCATAAATTATCTCAAGACTCAAATTCGAGCTGACATTTTGAATTTGCATTGACATTTAAGATTTAATCCTTGACAAAAGGTATAAGGGGTATTAACGTATTAATTTAGACCGATATTAATAGTGTAAAAAGTCGGGAAAAGCACTACGGCCCGTAGGGAAGAAAGGTGGATGATAAATGTCTGAATTTGAATACTTAAGCAAGGATGAGCTTGAAAATATTGCTCTGGAAGAGAAGGTCTCCATAGATTTCCTCACTGAGAATATTAAATCTGGCAGAATTGTTATCCTTAAAAATCGCCTGCATAAGAATGTAAAACCGGTGGGGATTGGAAAGGGGTTAAGGACAAAAATCAATGCTAATTTAGGCACCTCACCCGATTTTGTGGATTTCGATTTAGAATTAAAGAAATTAGAGGTTTCTATCAAATACGGGGCAGATACAGTTATGGACCTCTCCACCGGAGGGAATATCAGGGATTTGAGGATTGAGATTTTGAAGAAATCTACAATTCCAATCGGGACTGTGCCGATCTATGAGGCTGTTTGCAATTTAGCCAAGCAAGGCAAAAACTTGGAGGAGATGAAAAAGGAGGAGCTTTTTTCAGTTATAGAGGACCATTTAGAAACCGGAGTTGATTTCATCACTGTGCATTGCGGGTTGACTAAAAGAGCTCTGCAGACCATAGAGAGAAAAAAAAGGCTAACCGGGATTGTGAGCCGGGGAGGCTCTTTTTTAGCTCGGTGGATGAAAGTAAATCAAAAGGAAAACCCCCTGTATGAATATTATGATGAGCTTTTAGACCTGGCAAAATCTTATAATGCCACCTTAAGCTTAGGGGATGGCTTAAGACCTGGTTCAATTGCAGATTCCACTGACCGGGTGCAGATGGATGAGCTTTTAGTCTTGGGAGAACTGGTTCAGAGAGCAAGAGAAAAGGGGGTTTTCGCAATGGTCGAAGGACCAGGCCATATCCCCATTCAGGAGATAGAGGCAAATGTCCTTCTGGAGAAAAAATTGTGTGAGGAGGCTCCCTTTTATGTATTAGGACCTCTGGTTATAGATTGTGCCCCTGGGTATGACCATATTGTCTCTGCCATAGGTGGAGCCATTGCTGGTGCCTATGGTGCTGATTTTCTCTGTTATGTGACTCCAGCAGAACATCTTACTTTACCGAGTTTAGAGGATGTAAGAGAAGGGATTATCGCCTCCAGGATCGCTGCCCATGCGGCTGATATTGCTAAGGGGATCAAAGGAGCCAGAAATATAGATGAGGAGATCTCAAAAGCTCGCAAATCCTTTGAATGGGAAAAGATGATAGCCTTAAGTTTGGACCCTGAAAAAACAAAGGAGAAAAGAGGAAAAATCCCAGCCGATTACCGTAAGTGCGGGATGTGTGGTGATTTCTGCGCGATGAGAGAGACTCTATAAATATAAATTGCAGGGACAGAATCCACCTCAGGCGGATTCTGTCCCTGCTAAACCTCACCCTTAATCCCTCTCCTTTCCTACGGATCCACTTTACGGAAAAAAGGAGAGGGAAGGATGGAGAAAATACATTGAAAAGAAAAAATATTATCCCCCGGATATATTCTGAAAAGGTTTTCTATTTTATAACTTTTCTTCTCTTTGTCAGCGTAATTATTTTTATATCTTCCTGTTCAAATCAAAAAAACCTTTCCCTGCGTTATAAGATTGAGAAGAATTTCTATGAGTCAGAGAAAATTAGGAAAGTTTTGTCTATAAATCTAAAAGCTGCTGCTCCGGCTGATTTTAAAAAGGTTATTCAATCCTATCAAGAAGTAGTGGATTTAGCTTCTACTCAGTCTGGAGCCCCTTTAGAAAAGGACATCTCCGATATTGCCGCATCGGCTGAACTGCGCATAGCCGAGCTTTATATTCTGCAAAAAGATTTCGACTCGGCTCAGAGATCTTTGGAAAATGTTATGAGTAAATATCCCGAAAGCAAAAATCAAGGTAAAAATGCTCTATTAGGTTTAGCCCGGATCTACGAGAAAAGAAATGAAAAGGAAAAAGCCGTTCATACTTATCATCAGCTTTTAGATAATTACCCGGCGGTAATGAAAAAGAACCTTCCGGACCCGGATATCTTTTCTGTGCCCAACCATCTGATCCAGCTTTTTTCTCCAAGAGAAGAAAAAGCCAGAAGGGAGAGTGAATTTGAGTATGCCCAAAAATATTTTCAAAACCTGATCCACACTTATCCTAATACTCAAGTCTCTTTTGCGGCTACCTTAAGTTTAGCCCGGGCATATCAATTTCAGAACCTCTGGAAAGAGTCGATTGTGACTTTAGAAACTGCAAAAGATTCAACCGGACAAACCCCCGGCTCGGTCCTCTTGCAGGTTGGAAATATATATTTTGACTATCTGAAAGATGAAAAGAATTCCCTGTTGACTTTCTATCGGGTGATCGATTCATCCCCTGATTCCTCCTCTAAGGCTGAGGCTCAGATGAAAATCGGGATGATATATTTACAAAAGAAAGATTATCCTAAGGCTAAGCAGGAGCTTTCCAGGGTAAAAAAACTCTATCCTAAAGAGGGTCGACTGATTGCCACCTCTCAATACCTGATTGCCCAGATCTATGAGAAAACCGCAGAGTGGGAGAGGGCTTTAAATGAGTATAACTGGCTGATGGTCAACTATCCTTTAACTCCGGAGGGATTGGAATCTCCCTTAAATATAGTGGCTTATTACCTAAAAGAAAATAAAACTTTAGCCATAGAATCTTTTGAAAAAGGGATTAAACATTATGATCAGCTCCTGAATAAATATAAGGATAAACCTTTTGCAATTTTGATAGAGAGCCAGAAAGCCAAGCTTTATACTTTACAAAAAGAATGGGATAAAGCAGTATCTATTTTATTGAAGATAGCAGAAAAAAATCCAGGGACGGAGGCCGGACTGAATTCCCTTCTCAATCTTCTGAGAATCTATCAGCAGGAGTTAAAGGATGAAAGGAAATCAAAAGAGATTCTTTCCCGGATTGAGACGGAGTATCCAGGAATAATTCCTGATACTCTTTTTAGAAAATAAGCGATTTGAATAAAACGAATTAAAAAGAGGATTGAGTTTGCAAGGTCCATTAGAGGGCCAAAATGTTCCAGGCGGAAGTGTTATTAAAGTTAATATAAAGAAGAGCTTTAGGATGCAAGGAATTACCTGCCTAAAGATTATATGATTTCTGACGAAAATTATATAGGATAACTCAAATAGGCTAATGGAAAAAAATTAAGTAACTCGAAACAAGGAGGTGTGCTCAAGAGAGGTCAATTCATTTAAAATAAAATCTTCGCAAAAAAGCGAACGATTTAGAAGGGGAAGACCAGCTTTTGAGGGGCAGGGAAGCCCCGCAGAATTATCAGAATTATTTTTGCGAGCTTCTAAAGGCTGGAATGATAATTGAACTTAAGCTCAAATCTTAATGCTAAGGAGGGAAGGGATGAAAAAAACGTATTTAATCCTTAATCTTGCGATTCTGCTACTCCTCACGTCTTTTTCCATCGTCTGGTCAGACAAGGCAAATGACCCATTTGGTAAACTGGATATGTTGAGTGTGGTAGTTGACCAGAAACCCGGCAGCGATAAGGTCGTGGCTAAGGTGAACCTGGTGAATGATGAGAACCTCACCGCTATCGTTGTGCCTTTAAAATATGGCACCGGTAAAAGCCCCATCAGTCTGGATTCAGTCAGTTTTACTAATACCCCGGTGGATAAATTTGCCTTAAAGAACCCTAATATCGATGCGAAAACTCAGAAGGTGCTTATCGCTTTAATCAGCACAATTTCTGCTGCGGATTTTTATCTGTCCAAGGGGAATAATGAGATCGCCCGGCTTTATTTTACCCTAAAAAAGGGATCAGGTGAGGGAAGCGTAACTCTGGATACTACTTTATTCCCCCCATCTAATGTCCTGCAGTTAGTGAAGGCTCAAGATAAAGTCCCTCAGTCGATTTATCCGGGATTTGATAATACCAAGGGGAAGATTTCATTTCTGAAGTAGGTCGAAGTCTTAATTTTTCAAAATCAAAAGGAATAATAGGGACAATTCACAAATTGCCCCTATTATTTTGCTATTCTTTTTTAAGGTTAAGATTAAAAAAGTATCCGGATCAACCCGGACTATAAGAATGTTAAAACAAAGGGGCACGTTATTACGTGCCCCTGTAGAATTCAAGCTATAAATTGCTCTTTTCAGCAAACTGGTGGTTGCGGTCCACCTTTAAAAAGATAATTGATTAAATAGATTACATCGCTAACAGTAACTTTACCGTCACAATTAGCATCTCCTGCCTGCATTGGTTGTGGCTCAGGTCCTCCCTTAAACAAGTAATTAATTAAGTAAATCACATCAGTAACAGTTATCTTATTATCTGCATTCGCATCGCCATGTTTGAAAAGTGTGATTGCGTTTGCTGTATCAAAATCATCGCTGTATTGATACAACTCTCCTTCTTCGCTATATGACCAGGCTTGATAATAGTATTGAGTTAAAGGTGCCAACCCGGTATCTTTGCAATTTGAACTGGTATCGTTATATATTACTGTCCCTTCTCCTCTTATCCAGACCAGAGTATCATTTCTTTCGATGATCGTTTTATCAGCCGAGGTATCTTTATTCCAGAGAAGCTTTATAGAACTGGAAGTGATTGAATCTGGAGAAAGATCAGTTGGTGGGAGTGGTTTGGTCAAGAATTTAAGTTCTGCTCCACTGCCCCAGCCTACGATATTAAGTCCTTTAGCGGTGTAATAATAAAGGGTTCCTTCTGCCAGACTGGTGAGGTCTTTGCTGAATTCTGAACCATTGGTAAATACTCCTAAGGATTCACTGTTAGAATATGGTTCACCAGCGTCTGTGTCCCAGAAAAGCCAGCAAGTTGTTTCATATCCAAAATCATTATCCAGACGGCCATGGAGGGTTGCATTAGTCTCTTCTATATCTGTTGCCTCTTGAGTGGTAAGGACCGGACTGGCAACGGTTGCCTGACCTTCGGAGGGAAGATAATTTTGCTTGGTTACAGTTACATACATTGTTCCCTGGTTGGTTGGTGAGGGGCTGAAGACTATATTACCCAAGGAATTTGTATATCCGGTTAGATAAACCTCATTTCCTTTCCATAAACAGACATAAGCTTGATACACGGCGGTATGTGTAGTAGAATCCTCAACATGAACCTGGAAGGAGGAAGAACCAACTGGAAGCACGGAAGAGAAGGTAACTGTAAAACTATCCGGCTCATCTGTCCAGATTGGCATCTCCGGCTCTCCCAGAAGGTTGAAAACCCATTCACATTGTTTCTCTATAGCACCATAGGTGTAAAAATTATGCTTACTATCTACTAAAGTTTGACCGAGGTTATATTTATTGCGTGTAAAAAGTCCCGCCCACCACTGCATATCCAGTATACTGGAGAGACTGATGGGTTCACCTGGAGAGTACCAACCACTGCGGGTGTTACCATTGAAAGCAACTCCAGCTTGATATGGATTGTATTCGACAAAGGTCTCAGCAATGCAGTCGGTGGCATCCATTCCATTTGGATCACAGCCAGTGGAAACTATGATGGACATTTGATTGTCATTGGTTAGATTATTCACATCCATTTGAGTGAGATACCAGCTATGGTGAAAATCGCCTGTGCCCATAACCGTGAAATTGGAGTGGTCTGCATGATTTACCAGGTTCTGTCCAGCATTAAGAGCACTGATGACTGCGGTTTTGTGGTTGGTGGCATCACTATCGTACACCTTGGTAATGTTGAACCTTGCAGGAATATAGGAAGCGATAGATTCCTTCAATTCCTCTTCTGGCGTGCTTGCATCCAGATCCATTCCGACGAGAAGGACATCTAAAGGGTAACTTGTTCGAGGAGGATCTTTTTCGTATTTTAGAACCTTGTTGACGAAGGTCGTAACCGAATTCGAGCTTCCTGCGGGGATTCTGCCTACAAAGACCTCATGCGTCCAGTCATCGTCATAGTCAGAGTAATATTGGTCACTGGGTGCACTTTCCTCATCATAGATTCTGAATTCAAAGGGGACAGAACCATCTTCGCCTCCCAAAAGGTAATAAATTGCTCCCCAGGTTGAATGGGCATCGATAATGAAGTTGCGTATCTTTTCCTGGTTGGTTGCTCCACTGTAATTGGCATAGATATCAGCGGTACAAACCACTGTATCTTTTACCCCCTTTTTGGTGTGCCACTCAACTAAGGGCTGAAAAGCTGAAGCATACAAAGAATGGGTGATGATCACATGCTGATAGGAACCAGGGGGAAGGGCAGTTATTTTGCCTAATTTCATCCCGGTATTTAACTGAACCTCCTCAGGGTTTACCACTATCTCTTTGACCATCTCTTCATAGACTTCCCTATCTTTCTCAGAGATATTAGGTGAGAGGTAATCACCACATTCGTATCTAGGAGTGCCTTCCAGAACAACAGAGATTGAAGTGTAAAGTTCTAACCTTTTTTCTCCAGGGACATACTGTAGAGGATAAAGCCTGAAATAGGCTATACTTTGACCGGCTAAATCGCTCTGGTGAATGAACTCCACCAATTTTGAAGGATAGGGCTGGGTTGATCTATATGTCTCCACGTCTGGTTCCACAAACTTAATTTCATCCTCTGAAAGGCTTGTTCTTGCTGGTGGTTGAGCAGGAAAGATATTATATTCACCAAAGATTTCCTCACTTTTAGTATCCGAAGCATAAACATTTGTTACCTTCATCCCGGTTGGAACAGCTATCTGGATTTCTCTGGATGGCAACATTGGTTTGGCAACATCAGTTAGATAGGTACCCTCTTTAAACCTTATTCTATCATACCCCTTCAGTTTATCAAATGAAAAGTTTTCTTTTGAGAATTCAGCCTTATACTGGACCTTGTAGCTGTTCTCAGATAAAAGCGGTTTTGCGAAAAATAAAATCAATACCGAAACCATCAAAGCTAAAATTAACTTTGATTTAATCATCTTCCTCCTCCGATCTTTTAATTGATGTTCTGAAACAAATAACAAACTAAACCAACTATAATTTACTAAAATTTCTCGATTTGTCAAGCAAATTTTATATAGTTTCTCTTTATAAAATCGAACAATAGACTAAAATACTTGAGTATATAAGTTCTCAGGGATTATGGTTTACCCTAACCCCTTGAAAATCAAGAGAATCCATTCGGAGCTCTAGTTAGTCAGGGTTACTCCTGAATCACTCTTTATGAAACTTTTCAAGGGTCTCCTACAAAATCCTTGACGGTTTAAAAGGATAAATATATACTGTTCTTAAATCTGTTTTTAGTATTGAGTATAAATTTTATGGATAAGGAAAATAAAGAGGTTAAAAGTAAAAACGAGAACTTTTTTTTCGGAATAAAAAAGAATATCTTCTTCTTAGGCTTGGTAAGTTTCCTCACTGATGTCTCCTCAGATATGGTTTATCCTTTAATTCCAGTTTTTCTAACCGAAGTGCTCCATTCTAGCAAGGTATTTGTGGGATTAATCGAAGGAGTGGCAGAGAGCACTGCCAGTCTATTTAAGATTTTCTCCGGATGGTTTTCAGATAAGATCGGAAAAAGAAAACCGATAGTTATCCTGGGATATTCACTTTCCTCAATTAGCAAGCCACTTTTAGCTTTAGTTACTTCTGGCTGGCAGGTTCTTTTCATAAGGTTTGGAGACAGGGTAGGAAAAGGGGTGCGAACCTCACCCCGGGATGCTCTAATCGCTGAATCTTCAGCCGAAAACAGAAGAGGAGCCTCTTTTGGGCTTCATCGGGCTATGGATTCTGCCGGGGCTATTATTGGTCCACTTTTAGCTTTCCTTTTATTGCCACTTTTGAATAAAAATTACAGGCATCTTTTTTTATTAGCCTCAATTCCAGCTTTTTTCTCAGTTTTGGTTTTGTTTCTGTGGGTGAAAGAGATAAAAATCAGAAAAAAAGAAAGTGTTATTTCGGAAAGAAAGAAGGGTATTAGTTTTGATAGTAAATTTAAAATTTTCATTCTTGTAGTAGCGATTTTTACCCTGGGTAATTCCAGCGATGCTTTTTTGTTTTTAAGAGCTAAAAGCTTAGGGGTGAATTTAATCTTTATCCCTTTGCTCTGGGGTTTTTTCAATTTAGTGTATACTTTATATTCTATTCCAGCCGGGATTTTATCAGATAGAATTGGTAGAAGAAAAATTATCCTTATAGGGTTTTCAGTTTATGGACTATCTTATTTAGGATTTGCCTTTGCTAAAAACTCTTTGCATATCTGGGCACTTTTTGCTTTATACGGTATATATTATGGAGTTTCAGATGGAGCCCTGCGGGCTTTTGTAGCTGATTTAGTTAAGGAGGAGGATAAAAGAGGAACTGCTTATGGGTTCTACCATGGGGCAGTGGGATTATGTGCTCTGCCTGCCAGCCTGATTATGGGTTTCCTCTGGCAGGGTTTTGGTGCAGCTGTGGCTTTCTCCTTTGGATCAATTCTGGCAATTATAGCCGGGATAGTTTTTTATTTCGGATTGGGAAAGAAGTAATGAATGGGTGGGGTTTGTCCCCGCCCGTGGGCGATTACAACAGGAGGTAGGTTTGCGTTATCACAATTTAAAAATGGCGATTTATATTTTAACTATATTGACGGTCCAGTCTGCATTTTGTCAAACTCCCCAGATAGATATAGCTTCATGTGATGTGACAGTAACCCTGGATTTACCCGATAGTCGGTTACTGGTCAGGGCTGGATTAACGCTTCACGGGGCTGATACCGTTAATGTAATCGATTTGATACTGAGTTCAGATGCAGAAATAAAGTCGGTGAAATCTAAAACAAAAGGTGGCTGGATTGATCTTTCTTATAAATTCACGGGTAAAGATACTTTAAGCTTAACCATACCGCCTGCATTGAGATTGAATCGTGATTTAAAAATAGATTTTGAGTACCATTTTCCGTCTGGTGGATTAAAAGATAGCCTGATGATTTTTGACCGGGGGAATCGCTGGTATCCTCTAATACTGGATGATATTTTCGGGTTTAAGCTCAAGGTGGAAGTGCCGCCTGGTTATATTGTTTTTTCTGCGGGAGATTTGATTGAAAAGAAAACCTCAGCCGAGTATTCTCAATTTACTTTTAAGAGCAAAATCCCGGTATTCAAACTGCCTCTGGTCATCGCAAAAACAGGGGTGTATAATAAGACTTTTAGAAAATGTAGCGGTAAAGAGATTTATTTTTATTCTACTTCAGTTGATAAAGAGGTAAAGGAAAAAATCATTTCCGAAGCCTGCGCTGCTTTAAAGTTCTATAATGAATATATCGGAGAATACCCGCATAATCGCCTGACCCTGGTTGAGATCCCTGAAATGGAAGGAACGAATATAGCAAGCGGTTTTTTAATGATCGGCTCGACGTTCATCGAAACATTCAAGCAAGGCTATTACGATAATCTTCATTTATCCATCGCGGCTCAATGGACTGCTGCCGGGGTATTTTTTAAACTTTTTGGAAAAGGGTTCTGGTTTTTCCAGTTATCCTTGCCCCATTATTTAAGGCTTATCTATCTTGAGCGAACAAAAGGAGAGGATGCTTTTATCACTGGATTAAATCAGGGACTGGATACATATAAAGAATTTGCTAACACAGATAAGGATATGCCGATAATCGAGGTCGACTTCCTGAATACAAAGGAAAAGGGTGCGATCATTTATGGAAAAGGTCCTTATATCCTGGACAAAGTGCGGAATGAAATAGGGGATGAAAACTGGAATAAACTGATCAGGGATATTTATAAAGATTTCAAAGGGAAAATTTTATACTATGAGGATTTTATAAAATATCTTTCCAAATACGATAGGGACGGGAAATGTGTATCAAAATTTGAGAAAATGTTATCTGAAACAGGTCTGAATGGGGATTAATAGTTCGAAGGGATATAGAAGAGAATATATGAGGAACAAAATATACGTGGATGGGGCTTGTTCCCGCCCGCGGGCAACCCTGATCCCGCTTACTTCGGGACAAGCAGGGTCATTCAACAACTTGCATCTACCAAAACCACTGGCAGTCACCTGCAATAATATCGGGAGGATTTCTATTATCATATTCTTCTTTTTGCTGGTAAGCTGTGCCTCTTATCCCAGATATACCACTCACCTTTCTACTTATACTCCTCAGGAGACTAAAATAGATAAAGTCAAGATGACCAGGATAATAGAGTCATATTTAGGAGAGCCTTATTCCAAGTATGATTGCTCAGCCCTGGTGCATGAGGTTTATCGCAGATATTCAGGAATTTCTCTGCCCTCAGGTACTGAAAATCTTTACAAAATAGTGAAGAAAATTGACAGGGAGAATCTTTCCTTTGGTGATTTAGTCTTTTTCACTGAGGATGGTTTTACCCCTTTCCACGTGGGAATCTATATCGGGGATAACCGGTTTGTCCATTCGTCTTCCTCCCAAGGGGTGATTATCTCTTCCCTGGATGAAAAATATTATGCGAAAAGATATTTAGGGGGTAGAAGGGTGATACAGTAAAAAAAAGTTCAAAGGCTCAAAAGTTCAATGGTTCAAGGGGAAAACCTCACCCTTAGTTACTCTCCTTTCCTATCCTACGGATCCCTTTCGGGACGGATCCGTTTCACGGAAGAAAAGAGAGGGGAAACTCTACTGAAAACTCAATTTGATATTCACAATTTCCGGTCTGTTGCCGATACGCACTGGAGGACCCCAGGTGCCAACACCGGAGGAGACATATATCTGTGTATTATCTTTCTTTTTATATCCCCAGCTTACTTCATAAATCATATTGGTGATATAATTAAAGGGCCAGAGCTGGCCTTGATGGGTATGGCCTGAAATCTGAAGGTCTACGCCGTTTTCAACTCCTTGGTCCAGATTGAAGGGCTGATGATCCAATAAAATGAGAGGATAACTCTTATTGACTTTGGTCAGTAACTCTTCCAGTGGTTTTCTCATCTTACCGGTAAAGCTTTTTATACCTCTATCTTCCCTGCCTATTATATAAAAGCTGTTGTTGATTTTTATTGCACTATCCCTCAAGACTGTTACATTGTGGTCTTCCAGATATTTACATGCTTTTTCAACTCCTCCGATATATTCATGATTGCCGGTGATGGCAATGACTCCGAATGTCGATTTTATGTTCCTGAGTGCCTGGCCCAGGTTATATTTGATGACCGGAGCTAAATCCTCATCCATAATGTCTCCAGGCAAAAGGACAATATCAGGCTTAAGTTGATTTATCCGGTCAACGATCTGATTAAATCTCGATTTACCAATTAGAGTTCCAAGATGGATGTCTGAGGCAATCACGAGGTTTACTGTTTTTGTGTCATCAACTGATTTAGGGATGGTCAAATGAAGTGTTTTCATGCGGGGGTTTAGTGAGTTTATATGTCCTGCAGTGATCAGGATTGTAACAACCCCGATGGATACCAGAGCTATAATCTGCTTTGCCCTGGCATAGTCATCGGTTATGAAAGATGGAAAAAAAGGGAACAAGTGATTAAACAGCCTTAAAAAATCTAATAGCAGGATAATCAGAAAAAAGTAGAGCATCGCAGATAGCCAGAAAGAGCCGATCCATATCATTACATTGCTGGGTATGGCAAGCCAGAATCTCTCCAATACCCTCCCAGCGATAAAAGAGAAAGCAAGAATCAGGAATAATATCAGATAATATACTCTCAGAGGAGAACTCGGGGGGATTGATTGCCATCCTCTAATAAAAATATAATAGTTGACCAGTCCGTAAATTGTAAAGAAGATGGTAAAAAACAGGATGAAATTTATGGTTTTCATTGGTAGTGTTTAAAAAAGTCTGTAGGGGCGACCCATCCTTCGGCTTCGCTCAGGACAGTGAGCTTGTCGAACTGCCGGGTCGCCCCTACAAAGAAATTTCTACTCCTGCTTAAAAGGCGAATCACTTTGACTCGTAATTCTCTATATAGTCATTTAAGATTCTTTATAAAATCTATGATCTCATTCATATCCGGTAGCTGGCTTATCTCATAGACCTTGAAAAATACGATTTTCTGATTTTCGTCAATAATTATATTTGCCCGCTCTGAGAATCCGTTTTTCTCCCGGAAGATGCCATACCGTTTTGCTACCTCGCCGTGGGGCCAGAAATCTGATAATAGAGGGGTGTTCTCTATACCCAGACTTTTAGCCCAGGCTTTTTTGGATGGTACCGTATCAACGCTCATTCCAAAGGCTATGGTGTTCAATGAATCTAAAATCTCTTTATTTTCTTCCAGGGATTTCATCTGTTTGGCACATACATCAGTCCAGGCAAGAGGGTGGAAAGAAAGGAGAATTCTTTTGCCACTAAATGAAGACAACTTAAAATCTTTTCCGTTCTGATCTTTCAAGGTAAAATCTTTTGCGATCTTTCCAATTTCATTTTTTCTTTCTTCTGCTGGCATTTTTACCTCCGTTTGTTATTTTTTAAACTTTTGGAAAATTAGTTATAGAAATGCAAAACTTAAATTATCTAAATAAATTTTACTCTTCAATATTTATTTACGGGAATTATACTTTTTTAGGAGGAAATTTCTTTTTCAAAATGATTGTTTTTACTTCAGGGACCAAGTCAACATTTGTTTTAGAAACTTAGCTTTTAATACTCAAACTCAAAACCCCAGACTTTAAAATGTATTTAAAGTATCCCCTTGAGATGGGTTTCGCAACCGATTATCTTATATTAAAATAGTAGTTGTGATTCAGTAGCCCTGTGCTTCTGACCTAATCTGACTTCGCTCAAAGTGTTTTCCATTCCGAATAAAAAAGTGGGAACTCAGTTGTGTTGGTGGTGTAAAACATAGTATATTGTCGAAAATCCTTTAAGGAGAGGAGAAAGCAATGAAAAAAAGCTTTACAGCATCTATATCACTGATAGCGATTTTGGTTTTCGCTGGTGTGGTGTGTGCTGGTGAGGAAGCAGCGGTTCGCTTTCCTGAGACCAGCGCTGGAAAGCGGGCTGAATCGTATTTCAGCGCATTCAACAGCAGCAACGAGAATGAAATGCGAACATATCTGGAGCAGAACATCGCTCCCAGCAACCTTAAGGAGCGTCCCATCGAAGAACGCATGGCTGTATACCGGCAGCTTAAGAGCGACCTGGAGACATTAGAGCCAGTAAAAATCCTCAAGGAGAGCACGGATGCGATCAAGCTGGTTGCTCGCTCTGCAAAGGAGACGTGGCTTGAGCTTGTCTTCGAGTTCGAAAAGAGTGCGCCTTATAAGCTCCTCGGCATAAGGATCATGCGCCTGGATGAGCCGCCTGATCTTAGCGCTCCGACGAGCCCGATAACCGAAGTGGAGATGCTAAAGGAGCTCGAGAATTTCATGGAAGGGATCTCACTTGAGGATGAGTTCTCCGGAGTGGTTCTGCTCGCGAAAGGGGAGAAGCCAATCTTCCGGAAAGCTTATGGCCTGGCGAGCAAAGAATACAACATCCCTAACCGTGTCGATACGCGCTTTAACTTAGGTTCGATCAACAAATTCCTGACTCGCATCGCGATTGAGCAGCTCGAGGGAAAAGGAGAACTCAGATTTGAGGACCCAATCAAAAACCATCTTCCAGACTTTCCCAATAAAGAAGCGGCTGAGAAGGTAACGATCCGCCATCTGCTGGACATGACTTCCGGAATAGGAGATTTCTTTGGCGAGAAGTATCAGTCCACTCCGAAGGATCGGATCAGGACCCTGTCTGACTATCTACTGCTCTTTGGGAATGAGCCACTCCTGTTCGAGCCAGGCACGAATCGCCAGTACTCTAATGGCGGGTACATAGTCCTTGGGTTAATCATAGAAAAGGTGAGCGGACAGACCTATTTCGATTACGTCCGCGATCATATCTATAAGATTGCTGGAATGGAGAACATGACCCACCTCGAGGCTGACGTGCCAACGGAGAACGTGGCGAGTGGTTATACCAACAACTGGGATGAAAACGATCATCCCGGCGAGCCCAGGCGCAATAACATCTACACACGTCCTGCATGTGGAAGCTCTGCGGGAGGTGGGTATTCCACAGCTGACGATCTTTTGAAACTGGTTGTTGCACTCAAGAAGAACGAGCTCTCGGCACCCAAAACTTCGGAGGAAATAAACCAACACGGCATCGCCATCGCGGGTGGGGCTCCCGGAATTAATGCCCTGGTGGAATCCAACCCCGAAACCGGCTACGTAATCATCGTTCTTTCGAATTACGACCCGCCAGCAGTGGACAAGGTTGCACGCAAGATCAACTCGTTCCTTGAGCGCTTGAAATAACATCATAGGTAAGGTGCTCTGCGTCCAGACGGGCTCCCCTAAGCACCTGAAAATCAATAGTATCAGGAGTGTGGCGCTCCTGTACTACTTACTGCTTTTGCAAGATTTTAAGAATAGATAAAAGGAGGAGTAATTAGAATAGTTCAGGATCCCGTGCTCTAGACAATTTTTTACTGTTAGTTTGCTTCTTCTTTCCTTTCTATCTTCCGATCTGGTATGTTTCGCTCATGTTTTTGGTTCCATAATTGTCCTTTATCCTTCAGACGCTTAGCCACTTCTAAACCAATAGGTGTCAAGGAAAGCTGTCGAATATCTTCTCCTTCAAGTATGATCAAACCTGAAGAAATAAGAGCTTTAACATCATCTTTAAAAGACTCATGATATTCCCATTTGTCAACTATCTCATCCCATTTGTTACGGTACATGTATATCTCCGACAAGGCACGACTTCTCTCAAATCTCACCATCAATTGTGAGATTTCAGACTCTTTCAAGATATTTATGACTTTCTCTTGTTTATTGGTTGTACTTGCGGAGACCTTAGATACGATTTCATCTGCCAGATGCGATAATTGTTTCTCGATATCGATAATATTTGGTTGCACTGATGACGGAGAGTATTTTCTTTCCAAATATTTCGAGTAGAAAGTGTCTTCCTGCATCTCTGGACGAAATTTTGTCTGAAGTAAGAAAAGGCTGATAATGAACATAGGGACGTTGAGAACAGCAGCAAACGTTAAAACCACGCTAAGCCATTGAGGTGAGTGGAGAAGACCAGCGGCGGTCAGAAAACTACCGTTTATTACCGCAAGGCCAGCAAGCCATGCAGCTAGAAGTTGTATCGGTTTTGTAATCTTGTGAGGAACGATTTCGGGATTACTCATAGTATCTCCTCTAACAAACTATTGATTATAGGGTTTCCATATAATAACCTTTATGTGCCTTGATAGTAGCCAAAGATATCCAACTATGTTGCGCGCGATCTGCGATTTTCACATAGTTAATCAGTTTTTTAGTTATCACACTGAATATTATATAGTTTATAAAAACATCCCTGCCTTAGTGTTTATATAAGATTCTTTTGTTTAATTATATTTTAATAATTCGCTCGTGAATTGTCAAGGTTAATTCTAAAGAAAATCGTAGAAAGGTAGGTTAGGGGATTCGAACCCGCGACCCTCAGTAGTTGCTGGTCAAGAACCCAACTTCCTCATAACTTCTGAAGTCCTTATTTCACTAACACTAACTTTTTACTGCTGGAGAGGTCCCCAGCCTTTAGCTCGTACAAGTAAATCCCTGAAGCTACCTCTTCCCCCGATTCATCAGTGCCATCCCATAACACAGATTTATAACCCGGGGGCAGATTTTCTGAGACTAAGGTTTTTACCTTTCTTCCCAGAAGGTCATAAATAGTCAGATCAACAAAAGCTGAATTTTCAAGAGTAAATCCGATCTGGGTAAACTGATTAAAAGGGTTAGGATAGTTCTGGAATAGCTCAAATTTCCCAGGTACCGGAGCTGTCTCTTCATTGATATAAGTAGCTGGAGTTACTGTGAATCGTAACAGGGTGTCGGAATAACTAATCTGAGGTGTATCAGTAATCAGTTGATGATAAATAATCGCGATGTGCAGTGAATAGGAGTCAGCTTGCAGCTTGCCCAGATTAAATGTTACAGACACGATGTGGGGCCATTGGGAACAGAGTTGATTAACGAACCAGTGAGATATTTCAAGAACAATGTGTGAATTACCATAAAGATCGTTCCATAACCATTGGGGACCTTTTAGGACATGATTACAACCTAATGGTACACCTACTTCGACAATAACCGTTACACTGTCGTCAGTAGTGGGATTTGGCGGGATTACATTGATAGAGGCAATCTGTGCCTGAGAATTTGGAAACGCAAGGAAAGACACAAATAAAAGAATTAACCAAAAAAGGTTTTTTGGTTTCATTTTTGACTCCTTTGTTTAGTTTTTGATAGTTTTTGTTCCTCTTCTCTATCTAAAATAATAGGGTTTTTGGCAGGATTTGTCAAGAAAAAAAGACAAAAACTTTAGATTAAAAATAAAATTTATGAATAGGGAGTTAAAGAAGTTGTAGATCAGGAGCACAGGGCTCCTGACCTACTATTATGGACTAATCACTGTATTAAGGGTGGGTGACGGGATTTGAACCCGCGACCCTCAGGGCCACAACCTGATGCTCTAACCAGGCTGAGCTACACCCACCGTATTGGTTAATGGTTCATAGTTAAAAAAGTAAAATCATTTTACCATTAACCAACCACCATGAACTACCCACTGCTTTTATACCCCCGGCCCGATTCGAACGGGCGACCCTCTGCTTAGAAGGCAGATGCTCTATCCACCTGAGCTACGGGGGCAAATTTAGTGATGAGTGGTCAGTGATCAGTTATTATTTTCTAACCACTATAAACTGATTACTGATCACTGTTTTTCTCGGGGTGGGGGGATTTGAACCTCCGACAGCATGGTCCCAAACCATGTGCGCTACCAGGCTGCGCTACACCCCGTTACCTTTCGATTCTAAAACCATAAACAGTAAATAATACTACTTTAGATAATGTTTTTTCTCCAATCTAATACGTGAATTAATATAAGGATGAACACTTTATTGTCAAGCAAACTTTTTGTCTCTGAAATTAAAGAGAGTGGTCGGGCAAGGGTGCCCGACCTACGATGATTCTTAAATAATACTTCGTAGGCGGGGCTCCCAGCCCCGCAAAATCAGTTTTTCAGAAATTTCTTTATTATTTTTTATAGAGACGCATTGCTTTGCGTTTCTACAGACAAAATAAAAAACCCCGCCTCTAAAAAGGCGGGGTTATAATGTGGTTAAATCTTCCCTATGGGGAGCTAAGCCTCCGCCGTCAGGCGGGCGTAGCCCATAGGATCGAAAAGCTTTTATCGACTATTCTAATTTAACTACATTAATTGCCTGCGGTCCTTTAGGACCCTCGGTGATATCGAAGCTAACCTCGTCTCCCTGTTTCAGGGACTTATATCCCTCTGACTTTATCGCTGAATAATGAACAAAGACGTCCTTCCCCCCTTCCTTGAGCTCTATAAATCCAAATCCCTTAGCCTCGTTGAACCACTTCACTTTCCCTTCTGCCAAAATCTTATTCACCACCTTTCATCTGGCCTAACGTTAAAACAAAAAAACCACGAAAGATATCACAAAACTAAAAACTCTCATGGTCAATTAAAATCTTTTAAAGCATTCTAAAATCAACTAACTCTTTCCTTCAAATCTTTACAACAATACTATACGTAAAAAAATCGATTTTGTCAAGCAAAAATCTCAAAAGAGAACATTTCATTATTTTTTATCGGATGAATTACAGGAAGTTTTAATATTTTACCTTTGTTATTTAAAGAAAATGAAGATTCTTCATCCCATCTTTTTCGGGTCCCAGGATCACGGTTTTCAGGACAAGTTTTCAACCTTGAGATAATCTCATTCGGTAGGGGGGTCTATATCCCTAACATTAAAAATGGCAAACAATTGAATGTTTCTAAATGCTCATCCATCTTGACAAATTAAAAGAAGTTTATTTATTGTTTTATTGAAAACGGAGGGAAAGATGAATAAGAATAAACTCTGGTTTTACGAGAAGCTTTCTTCGCAAGTTTTGGAAAATCTGAAAAGAAACAATATCGAAGGCTTTTATTTCAAAACAGGTAAGGAGGCAAAGGAAAAGGTTTTGAGTATGATTCCTCAGGGGGTTACGGTGGGTATGGCTGGTTCACTTACCTTAAGGGAGATAGGTCTTATAGATGAGTTGATGCAGGGGAACTGGAAGGTTTTCAATCCATATCTGCCTGATCTTTCCAGGGAGAAGAGTCTAAGAATAAGAAGGGAAGGGGTTTGGGCGGACTATTTTCTTTCTGGAACTAATGCGATTACTCTAAAGGGTGAGCTTATCAATATCAGCGCTATGGGAAATAAAATCGCCGGGCTTTCCTATGGCAAAAAGGTGATAATCGTTGCCGGGATAAATAAGATCGTTAAAGATGTGAAAGAGGGGATCGACAGGACCAGGAATTTGGTTGCTCCGATGAATGCTAAAAGACTAGATTTCAATACCCCCTGTAAAGATACTGCCTTTTGCGATTATGATCTGTGCCGTCCACCAGAATATGACCGGATGTGCAACCAGCTTTTAGTGATAGAAGGGGAAAGGGAAAAAGGAAGATTGACTGTAATTTTAGCAGGGGAGGAATTAGGGTTTTAAGAATTGTAGAGACACATCGAATGCGTCTTTAAATGTCTCTATCCTTAGAATTTAGGAGGGTATTATGCTAACCGGTATCCATTTTCTTCTAACCTATTCCTGTAATTTTGAGTGTGACCATTGTTTTGTATATAGCGGTCCTAAAGCAAAGGGGACTTTTACTCTCAATCAGATCAAGAATGTATTTAATGAATTAGTCAAAATCGGAACTATCGAATGGGTATATTTTGAAGGGGGTGAGCCATTTTTATTTTATCCGCTTATGCTTGAGGGTATAAAATTGGGTTCAGGTCTGGATTTTAAAACCGGGATAGTAACTAATGCCTACTGGGCGATCTCAGATGAAGATGCAGAGCTCTGGCTTAACCCTCTGCGTGATTTAAAAATTTCGGATTTGAGTTTAAGCGACGATCTGTATCACTTTGAAGAGGATAAAGATAATTATGCCAGAATAGCATTGAAGGTGGCGAAAAGGATGGGCCTGATGGTTAATACGATTTGTATCGATAAACCGAAAATTGAAACAGGGAAAGATTTTGGTCAGGAAAAAGGGCTGCCAGTTATTGGCGGTGGTGCTATGTTCAGAGGGAGAGCTGTTGAGAAATTGACTGAGGGGTTGCCCGGAAGGTATTGGGAAGATTTCAGAGAATGTCCCTACGAGGATTTGAAAAACCCTAAAAGGGTTCACCTGGACCCTTATGGGAATGTATTCCTCTGTCAGGGCTTGAGTATCGGGAATATGTGGGAAACTCCTTTATCGAATCTGGTTAAGAATTATAAATCTGATTCACACCCCATTTGTGCTCCTCTGGTTAAAGGTGGTCCAGCTCTTTTGGCTAAAGAATACCAGGTTAAGACTGAAGCTAAATATGTTGATCCCTGCCATCTGTGTTACTGCGTTCGCTTATCGCTTTTAGATAAATTTCCACGATACCTTGCCCCGAAACAGATTTACGGGTTTATGTAGAAGAGGTCTTCAGGCCTCCATTATTTTCTTAATCCCACCTTGTGGCAAGGTGGGTATACCAGATTCAGACTTGGTAATAGAGCCTATGACTTCGGGATTAGTAAATTAGAAAAAGCTCTCTTTATGAAAATTGCGATAAAGGCGTTTGAGGAATCTTTAAGGGTCAGGACATTAGAGCACTTTCCGATGGATTATGCAATGACGCAGAACAATATGGGTAATGCCTACGGCACGCTTTCAGAGGTAGAGGGTAAGGCAGAGAATTGCAGGAAAGGGATTCAGGCTTACCAGGAAGCGCTTAAGATATTTATAGAGAATGAATTTCCAGAGGTTTACCCGCGAGTATTAAATAATCTAAGGATTCTTCTTGATTTCTGTAAAGAGAAGTGATGGTAGAGACGCATCGAATGCGTCTCTATAATGGACAGAACGATGTTCTGTCCCTACGGATGAATAAACCCACCTTTGGGGGCAAGGCGGGTTTACCGGATTATCAATTTCGTAGCGCGAACCTGCTTGTGTCCCGCCAAAGGCGGGATCAGGTTCGCTTTTTGAGTGATGGATGGAGGGCTAATCCGCCTCTGGCGGACAAGACCTTGTCCGAATTTGGATCCATAGGAATGGCCTTCCTCTACATTTTTTGTAGGGGCGTATTGCAATACGCCCCTCCTATTTTCTCCATTTTTTGCTGGCACAAAGTATGCTCTTTTAATATATTCTCTCTGTGTTAATCAGAGGTTAGTAAATCTATTAAAGGAGAATCTGCAATGCTAAGAAAATTCAACAGTAAAAAAATCAATTGTAAGATATTCTTTCTTTCTTCTTTACTGGCGTTTTGTCTTATCCTTATTACCCTTTTCAGCTTTAGTTATGCTCAAAAGTTTAAATATCCAGTCGCAAAAACAGATAATGTGGTGGATGATTATTTCGGCACTAAAGTGGCTGACCCTTACCGCTGGCTGGAAAATCCAGATTCTCCTGAGACCCAGACCTGGGTGGAAGCGGAGAATAAATTGACTTACGATTTTCTCAATGCTATTCCTCAAAGGGAGAAGATCAAAGCAAAATTGACCAAATTGTGGAATTATCCGAAATATTCTATGCCAATTAAAAAAGGGGGACGTTACTTTTATTCTAAGAACGATGGACTTCAGAATCAATCGGTGTACTATATGCAGGAAAGCTTAGACAGTAAACCGATTATGGTAATTGATCCGAATAAACTTAGCCTGGATGGCACCATTGCCCTGACTATCCCAGGTTTCAGTATGGATGGGAAGCTTTTAGCTTATGGCATCTCAAAAAGTGGGAGCGACTGGCAGGAGGTCAGAATATTAAATATCGAAACAGGTAAAGAATATCCGGAAGTGATAAAATGGCTTAAGTTCAGCAATGTTGCCTGGAAAAATAATAACCAGGGATTTTATTATAATCGTTACCCAGAACCGGGCAGTGTGCCGGAGGAGGATCAGTACAATTACAATAAAGTTTACTATCATAAACTCAGCACACCTCAATCAGAAGACCTGCTGATCTATGAACAACCGGAAGCAAAGGAGCTTGATTTTACTCCCTTTATCACTGAGGACGAGAAATATCTGGTCCTGATTGTGGATTATGGCACAGACCCTAAAAATCGAATTTATTATCGCGAGGTGGAAAGTAACGGACCATTCATCAAACTCTTGGATAAAGCTGATGCCAGCTATACTTTCATTAGCAACCTCGATACCCTTTTCTATTTTCGCACGGATTTAGATGCCTCGAATGGCAGAGCTATACAGATTAATATAAATAATCCATCTCCAGAGGACTGGAAAGAGATTGTCTCGCAGAAAAAAGAAGTATTGAGTTTTGCGGATATGGTTAATCATCAATTAGTGCTGGTTTATATGCAGGATGCTAAGCATAAAATGATGCTTCATAACCTGAATGGAGTTTTTTTGAAAGAGATTAAATTACCAGATTTAGGTTCAATAGGGGGTATTTCAGCCAGACAAAAAGATAAGGAGACGTTTTTTGAATTCACTTCCTTTCTTTATCCCCTAACTGTTTTCCGCTACGATTTTTTGACTGAGAAACTCTCACCTTTTTTTGAGAGCAAAATCGATTTCGATCTATCTGGATATGAAACCAAACAGATATTCTATTCTTCTAAAGATGGAACAAAAGTACCAATGTTCATAGTTCACAAAAAAGGGCTCAAATTAGATGGAAATAATCCCACACTCCTCTATGGGTATGGTGGTTTCAATGGTGGTATCACTCCCTATTTTTCTATCTCTCGCCTTATCTGGCTGGAAAACGGTGGGGTGTTTGCAGTAGCAAATTTACGCGGTGGGGATGAATATGGCGAAGAATGGCATCAGGCAGGGATGCTGGATAAAAAGCAGAACGTGTTCGATGATTTTATATCAGCAGCTGAATGGCTTATTCAAAACAAATATACCAACTCAAAAAAACTGGCGATCAGCGGTGGGAGCAATGGTGGTTTGTTAGTTGCTGCCTGTATGGTCCAGCGGCCGGAGCTATTCGGTGCGGTTATCTGTCAGGTGCCGGTTATCGATATGCTGAGATATCATAAATTCACTGTGGGACGCTACTGGATACCGGAATATGGAAATGCAGAAGCAAATCCGGACCAGTTCAAATTTCTTTATGCTTACTCACCATTGCACAATGTCAAAAAGGGGGTGGTCTATCCACCTATTTTGATTACCACAGCAGATACCGATGATCGGGTAGCGCCCTTACATGCGAAAAAATTTGCCGCAGCCCTACAATCTGCAATAACCGGGGATAATCCTGTTTTATTACGGGTGGAAACCAAAGCCGGGCACGGAGGTGGCAAACCTACTTCAAAAGTCATCGAGGAATCAAGCGATATATATGCGTTTTTATTTAAGATTTTCGGAGTGGGAATTTTAGAGAGTAAATAAGTTGAACAAAGGACAGGCAAGATGCTTGTCCCACGATTTTCAAAATAATATTGGAAATCTAAAGATTTCCGCTACATAAATATTCAAAAAGGTGGTTAAAATGGAAAAGAAAAATATTAAAAAAGTGGTAAGGGAAGGGTATGCAAAAATTGCTAAACAAAGTAGTTCCTGCTGTGCTCCGGTGAAGACCTGCTGTGGCAGTGTTGATCCAGCAACTAATATCAGCAAAAGTATAGGATATACTGAGGAGGAGCTCAAGGCTGTACCTGAAGGCTCGAATCTGGGGCTGGGGTGTGGTAACCCGATAGCTCTTGCCTCTTTAAAAAAGGGGGAGATTGTGCTTGATCTTGGCTCAGGTGCAGGATTTGATTGTTTCCTTGCTGCCCGGAGAGTTGGCAAAAAGGGGAAAGTCATCGGTGTGGATATGACACCAGAGATGTTGGAAAAGGCAAGGGAAAATGCAGAAAAAGGTAACTACGCCAATGTGGAGTTCAGGCTGGGAGAAATAGAAAACCTGCCGGTGGTGGATAATTCAGTGGACGTGATAATCTCGAACTGCGTGATTAATCTCTCACCGGATAAAAGCAGGGTTTTTCAGGAAGCCTTCAGAGTGCTGAAACCTGGAGGAAGGTTAATGGTTTCTGACCTGGTCCTGGTAAAAGAGCTTCCGGATTTTATCAAGACCTCAGTTCGGGCTTATATCGGTTGTCTTTCCGGAGCAATAATGAAAGATAAATATACAGACGCCATAAAGAAGGCAGGATTTAAGGATGTCAAAATAATTGAGGAGACATCTTATCCGATTGAGCTTATGGCAAATGATCAAACTGCTCAGGCTATCATAGAAGATTTAGAAATACCACCTGAAAAAGCAAAAGAGGTTGCAAATTCAGTGGTAAGTATCAAGGTCTATGGGGTCAAACCTTTAAAAATAAAGGAAAAAAGAAAATAGAAGAAGGGAAAAAATGTAGCGTCGGGTTTTATGCCCGACGAAAATATGTAGAACTTGTAGGTCAAGCATGTCCACCCTTCGATAAGCTCAGGATGGTGAGCAACACCGAACCACAGGTCTGCTTGGCTAAAAGGTTATCTTGATAGGAGGTAGATGAGCGATAAAGATATACCTCTTCATTATGTCTGTACCAGAGATGAAGCATTGATGATAATCCAGCCCCATAAGAGATTATGGGTGTCTAATTGTGGATGCCGTGAAAGTAGCGGTAAATGCCGCCGCTCACGTATGGATGTCTGTTTACAGTTTCACGACAAGACTGCAGCGAGTGGCTCCGGAATGAAGGAGATTTCAAAATCTGAGGTGGCAGGGATTTTTAAAGAAGTAGAAGAGAAACATCTGGTAACCAGACCTTTCCGGAGCGAAGAGGATAAAAAAGTGACTGAGGGAATATGCTTTTGCTGTGATGACTGCTGTGGATACTTCTTGAATCCTGAGGAGAAATGCGACAAAGGAAAATTTCGGGAGAAGACCAATCTGGAGATATGTAATCATTGCGGTGCCTGTGAAGAGGTTTGCTATTTTGGAGCCAGAAAAATGGAAGATGGTAAACTCATATTATTCCAGGAGAATTGTTATGGCTGTGGTCTTTGCAGGGATGTCTGTCCGGAGGATTGTATTCAAATGCTGAGTAGAGAACGAAAAGGTTCAAAGGTTTAATCCGCCAGAGGCGGACAAGAGTTCAAGGGGAAAAAGGAAGTAGGTAGGCGCAAGCTTCAGCTTGCGGATGGATTACATTGTAACGCAGACATAAAGTCTGCGGCTACCAAGGATAAACGATGATTCGTGTTAAGTTTTGTAGGTCAAGCATGTCTGTAGGACTGCTTGACAAATGAATGGTTATGTAGCGGAAAGCTCTCGTGGGTGTCCGCCTGAGGCGGACCAGCCCCGTAATAGTGGTTTTTCAGAGCTCTCTGTAAAATGTCAACCACCCTGTTTTTGGCGGGGATGGTTAACCTGCAAAACTCTAACAGCACAAAATAGTACTTTAGATGATCGAATGTAAGATTAATGACCAGATTATTCCAGATGAGCTTGACCGCTTTTTCCAGAATTGGAAATCGCCTCCATCTAAAGAGATTAAAGGCAAGCTTTTAGATGGGTCTGAGCTAATTGTAACTGCAAGAGAAAACGGCAAGCTTTTGGGTTTCCTTACGGCAATTAGCGATGGAGCGATGCATGCCTTTATCACTCTGGTTGAAGTTCTTGAGTCCCATCACGGGAAAGGAATTGGTAAGTATCTATTGAATCTGGCGATTTCGCATTTTAAGGGATATTATGATATTGTTTTAATCACTGATCCGGATAAAGGAGCATTCTATAAAAAATTAGGTTTTGACGAAATCTACGGGATGCATATTAGAGACTTCACTTATGGAAAGGACAGAGGATCTGATAACCGATGATAAAAGTTCGGAGGTTTTGACTAATTAAACCATTTCAGAAAAAGTATTGTAGGTCAAGCATGTTCAGAGAACTACTTGACAAAATGTAAAATGTCAACCGCCCCGCTCTTGGCAGAGATGATTGACCTACAAAACTTAAGCATCTGAAAGGAGGGTTTATGTCGAGGAAAATAGCCTTAGTTTTAAGCGGAGGGAATGCCTGGGGCTCATTCCAGTTTGGGGCAATAAAATATATCGAAGAAGAGATCAGAAAAAAGTTCCCGGACTTTGACTATTCCATCATAGCTGGCGTATCGGTTGGTGCCTTAAATGGGGTTATGCTAGCGATGGAGAAGTTTAATAAATTGAAAGAGATATGGAATAACATATCAAATAACCAGGTATATGAAGGGAGAATATCCTGGACTGCAATCCTTAAGATTTTGTTTGGTGCAAAATCAGTCCTGAGTAACAAACCATTACAGGGGAAATTAGACCAGCATGTTTTTCTCGGAGATGTAAAATCAGATAAATATGATTTGAGAATTGGAGTGGTATTATTGGTTTCTGGCGAATATAAAGCGTTTAAACCTTCTGATTTTGATAAAGATGAGGATTTTAGAAAGGCAATTCTGGCTTCAACTGCCATTCCTCTTATCTGGAAGCCGGTTAAAGAGATTAATTTGAAAAATAATTTACATCTTGAAAACCTAATAGATGGTGGAGTCCGAAACGTCAGTCCTTTGGGTGACATCCTGGATGATGAC
The DNA here is from genome assembly GCA_964570765.1 of uncultured Ignavibacteria bacterium. GTDB lineage: Bacteria > Zixibacteria > MSB-5A5 > MSB-5A5 > RBG-16-43-9 > CAZMZF01. The sequence continues at coordinate 71,811 of CAZMZF010000008.1, forward strand.
CCCTCAGAGGTCATTATCATTAATTGTCAGTTGTCAAAATTAGAACCGGATACAAAGGCTTCTAAAAACTTCTTGATGATAGCAAAAAGGTCTTTGACTGAGATCACTATCAATGAAATTTTCAATTCCGATATTCGTGAATATTTAACCATCAATTATCTGGTTGAACAGGCAACCAAGCAAGGTTTTACCCCTAAAAAGAAAAATGGTGTGGATGATTATAAAGCTTACAAAACCATCTTGATTCAACCAGATAAGGATTTAGGTGATCCCCTGGATTTTTCTCAGAAGACAATCCAGTGGAGGATAGAGGAAGGGTATAAAACCGCCGAAAAGTTATTTCAAGGGTATGTGTTAAATTAAAAGTCTTGTAGTTCAAGTAGGTCCACAGAACTTGACAAAAAAGCTGTAGGGCATGGCTTTAGCCATGCGAAAATGAAGCAACCCTGTCCGAATTTGGATCCTTTGGAAAGGGTTGCCCTACGAAAAATTTGATGTGGCGGAAAGTTATCAAGCTCTTGAGACTATAACCCTTAATTTTTTGGAAACCCGAAGGTTTCCGCTACATAATAATTTACTTCAATGTTCAAGTTTATTAAACATTCCTGTCTGACCACAAGGAACAGACAAGTCTTGTAGGTTAAGCATGTCCATTGGACTGCTTGACTAAAAAATGTCCTATGAAAGAAGGGATTAAAAAAATCTTTTCTGAGGTTCCGCAGACTTATGAACTGGTTAATCATATTTTAACCTTCGGGATGGATATCTTCTGGCGAAAAAAGGCGGCAAAGATAGCAGTCGCAGGAGGTGGGGAGATGTGGATGGATATTTGTAGTGGAACAGGGGAGATGGCGTCCTATCTTAGCAGGCTTGCTCCAGAAAAAACCAGGGTGTTCGCTATAGATTTCAGCTTTCCAATGATTCGAAAAGCCCTGGAGAAAAAAGAGGCTTCTGAAATCACTTTCATACTCTCCGATATAAATACCCTCCCTTTTCCGGATAATACATTTGACCTTATAACCATATCATTTGCGGTCCGCAATATAAATCTCAATCGTGAGAAGTTTCTTGTATCTCTCAAAGAGATTCACAGGGTTTTAAAATCAGGTGGGCGATTTGTGAGTGTGGAGACCAGTCAGCCAAAATCTAAGTTTATCCGGATGTTGTTTCATTTCTATATTCGGCTGGCAGTTAAGCCAATTGGACAGATTATCTCAGGCTCAAAATCTGCTTATACCTATCTTTCCCAGACCATCCCTCAATTCTATTCAGCAGATGAATTTGCTGAGATTATAAGAGAAGCTGGTTTTTCAGAGGTTACCTTCAAACGGATGTTTTTGGGAGCGAGTGCCATTCATAAAGCGATTAAGTAGCGTCGGGCTTTATGCCCGACGATAGTAGGTCAGACATTCCTGCCTGACAAAAGGGAACAGACAGAATGTCTGTTCTACCATTTTAAATAACAACTATTATTTAACAGGCTGGATACAATTCTCAATGTCAACGCTGGGATTTCCTACCAGAGAAGATACTTCATACATTTCAGTCAAATCAACAGGATAGGGGGTAAGGAGTTTCATAAGGGTGTTTATGGCTTTTAAGTTCGGGTCTATCCAGATATCTTCATTTTCAGGTCTGAGAATAACCGGCATCCTTGGGTGGATTTTCCCTACTAAATCATCTGCTTCTGTGGTGATGATAGTATAGGAACGGATCGTTTCACCTTCTGGATTTTTCCAGAGGTCCCATAATCCAGCAAATGCAAAAAGCTCTCTGGATTTCAAAACTATCCTAAATGGGGATCTTTTACCTTTTTTCTCTGTCTTTTTCCACTCATAATATCCATCCGCAGGGACTAAACATCGCCTTTTAGAAAAAGCACTGCGAAAAGAAGGTTTTTCAGCTACTGTTTCTATTCGGGCATTGATCATTTTGTTCCCGATTGACTCTTCTTTTGACCAGGAGGGGATTAACCCCCATCTCATAGGGAGCATTACCCTTTTGCTCTCTTCATTTGTTAAAACTACAGGATTGACCTGACTGGGAGCGACATTATATCGTGGAAAAAATTCTCCTTCGTACTCTTTAACCTTGAATCTTTGTATAAGGATTTCTTCTTTAACGGTTATGGTATAACGACCGCACATAGTTCAAAACTTACATCATTTTTCTATTTTGTCAAGTAAGGTTTTCAAAAAATCCTGATCCCACACAATAGTATGGTAAGTCAGACATTCTGGTACTGTTGCTCAACTCCTGGATATAGCATATGGAGTCAGGAGTCGTTAATGTAGGGACAGCCCTAGTTGAGCTTTGCGAAATCCAGTTTTGCAGGATGGCTGTCCTCATTGGGGTTAGGACAGGGACAAGCCCTGTCCCTACATAAGATTTCTCCCAAAAAAGACTTCGGGAACAGCCCCAGGATGTCTGTTCTAACAATAATAAAAGAGACCCCCGCCAGAAGGTGGGGGCTTTTTTAATCTGGAGTGCATCATCCGTGATGATGCTGTTACATTGACTCACTAAAAGCGGGGCTAATGCGTTCCCTATAAAAACTAAAATTCTTTTTCTGTTTCTTCACCTAAGAATTTAAGGACATTGACCCATTCCGGGTCGTCTTTCATACTTTCCCGGTCAACCAGGGTGGTAAGCTCTTTGAATTTTTCGTAATTTTTCTTTGCCCCGGATTTATCCTGCTTTGCAGTGTAGGCGAGTGCTAATTTAACATAGACCTGTTTGGAGTTGGAGTTCAGCTTTTTAGCCTTAGAGTAGCTTTCCACTGCTCCTGAATAATCTTTGGAATTATACTGGGCATTCCCTAATTCCATAAACCCGTTGAAAAATTTTGAATTTTGTTCGGTCACCTTTTTCAGGTCCGTAACTGCTTTTTCGTATTCCCCAGTTTTGATATAATCCTGTGCCCGGCTGTAAAGAGCATTAAAATCGCCTGGAGTAACATTCAGTGTCTGAGTATAACACAGAGCCGCTTTATTGTAATTACCTTTTTCCTCAAACAGCTTAGCTCCCTGAGAGAAATCTGCCAGGGCTTTGGTCTGATCACCGATCTTAAGATAGGAATTTCCTCTTCCTAAGTAAGCCTCAGGATTATCGGAATTCATAAGGAGACTTCTGTTATAGTTTTCCACTGCTCCGGCGAAGTTTCCGGCATCGAATTCTTTTTGAGCTGAGGTGAAGTAATCCGTCTGTCCTTTAGAAGAGAGGGCAGAGCTGGATGAGGTTTCGATTTTAGGAAGATTTGCTTTTATACCGGAGGTTTTCTTTTCCTTGACTGTTACATTACCGGTCCAATCCTGATAGTTATCTTTGGCAAGCCTTAAATTATGAGTGCCAGGTGTGATGTCTGAGTAAACGTTATTTCCTACTCCCAAGTATTCTCCATCTATAAAAACTATCACGCCTGGAACATTGGATTCTATTTTGATGGAGCCTAACTGTGACTTTGAGGCTGAAGGTAGATTAGGGGTTCCCGGTTTAGTTTGAGGTTCGGTTCTTTTCTCTACAGAACTTATCCGGATGGGTGAAACTACTTCACTCTCTGAAATAAGTTCCACCACTGTGGTGGTGATCTGTTTCTTTAATACTACTGCATTCTCCCTTGAAGGTTTAAATCCTTTAAACTGGGTTTGCAGCTCATAGGTGCCGGCTGGCAGGGCATCCAGTATGAAAAATCCCAAATCGTTAGAGTGAATTTTTTTTCCCAGATTCTTAAGCTCGATAATAGCACCGGGAACAAATGCACCTGTGCCTTTATCAATCACCGCTCCCACGATCTTGCCGGAATCCTTATACCCGGTGAAGTTAAATTGAAAGATGAAGAAGAGAATTACAATCCCTAAAGCAAAGGCTCCCCAGTAGAAAGGTTTCTTGCTGGGCTCTAAGTGCCTGAGCTCAAACTCCCTGTCCCCGATTCTCATCTCGTCACCGGAATGAATCTTAAACCCACCGGCTATCTTTATTACATTCTCTCTGTAATGAGCAATCCCTTTAGTTGAGACTTTTTGCTCTTCTAAGGGTTTTGGCTGATCGAGGGTATCCAGTTCCGTTGTCTCAGCTTCTGATTCAACGGTTTTTATCTCATCCGCTGCAGGTGTTTCAGGGAAACTGTCCTGGGAATCCAACCTCTCTTTTCTCTTATAAATTCTCGTTCTTTTCGGTTTTTCCTCTACCAGATTTTCTTTTTCGATACTTTCGGGTTTTGAAGATACTGGTTCGGGCTTTTCAATCATCGCCTCGATCGGGGACTGGATCTCAATCTTCTGGGTATCACCCTCTTTTTTCTTCATAGATTGAGTTGGGTTTTCAGGATTTTCTTCTTTTCTTTCTTCGACTGCTATTTTAGTTTCCTCAGGATTATCTCTGATCTCCTGAGAGTTTTCCAGAGGTTTGTTTTCTTCTTGACTCACAGCTCACCTCTTTAAAAAAAAGTTTTTACTTTAGGGGGTTTTTTCTTCTTCGCTCATAGCTCCACTCATCAATGAATTATTTTCTTTAAATTTTAATTTAAAATTTTATCTCAATTTTATTATCGACTTTAAAGGGATTATCTTTAGTAACAAGAGAGAGTTATATCGTAGTGCGACCCCCTCAGGGTTGCAAAAAGAAAGCTTAACGGACTTTTAAACTGGGGTTCCCGTAGCAATAAAGACAACTATGATAACAGTGGAACCACCTGCCTATATTTATAGATTTAGTGCAGTGACAGCTTATCCTCTGGGTTTTATCCTTAACTAAAGAGCAAAGCTCTTTTTGTGGATGAAGCTCTATCAGGGTTTTACCATCGATACAGCCTTTTGAGGTGATCTCCGGCAGGACACAGGTGGAAACTTCCAGTCCAAGCTTTTCAACCTGGGGGGTCATTTTTTTCAGAATGAAACCTTCAATCTCTTTTAAAGGATGTTCTATTGTCTGGAAATTACATTTACTCAATCGTTTTTTTACCTTAGGATATAGGGTTACATAAGAGGTTATTACCCTTTTAACACCCAGAGGCTTAAGGAAGTTTAAGATATGCTGAAAAATGGTTGGGTCAATATTGGTCAGGTGATTTTTTTTATCATAAACCACCTCGATTAAGGGGTCATACCTTAAAGCCAGCCTCAAAGGAGAGCCTAAGAAATCTACTAAATCTGGTAAATTCTTTAAAACCATATCAGTCTCAGGTGCTTTCGGTTCTAAAGGAGTTCCTCCTAAGCCAGTTACAGTCAATAAAAGATAGAGCTGATCAAAAGTCTTAAGATATTTTCTCAGGAATTTATTTTTGAAGATGTTCTGAGGATTTTTAGTCCAGAGAACTAAGGTATGGATATTCTTTTTTCCGATCTCTTCTAACCTCTGGATCAAATAATCCGGATAAAAGCTCAAAAGGTCAACTCTCCGGCTGGCGGAGATGATTTTTTTAAGTTCAGGTTGGATTATACTCATTTCAAGGCATTCTAAGGGGAAAGTTAAACTCCACTTCTTTATGTAATTTACTTCCAGTAAAATTTAAGAAAGGGAAATCTGTTTAGCAAGTTAATTGATAAGGAGCTTTGATTTTCGTAGTGCGACCCTTTTAGGGTCGCTTGTTTTTCCTCGTAACGTCCGACACAAGAGTCGGGCGTTACGAATTTTCTTGTTTTTACTCTTGAACTTTTGAACCCTTGAACCTTTGAACCTTTCTTTACGGACAGTCCTGACAGGGCTTGGGTCCTCCCTTGAACAGATAATTTATCTTGTAAACCACATCTGAAACTGTTTCCTTTCCATCACAATTCACATCTCCTGCGATTAAGGGCACTGGTGCAGGACCACCTTTGAATAGATAGTTTATCTCACAGACCACATCCGATACGGTTATCTTCCCATCTCCATTACAATCCCCGCACAGATAAACATAAAAACTCCAATCCTGTTGGTCTGACCATCTTTCCGCTCCCCATTTATCATAGGATTTTACCTTCCAATACCAGAGCTTAAAGTCAAGGCTATCTGTAAGGGTAGTGTCGAGCAGGCTATCATAGACTATTGTTGAGTCAGGGTTAAAGACGATAGACCTGCTGAGGTATAAATCATAGCGAACCGTGTCATCCGGGTCAGGGTCGAAGACTTACCACACTGAGTTAATCGAAGGGCGGGCATGCTTGACCTACAAGACTAAGAGGTATAGATTTGATTGGAGGTAGGTTTGTTGGAGTGTAAATCACGCCAGAGGCAGATCTACCTTCGGCGGAGCTTTAGCTTTACCTGTTCATTCGGGAATTGTCATCAAGACCCCTTACGAACGTAATTCCCTAATGATATATGAATGAACAAAAAATAATCACTCTGATCCATAAATTGAATCCTTTACAACTTCCTGAAGCTTGAGTATCGCGTTATGTAAAGTTCTTCGCTCAAATCTGATCTCCTCCAAATCGCCTTGCAGGCCACCTATATTTTTTACTCCATTTTCTACCATCAAAATTAAACTTTTCTTTTGACCAAGTGCATATCCTTTTTCGTCAATAAGCCATCCAGAAGTATCGTAACTACCTTTTTTAGCCTTCGTTCGTCTGGTCATAACAATTAAGACGAGATCACAACGATCGATTCTTCCCTTGATTTTATCAGAGATTCTTCTGGCCCTCGGTCTTTCACCAGTAACCACATTTATACCAAGAATAGAGAGGGAATTCAGAACAGCGTCTACAACTATGGAATCTTTTTTCGCAAAACTGCGACCCACAAATATCGAAGTTTTTGGTACTTCTGTTATGGCGGCAAGCCCTTCATCCGAGGTTTCTTCAACCACTCGACGCTTCTCTTTCAGGGTTCCAAGGTATTTCTGCAAGTCAAAAAGTGCTTGATTGTGAAACTGGTCAAATTGTTCTAATTGTGTGCCGAAAGGGGCCGAAAGAACAGAGCGAAGTGTCGTGGCATTTAGTAAACAAGTCGTAACAAGATCCGGCGATCTAGGAGCATACATATGTTCACAGAAAATATAGTTCTCCATTAGCCAAGTCTTAAGTTGATAGTATTGAGCTTCAAGCTTCTCAGTATATCCCTCCTTGGATGCTTGAGCAACGATAGAATATAATTTGCGCCATTTCCATATAAAATCTTCTACAAGCTTTATTTGTCTCTCAAGTTCTTTTACAATCTTTTCATTCTTAATCTTCATCTCAATTATATCTTGCAAAGGTTGTTTTTCGAATTAAACATGTCTTTTTGGCATAGTAAATTAGCTGACTGATTCATATTGACATGATCTTGTGTATCTATCCATTTATATGATAAATCCGATCTCTAGCTTTTTTGTAGTCTTTAACTCCTCAATAGTGTGCCAGCATCCTTTTTTTCATATGGTGCGGGAAATCCAATTCCCGCATTAATTGAAACTTCCAAATTTTTGGGTGCATTCTAAAACAATAACTTTCAACTTTTCCAAGCACTCTTGACAGACAGTCACTACATCGATGTGAGGAGTATCTTCAAAGTACCAACCCATTGAACAGTTGATTTAGTTTCAGCTTGATTTGATGGCGCTGGAGGTACTGAATCTACGCGCTCCTCAGATCCATCTGTATGGATAAGAACAGCGGACATATGGCTAATCGGGGTTATACGCGAAGTAATGTTTACATTAATGTGTGCATGTGGTCGAACAGGTTTAATATGAATAGTCATAGTACGTTTTTTATGTAACACTTTCATTTTATGGTCAACTCTCAGTTTGTCTTGCTGGACCTTATACCAGTCAGCAAACCCAATACGCCTTTTAAATTCCTTTTGCATTATCAATGTTACACTGTGAAAAACAGACAAGAATGCGCTAAGATTATATTTGAATGTATCACGTTCAGCCTGCTTTTCAATCATACGCTTTAGAAAGTACTCTGCCTCTAATAGTTTTTCATCTGTGTCAGTCATAGAAAAGCCTCGTTTTTTGTTGTTTGCTGCACAAAAAATTGGGGACAAGAAATGATTCACACTGAGTGTTAGTCGAAGTAATGTCAATCCTCGGGTGGATATGGCCAGTCCTTTGCTATGGCTTCTTCGACAATCTTATTAAGTTGCGTAGTTGTCAAACCATATTTTTTCGCTGTCTCACTCTCGTATTTCTCATTTAAAAAACTCCTTAACTTTCCCTGCTTCAAGACTTGTTTGCCCGCATAAGAGGCAGAATAGTTTGGCTCTGAAGGATCAGGTAATGGATACCGTTGCCAAGTTTCTCTATCTGCTCTGCGTTCAGCTTTAATCAGTTCATCCCAAATTTGCCTTCGCTTGTCTTCTGATAACCCAAATTTTTCCTCTGGTTTTGCACCAAGTTGGTTAATCTGGCGCTCATTTATGGAAATTTCAGGTTTACCATTTTCACCTATTTTGGTTAGCATCGCGATCCATTGACCAAGACCCGCCTGAGCATATTCCTTTCTTGTGTAAGCATAAATACCTACATGAGTGGGATGGCTATGATATTTGAAACCACTTCGATCTGCCGTTTTAGAATATAGTTCGTTGAGTAGACTTGTGAGATTTGTTTTAGATATTTCGCCTGAAACTAAAACGTTTAAGGTTACTTGGGTCTTAAGAGGTGCGTCATAAACGTCTTCATTCAAAATACTGTATCCGGGCAACACAACTTTGGGTTGCTCCACTGGTGTTGCCTGTGTTTCTGCTTTCTTCTCTTCCGATTTTGGCGGCTCTTGACGACCGCAAGAAGTGAAAATCAACATTTGTATTAAAAGCGCTAAAACAAAACCGAGAGATAAAATTACTTTAAACGATCGTGAGTCCATTATCGCTCCTCCTCTCTTTATACCGGTATTTAGAATAGCTTGCTTATATCCAGATACTCAGTCTTTTGATCTTTTTAAATGATTCTTCCTTTCAAGTCTTGACATTTCTTGTTTTCTAAAAACTTTTTTACTAACTCAATAATAAGAAAGTATCCCTTCTTTTCTGAGTTTATCGAATTCTTTCTTAAAGAATATTATCTCAAGTTCTTTTTGTCAAGCAGTTTTATGGATATACTTGACCTACAAAATTGCTTGTGGCATTGTCACGATAAGAATTCTGTAGGGGCAATTCATGAATTGCCCCTACCTATTTTATATATTCTAATCCCTTTTCAATGTCCAAAAGCTCGGTTGTAAGGAGTTTTTTGGCTTTATCGATTTTTAGTCCGCCCTCACGGGGGCGAGGGGCTTTCTGTTTTAACTTAGAGGTTTTAGCAGGTGAAATCAGATTTTGGTCAAAATTAAATTTTCTGGCTACTTTCAAAGCGAAATCGTAACGGGAAAGGTATTCGCTCCCGGCAATGTTTAAAATCCCGGAGAGACCTTTTTCTATTGCTTCCTTTATGGCACTGGCTAAGTTGTCTGCCAGGGTGGGGTTATTATACTGGTCGGTAACTATCTTAACTTTTTCTTTATTTGAGAGTTTCTGGATTAGCCATAAGACGAAATTTGGTCTTAAATTTTCACCTTTTCCATAAAGTACATTAGTGCGAACGATTAAGAAATCTATCTTCCTTTCGAAAATTTCCTTCTCGCTTTCTAATTTGGTGAGTCCATAATAACCAACTGGATTTGGGGTATCATCCTCTGAATAAGGGCCTTTTTTCCCATCGAAGATATAATCAGTGGATAGGTGAACCAGTTTAACTTTTATCTTCTTACATAAATCTACGAGAATTTTCACCCCATCTACATTCGCTGACCAGGCTAACTCTTTATTTTCTTCACAGCCATCCACATCCGTGTAAGCGGCTGTATTTATCACTACTTCAGGTTTAAAAGAAGAGAAAAGTTCTTTTAGTTTTTCTACTTGAAGGATACTTAAAGTCTTATAAGTAAAATTTTCTTCTGGAATGAAAGACTCAATCTGGAGATCGATTCCTGTGGTCTGATGATCAGGAGAGAATATTTTAACCAGTTTCTGCCCTAAAAGTCCATTCGAGCCGGTGATTAAAACCCTCATACCCTTTCTCTTTTTCCGAATGGATCCATTCTGGATAGATAATGTTTCTCATAATATTTAAGATATTCCTCGCTTTTTATCTTTTCCCACCAGTTTCTATTGTTAATATACCACTCTACATTTTTTTTAAGTCCTTGCTCCAACTTTACTTTCAGCTTAAACCCTAACTCTTTTTTGCTTTTAGAGGAATTTAGAGCATACCTTCGGTCATGAGCTGGTCGGTCTTTGACATATTTTATTAAACTCTGGGGTTTATTCAGATATTCAAGGATAAGATTTGTTATCTCCAAGTTGGTTTTTTCCGCACCCCCACCGAGATTATAGATCTCACCCTCTTTACCTTTATGCAGGACTAAATCAATACCTCTACAGTTATCCTCCACGTAAATCCAATCCCGGATATAAAGGCCGTCACCGTAAATCGGGAGTTCTTTATCCTCTAAGGCGTTGGTGATAAACAAGGGGATCAACTTTTCCGGGAACTGGTAAGGCCCATAATTATTAGATGAGCGGGTAATCAAAGCAGGTAGGTTGAAAGTTTTAAAATAGGACCGGACTAAAAGGTCTGCACCGGCTTTACTGGCTGAATAGGGGCTATTGGGCAAAAGCTGGCTTTCTTCAGTAAAGAATTTTCCCTTCTCTATACTTCCATATACTTCATCTGTGGAGATCTGAATAAATCTTTTGAGCTTAAACTTTAAAGCTGATTCTAATAAAACCTGAGTGCCTAAAATATTAGATTGGACAAAGCTTTTGGGCTCATACAGGCTACGGTCAACATGAGTTTCTGCGGCGAAATTTACGATTACGTCTATATTCTGAGAAACGAGTTCTTCCACCAGTTTCTGGTCGCAGATATCACCTTTGATGAATTTATAATTAGGGGAAGAGTCTATATCAGAAAGGTTATCTAAATTACCAGCATAGGTAAGCTTATCTAAGTTTACGATTTGATATTGAGGATAATTCTTTAGAATATAATGGATGAAGTTGGAGCCGATAAAGCCCGCCCCCCCGGTGACTAAAATATTCATTGAATCACTTTCAAAAATTAATATGAATTTGTTTCAAATATTGTAAAATTTTTCACTTTTTTTATATATCTCTGAGCTCTTTTAAAGGAATCCAGTTTTAAGGGAAGTCTTGGTTTTTTACCTTCAAAAATTTCCTTCAGTGTTAAAATTTGAATCTTCGGATACTTTTCACCAGGGGGAGATTTATAATAACCTTTTAAGAAAGCCTCTTTTTTCATTGCAGAAGGAGGGGTCTCCAACGATATAAATATCCCGATGTTAGCTTTTTCTCCGTCTATAACGTGGCATAAATCCCTTATGCCTTTAACAGAAATTTTACCACTCTTAACTTGAACTATCGCGCTTTTAATTTTGTCTTTTTCATCCATAAAATATATATATCCATCAATGCCTGTATCAGCCCCTCTTTTTTTATCACCAAAAGGTCTTGCATCTATAAGAGATAGAACCCACCACTGGAACTGATATCTATTCTGAAAAGCTAATTCTTTAGCGCCTTCAAGGTCAGCAGGCTCACCAATTACTTTATAGTGAATTTTCGGCTCTAATCTGAATTGATGTTTTAACCTCCACTTGATTAGATTTATTGCTAAATGAGTTATATCTATACCAATCCATTTGCGTTTAAATTTATGAGATACTGCTATAGTTGTTCCACAACCGCAGAAAGGGTCTAAGACAACATCATCCTCTTTTGAAGAAGCAAGGATAATCCTTTCTAAAATAGCTTCTGGTTTTTGAGTAGGATATCCTAATCTTTCTTTAGCAGCCCTATTAATCACTGGAATAGGCCACCAGTCCCTTGGTGGAACACCCGGCGATTTATCAAGATAGTCTCTATAAACCCAGTCTTGATGTGTTTCCTCAAGGGAAATATCAAGTCCTTGTTCACCTACGTAAGGTCCTCCTTTTCCTCTTATTTGGAACTTTCTTCCAGCTTCATCTACATAGTTAAACTTTTTAAATGTTCCTTCACTATAAGGGATTGCAACCTCTTTCCAATTAAAAGTATGCTTATCGTTACTCTTTTTTGTATAGAAGAATATAACATCATGCTTTTTATTCCAATTTTTTTTGGAAATTTCTCTCTCTGAATAACACCAGATAATCTCATTTCTAAAGTTTTCCTTCCCAAATACCGTGTCCATCAAAATTTTCAGGTAATGGCTAGCAGTTGGATCGCAATGGAGATAAATAGAGCCAGTATCTTTAAGTATTCTTCTCAGCTCGAATAATCTTATACACATCATGGTCAGATATGCCATCACATCATTAATACCTATAAAATCCCTGAAAGCAATCATCATTTTAACTGCTTTTGCAGGTGCTTTTTCGACTATCTCTTGAAAAATTCTCTCTGTTTCTTCGGTCCAATGCCAAGTATCTTCAAAGGCTGTTATTTGAGCAGTTAAAGGTTTATCCGTTGGCTCTTTGAAAAGGATATTATAAGTTGCTTTAGAATTAAATGGAGGGTCTAAATAGATTAAATCAATAGAGTTATCTAAAACGTATCTTCTAAGTACTTTTAAATTGTCACCATAATAAAGAGTGTTTTCCATATAATAGTTCCTTCAGTTCCTAAAAGCTTCATCATCCATCCTTTCTTTCCCATTTATAGGGGACCTCATCCGTATGAGGAGGGATGCGATATTCGTCCGGCTGAAGATAATTATAAGCTTCAGTTGGGCAGTTGATGCAGATCGCCTCTTCAGGACTTATACACTTGAACCCGTGTAATACCAGAGGTGGTATCTGAATTAAGAGCGGGTTGTCCTCTCCGAGGAAAAATTCATTGATCTCCCCTTTGGTAGGGGAATCATCCCGACTATCATATAAGACTAACTTAATCATCCCCTTTATCACGATGAAGTTGTCGATCTGCTTCTTATGGAAATGCCAGCCTTTTACCACTCCGGGATAGGCAGTGGTCATATATACCTGCCCGAACTGTATGAAAAGCTCTTCATCCGACCTTAAAAGCTCCATCAGTTTTCCCCTCTCATCCGGGATGATTTTAAGTTTTTTCTGCCTTACTCCCTGAATCATCTTTAAACCCTAAAAATACTTTTTGTTCGCCCCTTTTTGAGCTACGATTTTATTAGCTTTTAATAGAGCATCGATTGATTCCCCAGCATCGAGCCAGTAACCTTTTAGAAAGGAATAGGTAAGGTTTCCCTGTTTGAGATAAGCATTGTTCACATCAGTTATCTCTAATTCCCCTCGACCTGAAGGTTTTAAAGATCGAACTATCTCAAATACCTGGTTATCATACAGATAGATGCCAATCACCGCATAGTTACTTTTAGGTCTTTTTGGCTTTTCCTCTATTTTTATAATCTTACCATTCTTGATCTGAGCGATACCGTACTCTTTAGGATTATCGACTTCTTTTAAAAGGATTTTAGCTCCACTTCTCTGGGATTTAAAATCCTCTACAGCTTTCTGGATATTCCCCTCGATTATGTTATCTCCTAACATAATCAAGACTTTCTCCCCTTCGGCAAAATGCTCAGCTAAACCGACTGCCTCTGCTATTCCACCTTCTTTTTCCTGATAGGTGTAATTTAAGTGTTTAAGCCCAAAACCTTTACCGTTCCCTAAGAGACGCAAAAAATCTCCAGCATTATTACCGCCGGTAACTATCAAAATATTCCTTATTCCTGCATTGATCAGAGTCTGAACAGGATGGAAAATCATAGGACGGTCATAGACCGGGAGTAAATGTTTATTGGTGATCTTGGTTAATGGATAAAGTCTGGTCCCCAACCCGCCTGCTAAGATGATTCCCTTCATTATTACTCCTTCTTCACATTTGTCATTCTGACCCCCACCGTTGGCGGGGGAAGAATCGACATCCGCCTGAAGCGGATTCGGTCGCCCCCATAAGGAACTCCCCCAGAATGACATGAAGCCAATTTATAATCAATAACTAAGCTGTTTTCGTTACTTCTCCCCCTTCTTTTTTTCTTCCTTTTTCTCCTCTTTTCCCTTGGCTCTGGGTTCGGGCTTCTCAGCTTTTACCTCTTTACCAGGCTTTGCAGTTTCTTTAGCCTTGGCCTCCTTGCCCTCTTCTGCTTTCTCCTCTTCACCTTCCTCAGCCTTCTTCTCAGTTATGACCTCGGGCTCCTTGACCTCTTCAGCTGCAGGGACTACCTCTTCCTTGAAGACTGTAGGTGGCACCACGGTTATAATTGAGCCTTCAGGATCAGATAATATCTCAACCTTCTCTAACTTTACATCCTTCACATGGATGGAATCGCCTATTTTGAGAGCGGCAACATCTAACTCCACTTTCTCCGGTATATCTGAAGGCAGACATTCGATTTCCAGCTCTCTTAAAACGTGCTGTAATATTCCCCCATCTGTCTGTACTCCTATAGGTATTCCCACCAGATGAACCGGGATTTTAACTGTAATTTTCTTGGTCAGAAGTATATGTTGAAAATCGACATGTAAGATATTTCCTAAGAGAGGATCGTGCTGGATCTCCCGGATTAGGACCTTTTTCGTTACGTTTTTATCACCATCGATATTCAGGGTGATTATAACGTTTTCACCCTTACCTGCTCGCAGGATTGAGACCAATGATTTGGATTCAACTTGCAAGGGAGTAGGCTCGTCTCCTGGTCCATAGAGCACTGCCGGGATAAACCCTTCTTTTCGTAACTTTTTAGCAATCTCCTTACCAGTTTTACCCCTTCTTTTAGCTTCAAGCAAAATCTCCTTCATCTTTTTTTACTCCTTTCACATACTCTAATTCTTCAAACAATTAATATTCAAAAAGTGAACTTATTGATTCCTCTTTATTAGTTCGGATTACCGCCTCACCAAATAGCTCTGCTACGGAGAGCACCTCGATCTTATTGGTGAAATTTCTTTTATTCTGGCAGATAGTATCGGAGATCGCTAATTTTTTTATGGGAGACTTTTCTATCTTATCTAAAGCCTGTCCAGATAAAACCGCATGGGTGCAGCAGGCGTAAATATCTTTGGCACCGTTTCTCTCCAGGGCATAAGCGAATTCAACTAAAGTGCCTGCGGTATCGATTATGTCATCCCGGATGATAACGTTCTTATCTTTAACCTCTCCGATGATATTTAAGACTTCAGCCTGATTAGGGGCAGGTCTTCTTTTATCCATCACCGCCATAGGACAACCCAATTTCTTGGCGAAATTACGAACCATTTTGATGCTACCGAGATCAGAGATCACCACCAGATCAGAAAGATTTAATTTAATAACATAATCGTAGAAAACCGGATTGGAAAAAAGGTGATCTGTGGGGATATCGAAAAATCCCTGGATCTGGGCGGCATGCAGGTCCATCGTCAAGACCCGATTAGCTCCAGCTTCAGCAATCAAATTAGCCACTAACTTAGCAGTGATGGGAACTCTGGGCTGATCTTTTCGATCCTGCCGGGCATAGCCAAAATAGGGTAAAACTGCAGTTATCCTTTTAGCTGAAGCTCTTCTGGCCGCATCTAAAAGGACTAAAAGTTCTAAGAGGTTTTCGGCTGGAGCCCCTGTGGATTGAATGATGAAAAGGTCTGCGCCTCTGATATTCTCATCTATCTTAACTTTTATCTCCCCATCTGAAAATCTTGAAACCTCAGCCTGAGACAAAGGTATTCCTAAATACTGACTGATCTTTTCAGCTAAGGGACGATTAGAGTTACCGGCAATAAGTTTCAAATCGCTTGGCATATATTTATCCTGTTTAAAGTGAGGGAAGGGACATATGGCTCTGGATTAATTTCCAGTTCCCCTCCTCTTTGATTAAAACTCCGGTGAAACGAATCTTTTTCTCTATTAGCTTTATTTTTGTTTTACCTTTTATTTTTACTTTCTGTTCAAAACTCAAGTCCAGCCTGGAGGAAAACCAAGCTATCCCATCTATGAGTTTTGTCTCCAGCTCAGAGAGGATGAAATGCCTCTTGGTCCATTGAGAAAGGGTCAGCTTGAACTCCTTGTAAAATTTTTCGACCTGGTCATAGCCAGTATAAAATTCCTCCCCGGTTCCAATAACGACTATATCCGGGCTTTTGGCATACAGGCTCAGAAGTTTGTCCGTATCAGCGGAGTCTAAAGCTGAGACATATTCACGGATTATTTTATCTACAATATTCTTGTCAGACTCAACCTTTATCTCCCTTCTTTTAATGCAGGAAGAAACAAAAACAAAAGACAATATTAATAGAAAGAGGATACTCTTATTTATAAGCATTTTAGAAATTATTAAAAGATATCTTAAAAAATACAACTTGTACTTCAACTTTTATCAATCGAATTAAGTCTCCAAAGTGATAAAGTTTAT
Source organism: uncultured Ignavibacteria bacterium (assembly GCA_964570765.1). Lineage (GTDB taxonomy): Bacteria > Zixibacteria > MSB-5A5 > MSB-5A5 > RBG-16-43-9 > CAZMZF01. Next base: position 88,120 of record CAZMZF010000008.1, read on the forward strand.
AAATTTTTTACCAAAATCTGTTATTAAATTTGTTAGTTTTGAAATGTCTGTGCCACTTATTGTAATATTGAGAGCAGGGCCCACTCTTGTCAAACCTTTTGAATCTAAATCAGAGAGTGCTGTTCTTAGTAAGGGTTCAGTTAATTCGGGAAAACAGCTACTAAAAATTTGCATTCGAGAACCAATGCCACCGTTTTTTATTCGATTTCCCTGTTTTTTATTAAATGCATCAGGATCATAAAGCAAATGGAGAATTTTTATATGAGTTACTGTCATTTCGTTGACTAAATTCAAGAAAAATTCCTTTTCTTCGGTTTTGATATCTGTTGGAATTAAAGAGTGAATAAGAATTGCCTTAAAACATTCAATTTTTTCTTTTTGATAATTTTGCATCACGGAACGGATTGTTTTTTCGAAAATATAGCTAAATTCCTCTCTTTCGATTATGCTTTTATCCACATTGTCCTTAACTTTTTCAACTTCTACAGCGATTTCGTGTAAAAAATCACTTACTCTTTTTTGCCATAAATTTGGTAAAGTAGTATGAATTAAATAAGCTAGGGAACCTCCAATGACTGGTATCCCTTTTAATAAAACCTCTACTGCTTCTTTCAATTCATCATAAACAGGAACTTCATCGAGTTTAGCCTGTTTTTTTAATTCTACTAAATTTTTGCGTGAATTATTTTCCATAGCTATCAAAACATCTATTAACTATTCACTAACAACTATCTACCAGTTTTGCTGGGGCGCCAGGATTCGAACCTGGGAATGCGAGATCCAAAGTCTCGTGTCTTTCCACTTGACTACGCCCCAATGCCTAAATCAATCTACAAGACAGGACTGAAAAATCAAACTCCCTGGGTCCTCAATTCAGATTCGTAAGCCTGTAACACTTTTTCTTCGATCAATCTCCTCATCTCATTGTTCACCGGATGAGCGATATCCTGGTGGGTGCCATCTGTCCTTTTCCGGCTGGGCATGGAGACAAAGTAGCCCTGGTTGCCATTGATAACTTTCAAACCTCTGATCACAAAGGAGTTATCAAAGGTGATATTGGCAAACGCTTTAAGTTTCTCCTCATCTCTTAAGGTAATCCTTACCTCTGTGATTTCCACCTTCTCACCTCTCTACGAGCTGTATCCTCCTAAGGCGGATACCAGCCCCGGAAAATTGGTTGATCCTCTCGGACCTTTGGTGCTAAGGAATTGGCCGGGTTACAAAAACCTGCCAATCTCCACTTTTGAAGAGCCTGTTCACCTCCTCTTTGTCTGGTTCTTGCTCAAAGATTCCATAGACGGTGGGTCCGCTTCCCGTCATGGAGGATTTTTTTGCTCCAAGTTTTGATAAAAGCTTAAGGGCATATCTAACCTGAGGGTATCTTTCAGCGATCTTTCCCTCAAAATCGTTTCTCCAGAAATTCAGAGCCTCCAAAAAACCTTCTTTTTTCTGAAGATTTTGAATAGTAATAAAATCTTTTTTAGTTGTCAAGTTCATTTTGACCTCCTGGTAAGCCCAGGAAGTCAAGACCTGAAAGGGGAAGGTGATTAAAATTATCCAGTAATCCTTAAAGATTTTAACCGGCGTAATTCTCTCTCCTCTTCCTTCAGCTATAGCAGTTTGATCATATAAAAAGAAGGGGACGTCTGAGCCTAACTTTTCTGCCAGGGGATGAAGTCTCTTAAGTGAGTAATTCAGGTTATATAATCGATTTAAGCCCAGGAGGGTGGTGGCTGAATCTGAACTGCCACCTCCTAATCCGGAGGAGATGGGGATCTTTTTTTTGAGGATTATCTTTACCCCCTGGGCAACTTTTCCCTCCTTTAATATTAGCTCAGCTGCTTGATAGGCTAAATTTCTTCGATCTAAAGGGAGTCTGGTATTATAAGTTTTTAATATTATTCCCTCATTTATTTTGAAAAAAGTGAGAGTGTCGTATAAAGCAACCTTCTGCATTAAGGTAAAGATGTCATGATAACCATCCTCTCTTTTTTTCAATATATTAAGGAAAAGATTTATTTTAGCCGGGGCTTTAAGGGTAAGACTTGACAATTTAGAACCGGAGCTCCTTCCATAGATTATAATTGAAATTTAGTTTAAAGTAAAGGTTATTTTCTTTTTCTTCAGAAATATTCAGGTAGTTTTTTATATAGGTATATCCGATTATCCCTTCCAGAAAAAGATGAGGATCCGGCTGGAATACTCCTTCAAGAATAAAATCATTGGTACTTTCAACTGTTCCTGAAGGGAACTTCTCAGTTTTTGGAACCGGCGAGGGCTGAACTCCGATTTTCCCTTCTCCTTTTCTTTTAGATTCAAATGAAAAAGAGAGCTGTAAGCTTTTGCTAAAATGGTAAAGTAGATTTGCATAGATATAATCTGCATCCGGACCGGAAGAGCTCCCTATTCCTACATCCCGGTATGCATAGATATTCCAGGGCTTATTCTGTCCATAGACCCAGGTATTAACCCTAGCATATTCTAAGGTCAGGTAACTTTTAGAGAAACCAAAAAGGTCTGCTGTTTTTGCACCCAAAAGAAACCCTATTTGCTGAGGTTCAGATTTGAAATCGTACTGGAAATCATCAATCAAAAGCTCAGCGTAAAATTCTTTGTTTTTAAAGTGGGTTAAGGAAAAATCAAGGCTCCAGAGAAGGTTGTCATTTATGTTATGATTGAACTGTTCAGCATAGAAGATGAAAAGGGGATTAAGGTAATAAGGCTCCAGTTTTCTTTTCTCTCCTCCATATAACACTACTTCAGAAAGACCTAATTCCACTCCGGATTTCAACTTTAAATTAATCCTGTGTCCGGAAAGATACCTTTTGGCAAAAAGATTAGAATCAGGTAAAAAAAGCTCATCCAAGCTAGTGGCGAAGAAATCAAATCTGAAAGCTCCGATCTCACCTGAAAGTTTTAACATATCAAAAGGGGGTGAAAAGCCGGAGAGCAAAAGGAAATCTTTTGATCCCGGTCCCCAGCGCAGGTAATCTCTTCCCCATTGGAATTCAAAATATTTGAAATTTCCCTTAATATATCCCTGGTCAAAGATGCCGGTTAGGTCGCTTTTCCATTTCTGCCCAAACAGGTTTTTCCCCTTTTCAGCCTTAGTGTCGATTATAACCCGATCCTTGAATAAGAAATTCTTCCATTGAAAAGCACCTTCCATAATCGATTTCCCACGGGCATAAGAGGAGTCATCTCCACTCGATTCAGATTCGGACTGATTTTTAACTAGATATAAAATAGGATTCAGGAGAGCTTTAAGTTTCTTTGGTTCCTCTTTTTCATTTTCGGACAGGCTTTTTAGTTCGTATTCAAATTCCTGATTAAGCTTTTCTATAAGCCAGGATTGTGTCTGAGTTAAGTTTAAATCACCTTTTTCTACCTGAGAATTGATCTCTTTAAGATAAGAGGCAATATCGCCACGGGTATAAGGTTTTACATTCCTATGTAGTTCAGGGAGAAGCCCCTGAGTATAAAGCTCTTCTATGCCTGAATAGACCCAGCTATCTAAAGGGATATTCTCTAAGATAGTTGAAAAACTCGAAAAAGAGAGAATTTCCATAAATAGTAAAAAAAATATTAAGATTTTTATAACCCTCAGATTTCCTCCCAAAATAAATTTTAAATTCTCCTCTTCTAACATAAAAAGGTAAAGGAAATTCAAAGGGTGTAAAAAAGTTATAATTTTACAACCTTTCCCCGGTTATCCTTTACCAGCTTAGTAGCATTGCGGGTATCGAAGATTAATTTAGAATTTCTAACGATCCAGTCATAATCATAGGCAGAATGGTCAGTAACGATAACCACACAATCTGTTTTTTTCAAAAGCGCTGAAGTCAGCTTAGCTGATTTCATTATATAGGAGTTCATCAGGATTGATGGGACATGAGGGTCATTATATTTAACCTTAGCCCCGGCATTTTGCAAAAGCTTGATCACATCCAAAGCTGGTGATTCCCGAACATCCCTTATATTCTTTTTATAAGCCACTCCTAAGACTAAGATATTCGAATCCTTAAGGGTTTTCTTGACCTGATTTAATATCCGGGTTACCCTTTCCACCACATATTCCGGCATATGGGAATTAATCTCCCCGGCTAATTCGATGAAACGGGCATAGTAATTCAGAGATTTCAGTTTCCAGGAAAGGTAATGAGGGTCAATGGGTATACAATGACCACCCAAGCCCGGTCCCGGATAAAAAGGCATAAAACCGAAAGGCTTGGTATCAGCAGCCTGAATTATCTCCCAGGTATCGATTTTCAGCCGGTCGCACATCAATGCCACCTCATTCACCAGCCCGATATTCACACTTCTGAAAGTATTCTCCAAAAGCTTAACCATCTCTGCGCTTTGAGTGGACGAGACCGGAACGACTTTACTTATGATCTGTTCATAGAAAAGCTTGCTGATCCGGGTGCATAAAGGGGTAATCCCTCCAACCACTCTGGGTGTATTTTTAACTGTGAAGTTCTTGTTGGCTGGATCAACCCTTTCTGGTGAGAAGGATAAAAAGAAATCCTTGCCCACTTTCAAGCCAGTTTCCTCTAAGATTGGTAAAATAAGCTCTTCAGTTGTGCCAGGATAAGTGGTACTCTCCAGCACCACTAATTGTGCGGGATGGAGATATTTTCTCACCTGATTGACCGCAGAAAGGATGTAGGAGACATCCGGGTCTTTGGTTTTACTTAAAGGGGTGGGGACGCAGATGGAGATACAATCAGCTTTTCTTAAAAGAGCAAAATTAGTCATAGCTTTGAGAAACCCTTTCTGGACTAATTTTTTTACCTGCACATCTTTGATATCATCTATGTCTGACCTGCCGGAGTTTATCAGGTCAACTTTCTTTTTGTTTATATCAAATCCTAAAACCTGAAAACCCTGGTCTCCGAACGCCACCGCCAAAGGTAACCCCACATAACCCAAGCCTATAACCCCTACCACTGCTTTTTTCTTTTCTATTTTTTCTTTCAACTTCTCGAACAATTTAACCTCCTTAAATTTATGATATACTAAGCTTTTAATGGTTAAATAATATACGCTAAATTTTACTAATGTCAATTGAACTTTTATCTTTTCTCTTGACAAATCCAGACTAAAAAATTATTAATGATTTAATATTTTAAAGGTTTCATCTTGGAGGGAAAGAAAGTTTTGGTCTTTTAACTTTTAAAAAGGAGGTAAGGTGCAGAAGTTCTATTTTGATATCCGGGATAT